>NZ_JBIVXY010000003.1:444993-682027 GCF_044769485.1 Kitasatospora sp. NPDC090308 | reverse complement strand
TGCATGTCCCCGTCCGGCAACCGCGCAGCCATCGGCTGGATCGACTTGCGCCGACCGTCCAGCATCAGACCCCGCAGGTAACAGGCACCCCACCGACGCTGGTCCCGCCGCGGCAACGACCCGAACACATCACCCACGAACTCCGCCAACTCACCACGGAGCCGCTCCACATCCCCCAGCTTCACACCCGAAGAATGCCCACCAACAGGCAAGATCACCCAACGTAACGAAGCACTACTAGGCGCGCCCGGTGCCGACGCCGTGCGGCAGGACGTAGTGGTGCGGGGCCATCGCGGTGTCGTGGCCGGGGAGGGCGGCCATCACCGCGGCGTGCGCCTGCTCGGGGGTGAGCGGGTCCGGGCCGGTGTCGGCGATGGCGGTCAACTCGCCCTCCTCCCAGGTGACTTCGACGTCCCGCAGGGTGGGCAGGGCGGTGCGCAGCAGGTCGGCGACGGCGTCCAGGTCGACCCAGTTGCTGCCGACCTGCCGCCAGCGGGCCTTCTCCCGGCGGCCGGTGGGCAGGCCGCTGAGGGCGGCGATCTCGCCGCCGGGGCCGAGCGCCACGGTGCGGGTGCCGGCGAGGTCGAGCAGGCGGAGCAGGGCGTGGGCGAAGAGTTCGGTCTCCTCGCGGTCGAGGACGTCCGGGTGGGTGTGCAGGGTGAATTCGAGGCAGCCGGCGGTGCGCCAGATGTTGAGCATCAGCCGGGTGGGGGTGGGTTCGGCGGGGTACCAGGCGAGGTCGGGCTCGCTGGGCGGCAGCGGGCGGGCGGCGGCGATCTCGGCGGGGACGGTGGCGCTCAGGTCGTTGACCACGACGTGCCGGGCGAACCGGGCGCCGCGCCGGACGGCGACGTCCTCGATGAGCTGCCAGATCCGTTCGGCGTCGAAGGTGGCGTGCCAGTAGCCGGACAGGGCGTGGGCCTGGGTGCGGCCGATCAGGGTGTCCAGGTCGGGGCAGTCGGTGTCGACGGCGAGCAGCGCGTCCTGGGCGAGGGTGCCGATGTGCTCGGCGAGGCCGGGGCGGTGCCGGTTGGCGGAGAGCGCGGCCATCACCACGGTGGTGCGGGCCGCCCGGTGGGCCGCGAGGACGGCGTAACAGGCCAGCAGGACGGCCGAGTTGGAGGCTCCGGTACGGGCGGTGGCGCGTTCCAGGGCGGCCGCGCCGGCGGTGGAGCGGACGCCGAGGGTGGGCAGCAGGGTGTCGTTGGGGCCGATCCGGTCGTCGGCGAACACCGAGGTGGGCTGCTCGGCCAGGATGTGCTCCCAGTGCCGGAGCGCGGCCTTGGTGCGGCGCTGTCCGGAGGAGGAGTGCTCCTGTGCGGCGACCTCGACGGGGGTGGGCGCGGCGGGCGCGGGCAGGGTGCCGCCGGCCGCCAGGGTCAGCCACTCCTGGAACAGCAACCCGGTCGCGACGCCGTCGAGTTGGGCGTGGCAGATGACCACGGCGAGCAGCACGGGCCGGCCGTGCCGGGTGAGCAGGGCGAAGCGGAGCGGGAACTCCTCGGCCAGGTCGAACGCCTGCCGCCGCCCCTCCCAGCAGTACTCCTCGGCCCGGGCGGCCGGGTCCTCGCCGTCCGCGAGGGCGATCACCCGGACGGTGAACTCGCCTTCGGCGCGCACCCGCTGGCGTTCCGGCTGGCGGTCGGCGGGGCCGGGGAAGACGGTGCGCAGCGCGGCGTGGCGCTCGGCGAGGGTGCGCAGCGCGTCGAGGCAGGCGGGGAGTTCGGCGCCGGGCGGGACGTACCAGGTGGCCTGCTTGTTCATGTGCGAGGGCTCGTCGTGGCGCAGGCAGCGGATCATGTTGTCCTGGCCGAGGGTCAGCGGGCCCTCGGCCTCGGGCGCGTCGGCGCGGTAGTGCAGGGTGAGGGTGGTGGGCTCCGGGTTGCTTCCGGATGGTGCGGCTGACATGCCGTCAGTCTCCGTTCAGGGCGGTGCCGAGGTGCGGGGGCCAGTCCACGGGTCGGGGTCCGTGGGTGTGCAGCAGGGCGAGGGCGATCCGGTCGAGGCCGAAGGCGGTGCAGGCGGTGTTCCCGGTCTCGCCGTCGGCGGTGAAGTCGAAGGCTTCGCCGAAGTGGTCCTTGTGGATGTTGGCGGAGGCGATCGCCTGCGGCAGGCCGTCGGCCACCGGGACGCGCAGTTCGAACTTCAACTCCTGGGCGCGCTGGGCGGCTTGGTAGAGCTTGCGGCCGCCGCCGAAGAACGGGTCGTCGGCGAGTTCGACCGCGGGCTTGAGGCCGAGCCCCTCCAGCCAGTCGGCGACCCTGCCCAGCCACTGCTCGCGCCACTCCTGGCAGTGCGCGGGGGTGCCGGCGGTGACCAGTTCGGCCATCCGGAAGCTGCGCAGCCGGCCTGGCTCGGCGGTGGCCTCCTGCCGGAAGCACTGCGCCTCGACGCTGTAGCGGACGGGTTCGCGCAGGTCACGGCCGGTGAGGGTGGCGTAGACGGGGTAGCAGGCGGCGGGCAGCAGCACCAGGTCGGAGATGTCCTGCCGGGCGTGCCAGGGGCCGGACCCGGCGATCAGCGGGGCGAGCCCGCGCCACTCGGCGGCGCTGCCGGTGTAGCTGTGCACGGTGCCGAGCAGGTGCGGGAAGGAGGCGGCGAAACCGGCCCGCTCGATGGTGGCGCGGGAGATCACCGGCGGCACGACCAGGCGCTCGAAGGGCTCCTCGGCGGCCAGCCGGGCGATCGACCCGCGCAGCGCGTCGAGCAGCTTCTCGTAGGCGGCGGGCTGGAGTTGGACGCCGGGCGCGGCGGTGGGCAGCGGGGTGGCGTCGTCGGGGTGGCGGGTGCTCATGGCTCTGCCTCAGGGTCGGGGCCGACGGGCGGCGGGGGTGCGGTGGTCGTCGTCGCGCGCGGCGGGCGCGTCCGGTGCGGCGGGTGCTCCCGGGCGCGCGGACGGCTCCGGCTCCGGGTAGCTGCGCAGACGCGGTCGGACGGGGCGGGTGCCGGTGCGGGCGACGGCGGCCCGGTGGCCGGGGGGCGCGAGCAGGTCGTGGACGGTGCACGGGCCGAGCGGGCCGTGCAGCCGGTGCGGGCCGGGCGTGTCACCGGGCGGTCCGGCGTGGGTGCGCAGCCCGTCGGCGAGGCGTCCGCCGTACGCCTTGGTGTACGCCTCCTTGCGGGTCCAACGGCGGGTGAACTCCTCGGCGTCGGGCGCGGGTTCGTCCGCCGGGTAGTAGCGGGCGGCGAGCCGGGCGGCGGCCCGGCCGTCCGGGACGGGTTCCAGGTCGACGCCGATGCCGCCGCCGTCCGCCTCGTGGCAGTGCTCCACGGCGAACAGCGCCCACGGGCCGGCGGTGCTCAGGTTGACGCTCAACTCGCCCTGGAGGCCGTCGGGTTCGGGGCGGCCGTGCGGGCCGCGGCGCCAACGGACGCGGTCGGGCGGCAGGCCGGCCGCGGCGGCGGTGAGCAGCCGGGCGGCGGCGTGCGCGGTGACGAAGCGGTGGCGGGCGGGGCCGTCGGGGTGGCGGGCGGCGCGGGCGCGTTCGTCTGCGTCGAGCAGGGCGAGGGCGCCGGGGAGGGCGGCGTCGGTGCGGATCAGCCAGATGTCGGTCACCGGACGGGCTCCGTTCCCGTGCCCGTACCCGGGCCTGATGCCGGGGCCGCTCCGGGGGACGGTGCCCAGTGGGCGAGGTCGAGGCGGCCGGTCTCCGGTTCGTGGTCGGCGAGCGCGAGCGGCCGTCCGGCGAGCCGGGGGTCGGCGAGCGCCGCGCCGAGCGCGGCCCAACCGCCGGTGTACGGGTTGCCGGGGCGGGCCGCCCGGGTCTCCAGGCCGCCCGGCGGTTCGGTTCCGGCCAGGCCGGGGCCGAGCAGCAGCAGGGCCTGTTCCGGCAGGTCGGCGCACCACTCCTTGAGCGTGTCCGCGATCTGACGGACCGTCACTTCATGTGCGCTGCGCAGCTCTTGCAGGGGGCGGCCGGGTTCCGGTTCGGCCTCCCAGAGCAGGGCGGCGGCGGAGTGCCGGTCCGGGAGCCGGGCGGGCCGGTGCGGGCGGTGGTGCAGGTCGGCCTGTTCGACGGCGATCAGCAGGGCGCGCCGGGCCCCGGCGGTGCGGGCGTAGGCGTCGGCGATCCGCAGCGCGCTGAACCCGGCGCCGGCGCCCTCGTCGCAGAGCGCGAAGGACAGCGGCGCGCCCGGGCAGACCCCGGCGAGGTGCAGGGCCACGGCCTGTCCGGGCCGGACGTCGGGCGTGGCGTACACCAGCAGCAGCAGGTCGACCGGGCGGGTCGGGTCCACCAGGGCGCCGATGGCGCGTTCGGCCAGCGCGGCGTACGACTGGCCGCGCGCCCCGGCCAGCGCGTCCTCGTCGAGGGCCACGCCGTACGGGCGGGCCAGGTCGGCGGTGAAGACGCGCAGGTCGGGGTCGGCGGCGAGCGGGGAGTCGCCGGGCAGGTCGAGGGCGTGGGCGGCGGTCAGGCGCAGCGGGGAGGCGGCGCGCGGCAGGGTGGTGGCGGGGAGCGGTCCGCGGACGCGCACGGTCGTCAGTCCTCGGCGATCACGTGCCCGGCGACGAAGCCCGCGAGGGTGCCGACCGAGCGCAGGTCGTCCTGGTCGATGCCCTCGACGTCGATCTGCACGTCGAGGTGGTCCTCCAGCTCCAGGATGAGTTCCAGGGTGGCGGCGGAGGTCAGGCCGACCTCGTCGAACAGGCAGGCGTTCTCGCCGATCTCGGGCAGCTCGCGCTTGAGCACCCGGGGCAGCAGCAGCAGGATGCCGTCGAGGGCCCGGCCGCGCAGCTCGGGGTCCACGGCGGCGTCGGCGGTACCCACGGCATCGGTGGCGGTTTCGGGCACGGCGAGGTCGGTGGCGGAGTCGGTCATGGCGATCCCCTGATCTGGCCGGCACTCCGGCGGGACGGCCGGGTGCGGGCGGGTGGACTGGGTGGCGTGGGCGCGCGGCGCCGGCGGGGCGCCGTGCCGCCGGGCCCGGGCGTCCGACCGTCCCGGGGTGCCGGGGCGGTGCGGGTCGGCGCGGGTCAGTGCTGGAGCACCATGGCGGCGAAGGTCGCGCCGATCCCGGACGCGGCGACCAGGTAGCGGTCGCCGCGGCGGAGCAGGCCGCGGGTGGTGGCGGTGTGGTGGTTGAGCAGGATGTCGGCGGCGAAGCTGTGCCCCACCGCCGGGACGTTGTCCAGCACCACGCGCTCGGGCGGGTACCCGGTCGTGCGGCAGATCCGCTTCCAGGAGATCTGGTTGACGTTGTGCGGCAGCAGCAGCCGGATCGAGTCCCAGCTCTCGCCGGCCTCCTCCAGTGCCGCTTCCATCACGGCCACCATCAGCTCCGGGTAGCTGCGCTGGTAGTCCAGCATCAGCTCCGGATCGTCGGCGAGCCGCCCGTCGAACTCGCCGTGCTGGTCGACCGCGTAGGACAGCACGCGGTCGCGTTCACCTCCGGCCCGCACCAGGCAGGCGGCCGCCCCTTCGCCGAACAGGGCGGTGTCCGGGACGATGCGGGCGTCCCGGGTGAAGGTCTTCTCGCCCGCCAGGATCAACGCCAGCGCCTCGGGGTCGGGATCTGCCGCCAGCAGCCGACCGGCCACGTCCAGGGCCAGCAGGGAGCCGGCGCAGGCGTGGTGGGTGATGGTGAAGGCACGGGCGTGCGTCAGCCCCAGACGGCCGAGCACGTCGTGCAGCGGGTTGTGCGGGTAGGGTGCCGCGATCGGCAGGCTGCGCGCGTGCAGCACGTACCTCACGCGGTGTTCGTTGCCGCGCAGCGGGGCCAGGGCCGTCGCTGCGGCGGTGAGCAGATCGGTCAGGTCGCCGTCGGGGTCCACCCTGACCTGGTCCAGGCCGTGGAACCGGCGGAACAGTCGGATCTGACGGTCCGTCAGCCCAAGGCGTTCCCCGACCAGTTCGATCGGTTCGGCGACGGGCGGCAGGTGGACGGCGACTGCCTCCAGAGCGGTCACGCGGGCTAGTATTCCGTCGCCTCACCGGCCCGCACAAGAGATCGCCGACGCTTCCTTCCCGGCCTCCCCCTGTGGTCTGTACCAGTTCCCCCTCGTCCGCACACGACTCGTACGGGATTCCCGCCGGTGCCGCCGATCCCGCGCCGGTTCCGGCCCCGCCGGGCCGCCCCGCGCCCCCTTCCCGCCTGCCCTCGCGCCCCCTTCCAGCAAGCTCCCGATCCGCCGCTCCGAGGAGAACCGCCCGTGCCCGCCGCCACGCCCCCGCTCCCTCCGCTCCCCCCGATCCCCCCGCTGCGCCTGCTGATCGTGGTGCCCCCGCTGGCCGGGCACCTGCTGCCGGCCCGGGCACTGGCCCTGGCCTGGGCCGCGCGCGGGCACCGAGTGGCCTGGGTGGGGCCGGAGTCGGCCCTGCGCCCGCTGCTCGGGCCGGATGCGGTGGTGCACCCGACCGGTGCCCGGGTGTTCCGCGAGCAGGCGGTGGGCGGGGCGGCGGCGGTGCGTTCGCTGTGGGAGGGCTTCGTGGTGCCGCACACCCGGTTCACCCTGAGCGCGGTTCGGCGGGCCGTCGAGCAGTGGCGGCCGGACGTGGTGCTGGCCGACCAGCACAGCCCGGCGGGCGCGCTGGCCGCGCACGGCGCGGGCGTGCCGTGGGCGAGCTTCGCACCGTCCTCGCTGGAGATCGGCGACCCGCTGGACGGCGACCTGCTGGACGACGACCTGCCGGACGGCGGCGGTCGCGGTGACGGCGGTGGTGGCGGTGACGGTGACGGTGACGGTGGCAGCGGCGGCGGTGGCCTGGCCGCCTGGCGGGACGGGGTGCTGCGCGGCCTGTGGGAGCGGGCCGGGCTGCCCGCCGCGGAGTACACCGACCCGCGCTTCTCCCCCGGACTGGTGCTGGCCGCGAGCAGCGCCGCCCTGCTCGGCCTGGACGCCGCGACCGTCCCGGACACGTACGCGCTGGTCGGCCCGCTGCTCGCGGAGCGTCCCGAACCGCCGTTCCCCTGGGAGCGGTTGGACCCGGCGCGGCGCCGGGTGCTGGTCACCATGGGCACGCTGTCCGCCGAGGTCGCGGGCGGTTTCCTGGGCCGGGCGGCGACCGCGCTGGCCGGACTCCCGGACGTGCAGGCGGTGGTGGCCGCCCCCGGGGACGTCCCGCTGCCGCCGGGCGCGATCGGGTGTGCGCGCGTTCCGGTGCTGGAACTGCTTGAGCGCGGGGCGGTCGACGCCGTACTGTGCCACGGCGGGATGAACACCGTCGGCGAATCCC
This sequence comes from Kitasatospora sp. NPDC090308, assembly GCF_044769485.1. Classification (NCBI taxonomy): domain Bacteria; kingdom Bacillati; phylum Actinomycetota; class Actinomycetes; order Kitasatosporales; family Streptomycetaceae; genus Kitasatospora; species Kitasatospora sp. NPDC090308. The sequence continues at coordinate 674,852 of NZ_JBIVXY010000003.1, read as the reverse complement.
TCGTCCACGGCAGGCCGTTGGTCCTCGCCCCGATCCGGCACGACCAGCCGGTGACCGCCGGGCGGCTGGCCGCGCTGGGCGCGGCCGTCCGGGTCGACTTCGCCGCCGCCGGGCCCGAGCGGCTGCGGGCGGCGCTGCGCGCCGTCCTCGACGATCCCGCGTTCCGCTCCGCCGCCGAACTGCTGGGGCGTCAACTGCGCGCGGGGGGCGGCGCGGTGGCCGCCGCCGAACGGCTGGAGCGGTTCGCGCGCGCACCGCACCGGCACCGCCCCGCCACCTGGTCCAGACCATTGTCGGGGAGCCCGGTCGGGGCCTAGGGTCTGCTCCGGCATCCGCCCCTCACCCCGCTTCCCCGGAACGTCCGCCTCCCTCGGAGCATCCGTTCCTCCGACGCACCCGCTTCCCTCGAAGCACCCGCTTCCCTCGAAGCACCCGACCGCACCCAACCGCACCCACCGACCACAGGAGTCCGGGTTGATCGTGACCAAGGGGCTGCGCAAGTCCTTCCGGCCCCGCCGCGGCGCCGCCACCGTCGACGCGGTGCGCGGCATCGACCTGAACGTCGCGGAGGGCGAGATCTACGGCCTCCTCGGCCCGAACGGCGCAGGCAAGACCACCACGCTGCGCATGCTCGCCACCCTGCTCGTCCCCGACGGCGGCGCGGCCACCGTGGCCGGCGCCGACCTGCGCGCCGAGCCCGGCGAGGTCCGCCGCCGGATCGGCTACGTCGCCCAGGGCGGCGGCACCACCGACCAGGCCACCGCCCGCGAGGAACTCGTCATGCAGGCCCGGATGTACGGCATCCGCAAGGCCGAGGCGGTGCGGCGCGCCGAGCAGGGCCTGGCCGCCTTCCACCTCGCCGAGTTCGGCGACCGGGTCTGCAAGACGTACTCGGGCGGCCAGCGCCGCCGCCTCGACCTGGCGCTCGGCGTCATCCACCGGCCCGGGGTGCTGTTCCTGGACGAGCCGACCGTCGGGCTCGACCCGCGCAGCCGCTCCCAGGTGTGGGCCGAGGTCCGCCGCCTGCGCGAGCAGGGCATGACGGTGCTGCTGACCACCCACTACCTGGACGAGGCCGACGCCCTGTGCGACCGGATCGGCATCGTCGACAACGGCGGCATCGTCACCGAGGGCACCCCCGAGGAGCTCAAGCAGAAGATCGCCGGCGACTCCGTCACCATCGGCCTGCCCGACCCGGAGGCCACCGCCGGCGCCGAGCGCGCCCTGGCCGAACTCCCCTGCGTGCAGCGCCTGGAGGCCCTGCCCGGCGAGGACGGGCTGCGCCTGCACGTGGACTCCGCGGCCACCGCGATCCCGCAGCTGCTGCGCGCCCTGGCCGCCGCCGGCATCGAGCCCGAGCACGTCCAGTTGCAGCGCCCCAGCCTGGACGACGTGTTCCTGGCCCTGACCGGCCGCGCGCTGGTCCACAGCTGATCCCCCGTTCTCGGAACCGCCGCCCCGAACCGCCGTCCCGAACCGACGCCCCGAGGTCCCCGTTGAAGCTCGCCCGCGACACCTGGCTGGTCTACCAGCGCCAACTGCTCCTGATGGCCCGCTCCCCCGTGTGGATCGCCGTCGGACTGCTCCAACCCCTGTGCTACCTGCTGCTGTTCGCCCCGCTGCTGACCTCCGCGCTGGCCGCGTCCGGCGCGCACAGCACCGCCGACGCCTACCGGGTGTACGTGCCCGGCCTGCTGTCCGCGCTGGCCGTCATGGGCGGCCTGTTCACCGGATTCACCCTGCTCGGCGAGCTGCACGCGGGCGTGATCGAGCGCTCCCGGGTGACGCCCGTCAGCCGGGTCGCCCTGCTGCTCGGCCGGGCGCTGCGGGAGACCACCGCGCTGCTCATCCAGGCGGTGCTGATCTCCGTGCTGGCCATCCCGTTCGGCCTGACCGTGGGCTTCACCGACCTGCTGCTGGCGCTGGCGCTGCTCGCGCTGATGGCGCTGATGGCGTCCTCGGTCTCCTACGGCCTGGCCCTGCTGGTGCCCACCGACGCGGCGCTCGGCCCGGTGGTCAACACCATCGCGCAGCCGCTGGCCCTGCTCTCCGGCACCCTGCTGCCGATCGCGCTGGCCCCCGCCTGGCTGCGCACCGCCGCGTCCTGGAACCCCTGCTACTGGGCCGTGGAGGGCATGCGGGCGCTGTTCGCCGGGCACCTGGACGCGCCCGAGGTGTGGCGCGGCCTGCTGCTGACCGGCCTGATGACGGCCCTCGCGGTGGCCTGGTCGGCCCGGCTGTTCGCCCAGCGCATCCGCTGACCCCCGTCCCGCCTCGGACCGCCCGGACCCGCCCGGACGGTCCGGGGCGGGACGCACCGGAGCGGGGCCCGGCACTCCCGTGCCGCCGGGCCCCGCTCGGTGCTGCGCTCAGCCGTTCCCCGGGCCGCCCTCCGCGAGCGGTTCCGCGCGCTCCGCCGCACGCTCCGCGGACCCCGCGGGCTCGGCGTCGTACTCGGCGTACTCGGCGTACTCGTCGTAATCGGCGTAATCGGCGTACTCGGCCACGAAGGCGGCCAGCCGCCGCACGCCGTCAGCGATCTCCTCCGGCGTCAGGTAGGAGCAGGAGAGCCGCAGTTGGCGCTCCCCGCCGCCGCCCGGGTGGAAGCCGTCCATCGGGGTCCACAGCACGCCGTGCTTGCGGGCGCACGCGTCCAGGGCCTGCGCGTCGGCCCGGAAGGGCACCGTGACGACGGCGAAGAAGCCGCCGTCGGGGTGGTTCCAGGAGACGCCGGGAACGCCCCGGAAGGCCGTCTCCAGCGCGTCCAGCAGGGTGTCCATGTTGCGGGCGTAGAAGCGCCGGGCGGGCTCGTTGGCGTCCCGCAGGCGCAGTCCGCCGTCGAGCAGCATGCCGCCGATGACGGCCTGGCTGAGCGCCGAGGTGTTCACGGTGGTCATGCTCTTGAGCTTGGCCAGCTCGTCGGCGAGCAGCCCGGCGGGCGCGCCGACGGACGCCCCGGCGGCGGTGCCACCCGCGACCCGCTGGTCGGCGACCACGTAGCCGACCCGGGCGCCGGGGAAGCAGGTCTTGGCGAACGAGCCGAGGTAGACCACGTTGCCGCGGTCGCCGTCCAGGGCCTTGAGGGTGGGGCGGGCGGCGGCGGTGCGGCCGAAGAAGCCGTAGGGGTTGTCCTCGATCAGCAGGACGCCGGTCTCCTCGGCCACCTCCAGCAGCCGGCGGCGGGCCGCCTCGTCCATGCTGGCGCCGCTGGGGTTGGCGAAGTCGGGGACGACGTAGCAGGCCCGGGGGCGCTTCCCGGCGGCCTGCAGGGCGTGGACGGCCGCGGCCAGCGCGGCGGGGTCGAGGCCGCCGTCCCGCCCGGCCTCCGGGACGGGGTGGACGGTCAGGTCGAGCAGCCGGGCCGCGCCGGTGACGCCGACGTAGCAGGGCGCGGAGACCAGCAGCACGTCGTCCGGTCCGGCGCACAGGGCGCGCAGCACCAGCAGCATGCCCTCCTGGGCGCCGACGGTGACCACCAGCGCCTCGGGGTCGGTGTCGATCCCCTCGTCGGCGGCCAGCGCGCGGGCGATCAGCGGGGCGATCAGGCCCTTGGTGCGCCCGTACTGGAACACCTCCCGGCGGACCTGGCCGTCGGTCAGGCCGCGTTCCTCGCGCAGGTGGCGCAGGTAGGTCTCCAGGTGGCGGGGGACGTCCGCCGGGTCGAAGAACTCCTCGTACGGGCGGCCGGGGGCGAAGGAGACGGCCTCGGGGTAGCGGGCGGTGACCTCGTTGAGGAAGGTCATCGCGTCCAGCAGCGGGTCGGACAGCGAGCCGTGCAGGTCGGCGAGGTGCAGCACCCTGGTCATCGGGCGCCCTCCGCCGCGCCGGTCCGGTAGGCCGCCACCAGTCGTTCGGCGGCGAAGAGCTGGGCGCGGCGGCCGTCGTCCAGCAGGCCGGGCATGGCGAAGAAGCCGTGCGGCATGCCGTGGTAGCGGCGCAGTTCGACGGGGACGCCGGCGGCGCGCAGGGCCTCGGCGTACTCCTCGCCCTCCTCGCGCAGCGGGTCGTACTCGGCGGTGATCACGGTGGCGGGCGGCAGGCCGGCCAGCGAGGGGGCGCGCAGCGGGGAGGCCAGCGGGTTCGCGCCGTCGGCCGGGTCGGCGAGGTAGTGCGACCAGTACCAGGCCACCGAGTGCCGGTTGAACAGCGCCGGGTCGGCCTCGCCGTCGGCGGGGACGCGGTGGTCGGTGTTGGGGTAGACCAGCAGCTGGTGCAGGATCGCGGGACCGCCGCGTTCGCGGGCCAGCAGGGTGAGGGCGGCGGCCAGGTTGCCGCCGGCGCTGTCGCCGCCGACCGCGATCCGGGCCGGGTCGAGGCCCCACTGCGGGGCCTGGCGGGCGATCCGGTCGAGGGCGGCCCAGCAGTCGTGGAGGGCGGCGGGGAAGCGGTGCTCGGGGGCGTGCCGGTAGCCGACGGCGAACACGTCGGCGCCGGTGGCATTGGCCAGCGCACGGCAGACCGGGTCGCCGGTCTCCAGCGAGCCGAGCACCCAGCCGCCGCCGTACAGGTAGAGCAGGGCCGGGCCGGGTGGGGCGTCCTGCGGGCGCGGCGCGGGCCGGTAGCGGCGCAGCGCGAGCGGGCCGCCGGGGCCCTCGACGGTGGACTCCTCGACCCGGTGGACGGGTTCGCCGGCGCCGGTGGCGGCGCGCAGGTCGGCGAGGTCGGCGGCGCGGGCCTCGGCCAGGGTGCGGGTGTACAGCGGCGGGGTGCCGGCGGCGGCGCGGCGGGCCCGCACCGCCTCGGCCTGGGGGTGCAGCGGCATCAGCGCGGTCCTCCGGGGGCGACGGCCTCCAGGTAGATCGACTCGTCCTTGCGGAAGGCGGTGTCGAGAGCGGCGACGTCCGGTCGGGCGCCGGTCTGGAACTCCTGCCGCACGACGGTGAACGCGCCGTAGCCGGCCCGGTCCAGGACGTACCGCAGCTCGGCCTCGTCGTAGATCCAGCGGTGGCCGAAGTGGTAGAAGATCTGGTTCAGCATGAAGGCCCGCCGCTCCGGCATCGGCGGCCCGACCCGCATGGTGCGCAGGCGGCGGCGATGGCGGCGGAAGAACTGCTCGCGGTCGTCGAGGTAGCCCTCGACGTACCGGGCCAGGTCGGGGGTGGTGAGGCGGAGCAGGCCGCCGGGGCGCAGGACGCGGCGCACCTCGGCGAGCCAGCGCACGGCGGTGTCGAGCGGGACGTGCTCGATCAGGTGCTCGGCGTACACCCAGTCGACGCTGTGGTCGGCGAACGGGAGCGGCGCGCCGATGTCCAGCCGGGTGTACAGGCTGGTGCCGTCGATCCGGTAGACCGGGCCGGGGCGGGTCTCCTCGGTGTCGGTGTGCAGGCCGACCAGGTCGGTGCCGAGGCCCTGCGGGTGGCGGGTGCGGAACGCGGCGAACTCGACGCCCGTGACGCCGAGGTCCCGGAAGTCCTGGTGCGTGTGCGGTACTTCGGGGCGGACCAGCTCGATCGCGGCGCACCGGGCGAGGTCCTCGGTGAAGGCGTCGGTGCGGGCGGCCAGGCCGTCGGGGTCCTCCCAGTCCCAGTCCGCGAACAGCTCCGCGGCGGGCGCGGCGGACGTCGCGGTCAGGGCGGGCGCGGCGGTCCCGGAGGGGGTGCCGACCGGTCCGGGAGCGGTACTGGCGGGGGTGTCGGAGGCGCGGGGTTCGGTGTGCGTCACGGGGGGTTCTTCCGTTCTCTTTCACATGATTTGTCGGTGCTCCGTCACGGCCCCTATATATAAGGAGAGGGACGCGCGCTCAGCGGTACGTCTGCGGGGCCGCCGGCCAGGGCGCGAGCGCGCCGCGGTCGAGGTCCGCGAGGGTGGGCCGACCGGCCAGCACCATGGTGTCGAGCAGTTCCTCGCGCAGCAGGTCGAGCACCGCCCGGGCGCCGTCCGCGCCGCCGTGCGCCAGGCCCCACAGCACGGGTCGGCCGACCAGCGCGGCGCGGGCGCCCAGGGCCAGCGCCTTGGCGAGGTCGGAGCCGTGCCGCAGGCCGCCGTCGACCAGCACCGGGTGGTCGGCCGGGACGGCGTCCACCACCTCGGCCAGGGCGTCCAGCGCGGGCGGGGTGCCGTCGAGCTGGCGGCCGCCGTGGTTGGAGACGACCAGGCCGTCCACGCCGTGCTCCACGGCGAGCCTGGCGTCCTCGGCGGTGAGCACGCCCTTGAGCAGCAGCGGCAGCTCGGTGCGCCGCCGCAGCCAGGCCAGGTCGGCCCAGGTGACCGTCGGGTCGAACTGCTGCCGGGAGTGCTCCTCGATGCCGGAGCGGCCGGGCGCGGCCTGCCCGGCGGCGCTGGTGAGCCGGGGCGCCAGGTTGGCGGCGGTCATGCCGGGCGGCAGCGCGAAGCCGTTGCGCAGGTCGCGCAGCCGGCGGCCGACCCTGGGCGCGTCGACGGTGAGCACCAGGGCCCGGTAGCCGGCCCGTTCGGCCCGCCGGACGATCCCGGCCAGCGCCTCGCGGTCGCGCAGCCAGTACAGCTGGAGCCAGCGCGGCGCGCCGGGGGCGGCCTCGGCGATCCGCTCCAGGGTGCACCCGGCGAAGATGCTGGTGACCAGCAGCGCCCCGGCCCCGGCGGCGGCCCGGGCGGTGGCGCACTCGGCGTCGGGGTGGGCGAGCCCGTGGTAGGCCATCGGGGCGACGCCGTACGGGGCGGCCAGCCGGTCGCCGAACAGCTCGGTGCCGCAGTCGGGGGCCGAGACGTCCACCAGGACGCGCGGGCGCAGCACGTACCGGCGCCAGGCGTCCAGGTTGGCCTCGGCGGTCCACTCGGACCCGGCCGCTCCGTCGAAGAAGTCCCAGATCACGGCGGGCAGCCGGGCCTTGGCCAGCGCGCCGTGCTCCGCCAGGGTGAGCGGAACCATCGCGTCCGAACCTCCTGATGTTCCGTCAACTCGTGCGAAAACGAGGGACAGCGTAGGGGGCAGTCCGCCACTGGTATAGACCTTGACCCTTGATGCGCTCCCGTGCAAAGGTCGGCACCGACGGGGGTTCCACACTGAAGCATCACAACTTCCGAACCTTGCTTCCCACACGAGCGCGTGGAGTTGCGTTGACGCTTACCCCAACCCCGGTGCGCGGCGGCACGGTCGCCGCGGACTGGGTGGACGAGCAGTTACTCGCCGGACCGGACGGCGAACCGTGCCTGCGCTTCGGCGCTCCGGTGAACAGGGGCACCCTGCGGGCCCTGGTGGCCGAACGGCAGCGGCAGTTGGCCGCCGCCGGGCTCGGCGAACGCGGGACGGTGGCGCTGCGGATGCCGCCGTCGGCGGAGTTCGTCGCCGTCCTGCTGGCCGTCTGGCGCTCCGGCGCCCAGGCGATCCTGCTGGACCACCGGCTGACCGCCGTCGAGGTGGACCGCGCGGTGGACCGGCTGCACCCCCGGGTGCTGGCCGAACTCGCCGACGGCCGACCGCAGTTCCGGTCGCTGCCGGGGGGTGCCGAAGCCGCGACCGAGCACGCCCTGGTGCAGCTCAGTTCGGGCTCGACCGGCCCGTCCAAGGTGATCGCCCGGACGGCCGCCGACCTGCTGCGCGAACTCGACCGCTACGCCCGGCTCCCGGAGTTCCCGACCCGCGGCGAGCGCACCGTGCTGCTGTCCTCGACGGTGCACGTGCTCGGCCTGGTCGGCGGACTGCTGCACGCCCTGCACGCGGGCGTGGAGCTGGTGGTGCCGCAGCGGATGACCCCGACCGGCATCCTGGCCGCGATCGCCGAGGGCGGCGCCCCGACCACCGTGATCGGGGTACCGTTCCACGCCGAGCTGCTGGCCTCGGCCGCCGCGCCGCCCGAACTGCCGCAGCTGCGGCGGATGGTGGTGGCCGGCGAACTCGTCCGCCCGCAGCTGCCCGCGGCGTTCCGGGCCAGGTTCGGAGTCCCGCTGGGCACCATGTACGGGATGACCGAGACCGGCGTGATCGCCACCGACCTGAACGGCCACCACCACCCCGCGGTGGCACCCGTCCACGGCATGGAACTGTCCGTCGCGGGCGGCGAGCTGCACATCGCCCGGGAGCGGTCCCCGTACCTGGGCCCGACCGACCCGACCCGCTGGTCGGACGGCCTGCTGCACACCCGCGACGCCGCGCTGATCGAGGACGGCACCGGCCTGGTGACCGTGCTCGGGCGGCGCGACTCACAGATTTCCATCGGCGGCCTCAAGGTCGACCTGAACGAGGTCGAGCAGGCCCTCACCGGGCTCCCCGGTGTGGTCGAGGCCGTGGTGCTGTTCGCCGACGGCGCGATCGAGGCGTACGCCGCGACCGCCGAGGGCGTCACCTCCGCGCCGTCCGAACGGGGCGGCCCCGCCGAGCAGTTGCGCGAACTGCTGGGCAAGGAGCTGGCGGGCTACAAGCTGCCCCGCCGGCTGCACCTGATGCCGCGGCTGCCCCGGACCGCCACCGGGAAGCTGCTGCGGGACGCCGCCGCCCTGCGCCGACAGGCCGACGCCGCCCGCTGATCCACCCCTCCCGCTCGTCCCGCTCGTCCCGCTCGTCCCGCGTTCCTCCCTCCCCTTCCGGTGCGGCCGTCACCGGCCGGGTGGACGGCTCCAGACACCGTCCGCCCGTCCGTCGGCGTGCCCTGCCCGGAAACCACTCCCCTTCCCTCCCCGACGCACTGGAGAGAGTCCGTCCATGCAGGAACAGATCCGCACGTTCGTCCTGACCGCCCTGGCCGGGATGAACTACGACGTCTCGCAGGTCACTTCGGAGACCGACCTCGGCCCGGCCGGCCTCGACCTGGAGTCGCTGGCGCTGGCCGACCTCGCGGTGCAGGTCGAGGAGGAGTTCGGCATCCGCTTCGAGCTGGACGACATGGAGTCCACCGCGCTGATGACCATCGACGAGTTCAGCGCCGAGGTCGCCGCCCGGGTCGCCAAGTCCACGGTGAGCACCGCCTGATGAGCACGGACGCCCGCACGCGCTTCGGCCGGGCCGAGGCGCTGGCCATGCTCGCCCGCTACGGCGACCGCTCCCCCGAGCAGGTCGACGAGCACCTGGGCTCGCTGGAACTGGCCTGGCTGATCGCCCAAGCCGAACAGACCTACGGCGTGCAGGTCGACCTGGACGACGAACGGCTGGACGCCATCCGCACGGTGGACGACGCCGTCGCCGCGCTCGACGCGCAGCTCGCCGCCGCCCCGGCCGGGGCCACGGCCGGTGTCGGTGCCACGGCCGGTGTCGGCGCCACGGCCGGTGCCGGCGCCACGGCCGGTGCCGGTGTCGGTGCCACGGCCGGTGTCGAGGCCGCCACGGAGGCGGGGGCCGCCGCGCCATGACCCCGTCCGCCTCCGCGACCACGTCCGTGAGCGCGGCCACGTCCGCGACCGCGCTCCGGAACGGTCCGCCGCGGCGCGCCGTCCTGGTCGGCGGCATCGGCGTGCGCTCGGCGTTCGGCGCCGGGCTCGCGGCGCTCACCGACGGCGTGCTCGCCGGGCGGCCGGCCTTCACCCCGGTGGAACGCTTCGGCACCGCCGCGCACCGCACCGACCGGGCCGCCACCGGGCCGGGCTCGCCCCGGCTGGCCGACCAGCTGGTCGCGGTGCTCGCCGAGGCGGGTGCGCTCTCCGGCCCGGTCGACCTCGAACAGCCGCCTGCGGACGAGGAGTTGCTGCTCGCCCTGCACGGCGACCGGCGGGCCGGTCCGGTCGCGGCGGAGGTCGCCGAACGGACCGGGCTGCGGCCCCGGGTCTACACCGGGGCGTGCGTCGCGGCGTCCAGCGCCGTCGCCGACGCCGCCGCGCTGATCGCCTCCGGGCGCCGCGAACGGGTGCTGGTCGCGGCCGGGTACCTGGTCGAGCCGGACACCTTCGCGGTGTTCGACGCCGGCCGGGCGCTGGCCGGGGACGGCGCCGTCCGCCCGTTCAGCCTGGGCCGCCGGGGCATGCTGCTCGGCGACGCGGCGGTCGCCGTGGTCCTGGAGTCCGCACCGGCCCTGCGCCGGCGCGGCGGCCGGGCGCTCGCCCGGATCGCCGGCTGGGCCCGGACCGGGGACGCCTTCCACGTCTGCCGACCGCACCCCGACGGCACCGGCCTGGCCCGGGCGGTGCACGGCGCGCTCGACCGGGCGGGCGCCGCACCGGAGGCGATCGGCTACGTCAACGCCAACGGCGCGGGCTCCAAGCTCGGCGACCTGGCCGAGGCCGCCGCGCTGCGCGCCGTCTTCCCGACCGGCACCCCGCCGGTCAGCTCCACCAAGTCCGTGCACGGCCACGCCCTGGAGGCTTCCGCCCTGCTCGAACTCGCCGTCACCGTAGGCGTGTTGGGCGCCGGGTCGCTGCCGGTGAACGCCGGCTGGCAGGCCCCCGACCCGGGCTGCCCGCTGGACCTGGTGCTCGACCGACCCCGCCCGGCCGCCCCCGGCCTGGCGCTGACCGTCAACGCCGCGTTCGGCGGCGCCAACACCGCGCTGCTGGTGGCCCCCGCATGACCCCGCGCCCCGGCCACCCGCACCGACGCGCCCTCCCCGTCCGTTCCCGTCCGGCCGCCGCCCGGCCCGCACCCCTGGTGACTCCCGCATGACCGCCCCGAGACCCGCCGTCCTCCCCGACCACGTCCCCGTCCCCGTGTCCGTTGCCGTCTCCGTTCCCGTGTCCGTTGCCGTCGCCGTTCCCGGCCACCCGCACCCGGCGTCCCCGTCCCCGTCGCCGTCCCCGTCGGCGGCGGCGCGCGTTCTCGCCGGGCCGCTGCGGGTGCTGGCCGCCGCCCGCTGGCCGGACCGGCCGGGGGAAGAACTGCCCGCCATCGCGGGCTTCGTGGAGTCCTCGTTCAGCCCGCTGGTGGCCGAGACCGCCGAGCGCTGCCTGCGCGCCCGTTACGGCCCGCCCCCGGCCGCCGGGGCGCCGCGCACCGCGCTGCTGCTGGCCAGCCCGAGCGGCGACACCGGGACGGCGGACGCGCTGGCCCGGGCCACCGCCGCCGGGGAGCGGGTCGCCCCGCTGCTGTTCTTCCAGTCCAACCCGAACGCGGTGCTCGGCCACCTGGCCGCCCGCTGGCAGCTGGACGGCCCGGTCGTCGCGCTCGGCCCCGGCTTCCAGGAGGAGCGCGAACTGCACGAGCGGGCCGCCCTGTTGATCGAGGACGGCGACGCCGAGCAGGTGCTCGCCATCACCGCCGTCCAGGGCCCGCCCGACCGCGCCACCGCCGTCCTGCTCGCCCCCTGACACCCGCACCCGCCCCTCGCGGCACCGCGGCCCCCGCCGGGGGAGCCCGCCCCCTTTCCCGCACCACGAGAAGAGAACGGGAACGATGAGCCTCCGCACCCTTCGCGCCGTGCTGTCCGCCGACAGCTCCGTCGGCGCCGGCAACGTCCTGACCACCCGGGTCGAGCAGGGCCTCGGCCTGGACTCGCCGACCCTGACCTTCGACACCCCCGTCGACGGCCACCCGGCGGGCACCGCCCTGACGCTCCGTCAACTCGACCTCGCGGTACGGTCCCGGGCCGCCGCCCTGCACGCCCGGGGGGTGCGCCGCCGCGACCCGGTCGCCGTGCAGGCGTCCGCCGCGGCCGAACAGGTGCTGTGCTTCCTCGCGCTGAGCCGGCTCGGCGCGATCCCGGCCCTGCTCAACCCGGCGCTGGACGCGGACACCTCGGCCCGCTACCTGCGCCGGTTGAACGCGGTCGGGCTGCTCGCGGACGCCGCCCACGCCAAGGCCCTGGCCGACGTGGACTTCGGCGCGCCCGTCCTCGCCGACACCGCCGAACTCGCCGACGGCGACCCGGAGTCGGCGCCCGAACCGTACCGGCACTGGCCCACCGACCCGGTCGCGATCACCCACTCCTCGGGCACCACCGGCCTGCCCAAGGCGGTGCTGCACTCGCACCAGAGCCTGTACGCGGCGATCCGCCACCGCCTGCTGCTGCCCCGGCCGCAGGGCATCGACCGGGTGCTCAGCGCGCTGCCCGCCGCGCACGCCGCCACCCTGATCGCGGTCAACCTGGCGCTCAGCTTCGACGCCCAACTGCACCTGATCTCCCAACAGTCGGGCCCGGCGGTGCTGGAGGCGATCGAGCGCTGGCAGCCGCTGGGCGTGTACGGCTTCGCCACCACCTGGGCCGACCTGGCCCGGCAGGACCTGTCCGCCCGCGACCTCTCCTCGGTCGGCCTGTGGTGGAACACCGGCGACTGCGCGCACGAGGCGCACATCCGCCGCCTGGTCGCCCAGGGCTCGCGCGAGACCGCCACCCGGCAGGGCCGGGTCCGCGCCGCCGGGTCGGTGTTCATCGACGGCCTGGGCTCCTCCGAGATGGGCCACTCGCACTTCTTCATCACCCACACCGTCGACTCCGAGCGCTACGGCCGCTGCGTGGGCCGCCCGCACGCCTTCGTCGACTGCGCGGTCCTCGACCCGGACGGCAACGAGCTCGGCCCGGGCCGGGTCGGCGAGCTGGGCACCCGCTCGCCCACCCTGTCCCCCGGCTACTGGAACGACTCGGTGACCACCCACCGCACCCGGGTCCGCGACTACTTCCTCACCGGCGACCTGGTGTACCGCGACGAGGACGGCTACTACTACCACGTGGACCGGGCCGTCGACACCGTCGACCTGGGCGACGGCCGCCGCCTGCACACCGCCGCCAGCGAGGAGCGCGTCCTGGCCTCCTGCCCGGACGTGCACGACTGCACCGTGGTCGCCTTCCGCGACGGCGGGCGGACCGTCGCCGACGTGCTGCTCCAGCTCGACCCGGCCGCCGACCAGGACGCCGACCGCACCGCCGAGGTGCTCGCCGCCCTGGAGCCGCACGTGGCCGCCGCGGTCCGCACCGTGCTGGCCGTCCCGGACGGGCGTATCCCGCTCGGCCCGACCGGCAAGGTCCGCAAGGTGCTGCTGCGCCAGCGCCACCTGGCCGAAGCAGGGGCCGGGGCCGGGATCGCCACCGGGGCCAGGACCGGGACCGGGATCGCCACCGGGGCCGGGACCGGCGCGCCGTGAACGCCCCCGACGCCGCCACCGCCACCACCACCACCAGCCCCGCCGCCGTCACCGCGCAGGTCACCGGGATCGGCTGGGTGACGCCGCTGGGCCGCGCCGTGCCGGAGGTCTACCGGGCGCTCGCGGCCGGCCGCTCCGGGCTGGTCGCCCCGCCGCCGGACCACCCGGCGGCGGGCTGGCTGCGGGTGGCGGGCATCGCCCCGCACGTCCCGGCCACCGAGGTGCTGCCGCCGACCGAGACCCGGGTCGCCGACCGCTTCCTGCTGCTCGCGCTGGCCGCCGCCGAGGACGCCCTCGCCGACGCCGAGCTGACGGTCCGTCAGGACACCGACCCGGAGCGGGTCGCGGTGGTGCTGGCCACCGGCGGCGGCGGGCTGGAGAGCTACGAGCAGCAGGCCGCCGGGCGGCGCGAGCGCGGCCGGGCCGCCGTCAGCCCGTACCTGCTGCCGGGGATGCTGTCGAACATGGCGGCCGCCCGGATCGCCATCGCGCACGGCATCCGCGGCTACAGCTCGGCCGTGATCACCGCCTGCGCGGCGGGCGCCCAGGCGGTCGCCGAGGGCCTGCGGCTGATCCGCGGCGGCGAGGCGGACGTGGTGGTGTGCGGCGGCGCGGAGGCCCCGCTGCACCCGACGATCGCCGCCGCCTTCGACAACTCCCGTGCGCTGGCCGCCGGCTGGGACGACCCGACGCAGGCGTCCCGGCCGTTCGACGCCCGCCGCAACGGCTTCGTGCTGGGCGAGGGCAGCGCCGTCCTGGTACTGGAGCGCGCCGAGCACGCGGCGGCTCGCGGTGCCTCCGCGTACGCCGCGCTGGCCGGCTGGGGCGCGGCCACCGACGCCCACCACCCGACCATGCCGCGTCCGGACGGCGCGGGCGCGGTCTCCTCGATGCGGGCCGCGCTGCGCTCGGCGGGCCTGGCGCCGTCGGCGGTGGACTACGTCAACGCGCACGGCACCGGCACCAAGTTGGGCGACCGGGCCGAGGCCGCGGCGCTGCGCGAGGTGTTCGGCGACCACCAGCCGTGGGTCAGCTCGACCAAGGGCGCCACCGGCCACCTGCTGGGCGCGGGCGGGGCGGTGGAGGCGGCGGTGTCGGCGCTGGCCGTCGCCGAGGGCCTGATCCCGCCCACCCTGAACCTCGAACAGCCGGACGACGCCTGCGCGTTGCGGCACGTCCGCGGCGCGGCCGAGCACGGTGTCGTGCGCCACGCCCTGTCCAACTCGATCGCCTTCGGCGGCCACAACCTGAGCCTGCTGTTCGGCCCGCCGAGCATCACGGCCAAGCACCTCGGAGGGGACTCATGACCGTGCCGGGCATCGCGTACACCGAACTGTACGTGGAGGACGCCCACAAGTACGCCGCGCGGCTGCGCGACGACTGGGGCTTCACGCTGAGCGAGCCGGACCGGGCCGCTCCGGGCACCGCGCAGGTGGTGGCGCACCAGGGCTCGATCCGGGTGCTGCTGACCTCGGCGGTGGAGGCCGACCACCCGGTGGCCGCCTGGGTGCGGCGGCACGGCGACGGCGTCGCGGTGATCGCGCTGCGGCACGCCGACCGGGCGTCGGCGGTCGCGGCGGCCGAACGGGCGCTGGCGGCGGGCGGTGAACGGCTGGACGGTGAGTGGCCGGACGGTGAGCGGGCGGACGGTGAGCGGGCGGACGGTGAGCGGGCGGACGGGGCGGGGGCGCACGGAGCCGGGCCGGACGGGGCGGGCACGGTCTCCGGCTTCGGCGACCTGGCGCTGCGCTTCGTCGGCCCGGACGACCTGCTGCCGGCGGGCGAACTCCCCGGCGACGGCGCCCTGTTGTCGCTGGACCACGTGGCGGTGGTGGTGCCGGGCGGACAGCTGGACGGCTCGGTGCGGTGGGCGGTCGACGGGCTGGGCTTCCGGGAGGTGTTCCGGGAGTACGTGGAGGTCGGCGACCAGGCGATGGACTCCCGGGTGGTGCAGAGCCCGTGCGGGACGGTCACCTTCACCCTGCTGGAGCCGGACACCTCGCGGGCATCCGGCCAGATCGACGGCTTCCTGGCGGCCCACGGCGGCGCGGGCGTCCAGCACCTGGCGTACGCGACGGAGTCGATCACCGCCGCGGTGCGGGAGTTGGGCGGGCGCGGGGTGGCGTTCCTGAGCACTCCGGGCGCGTACTACGAGGCGTTGGAGTCCCGGCTCGGCCCGACGGCCATCCCGGTGGCCGAACTCCGGGACACCCACGTGCTGGTGGACCGGGACCACGGCGGCGAGCTGTTCCAGATCTTCGCCCGCTCCACCCACCCGCGCCGGACCTTCTTCCTGGAGCTGGTGGAGCGGCGCGGCGCCGGCAGTTTCGGCACCGCCAACATCAAGGCCCTGTACGAGGCGGTGGAGCGCGAGCGCGCCACCGCGGACAGCTGAGCAGAGGAGAGCCCACGTGACCACCGCGATCGACCGGTTCGAGCTGACCGAGGAGGAGTCGGCGCTGCTGCCGACCGTCGAGGAGGTGCTGGAGTACGCGGAGCGCGGCTGGTACCTGTCGCGGCGGCTGTTCTCCGACGCCGAGCTGGACGCGCTGCAGGCCGCCACCGAGCGCTACTACGCGGGCGAACGGGACCGCGAACTCCCGGCCCGGCCGCCGCACCTGGCGTCCTGGCGGCCGTCGGACGGGCCGGTGCAGCGGCACAACGACTACGTGCACTACGAGCACGCGGAGATCGGCCGCATCCTGCGCAAGCCGCTGCTGGGCGCGGTCGCGGCGCGGCTGGCGCAGGCGGAGGAGATCCGGCTGTTCCAGGCCACGCTGATCTACAAGCCGCCGGTGCCGGGCGAGCCGAGCAACGTGGTGCCGTGGCACTTCGACAAGCACTACTGGCAGACCTCCACCTCGCAGCGGATGCTGACCGCGTTCCTGCCGTTCCACGACTGCACCGAGGAGATGGGCACCATCACCATGGTGGACGGCAGCCACCGCTGGGAGGAGCGCCCCGGCGGCGACGACTCGACCCGGCACTTCGCCGCCCGGGACCGCTCCGAGCTGGAGCAACTGCTGCTCGAGAACGCCGAGTTCAACGGCACCGAGGTCCGTACCGTGCCGATCGAGATCCCGCGCGGGCACGTCTCCTTCCACCACTGCCGCACCTACCACGGCTCGGGCCCGAACCGGTCCGCGCAGCCGCGCCGGGCGGTGTCGCTGCACCTGCAGGACGGCTCGAACCGCTACCGCTCGTACCTGCGGCCGGACGGCTCGCCGGTGGTGTACAACCACGACGCGGTGGTGCGGCGGGACGCGGACGGCCGACCGGACTACGCGGACCCGGAGTTCTGCCCGGTGCTGTGGCGGTCGGGCCGGTGAGCCTGCCGCACCTGGCGGACCCGGCGGGCCGGTACCGGACGATGCGGCTGATCCGCTCGTTCGAGGAGCTGGCGCTGGAGTGGGTGCGCGCCGGGCTGGTGGTCGGCGGCACCCACCCGTACATCGGGCAGGAGGCGGTGGCGGTCGGCGTGTGCGCCGCGCTGGAGCCGGCCGACCGGCTGACCTCCACCCACCGCGGGCACGGGCACGTGCTGGCGAAGGGCGCCGACCCGGCCCGGCTGCTGGCCGAACTGCTGGGCCGGGTCGGCGGGTTGAACGGCGGCCGGGGCGGGTCGATGCACGCCGCGGACTTCTCGCTGGGCATCCTGGGCGCCAACGGCATCGTCGGCGCGGGCGCGCCGATCGCGGTCGGCGCGGCCTGGGCGGCCCGGCGGCGCGGCGAACCCACCGTGGTGGCCTCGTTCTTCGGCGACGGCGCGCTCAACCAGGGCGTGCTGCTGGAGTCGTTGAACCTGGCGTCGATCTGGCGGGCGCCGGTGGTGTTCGTCTGCGAGAACAACGGCTACGCGACGACGCTGCCGGCCGGCGCGGCGGTGGGCGGTTCGGCCTGCGGCCGGGCCGAGGCGTTCGGCATCCCGGCCGAGACGGTGGACGGGATGGACGTGGAGGCGGTCCGGGCGGCGGCCGGGCGGGCGGTGGAGCGGGCGCGCGCGGGGGGCGGGCCGTCGTTCCTGGAGTGCCTGACGTACCGGTTCGAGGCGCACCACACCATGGAGCGGCGCTTCCGGCTGTCGTACCGCACGGCCGAGGAGGTGGCGTCCTGGCGGGAGCGCGACCCGCTGGCGACCGCGCTGCCCGCCGGGGAGGCCGCCGCGATCGACCGGGAGATTGTCGAACTCCTTTCCAGGGCGGCGCGGTTCGCGCTAGCTTCGGCGGAGCCGGATCCGGTGACGGCCAATGACCACCTGTACGCGAGCGGGCTGCGGCCCCGGTCGGGAGCGGCACTGTGACGCTGTTGTCGTACGCCAAGGCGATGAACCGGGCGCTGGCGGACGCGCTGGAGGCCGATCCGGCGGTGTGCGTGTTCGGCGAGGACGTCGGCGCGGGCCTGGCCGGTCTGACGCTGGGCCTGCAGAAGCGCTTCGGCGCCGAGCGGGTGGTGGACGTGCCGCTGTCGGAGCAGGCGTTCACCTCGGCGGGCATCGGGGCGGCGCTGACCGGGATGCGGCCGGTGATCGAGTTGCAGATCCCGTCGCTGCTGTTCCTGGTGTTCGAGCAACTCGCCAACCAGGCGCACAAGTTCTCGCTGATGACGGGCGGTCAGGCCCGGGTGCCGCTGACCGTGGTGGTGCCGGGCTCGGGCTCGCGCAGCGGCTGGGCGGGCCAGCACTCCGACCACCCGTACGGCCTGTTCGCGCACGTCGGCATCAAGACGCTGGTGCCCGCGACGCCCACCGACGCGTACGGGCTGCTGAGTTCGGCGATCGCGGACGACGACCCGGTGGTGCTGTTCGCCCCGGCGGGCGCGCTGGGCGTCCGGGAGGACGTGACGGCGCCGCTGGCCCCGCTGCCGCTGGGCGAGGCCCGGACGGCCCGGCGGGGCTCGGACGTGACGGTGCTGGCGGTCGGCCACCTGGTCCAGCAGGCGCTGGCGGTGGCCGAGGAGTTGGCGGACGAGGTGTCGGTGGAGGTGCTCGACCCGCGCACCCTGTACCCGCTGGACCGGGCGGCCCTGGTGGAGTCGCTGGACCGCACCGGGCGGCTGGTGGTGGCCGACGACTCCAACCGTTTCGCCGGTTTCGCCGCCGAGGTGCTGGCGGTCGCCGCCGAGGAGTGCCGGCTGCTCGCCCCGCCCCGCCGGGTCACCCGCCCCGACGGCGCGGTCCTCCCGTTCGCCCTCGCCCTGGACCGGGCCCTGCAGCCGAGCGCCGAGCAGTTGCGGGACGCGATCCGCGCCGTCCTGAAGTGACCGCTCCCGCCACGACCGTTCCCGCGTAACCGCCGCCTCCGGGCGGTCGTTGTCCACCACCGGACCACCGCAACGTCCACCCGCGTTGCCTCCGCCGCATCCCGCCGTACCCCCGCCGTACCCCCGTTGCACCACACCACAGAGGAGAGCAGCCATGAGCGACCGTTACCACTGGGACCGCAGCCACCCCGGCCTGACCGCCCTGCGCGAGTCGATCGAGGAGGTCCGCCACGAGGTGGTGTCCCACCCGATGTACCTGTCGCTGGACAGCCTGGAGAAGGTGCGGACCTTCCAGCAGACCCACGTGTTCGCCGTCTGGGACTTCATGTCCCTGCTCAAGTGCCTCCAGCGGCAGCTCACCTGTGTGACCCTGCCGTGGCTGCCGGACGGTCCGACCGCGAGCCGCCGGCTGATCAACGAGATCGTGCTGGTCGAGGAGAGCGACGAGCTCGGCGACGGCTACATCAGCCACTTCGAGCTGTACCTGGACGGCATGGCCAGGGCGGGCGCGGACACCGCCCCGGTCGAGGCGTTCCTGGACGCGATCCGGGCCGGCCGGTCGGTCGCGGAGGCCGCGAAGACGGCCGAGATCCCGGAGGCGGCGGCCGAGTTCGCGGCCGTCACGTTCCGGATCATCGAGGACGCGCCGGTGCACTGCCAGGCCGCGGCGTTCGCGTTCGGCCGGGAGGACCTGATCCCGGAGATGTTCGAGCAGGTGGTCCGGATCGACGACGCCGAGGGCCGGCTGAGCGTCTTCAAGGACTACCTGGCCCGGCACATCGAGGTGGACGGCGAGCAGCACACCCCGATGGCGATGCAGATGCTGATCGACCTGTGCGGCGACGACACCGAGCGCTGGGAGGAGTGCGCGGCGACGGTCCGCACCGCGCTGCGGGCCCGGGTCGGGCTGTGGGACGCGATCACGGCCGCGCTGTGACCGGCGGGGCCCGGCTCCGGACGCGTCCGGAGCCGGGCCCACGGGAAGGGGCGTCCGGCCGGTCCCGGCCGAGCCGCAGGACGGGGCCGAACACCTCGTGGTGGACGTCGGCGGCGAGCCCGCCCGCGGCATCCCGCCGCACGGCCCGGTGATCCTGCTCACCACCGTGCGGCGCACCCGCCGACGGCCCCGCCGCCCCGCTAGCCTCGGTGGCGCGGCCCGCCCCCGCGCCCTGCCCGATTCGCCCGTGACGGAGGCTCCCGGTGACGGCACGTCAGCTCCTCGATCTGCTGGTCGACCCCGGCAGTCTGCACAGCTGGGACGAGCCGGTCACCGCCGAGTACGCCGACCCCGCCTACCGGGACGCGCTGGCCCGGGCCCGCGAGCGCACCGGCCTGGACGAGGCCGTGCTCACCGGGCGGGCCCTGCTGGACGGGCGGCCGATCGCGCTGGTCGCCGGCGAGTTCGGGTTCCTCGGCGGCTCGATCGGCGTGGCCACCGCCGAACGGATCACCCGCGCCGTGGAGCGCGCCACCGCCGAACGCCTGCCGCTGCTCGCCCTGCCGGTCTCCGGCGGCACCCGGATGCAGGAGGGCTCGGCCGCGTTCCTGTGCATGGTCCGGGTCACCGCCGCCGTCCACGCGCACCGCGCCGCCGGGCTCCCCTACCTGACCTACCTGCGCAACCCCACCATGGGCGGGGTGTTCGCCTCCTGGGGCACCCTCGGCCACCTGGTGCTCGCCGAGCCGGGCGCCCGGCTCGGCTTCCTCGGCCCCCGGGTGTACGAGGAACTGCGCGGCGAACCGCTGCCGCCGACCGTCCAGCGCGCCGAGACGCTCGCCGCCCACGGCCGGCTGGACGCCATCGTCCCGCCCGAACGGCTGCGCGTCTTCCTCTCCCGCGCCCTCACCGTCCTCACCGCCCGCCCGACCTCCCGGCCCGCTCCCTCCCCCTCCCCCTCCCCCGCAGCCCCTCCCGCCGTTCCCACCGTTCCCACCGTTCCGACCGCCCCCGCCGTGCCGTCGGACGCCTGGGAGTCGGTGCTGCTCAGCCGCCGCCCCGACCGCCTCTCCGCGCTCGAACTCCTGCACCACACCGCCGACCTGTTCCTCCCGCTGGACGGGGACAGCGCGCTGGTCCGGGGCCTGGCACTGATCGGCGGACGGCCCGTCATGGTGGTCGCCCAGCAGCGCCGGGGCCCCGACCGGCCCGAACTCCCCGTCACCGCCGCCGATCTGCGCGCGGTGCGGCGCCAGGCCCGGATCGCCGAGGAACTGGGGCTGCCGCTGCTCACCGTGGTCGACACCACCGGCGCGGAACTCTCCGTCGAGGCCGAACTCGACGGCGTGGCACTGGAGATCGCCCACTGCCTGACCACCCTGGTCGGGCTGCGCACCCCCGTCCTCGCCGTCCTGCTCGGCCAGGGCAGCGGCGGCGGCGCACTCGCCCTGCTGCCCGCGGACCGGGTCCTCGCCGCCCAGCACGCCTGGCTGGCCCCCCTGCCCCCCGAGGGCGCCTCCGCGATCGTCCACCGCGACGGCGACCACGCCCCCCGACTCGCCCGCGCCCAGGGCATCACCGCCACCGACCTGACCGCCACCGGCCTGGTCGACCAGGTGATCCCCGAAACCCCCGACCCCGCCGACCTGCGCGACCGCCTCGCCACCGCGATCACCACCACCCTCACCGAACTCGCCGCCCTCCCCACCCCCGCCCGCCTCACCGCCCGCGCCACCCGCAACCGCCACCTCGGCGGCCCCACCCCGGGCGACACCCCGCGATGACCACATCTGGCCTTCGGCGGCCGAGGACTGCCCCACTGTCGGGGTGGCAGGAAGCGAAATGCCTGACAACTCGGCCTTGGACACTGGATGCTGAGGTCACGGCGGCGCCCGGGCCGACAACGGGCCGGCAACGTGACAGGAGACGTGTCCATGGGCCTGGAGTTCTTCGGAATCGACCCTGAGACCAACGAGGAGGGCTCCCCCACGGTCTGGGCGGACCTGACTCGACGCCGGCTCGTGGTCCAGGGCGACACCCTCACGGGGGCCGAGTTCGTGGAGGTCAGCGAGACCGAGTGGGTGGCCGGTCACCGGGTCGGCGTACCTGCCCACGAGTCCGTGATCGGCATCCCCGAGCAGATGATCCCCTTCATCAGGAAGGCTTGCGATGCAATCGAACGCGCCGGACTTCAGAACCCTGCTCCGGGAGACGGAGAAGTCGGCCGTGCACCTGGAGATGCGTGATCAGTACAGCATCGCCGACGAGGTCGAGCAGTTCGCCGCGTGGAAGGCCGGGCACCGGTACGCGATGGAGAACCGGTCCGAGTGGTGGCATCCGTTCCACGACTTCGTGGTGGAAACCATCGCCCGCGGGGTGACGATCCGGCGTGCCCGGATCGTGTCGGAGCCCGTCACCGAGTACATCCGCTACGAGCACTCCCACACGTTCACCAACATCGCGGCCGGTGAGCAGATCCGATGGCTGCCTCGGATCCGGGCGCTCGACCTGGCACTGCCAGGTGCCGACTTCTGGCTGTTCGACAGCCGGATCGTGCGGTTCAACCTGTTCACCGGCGACGGCGCGTGGGCTCACCCCCGCCACGTGATGACGGAGGAGCCGGCCACCGTGGGCCTGTGCGCGAAGGCGTTCGAAGCCGTGTGGGAACGGGCGGTCCCCCACGCGGACTTCGAGGTCTGAGCCGGCTCCGAACCACCGGGTGGACAGCACATGCCATCGTCGCCTTCGTCCAGCGTCGTCGCAGCACGGAAGGCCATCGCGGAACAGCTGGCCGAGATCCGCAAGGATGCCGGGCTCAAGGGGGGTGAGCTGTCCGCCCGGTGCGGTTGGCACCCCGCGAAGACGTCTCGCATCCAGTCCGGCAAGTCCGCTCCGTCGGAGGAGGACATCAGGGCTTGGTGCACCGCCTGCGGAGCCCCCGGCCGAATCCCGGACCTGATCGCCGCGTCCCGTGCTGCCGACTCGATGTACCAGGAGTGGAGACGCCGGAACCGATCCGGCCTGAGGCTCGCTCAGGAGAAGGTGATCGGCGACTACGAGCGCACGAGACGCTTCCGCATCTACGTCTCGAACGTGTTGCCCGGTTTCTTCCAGACGGCCGGGTACGCAACGGCGCTGATGCAAGCCATCACGGACTTCCAGGGGACCCCGAACGACGTTGCGGCGGCCGTTCCGGCACGGCTGGCACGAGCGCGGCTCATGTACACGGGGGGACGTCGGTTCTCCGTGCTGATCGAAGAGTGCGTGCTGCGGACCAGGATCGGCAGCGCGGAGGACATGTCCGCCCAACTCGGCCACCTGCTCACCCTGATGTCGCTTCCGGCCGTCTCCATCGGCATCATCCCGGCCGGCTGCGCCCGTGCCATCTGGCCGCTGGAAGCCTTCTACCTGTTCGACGACCGCCGAGTGGTGGTGGAGACCCTGACGGCGAAGGTGAACGTGCTCCAACCCAGCGAGGTCGCGGACTACGTCCGGGCCTTCGCCGGACTGTCCGGTATGGCCGTGCACGGGGTGAAAGCCAGGGCATTGATCGCTGCTGCCGCCGCTTCCTTGGAGTGATGGCGCCGCAATCGGGCGCAACTCCGTTGAACGCGGCGCACCGAGGTCCCTACGGTCTGTCACGTACCCGCGTCACTCGGGCGGAGGAGAACGGACCGGTGGCGAGAGGACAGGGAGTGTGCCCCCAGGGGATGGCCGGGTTCCTCAGTCCTCACCCCGGCGGGCAACCGCCCGCCGGGCACGACCAGCACGGAGGCAGCGGCATGGGCAAGCACGGAGGCGGCACCGGTTCCGGTGACGGCGGCAAGCAGCAGGACGACAGCAACAAGGGCTCCGGGCACGGCGGAGGCGGCTCGGACGAGGGCGGCAACACCTCGGACGGCCGGAACCCGGCGGGCGGCAGGTGAACGGCGAGGCACCCGAGGAGGTGGGCCCCCGGGGGCTCGCCTCCGCGCTGGTGACCGGCGGCGCGCTGCGATCGGACTGGCTTCCCTCGTTCGAGGCCGTGCCCCGGGAACTGTTCGTCCCGGACCGCATCTGGCCCGGCATCGCGAACGGAACGAAGCAGAACCCGGTCGTCCACCGGTCGAAAGATCCCGAGGCGTGGCGGAACGCGGTCTACTCGGACATCCCGCTGACCACGCAGTGGGACGACGGCCGGCACGAGGGCGACGGCCTCGGCAGCGTCCCCAGCTCGTCCAGCTCCATGCCGACCATGGTGGTCTCGATGCTCCGGGACCTGAGCGTTCGCCCGGGTGACCGGGTGCTGGAGATCGGCACGGGCACGGGATGGAACGCGGGTCTGCTCGCCCACCGCCTCGGCGGCCCGAACGTGGTGAGCATCGAATTCGACCCGGACGTCGCGC
Organism: Kitasatospora sp. NPDC090308; assembly: GCF_044769485.1. Taxonomy (NCBI): domain Bacteria; kingdom Bacillati; phylum Actinomycetota; class Actinomycetes; order Kitasatosporales; family Streptomycetaceae; genus Kitasatospora; species Kitasatospora sp. NPDC090308. Next base: position 651,355 of record NZ_JBIVXY010000003.1, on the reverse strand, counting down.
GCGGCGCGCGGGAGAACCTTCGCCGGGCCGGACTCGCGCCGACCGTGGTCGAGGCCGACGGACGGGCCGGATGGCCGACGGGCGCCCCCTACGACCGGATCATCGCCACGTGCTCGCTGCTGGAGATCCCTGCGGCGTGGCTGGAACAGTCGGCCCCCGGCGCGGTGATCGTCGCTCCGTTCGGCACGGAGTACGGCGGCGAACAGATCGTCCGCCTGACCGTGAACGGGGAAGGGACCCGGGCGGTCGGCGGCTTCACCGGCGGCTCCGCGTTCATGAGGATCCGTCAGCAGCGCACCGAACGACCGCCGTTCGATGAGTACCTGCACAGGGTGCCATGGCCGGCGGACGGCGTGAGGAGCACGACCACGCTGTCGCCGCGGGACACCGGCGAGTGGTTCCGGCAGTTCGTCATCGGCCTGGGCGTCCCGGGGGCGTTCTGGCGGGCGGAGCGCTACGACCGGGATGCGTACACGCTGTGGATCTACAGTCGCGACAAGCAGTCATGGGCCTCGGTCGACCACGAGCGGGACCGCACCGAGTACGAGGTGTACCAGTCCGGACCGCGCCGCCTGTGGGACGAGGTGGAGGCCGCCTACCGCTGGTGGGACGACCAGGGCCGGCCCGAACACGACCGCTTCGGCCTCACCGTCACCCCCGACGCCCACACCGCCTGGCTCGACCGTCCCGACAACCCCGTCCCCGGCCGCGACTGACCCACGGCCCCCACCGCTCAGGTCGGGGCGCGCAGCCAGTCGTCCAGGGTGGTGAGGTCGTCGTCCGTCAGGCCCGTCCGGGGGTCGACCCGGAGGAGGAGGGCGGGGCCGGGGTGGCGGGTGGCCAGCCAGGCACGGTCGGGCGGGCCGATCTCGTCGTCGACCCAGGCGAACGCCGCGCCGGCCGCGTGGGCCAGCAGGAGCGGCGTCTTCCAGTGCACTCCCGGCGGGAGGTCCGGCCGGTCCGGGTCGTCCGGCTCCTCCAGGACGGGCCAGGGCGGCAGGCCGAGCAGCGGGGCGACGCAGTCGTTGGCCGCGTGCTCCCAGGTGGTGGCCCACACCGGGCGGCAGGGCAGCGCCGCGAGTCGCGCGCCGACCCGGGGGTCGAGCCGGGCCAGCAGCGGGTGTCCCGGCGCCGTCCCCAGCACGTCGCGGATCCGGCGCTCCGTCAGGTGCTCCGGGTGCCAGCCGGCCGGCCCGCCGAACGGGATCAGCGGGCCGTCGACGTCGAGGTACAGCAGCGGTGGCTCCATCCCCCGCATTCTGCCGACTCCCCCGCCCCGCCCGGCGGATCGGGCACCGGGACGGACGCGCGACCCGGGTGGCGGTCAGTCCGGGTCCCCGCCGGACCGCCCCCGGCGCCGGTGCAGGACGTGCTGCCAGTCGTCCTCTCCGAGGGCCGGGTCGGGCGCGGGCGCGGCGGGCGGCGGGCCGGGTGCCGTCTCGATGAGGTGCAGCAGCGTCCGGGCGACGCCGCAGCAGTCGTCCGGGCCGGAGCAGGCCGCCGGCGCGGTCGCCTCCTCGGCCGTGACCGGCCGGGGGATGTCCTCCAGTTGCCGACCGCGCCGGTCGCGCTCCTCCGGGTCCGCGTCCGTCTCCGGGTCCGGGTCCGGGTCAGCGTCCGTGGCCGGGAGCGGGCCCGCCGCGACGAAGGTCCGCACCTCGTTCCGCATCCCCTCGTGCTCGCACCCCGACCGGGGCCCGGGAGGCCGGGCCTGGAGAGCGCCGGGGCGGAGGCGCCACGCCGTCCGTGCGGTCGGGGGCGGTTCAGCGCTTCGCCGTCAGGGCGTCCGCCAGCCAGTCGGCCGTGTCGGGGAGCCAGTCCGGCAGGGCGTTGCCGAGGAGGTGGTTGCCGTGCGGGACGTGGAGCAGTTCGGCGTGCGGGAGGTCGGCGGTGAGGGCCTCGGCGTTGGTGACGCCCGGGATGCGGTCCTGGCCGCCGTCGACCAACAGCAGTGGCAGGTCGCGCAGTCGGGGGGCCAGCGCGGCCAGGTCGAGCTGCTCGACGAAGGCGCGGGCGGCGGACGTGCCGCCGCAGCGCCGGGAGAGGGTGGCGACGACGAACGGGACCAGCGCGTCCCAGTCCAGCCGGTACGGGCCGCTGACCAGCGCCGCCGTTCGGACCCGCGGGTCGTGGGCGGCGACGGCGGCGGCCAGGTAGCCGCCGAGGCTGAACCCGAGCACCGCGATCCGCTCCGGGTCGATCAGGCCGCTGTCGCCGGGCCCGTCCGGGACCGCCGGGTCCGCCAGGTCCGCCGGGTCCGCCGGGTCAGCGGCGGCGGTGGCCAGGGCGTGGTCCAGGGCCCGGCCGATCGCGTGCCGGTGGTCCGGGCCGAGCACGGGGCCGTCGGCCAGCACGCCCTGGCCTGGGCCGTCGACGGCCAGCACGGCCAGCCCGCGGGCGAGCAGCGCGTCGGCCGGGCCGTGGAACTCCTCCTTCGAGGAGTCCATCCCCGGCACCAGCACCACCAGCGGGAAGCGTTCACCGTCCGCTGCCGGCGGCAGGCGGAGCCACCCCGCGTAGCCCTCGCCCTCGATCCGGCGGGCCCGGGGTTCGAGCAGCGCGAGGGCGTCGCCCATCGAACGGTCCGCCTCCGCGGCGACGGCGGCGGCCCGCTCCCGGTCCGGGTCGGGCAGCATGGCGGCGAGCTGGAACCAGCGGGCCGCCGAGCGGTGGTGCTGCCCGGCGGTGCGGACCCGGCCGCGCCCGGCGGCCCGTTCGGCCCGGGCGCGGTGGGCGAGGGCGGCGGCCCGGCAGGCGTCCGGCCAGTGCAGCAGCGAGTCGATCGGCGCGGTGACCCGGTCGTACTCGTAGGGGTCGATGCCCGCGCCGTGGGCACGCGGGCGGGTCTCGGCGATGAACCCTGCCGCCATGCCGGGGGCGGTGAGGAAGGAGAGTCCGGTCATGGGTGCTGCGGTCCTCCGGAGTGGGGCGGCCTCAGTGAGCCGACAGATCGACAAATCGACGGAACGGGTCGCGGGCGGCACCGCTGGCGGGCGCGCCGCCCCGGTCCGGCGGCCGCGCGCGACCGTGCGCGGAGCGGGGCGGGGCGGCGCGGGGCAGTGCGGGGCGGGGCAGTGCGGGGCGGGGCTCAGGCGTCGGGGTTCTTGCCCTGGGCCACCTTGGCCACGCGATCCGCCGCCACCGTGGCGAGCCCTTGGATGAGCTCGAAGTTGGGCATGTCGTAGCCGGTGAGCAGGACGACCACCCCGCCGATCCGCATCATCACCTTGGCGTCGTGGATCTCGATGTCCTGCCCGCTGGAGTAGTCGTGCGAGGGCGGGAGGCCGTAGGCGTCGAGTTCGTCCGCGTCCGCGGAGACCTCCAGCGGCTGCGGGTCGGACGACGCTTCCTCCTCCCGCTTGCCGGCGGCCATGGCCTTCCAGGCCACCTGCGCGTCCTCGGGGGTGTCGAAGGAGAAGGCGTCCCAGAAGACGTCGCCGTCCCCCGGGTGGGTGGTGTATCCGCTCAGACCCGCCGCCACCAGCCCGGAGCAGGCGGTGCCGGTCTCCGAGCCGCACCGGTCGGCGGCCTTCTGGCCCTCGAAGATGTCCGTGCCGCCCATCCCCCCGCCCAGCCCGTCGGGTAGGGCGTCGCCGAGGGGCGCGGCCACCCGGAGCTGCTCCGCCGAGAGGACGACCGCCGCTTTCCCGCGCCCCACGGCCGGGTCGCCGTTCCGGCCCGGTGAGTCCGCACCGCTGCCGCCGCCACCGCAGCCGGCCAGCAATGTCGCGCAGGCGACCGCGAGGGCCACCCCTCCCGCTCTTGTCCGCACGCGGAGTCCCCCGTCAGGTCTCTTGGATTCGATCACCCCCCACCCAACCCTAGAACCGCCCGTTGCTCCAACAGGCTTTTCGCGCAGCGGACTTCCGCGCGCACGCCCGCGCCCGCGCCGGTGGCCCGCCCCGCCCGGTGTGGCCAATGTCGCACGGTGGATCTCCGCAGCTCGCGGGGGGTACGGCGGCCGGTTGCGGGTAGGCTGCGGCTGCCCCGTCCCCGAGCCCTGAGGAGTTGCGCGTGTCTGCGATCACCGTCGTCGGGGTGGGTGCGGACGGCTGGGCGGGGCTCTCGGCGGCGGCGCGGGAGGCGTTGGGCGCGGCGGAGGTGGTGCTCGGCGGGGGGCGCCAGTTGGGGCTGCTGCCGGAGGGGGTGGCGGCGGAGCGGGTGCCGTGGCCGTCGCCGTTGCGGGCGGCGGTGCCGGGGCTGTTGGAGCGGTTCGCGGGGCGGCGGCTGGCGGTGCTGGCCAGCGGTGACCCGATGTTCCACGGGATCGGGCGGACGCTGCTGGAGTGCGGTGTCCCGGCGGAGTCGCTGCGGGTGCTGCCGCATCCGTCCTCGGTGTCGCTGGCGTGCGCCCGGTTGGGGTGGCCGGTGGAGGAGACCGAGGTGGTGACGCTGGTCGGCCGGCCGGTCGCGTCCCTGCACGCGGCGCTGTACCCGGGGCGTCGGCTGCTGGTGCTGAGCGCGGACGCGTCGACGCCCGCGCGGGTGGCGCGGGTGCTGGCGGAGCGCGGGTTCGGACCGAGCCGGGTGCGGGTGCTGGAGCAGTTGGGCGGTCCGGCGGAGGCGGTGCGCGAGGGGGTGGCGGCGGGCTGGTCGCTGCCGCCGGGCGATCCGCTGAACGTGCTGGCGGTGGAGTGCGTCCTCGATCCGGCCGTCGCGGCGGACGCCCCCCGGCAGCAGCTGGTTCCCGGCCTGCGGGACGAACTCTTCGAGTCGGACGGGCAGTTGACGAAGCGTCACGTCCGGGCCGCGACGCTGGCGGCGCTCGCCCCGGCACCGGGCGAGCTGCTGTGGGACGTCGGCGGTGGTTCGGGGTCGATCGGCATCGAGTGGCTGCGGGCGCACCGCACCTGCCGGGCGGTGTGCGTGGAACGGGACCGGGCGCGGGCGGAGCGGATCGTCCGCAACGCGGCGGCGCTCGGCGTGCCCCGGCTGCGGGTCGTGACGGGGGCCGCGCCGCGGGCGCTGGCCGGGCTGGAGACCGAACCGGGCCGTCCGGACGCGGTGTTCATCGGCGGCGGGCTCACGGTGCCGGGGCTGCTGGAGGCGTGCTGGTCGGCGCTCGGGCCCGGCGGGCGGCTGGTGGCGAACACGGTGACGCTGGAGTCGGAGGCGCTGCTGACGCAGTGGTACCGGCGCCACGGCGGCGAGTTGGTGAAGCTGGGCGTGGCGCACGCGGTGCCGGTGGGCGGGTTCACGGGGTGGCGGCAGGCGATGCCGGTGACCCAGTGGAGCGTCGTCAAGGGCGGCGGGGGCGCGGGTCCGGACGCAGGCGAATCCGGTGCGGACGCCGGTGCGGACGAGGTTGTCGGAGTTCTCGGAGGAGCGAAGTGACGGTCTATTTCATCGGTGCCGGTCCGGGCGCGGCCGATCTGATCACGGTGCGCGGCCAGCGCACCCTGGCCCGCTGCGGGGTGTGCCTGTACGCGGGGAGCCTGGTGCCGCCGGAGCTGCTGGCGGACTGCCCGCCGGACGCCCGGCTGGTCGACACCGCGAACCTGGACCTGGACCAGATCCTGGCCGAGATCGTCAGCGCGCACCGCGCGGGCCAGGACGTGGCCCGGCTGCACTCCGGCGACCCGTCCGTGTTCTCGGCGATGGCCGAGCAGATGCGCCGCCTGGACGCGGCGGACATCCCGTACGAGGTGGTGCCGGGGGTGCCCGCGTTCGCGGCGGCGGCCGCCGCGCTGAAGCGCGAGCTGACGGTGCCGACGGTCGGCCAGACGGTGATCCTGACCCGGGTGGCCCGGCAGGCGACGCCGATGCCGCCCGGCGAGGAACTCTCCGTGCTGGGCAGGAGCGGCGCGCTGCTGGTGCTGCACCTGGCGGCCCGCTACGTGGACAGCGTGGTCGAGGAGCTGCTGCCGCACTACGGACCGGACTGCCCGGCGGCGGTGGTCGCCATGGCCAGCCGCCCGGACGAACTGGTGCTGCGCGGCACGCTCGGCGACATCGCCGTCCAGGTCAAGGCTGCGGGCGTGCTGCGCACCGCGGTGATCATCGTCGGCCGGACACTGGCCGCGATGGAGTTCCGCGACAGCCACCTGTACTCGACCACCCGGGCCCGCTGAACAGGGCCGCTCCCCGCCCGGCGACGGCTCGGCGACGGCTCGACGGGGGCTCGGCGACGCCTCAGCGAACGCCGGACGGTTCGGACGCGCCGCCGGACGGCCGCGGCTCCGGCTCCCCCCGGTGCGGCTCACCCTCCTGCGGCTCCTCCTGGTGCGGTTCGTCGGACAGCAGGCCGTCGGCGGCGCCGTCGAGGAGGCGCTGCATGTCGGCGGAGCGGGGCAGCATGGTCGCCTCGTAGGCGCGGACGGCCTCGGCGAGGGTGTCGTGTCCGGCGATCGCGAGGGCGAGTTCGCAGGCGTCGAACATGGCGAGGTTGACGCCGACGCCGAGCGGGGGCATGAGGTGGGCGGCGTCGCCGAGCAGGGTGACGGCGGGGTCGGGCGTCCAGGTGTGCGGGACGGGCAGGGCGTGGATCGGGCGGTCGACGTAGGGGCCGTCGTTGTCGGTGAGGAGTCGGCGCAGGGCGGGCGACCAGCGGCGGTAGCGGTCCAGGAGGAGGGCGCGCAGGGCGTCGGTGTCCTGGACGGTGTGGCCGGCCTGCGCGATCCAGTCGGCGGGGGCGCGCTGGATGACGTAGACCCGGATGTGGTCGCCGCTGTTGCGCTGGGCGAACAGTCCGCGTTCGCCGTCGGCCGCCGAGGCGCTGCCGGGGCCGACCAGCGCGGCGAGTTCGGGGTGGCGGCGGTCGACGTCGTGGAACCAGGCTTCGAGGAAGCTGATCCCGGTGTGGCGGGGGGTGGCCGGGGAGAGCGCGCGGCGGACCGTGGACCAGGCCCCGTCCGCGCCGATCACCAGGTCGGCCTCGACGGTGGTGCCGTCGGCGAAGTGCAGGCGGCGGGGGCCGCCGGCGGGGCCCTCGACCGAGCGCAGGGTGCGGCCCCAACGGACGGTGTCCGGGGCGAGCGAGCGCAGCAGGAGGTCGCGCAGCTGGCCCCGGTCGATCTCGGGCTTGAACCGTTCGCCGTCCTCGGGGACGTGGTGGAAGCCGATCTCCCCGGTCAGGGCGTCGAGTTGGCGCATCTCCTGCCCTTCGGCGCGGGCGAGGCGGAAGAAGTCGTCGAGCAGTCCGGCTTCGCGCAGGGCGAGTTGGCCGTTGTCCTCGTGCAGGTCGAGGGTGCCGCCCTGGTCGCGGGCGTCGGGGCCGCGGTCGTGGTCGTACACGGTGACGGCGATGCCGTGGCGCTGCAGGATGCGGGCGCAGGTCAGGCCGCCGGGCCCGGCACCGACGATGGCGATGCGGGGGACGGGCGGGCCGGACGGGGTGGTGGAGGCGGGTGCGGTGGTCATGGTGGTGCTCCTTCCGGACGGGCGCACGGCGGTGCCGGGCGACCGGGCAGGGGGTGTGGGGGCGGCCGGGGCGTTGACGCTCCACGGGGCCGCAGCTCCAGCAGACCACACCGGGTACAAAAGTGCAACGACTCAACTTTTTGACCGAGTGAACCCGGCGGGTAGGATGTCCCCATGCCCGACACCCCACCGCCTCCGCCACCCCCACCGAGCCCCGAGCCCCCGCCGAGCCCCGCGTCCCCTCCGCCACCACCCCCGCCCCCAGCCCCGCCGGGGCGCCGCGAGCGCAAGAAGGCCGCCACCCGCCAGGCCATCGCGGACGCCGCGCTGCGCCTGTTCCTGGAGCGCGGCTACGACGACGTCGGCATCCGCGAGATCGCGGACGCCGCGGACGTCTCCACCACCACGCTGTTCAAGCACTTCCCGGTCAAGGAGGCGCTGGTCTTCGACGAGGAGGCCGACCTGGAGGCCGACCTGCTCGCCGCCGTGCGCGAGCGGCCCCCCGGCCGGTCGATCCCGGCCGCCCTGTGCGACCACGCCCTGCGCCACCGCCGGGCCGGCGCCGGCGGCGACCCGCGCTTCCCGTCGTTCGCCGCCCTGGTGGACTCCACCCCGGCCCTGCGCGACTACCAGCAGGCCATGTGGCTGCGCCACACCGCCGCGCTCGCCGCGGTCATCGCCGAGCAGAGCGGCCGCCCCGCCGACGACCCGGCCTGCACCGCCCTGGCCCATTTCGCCCTGGAGGCACCCCGGGCCATCCAGTCCCACCCCGACATCCGGGGCGCCATCGTCCGCGCCTTCGACCTCCTCGACCACGGCTGGAGCGCCCTCGACTGAGACACCCGCCCGCGGCGGAGAACCACCACCAGGGCGCAGGATCAGCGGATGCCGAGGCCGTCGAGGACGGTGCGGGCGCCGTCGGTGAAGGCCCGGGCGGGGTCGGTGGCGTCGCGGGCGGCCAGGGCGGCGGAGAGCAGGGGGAAGGTCTCGGGGACGAGCGGGCCGCCGGGGTCGGCCGCAGAGTCCGCGGCTGCGGCGGCCTGGTGCTCCAGTTCGAGTTCGCCGATCACGTAGGCGACCAGGGCGTGCAGGGCCGCGGCGCGGCGCGGCGCGTCGAGTCCGGCGTCGGCCAGGGCCTCCAGCAGCCATTCGCGCCAGCGCAGCGCGGGCAGGCAGCCGCCGTGGTGCCGGACGGCCAGCGGCAGGACGCCGGGGTGGGCGCCGACGGCCTCGCGCATGAGGTCCAGCAGGGCGAGCAGCCGGGCCCGCGGGGAGGGCGCCGCGGGTTCGCGGGCGGCGCGGTCGAGGACGGGGCCGAGGGCGAGGTCGACGACCAGGCACTCCAGCTCCTCGCGGTCCTCGACGTAGCGGTAGAGGGCCATGGTGCGGCGGTCGAGTTCGGCGGCGACGGTGCGCATGGAGAGGGCGGGCAGGCCGTCGCGGTCGATCACGGCGAGGGCGGCGGCGGCGATCTGGCGGGTGGTCAGGGAGCGCGGGCGGGGCACGGGTTGACAGCGTACGGCATACGCCTACAGTTTTGGCGTACGGTCTACACCTACGAGGAGCCCACGTGTCCCGACTTCGGACCGGTACCGCCGCCCCCGCCCTGCCCGCCACCGACGCCGCCGACACGCCCCTGCCGCCGGTGCCGGCGGGCGGCCTGACGCACCTGCAGTTCCGCCGTTTCGCGGGCTGCCCGATCTGCAACCTGCACCTGCGCGGTTTCGCCGTCCGCCACCCGGAGCTGCGCGCGGCGGGGGTGCGGGAAGTGGTCGCGTTCCACTCGCCCGCCGCCGAACTGCGGCCGTACGCCGACGGGTTGCCGTTCCCGCTGCTGGCCGATCCGGAGCGGCGGCTGTACCGCGCGTACGGGGTCGAGCGCGGGGCGCGGGCGCTGCTCGACCCCCGGGCGTGGCCGTCGATGGCGCGGGGGGTGGCCCGCAGCGTGCCGCTGGTGCTGCGCGGGCGGGAGCGGCCGCCGTCCTCCCGCCCGGTCGGCGGGCGGCTGGGCCTGCCCGCCGACTTCCTGATCGCCGCCGACGGCCTGGTCCTGGCCGCGCACTACGGCACCCACGCGGCCGACCACTGGTCCGTGGAGCGCGTTCTCGCCCTGGCCGCCGAGCACCGTCCGGCGACCGCCCCGGCCACCGCCCCGACGGCGGCACCCGCCGCCTCCGCCGACCGCGAGTGACCCCGCTCAGCCGAGCGAGGCGGTGAACTCCTTGGCGCGGCGGGTGATCCCGGCCCAGTCGCCGTCCGCGACGGCCTGCGGCGGGACGACGTCGGTCCCGGCGCAGACGGCGAGCGCGCCGTGGTCGAGGAAGGCCCTGGCGTTGTCGGCGTTGACGCCGCCGGAGGCAACCAGCGGGACGTCGGGGTAGGGGCCGCGCAGGTCCTTGAAGTAGCCGGGGCCGAACGCCTTCGCGGGGAATATCTTGACCGCGGCGGCGCCGAGGTCGACGGCGTCGGCGACCTCGCTGGGCGTCAACGCGCCCATCACGACCGGGACTCCGGCCGCGCGGGCGGTGTCGGCGACGGCCGGGCGCAGGCCGGGGGTGACCAGGAAGCCGGCCCCGGCGGCGATCCCGGCCCGGGCCTGGTCGGCGGTGAGCACGGTGCCGACGCCGATCCGGCAGCCGGCCCCGGCGGCCCGGGCCAGGTGGCGGGTCACGTCCGGTGTGGTGAAGGTGAGTTCGGTCCAGGCGATGCCGCCCTCGGCGAGCGCCTCGCAGAGCGCGACCGCGTCGGGGATCACGGGGGCCCGCACCACGGCGATCACCGGTTGCCGGGCCAGGGCCGCGCGCAGTTCGGTCGTTTCGGTTCCCATCCTGGCCATTCCTCTTTCCGTGCTGGTCGTTGGGGGTGGCGGGGCCGAAGGGGCGTCCCGCCGGTGGAAGTGACGATGCGTCAGGTCGCCGCCCGGACCTTCCGGTCGGCGCCGCGCCGCAGGGCCCGGCCGGCCAGGTCGCCGGTGGGCTCGCCGTCGGTGAGCGCGGGGACGCCGTTGACCAGGACGTGCCGGATGCCCTCGGCGGGCTGCCGGGGCCGGTCGAAGGTGGCGGTGTCGCGGACGGTGTCCGGGTCGAACAGGACCAGGTCGGCGTGGTGGCCGGGGCGGATCAGGCCGCGCCGGTCGAGGCCGAGGCGGCGGGCGGGGCGGCCGGTCATCCGGGCGACGGCCTGTTCGAGCGTGAGGACGCCCAACTCGCGCCCGTAGCGGGCCAGGTAGCGGGGGAAGGTGCCCCAGGCCCGGGGGTGCGGGCGGGCGCCGACCAGCAGTCCGTCGCTGCCGACGGTGTGCGCGGGGTGGCGCATGATGGCGCGGACGTTCTCCTCGTGGCCGACGTGCTGGAGGATCGTGGTGCCCAACCGGTCGGCGCGCAGCAGTCCGAAGAAGACCTCGGTGCCGGTGCGGCCCTGCTCGGCGGCGAGTTCGGAGACCTTCCGGCCGACGACGGCGGACAGCGCGCTGTGCCGGACGCCGGAGACCTGGATGGTGTCCCAGTCGGTGACGACGCCGTGGCAGCCGTCGCTGCCGCACTCCTCGACGTCGGCGCGGATGCGCTCGCGGGCGGCGGGGTCGGCGAGCCGGGCGAGGGTGGCCTCGGGGCCGCCCTCGGTGGACCAACTGGGCAGCAGGGCGGCCAGGGTGGTGGAGCCGGGCAGGTAGGGGTAGCTGTCGAGGGTGAGGTCGACGCCGTCGGCGAGGGCGGCGTCGACCAGGGCGAGGAACTGGCCGGCCCGGCCCTCGTTGACGCCGAAGTTCATGGTGGCGTGGGTGAGGTGCAGCGGGCAGCCGGAGCGGCGGGAGATCTCCACCATCTCCGCGTAGCCCTCCAACGCGCCCGCCCCGTAGGAGCGTTGGTGCGGGGCGTGGAAGCCGCCGCGGGCGGCGACGACGGTGCACAGCGCGACGAGTTCGGCGGTGTCGGCGTACATGCCGGGGGTGTAGGTGAGGCCGGTGGACATGCCGACCGCGCCGTCGGCCAGCGCCCGGTCCACCAGTTCGCCCATCCGGGCGAGTTCGGGCTCGGTGGGGGGCCGGTTGTCCCAGCCCATGGCGAGCATCCGGACGGTGCCGTGCGGGACGAGGTAGCAGGTGTTGACGGCGGCCCCGGCGTCGAGGCGGTCGAGGTACTGGGCGACGGTGCGCCAGTTCCAGTCGAACTCGCCGTCGGCGGGGTCGCCGTTCCAGCCCGCGAGCTGGCGGCGCAGCGCGGCGAGGGTGGTGTCGTCGACGGGGGCGTAGGAGAGGCCGTCCTGGCCGAGGACCTCGAGGGTGACGCCCTGGGTGATCCGGGAGGGGTGGTCGGGTTCGAGCAGCAGCCGCAGGTCGGAGTGGGCGTGCATGTCGATGAAGCCGGGGGCGAGCACCAGCCCGTTGGCGTCGATCACCTGACGCCCCGTCAGCTCCTTCCCCGCGCGGCCGATCTCCGCGATGCGGCCGTCGGTGACGGTGACGTCGGCGCGGTAGCGGTCGGCGCCGGTGCCGTCGACCACGGTGGCGGCGCGCAGCAGCAGGTCGGCCATCAGAAGTACGTCCGGACCAGGTCGACGACGCGGGGGTGTTCGGCGTCGGCGTGGTCGAGGACGGGGATGAGGCTCCACTTGTCGAAGGCGGTGCAGGGGTGGGACAGGCCCAGCCGCAGGACGGCGCCGACGGGGGCGGCCGGTCCGGCGTCGCGCAGGAAGGCGTGCTGGTCGTTGAGGGCGGTGACGGCGGCCGCGGCGGCCAGCGGGCCGCCGCCGCGGACGAGTTGGGGTTCGGGCAGGCCCTCGTCGAAGGGGAGGTCGCGCTTCCCGGCGTCGAGCAGGGCGAGTCCTGGTTCGGGGTGGGAGACGACGCGGGCCCAGCCGTGCAGGGCGGAGCGCAGCGGGGTGGCGCCGGTGGCGCGGGCGAGCGGGGAGATGCCGCGGTAGAAGCCGTCGTCGTGGGCGAGGTAGGCGCCGGCCCGGACGACCACGGCGGTGCCGGGGACCTGCTCGGCCAGCGGGGTCAACTCCTCGGCGACGGTGTCGAAGTAGGCGCTGCCGCCGGCGGTGACCACGGGGGTGCGGGTGGGGTAGTCGGGCGCGAGGCGGCGGTGCAGGTCGGCGAGGTCGCGCAGGTAGCCGCGGACGGCGGCGAGGGCGGTGGCGGAGGCGTCGTGGGCGAGGGCGCCCTCGTAGCCGCCGACGCCGGCCAGCCGCAGGGCGGGGGCGGCCAGGACGGCGGCGGCCACGTCGAGGGCGGCGTCGACGCCGCGGGCGCCGGTGCGGCCGCCGGGGCCGCCGAGTTCGACCAGCACCTCGACGGGGTGCCGCGCTCCGGCGGCGCGCAGGGCGGCGCCCATCTGCCGGACGCTGTCGGCGGAGTCGACCCAGGAGGTGAAGGCGAAGCCGGGGTCGCGGTCGAGTTCGGCGGCGATCCAGGCGAGTCCGGCGGGGTCGAGCAGGGTGTTGGCGAGCAGCAGGCGCCGGACGCCGAAGGCGCGGGCGACCCGCAGCTGGGGGAGGTTGGCGAGGGTGACGGCGTGGGCTCCGGCGGCGAGCTGGGCCTGCCAGAGGGCGGGGGCCATGGTGGTCTTGCCGTGCGGGGCGAGCAGCACGCCCGCGTCGCGGCACCAGGCGGCCATGGTGCGCAGGTTGTGGTCGAGGGCGGCGGCGTCGAGGGTGAGCAGGGGGGTGCCGAGGCCGTCGAGGGCGGGGCGGGTGGCGAGCCAGTCGCGGACGGTCAGTCCGTGGGCGGCGGCGGGGACGGCCTTGAAGCGGAAGTCGAGCGTCTCGTCGGCGAGGGCGGCGACGGCGGCGGGGTCGATGCCGGGGCCCTGGGCGGGGTCGGCGAAGTACCGCCGTTCCGCGCCCGCGCGCTGCTCCGCGCCCGCCCGCCGCCCCGCGTCCGCGCGCCGCTCCGCACCCGGCCGCCGTTCCGCGTCCGACTGCCGTTCCGCGTCCGCCCGGTCCACCGTCTCGCCCATCGCCGTGCCTCCGTTCGAACCCCGACCCGCCTGCGAGCTGGGGAGTTGCAACATGCGCAACCTCTATTGCGCATGTTGGTGATACGGTTCTAGCATTCACGCCGGACGGCGGTCAACGGACCGCGACGCGGCTCGTCCACCCCTCCCACCAGGCACGCAGCACCGGGCTCACCGCCGAGCGCCGGTCCGCGCGGGCCCCCGGCGGCGGGAGCGGGGCACGGGCCCGAGGGCGAGGGAGCGGGATTGATGGCGGATCAAGGCGGTGCGGCGGCCGCCGCCCGGGCGGTGTGCCTGGGCGAGTCGATGGCGGTGCTGCTGCCCGACCGGCCGGGGCCGTTCGAGGCCGTCGGCGCGTTCCGCCCCTCGGTGGGCGGCGCCGAGTCCAACGTGGCGGCGGCGCTGGCCGCGCTGGGCGTGCCGACGGCGTGGATCAGCCGGGTCGGCGCGGACGGCTTCGGCCGCCGCCTGACGGGCGACCTGGCCGCGGTGGGCGTGGACGTGTCGGCCGTCGCGGTCGACCCGCACCGCCCCACCGGCGTGTACCTGAAGGAGACCGGCGGCTCCGGCCTGCCGCACGACCTCGGCCCGGGCCGCTCCCGCCTGCACTACTACCGCACCGGCTCGGCCGCCTCCGCGCTCTCCCCCGCGCTGCTGGACGACCCGGCCGCCGCCGCGCTGCTGGACGCCGCGCCGCTGCTGCACCTGACCGGCATCACGCCCGCGCTGTCGGACGGCTGCCTGGCCCTGGTGCGCGCCCTGCTGGCCCGCCGCCGCCCGGGCCGGCTGGTCTCCTTCGACCTCAACTGGCGCCCCGCGCTGTGGCGCCTGCGCGACCCGGCGGTGCTGCCGGAGCTGCTGGACGCCGCGGACGTGCTGCTGCTCGGCGCGGACGAGGCCGAGGACGCGTTCGGCGCCGGCGACCCGCGGGCGCTGCGCCGCCGCTTCCCCTCCCCCGCCACCCTGGTGGTCAAGGACTCCGGGCACCTGGTCACCGCGCTCGACCGGGACGGCGGCGCGGTCACCGAACCGGCGCTGCGGGTCGAGGTGGTGGAGCCCACCGGCGCGGGCGACGCGTTCGCGGCCGGCTACCTGGCGGGCACCCTGCGCGGCCTCGACCAGCGCTCCCGGCTGCGGCTGGGCCACCTGGCGGCGGCCGGCGCGCTGACCGCGCCCACCGATCACGGCGCGCTGCCGGACGCCCGGACGGTGGCCGCGCTGCTGGCCGCCGACGAGCGGGACTGGGCGGCGACCCGGGTCTCCGCGTCCGGCATCGACTCCCCCGCCCTGCCCGCCCCGGCCGCCCGGCCCGTCCCCGCACCCTGACCCCGCCGACCCGCCGACCCGCCGACCGCCCGAACCCCCCTCCCGGCACCCTCGAAGAACACTCGGGACACCCATGAGCCAGACCGTCACCCGCGCCCTGCGCCTGCTCGCCGAACTCGGCGAGGGCGAACGCTCCCTCGACCAGCTGGCCGACCTGATCGGCGTGCACAAGACCACCGTGCTGCGGCTGCTGCAGAGCCTGGAGGAGGAGCGCTTCGTCCACCGCGACGCGCAGTACCGCTACCACCTCGGCGCGGGCCTGTTCGCGCTCTCCAGCCTCGCCCTGGAGCAGCGCGGCATCCGGCGCACCGCCGCCCCGCACCTCGCCGAGCTGAACGCGGCGACCGGCCAGACCGTGCACCTGGCCGCGTACGAGGGCGGCGAGGTGGTGTACATCGACAAGTACGACTCCCGGCACCCGGTGCGGATGTACTCGCGGATCGGGCTGCGGGCGGCGCTGCACAACACGGCGGTGGCCAAGGTGCTGCTGGCCGACCTGCCGCCGGTCGAGCGCCGCCGGGTGGTCGACGGCATCGAGTTCACCGTGCACACCCCGCGCACGATCACCAGCCCGCACGCGCTGCTGGCCGAGCTGGACCAGGTCGCCGCGCAGGGCTGGGCGCAGGACCACGCCGAGCACGAGGCGTTCATCAACTGCGTGGCCGCGCCGATCCGGGACGCCTCGGGCCGGGTGGTGGCCGCCGCGTCGATCTCGGTGCCGGACGTGGTCCTCCGCTACGAGCAGGTGCTCGACCTGCTCCCCCAGCTGCTCGCCTGCACCCGGGCGATCTCCGCCGACGCGGGCCTCCCGGCCCGCGGCACCGTCCACTGACGATCCGTCACCAACCTTCTGGAGCAAGACGCATGAGCGACAAGATCGAGGTCCGTACCGACGGCGCGCCCGCCCCGGCCTGGATGTTCTCCCAGGGCGTGCGCAAGGGCCCGATCCTGCAGGTCTCCGGCCAGGGCCCGCAGGACCCGGCGACCGGCGACTACCTGTACCACGGCGACGTGAAGGCGCAGACCCGGCGCACGCTGGAGAACGTCAAGGCGATCGTCGAGGCCGGCGGCGCGAGCATCGAGGACGTGGTGATGTTCCGCGTCTACCTGACCAAGCGGGCCGACTTCCCGCTGATGAACGAGGTGTACGCCCAGTTCATCGAGGAGAACATCGCGCCGGGCGGCGTGAAGCCCTGCCGCACCACGATCTTCGTCGAACTCCCGCAGGAGCCGATGCTGGTGGAGATCGACGCCCAGGCCGTCGTCACCGGCTGACCCCGGCGCCGCGAAGGCCCCCGGCCCCGCGCGGACCGGGGGCCTTCGCGCGGCGGTACGCGGGCAGCGTGCGCCGAACGGGAACCGACGGCCCGCCGGGTTCGCTCAGGGCCCGGCGGGGGCGGCCCGGCCGACGATCGTGCCCGCGCGGTCGATGCAGATCACGTCGACCGTGACGGGCGCGCCGAGCAGCACGCCGAGGGCGGCGGCGCGGGCCCGCTCGGCCACCAGGTCGCCGAGCGGGACGCCCGCCGCCGCGCACGACTGCACCGCCTCCAGGGCGGTGTTGGCGGCGGCGACCCGCGCGACCAGCTCCTCGGTCGCGCCGCCCTCCCGGGCCAGCGCGGCGAGCCGGCCCTTGTCGACCTGGGAGCGACCGGAGTGCAGGTCGAGGTGGCCGTCGGCGAGCTTGGAGAGCTTGGCGAAGCCGCCGCAGACCGTCAGCCGCGGCACCGGGTGGCGGCGCAGGTACTTCAGGACCGCCCCGGCGAAGTCGCCCATGTCGAGCAGCGCGTCCTCGGGCAGGCCGTACTCGGCGACCACCACCTTCTCCGAGGTCGAGCCGGTCGCGCCCGCGACGTGGGTGTGCCCGGCGGCCCGGGCCACGTCGATGCCCCGGCGGATCGAGTCGATCCAGGCCGAGCACGAGTAGGGGACGACGACGCCGGTGGTGCCGAGGATGGACAGGCCGCCGAGGATGCCCAGCCGCGGGTTCCAGGTGTGCCGGGCGATCTCCTCGCCGCGGTCGACGGACAGCTCCACCTCCACGTCGCCGGACGCCCCGAACTCCCGGGCCACCTCGGCGACCACCTCGCGGATCAGCTGCCGGGGCACCGGGTTGACGGCCGGCTCGCCGACCGCCAGCGGCAGGCCCGGCTTGGTGACCGTCCCCACCCCCGGACCGGCCCGGAACACCACCCCGCTGCCCGCCGGGCCCGGCCGCACCGTGGCGCGCACCAGCGCGCCGTGCGTCACGTCCGGGTCGTCGCCCGCGTCCTTCACCACCCCGGCGCTGGCCCGGCCCGCCGCGACCTCCTCCACCGCCAGCGCGAACGCGGGCCGCTCCCCCTTCGGCAGCGTGATCACCACCGGGTCCGGGAAGCCGCCGCCGAGCAGGGCCGTGTACGCCGCCTTGGTCGCCGCCGTCGCGCACGCCCCCGTGGTCCAGCCGGGCCGCAGCCCGCTGCTGCGCAACTGGCCCCGGCGCCCGCCCTCGGCCGCCCCGCCACCGGCCGCCGGAGCGCCGTCCCGCACCTCACCGCTCACCGCTCTGTCCGCCCTCGTCGACTCGTCCACCCTGCCCCGCTCCCACCGTCCCACCGTCCCACGCCGGCCGTCCCGACCGCCCGGTTAGGGTGGTGTGTCCTGACCACAGCGGCCCCGGGAGCCCGTCATGCACGTCCTGATCCTCGGCGGCACCAGCGAGGCCCGCCGGCTGGCGGACGTCCTGGCGGCCGACCCGGCGCTGCGGGTGACCAGCTCGCTGGCCGGGCGGGTGGCCCGGCCCCGGCTGCCCGTCGGGGAGGTCCGGATCGGCGGCTTCGGCGGCCCGTCCGGCCTGGCCGCCTGGCTGCGCGCGCACGCCGTGGACGCGCTGCTGGACGCCACCCACCCGTTCGCCGAGCGGATCAGCCGCAACGCGGCGCTGGCCGCCGCCGGGACCGGCACCCCGCTGCTGGCGCTGCGCCGCCCCGGCTGGGCCCCGCAGGACGGCGACCGCTGGCACCCGGTGCCGAGCCTGGCCGCCGCCGCGCAGGCGCTGCCCGCGCTCGGCACCCGGGTGTTCCTGACCACCGGGCGCCAGGGCATCGCCGCCTTCGCGCACCTGGACGGCCTGACCTTCCTGGCCCGCTCGGTCGAGCCGCCCGAGCCGCCGATGCCCGCCGCCACCGAAGTGCTGCTGGAGCGCGGCCCGTTCACCCTGGACGGGGAGCGCGCGCTGCTGCGCGCGCACCGCATCGAGGTGCTGGTGACCAAGGACAGCGGCAGCGCCGCCACCGCCCCCAAGCTGACCGCCGCCCGCGAACTGGGCCTGCCGGTGGTCGTGGTGCAGCGCCCGGCCGCCCCGGAGGGCGTGCGCACCGCCCCGGACGTCGCCGGGGCGGCCGACTGGGTCCGGCAGTTGGACCGCTGCCGGGCCCGCCCCGCCTGACGCGCCGCCGACCACCCCGCCCCCGCTACCCCTCGGGGTAGCGGCGCGGCGTCCACACCACCTCGGCCCCGCCGCCGCGCCGCACCCACCGGGTCTGGGTGGAGCCGACCAGCAGCAGGGTGCGCATGTCGACGTCCGCCGGGTCGAGCGCGGCGAGTTCGACGGTGCGGACCCGCTCGGTGGGGCCGCCGACGTCCCGGGCCAGCACCACCGGGGTCTCCGGGGAGCGGTACTCCAGCAGCAGGTCACGGGCCGAACCGACCTGCGTGGTACGGGACTTGGAGCCGGGGTTGTACAGCGCGAGGACCAGGTCGGCCTCGGCGGCGGCGCGCAGCCGGCGGGCGATCACCTCCCAGGGCTTGAGCCGGTCGGAGAGCGAGATCACCGCGTAGTCGTGGCCGAGCGGCGCCCCGGCCCGGGAGGCGGCGGCGTGCGCGGCGGTCATGCCGGGCAGGACCCGCACGGGGACGTCCCGGTAGGGGTCCTCGCAGGCGGCTTCGAGGACGGCGGTGGCCATCGCGAAGACGCCGGGGTCGCCGGAGGAGACCACGGCGACCCGGCGGCCCCGGCGGGCCAGCTCCAGGGCGAACTCGGCGCGGACGCCCTCGACCTTGTTGTCGGAGCCGTGCCGGACCTGCCCGGCGCGGACGGGCACCCGGTCCAGGTAGGTGGTGTAGCCGACCAGGTCGGTGGCGTTCGCGAGGACGCCGCGCGCCTCGGGGGTGAGCCAGAGCGGCCCGGCGGGACCGGTCCCGACCACCACCACCTCTCCGACCGCCTCCGAGTCGTCCTGCGTCGAGGCATGCCGGGCCGAGGCGTCCTGGACCGGGGCGTCCTGGGCCGGGGCCGCGAAGGGCCGCCCCGCGGAGTCGAGCGCGGCGACCTTGCTGGGCAGCACGGCGACCGAGAAGTACGGCACGCTCTCCGGGTCGATCTCGGCGAGCGCCCCGGTGCGTTCGCCGTCCATGGTGGCACGCTCGACGTAGCGGGCGTCCGCCAGTCGGCCGGTGCGCTCCAGGGCGCGGCGAACGGCGGGGAAGGTCCGGCCGAGCTTCATGACGACGGCGGAGTCGGTGGCGGCGAGTCGGGCGGCGAGTTCCTCCTCGGGGAGGGTGCCGGGGATGATCGTGAGGATCTCCTCGGCCTCGACCAGCGGGGTGCCCAGCCGGGCGGCGGCGGCGCTGATCGAGGTGACGCCGGGGACGACCTCGGTCGGGTAGCGGTGCGCGAGCCGCTTGTGCATGTGCTGGTAGGAGCCGTAGAACAGCGGGTCGCCCTCGGCGAGGACGACGACGTCGCGTCCGGCGTCGAGGTGGGCGGCGAGCCGGGCGGCGGCCTCCTGGTAGAAGTCGTCGAGCGCGCCGCGGTAGCCGCCGGGGTGGTCGGTGGTCTCCACCGTGACGGGGTACATCAGCCGTTCTTCGAGCTGACTTCCCGTCAGGTACCGTTCGGCGATGGCGCGGGCGTGCGAGCGGCCGTGCCGGGCGCAGTGGTAGGCGATGACGTCGGCCTTGCCGATGAGTTCGGCGGCGCGCACGGTGACCAGCGAGGGGTCGCCCGGTCCGACGCCGACGCCGTACAGCCGGCCGACGCCGCGGCCGCCTTGCTGACTGTCCGTCATTCTTCTTCGCTCGCAATCGCGTTGATGGCGGCGGCGGCGATCGCGCTGCCGCCGCGGCGGCCCCGGACCACCAGGTGCTCCAGGGCGGAGGGGTGGTCGGCGAGGGCCTGCTTGGACTCGGCGGCGCCGATGAAGCCGACCGGGACGCCGATCACGGCGGCGGGCCGGGGCGCGCCCGCCTCGACCAGCTCCAGCAGGCGGAACAGCGAGGTGGGGGCGTTGCCGACGGCGACGACCGCACCCTCCAGCCGGGGCAGCCACAGTTCCATCGCGGCGGCGCTGCGGGTGGTGCCCATGGCGCGGGCGAGTTCCGGGACGGCGGGGTCGGTGAGGGTGCAGAGCACCTCGTTGTCGGCGGGCAGCCGCTTGCGGGTCACCCCGCTGGCGACCATGTTGACGTCGCACAGGATCGGCGCGCCGTCGAGCAGGGCGCGGCGGGCGTCGGCGACGGCGTTCGGCGACCAGAGCAGGTCGTCGACCAGGTCGGTCATGCCGCAGGCGTGGATCATCCGGACGGCGACCCGGGCGACGTCGGCGGGCAGGTGGGCGAGGTCCGCCTCGGCCCGGATGGTGGCGAAGGACTGGCGGTAGATGGCCGCGCCGTCCTTCTCGTAGTCGATCATTTGGGCCTCCGCCATGGGGTGTTCCGGGCTTCGGCGACTGCCTCGGCCGTTTCGTTCTCTTCGGTGTCGCGCACGGTGCCGTCGACGGTGACGCGGTGTCCGGCCGCGGTGGCCAGCACGTCGACCCAGCGGCCGGCGGGGTGTCCGCAGCGGCGGGCGCAGCCGGACCAGTGGACGGGCAGCCCCTCGGCGGGGACGTCGGCGACGGCCCGGGCGGCCTGGGCGCGGACGTCGGCGAGGGACTTCCCGCAGCCGGGCAGGCCGGTGCAGGCGGTGACGCCCTCCCAGGGGCCGCCGGGGGCGGTGCGGAATCCGGCGTCGGCCAGCCGCGCCAGCCAGGAGCCGTCGGCGCCGGGCAGCACGACGCCGCGCCAGGGGGTGAGCCGGGCGGCCCGCGGGCCCTCACCGTCCCGGGCCCCCCCGCCCGGAGCCCCCTCGTCCGGAGCCCCCTCGCCCAGCGCCGCCTCGCCCAGCGCCGCCGCGAGCAGCCGCCACTGCGCGCTGCTCGCGCGCCCGAACCGCAGGCCGACCGAGAGGCCGCCGACCACCGCGCCCACCGCACCTGCCGCCCTCACCGCGCCGAGCGCGGGCGGCTCCCCGGCGAACGGGGGCAGCGGGACGTCGCCCTCGGGCAGCTCGGCCTGGAGCTCGCGCGGGTGCCAGGCCCGGCCGGCGGCGAGGTCGAGGAAGCGGCGGGCGGCGTCGAGCGCGGCCGGGACGGGGGCGTCGACGGCGGTGGCGCGGCGGGCCCGGCCGAGGCGGAGCAGGGCGCGGCCGGCGCCGACTGCGATCAAGGTCACATCGGCGTTCAGCGCGGCGACGTCGCCGCGGCCGTCGTCGAGGGCGAACAGGAACTTGCCGGACAGCCCGGCGGCCCACGGCGCGGCGCACAGCGCCCGGTCCAACTCCCGTACCCAGTACGCGATCTCGCCGCCGCCGACGCCCCGCCCGTCGAGCCCGGCGAGCGGCGAGGCGACCACGTTGCGGACGCGCTCGTGGGTGTCGGAGGGCAACAGGCCGACGGCGCGCAGCCGTTCGGCGAGGTCGGCGGCGCAGCCGTCGGCGAGGCCGCGCAGCTGGACGTTGCCGCGCGAGGTGATCTCGACCTCGCCGTCACCGAGGGCGTCGGTGGCGTCGGCGACCGCGAGCAGCTGACGGCGCGTCAGAAACCCGCCGGGCAGCCGGAGTCGGGCGAGGTTGCCGTCCTCGGCGGGGTGCAGGCGGAGCGCGCCGGGGCAGGCGTCGGCGCGGCCTCGGTCGGGCCCGACGGAGGGTGCCTGGGCGGCGTCGGGTGTGGGTGGCATGGCGGCGAGCATACCCATCGGGTGCGGACGCGCCACCGCCTCGTGCGTCACACCCGCGGTCCGCTCGTGGGTCACACCCGCGGTCCGGCCGGGCGGGCGATTGCGCAGCTCAGGGCGGGGCGGTCCGGGGGCGGGGGTGCGGACGGTCGGGTTTCGGTCAGCGTCACAGGTCACACTCCCCCGGGGGCCGATCACCCCGTACGATGCTGCCGGGCGCCTCTCGGGGCGTCCGCTGCCAGCGACGGCACAGCGGAGGAAGTCCGGTGCGAATCCGGGGCGGTCCCGCCACTGTGACCGCGGCTCAGTGAGCCGCGGGAGCCAGGAACTCCGGCCGTCCTCCACCGCCCGGGGCGAGGACCCCGAGGAAGGCTGTTCCATGCGCTGCCGCATGCCCGTGCCCCGGCGGGCGCCCGCCGTCGCCGGGCCGTCCCACGCCGCCCGTGCTGGGCTGCCCCACGCCGTCCGCCCCGCGCTGTCCGAGCTGTCCGAGACGCCCGGGAGGGCCTCCGCATGATCCTGCTGCTGTCCACGTCCGACACCGACCTGCTGAGCGCCCGGGCGTCGAGCGGCCCGGTGCCGTTCCGCTGGGGCAACCCGGCGCGGCTGTCGCCCGAGGAGCTGCCCGCGCTGCTGGAGGGCGTGGAGCTGGTGGTGGTGCGCCTGCTGGGCGGGCGCCGGGCCTGGCAGGAGGGGCTGGACGCGCTGCTGGCGGGGCCGCGCCCGGTGGTGGTGCTGACCGGTGAACAGGCGCCGGACGCGCAGCTGATGGAGCTGTCGACCGTCCCGGCGGGCATCGCGGCGGAGGCGCACGTGTACCTGGCGCACGGCGGTCCGGCGAACCTGGCGGAGCTGGGCGCGTTCCTGTCCGACACGGTGCTGCTGACCGGCCACGGCTTCGCGCCCCCGGCCTCGGCCCCGGCCTGGGGTCCGCTGGAGCGGGAGGCGCGCACCAGCGAGGGCCCGGTCGTCGCGGTGCTGTACTACCGGGCGCACCACATGAGTGGCAACACGGCGTTCGTCGAGACGCTCTGCCGGGCGGTCGAGGACCGGGGCGCGCGGGCCAGGGCGTACTTCTGCGCGTCGCTGCGCGGCGCGGAGCCGGAGCTGCTGGCGGAGCTGGGCGCGGCCGACGCGATCGTGACGACCGTGCTGGCGGCGGGCGGCACCCGCCCGGCGGACGCGCAGGCGGGCGGGGACGAAGAAGCCTGGGACGCGGGCGCGTTGGCGGCGCTGGACCGGCCGATCCTGCAGGCGCTCTGCCTGACCTGGTCGCGGGCCCGGTGGGAGGACAGCGACGACGGCCTGTCGCCGCTGGACACGGCGACGCAGGTCGCGGTGCCGGAGTTCGACGGCCGGCTGATCACCGTCCCGTTCTCGTTCAAGGAGGTCGACGAGGACGGCCTGACGGTCTACGCGGCGGACCCGGAGCGGGCGGCGCGGGTCGCGGGCATCGCGGTGCGGCACGCCCTGCTGCGGCACACCCCGGCGGCCGAGCGCCGGCTCGCCCTGGTGCTGTCCGCGTACCCGACCAAGCACGCCCGGGTGGGCAACGCGGTGGGCCTGGACACCCCGGCGTCGGCGATCCGGCTGCTGGAGCGGCTGCGCGCGGAGGGCATGGACCTGGGCGACGGCCTGCCCGGCCTGGACACCGGCACCGAGGGCGGCCACGAGGGCGACGCGCTGATCCACGCGCTGATCGAGGCGGGCGGCTACGACCAGGCGTGGCTGACCGAGGACCAGCTCTCGCGCAACCCGGTGCGCATCCCGGCCGCCGACTACCGGCGCTGGTACGCGACCCTCCCGCAGGGGCTGCGCGAGCGGGTGGAGGAGCACTGGGGCCCGGCGCCGGGCGAGCTGTACGTGGACCGTTCGCACAACCCGGACGGCGACATCGTGCTGGCCGCGATCCGCTCGGGCAACCTGCTGGTGCTGATCCAGCCGCCGCGCGGTTTCGGCGAGAACCCGGTGGCGATCTACCACGACCCGGACCTGCCGCCCAGCCACCACTACCTGGCGGCCTACCGGTGGATCGCGGCGGACCGCGCGGACGGCGGCTTCGGCGCGCACGCGGTGGTGCACCTGGGCAAGCACGGCAACCTGGAGTGGCTGCCGGGCAAGACGGCGGCGCTGTCGGCGGAGTGCGGCCCGGACGCGGCGCTCGGCGACCTGCCGCTGGTCTACCCGTTCCTGGTGAACGACCCGGGCGAGGGCACCCAGGCCAAGCGCCGGGCGCACGCCACCCTGGTCGACCACCTGGTGCCGCCGATGGCGCGCGCCGACTCCTACGGCGACATCGCCCGCCTGGAGCAGCTCCTGGACGAGCACTCGAACATCGCGGCGATGGACCCGGCGAAGCTGCCCGCGATCCGGGCGCAGATCTGGACGCTGATCCAGGCCGCCAAGCTCGACCACGACCTGGGCCTGGACGAGCGCCCGGAGGACGACGGCTTCGACGACTTCCTGCTGCACGTCGACGGCTGGCTGTGCGAGGTGAAGGACGCGCAGATCCGCGACGGCCTGCACGTGCTGGGCCAGGCCCCGGCGGGCACCGACCGGGTGAACATCGTGCTGTCGATCCTGCGGGCCCGGCAGATCTGGGGCGGCGTGAGCGCGCTGCCGGGCCTGCGCGAGGCGCTGGGCCTGGACGAGGCGGCGCTGTCGCTGGGCGCGACGGACGCGGCGGAGGCGAAGGCCCGCGCGCTGGTGGAGGCGATGGAGGCGGAGGACTGGAACCCGGCCGCGGTGGAGAAGGTCGCCGCCGGGCTGCCGTCCGCCGTCGCCGACGTCCTGGACTTCGCGGCGGCCCAGCTGGTGCCCCGACTGGCCGCCACCACCGACGAGTTGGACGCGGTGCTGCACGCCCTCCAGGGCGGTTTCGTCCCGGCCGGCCCGTCCGGCTCCCCGCTGCGCGGGCTGGTCAACGTGCTGCCCACCGGCCGCAACTTCTACTCGGTGGACCCGAAGGCCGTCCCGTCCCGGCTGGCCTGGGAGACCGGCCAGGCGCTGGCCGCCTCGCTGGTCGAGCGCTACCGGGCCGACAACGACGGCCGGTTCCCGCCGTCGGTGGGCCTCTCGCTCTGGGGCACCTCGGCGATGCGCACCGCGGGCGACGACATCGCCGAGGCGCTGGCCCTGCTGGGCGTGCGCCCGGTGTGGGACGACGCCTCGCGCCGGGTGACCGGCCTGGAGCCGATCCCGGCGGCCGAGTTGGGCCGGCCGCGGATCGACGTGACGCTGCGCATCTCGGGCTTCTTCCGGGACGCCTTCCCGCACGTGGTGGCGCTGCTGGACGACGCGGTGCGGCTGGCCGCCCGCCAGGAGGAGCCGGACGAGCAGAACTTCGTCCGGGCCCACGTGCAGGCCGACCTGGCCGAGCACGGCGACGAACGCCGGGCCACCGTCCGGGTGTTCGGCTCCCGCCCGGGCACCTACGGCGCGGGCCTGCTCCAGCTGATCGACAGCCGGGACTGGCGCACCGACGCCGACCTGGCCGAGGTGTACACGGTGTGGGGCGGCTACGCGTACGGGCGCGACCTGGACGGGCGGCCCGCGCGCGAGGAGATGGAGACCGCGTACCGGCGGATCACGGTGGCGGCGAAGAACACCGACACCCGCGAGCACGACATCGCCGACTCGGACGACTACTTCCAGTACCACGGCGGCATGGTGGCCACCGTCCGGGCGCTGACCGGCAGCAGCCCGGCCGCGTACATCGGCGACTCGACCCGCCCCGAGACGGTGCGCACCCGCACCCTGACCGAGGAGGCGGCCCGGGTCTTCCGCGCCCGGGTGGTCAACCCGCGCTGGCTGGAGGCGATGCGGCGGCACGGCTACAAGGGCGCGTTCGAGATGGCCGCGACCGTCGACTACCTGTTCGGCTACGACGCGACCACCGGGGTGGTCGCCGACTGGATGTACGAGAAGCTGACCGAGGAGTACGTGCTCGACCCGGTCAACCGCGAGTTCTTCGCCGAGGCCAACCCGTGGGCCCTGCACGGCATCGCCGAGCGCCTGCTGGAGGCCGCGGGGCGCGGCCTGTGGGCGGAGCCGGACGCGGCGCTGCTGGACGAGCTGCGGCAGGTGCTGCTGGAGACGGAAGGTGATCTGGAGGGCGAGTGAGTCCGCGGGACCGGGGCATGAGGGGGGCGTCCCTGACATGCCGATGATCGAATAGGGGTGTCTTCCCGCCCTCCCGGGCGGACAATCTCCGCATGAGCCTGCGAACCGCACTCACCCGACCCGCCCGCTACGGCGCGCTGGCCTCGGGCGCACTGCCCGTCCTGACCTTCCCCGGCGTCGGCCTGGCCTGGCTGGCCTGGGCGGCGCTGGTGCCCGGCCTGCTGCTGATGCGGGCGGCGGACGGGCCGCGCGAGGCGGCGGTGCGCGGCTGGTGGTTCGGCGCCGGGTTCATCCTGACCGGGATGTACTGGCTGATCCCGTCGATCGGCCCGGCGCTGCCCGTCCTGGCGGTGCTGTTCGGCGCGTTGCAGGCGCCGCTGGGCCTGGCCGCGTGGTGGCTGCTGCACGGCGAGCCGGCGCCGCGCCGGGCGGCGGCGGCGCTCGCGGTGCTGCCCGCGGTGTGGGTGAGTGCCGAGTTCGTCCGCTCCTGGGGCGCGCTGGGCGGGCCGTGGGCGCTGCTCGGCGCCACCCAGTGGGAGCACCCGGCGGTGCTCGGCCTGGCCTCGATCGGCGGGGTGTGGCTGGTGAGTTGGGCGCTGGTCGCGGTCAACACGGCGCTGCTGGTGCTGCTGTGCGCGCACGAGCTGCGGCTGCGCGCGGCGGCGGGGGCGGCCGCGCTGGCCGTCGCCCTGGCGGGCCCGCTGGCGTTCGCCGAGCAGGCCGCCCCGGCGACCTCCGGTTCGGCGTCGGTGGCGCTCGTCCAGGTCGGCTCGACCGCGGACGAGCAGGCCCGGCTGGAGGCGAACGTCAAGATCACCCGGAGCCTGGTCGGCAGCCCGGTGGACCTGGTGGTGTGGGGCGAGAGCTCGACCACCGACGACCTGGACCGGGACGCCGCGACGGTGCAGCGGCTGGCGGCGCTCTCGCGCACCACGGGCGCGCAGCTGCTGGTCGGCGAGGACGCCCGGAAGGCCGACGGCCGGATCTCCAAGGACGCGGTGCTGGTGGACGGTTCGGGCCTGGTGGCGCGCTACCGGAAGATCCGGCTGGTGCCGTTCGGCGAGTACATCCCGCTGCGCCCGCTGCTGGGCTGGATCGCCGGGGTGAGCGCGGCGGCGGGCGAGAACCGGGCCCCGGGCAGCTCGGTGCACCTGCTGCCGGTGGCCGACCGGGACGGGCGTCCGCTGCCGGTGGGCGCGCTGATCTGCTTCGAGTCGGCGTTCCCCGACCTGTCGCGCACCAGCGCGCAGCAGGGCGCCGCGCTGATCGTCTACCAGTCGGCGACCTCGACCTTCCAGTCCACCTGGGCCCCGGCCCAGCACGCCTCGCTGGGCGCGCTGCGGGCGGCGGAGACCGGCCGGCCGGTGGTGCAGGCGGCGCTGACCGGCGAGTCGGTGGCGTACGACGCGCAGGGCCGGCGGCTGGTGCGGCTGGGCACCGACGAGACCGGCGCGGCGACGGTCCGGCTGGCGCTGGCCGACCCGGCGGCCCGCACCTGGTACGTCCGGCTGGGCGACTGGGTGCCGCTGACGGCGCTGGCGGTGGTGCTGGCGGCGGCCGCGACCGCCGCCGGGCCGCTGCTGCGCGAGCGCCGCCGCCCGGGCCCGCCGCCGTCCTCGGCGCCCACCGGCGCGCCCCCGGCCCGGGTCTGAGCCGCGCCCGCGGCCCGGGTCTGAGCCGCGCCCGCCGCGCTACTCGCGGTCGCCCGGCTCCACCACGTGGATGCCGAACAGCGCGCCCTGCGGGTCGCGCAGGACGGCCAGCCGCGGCCCGTCGGGGACGTCGGTGGGCGGGAGGGTGACGGTGGCGCCGAGCAGGGCGGCGCGCTCGGCCCCGAGGTCGGCGTCGGCGACCGCGAAGTACGGCATCCAGTAGGGCGGGACCTCGGCCGGGAACTGGTCGGACATGTCCATCATGCCGCCGAAGTCCCGGCCGCCCAGGCCGAACTCGGTGTACATCTCACCGGTGTTGACGCTCCAGCCGAACACCCGGCCGTAGAACTCGGCGGCGGCCCGCGGATCGCGGGTGGCGAGCTCGACCCAGCCGAGCGAGCCGGGCTCGTCGCGCACGTCGACCCCGCGCATCGCGGCGGGCTGCCAGGTGGAGAAGACCGCGCCGGCGGGGTCGGCGGCGACCGCGAACCGGCCCCAGTCCAGGGCGTCCATCGGCCCGGCGATCAGCCTGCCGCCGGCGTCGGCGATCTCGTCGGCGGTGATGTCGGTGTCGGCGGTGTGGAAGCCGATGGTCCACGCGGTGGGCTGGTCGGGCTGCATCAGGCCGCTGAGCCCGGCGACGAGCTGCTCGCCCAGGTAGAGCCGGCTGTAGCCCGCCGCCCCCTCCTCCGGCACCGCCTCGGCGCGCCAGCCGAACAGCTCGTGGTAGAAGGCCCTCGCGGCGGCCGGGTCCTTGGTGGCGAGCTCCACCCAGCAGGGCGCGCCGGGGCTCGGTTGGGTGATCTTCACGGTCGGTTCATCTCCAGGGTCGCTCTGCACCGCTCTGCCGCGGACGGGCCCGCGCTCCGCCCCTCCGCCTCACCCCTCCACCTTGCCGGGATACCGACGGGTAGCCGGGGGCTGGTGGGCCGAACGGGAGGGCGGTGCGTCCGCGCGGGCGGCGCGTCCGTACGAACGGCGGGACGGGCGGGACGGGGGAATGCGGCCGGGAAAGCCGGTTGTTCAAATTGGAACCACGGTGTAGCGTCGGGCGAGCACGATCCGGTTCGAATTTGAACAACCTGGTGACGGCTCGTACCGGACCGCGAGCGCAGGCGACCACCACCCGCGGCCCCGGAGGGACCCGACATGACGCACCCCGAGACCAGCCGACAGCTCCCCGCCGCCACCGTGCGCTCCCGCGTGCGCGTCCCGCTCGCCTTCGGCGACGGCTACCGCGTCGAGGCCGACGTGCACACCTTCCACGGCCTGGCCGACGGCGCCGAACACCTCGCCCTCGCCCTGGGCGACCCGTCCCCGACCGCCGCCCCGCTGGTGCGCCTGCACTCCGAGTGCCTCACCGGCGACGTCTTCGGCTCCGCCCGCTGCGACTGCGGCCCCCAGCTGCGCGAATCCGTCCAGCGGATCGCCGAGACGGGCGGCTACCTGCTCTACCTCCGCCAGGAGGGCCGCGGCATCGGCCTCTACAACAAGCTCGACGCCTACGCCCTCCAGGACTCCGGCCTCGACACCTACCAGGCCAACGCCGCCCTCGGCCTCCCCGAGGACGGCCGCGACTACACCCCCGCCGCCCAGATGCTCACCACCCTCGCCGCCCCCGCGATCCGCCTGCTCAGCAACAACCCCGACAAGGCCGCCCAACTCACCGCCCTCGGCATCACCATCACCGAACGCGTCCCCACCGGCGTCCACCTCTCCCCCAGCAACCTCCGCTACCTCCGCGCCAAGGCTGACGGAACAGCCTTCTCGCTCGCGCACGACATGTTGCGGGTGAGCATGGCCTGACCAGAGGTGGGACACGCCGCACGTCGAAGAAACTGCGGAAGGGCAGCCACAAGCGCGAGCCGTCCGTGGACGCGCAGGAGAGCCGCGGCCGGGCGTTCGCCGCCTAGGAGGGGTACCGGGTCGGGGTGCCGGACGCCGGAAAGCGGCTGATCTTCGACGTCGTCCTGCTCGACAACGCCACCGCCCTGCTCGCCGAAGCCGAAGCACTCGAAGACCAGGTGCACTGCGACAGCCGGACGATCGACGGCGGCATGCGCACCGGAGTCAAGGTCATCCACCCCGCCATCGCCCAAGCCGAACGCCACCGCACCGCCGCCGACCGCATCCTGCGTCTCCCGCCCCCCAGCCGGAAACCGCACCGCGCGGGTACAGCGCCCGCGACGCCGCGCCGGCCCGCCACTGGGGACGGCACTGACCCGACCGCCGCAGCCTCGAACCGACGAGCGCCCCGTGGCCCCGCCCTGCCCCACCCCGGAGGCGGAGCGGGGCCTTTCTCTCGTTCCGGCCCCGTCACCCCCCGCTCCGTCGGCCATAGACCCTGCGTGGCCCTGACAGACCGTCGGATCATTGGTGCCACCACCTGACAGTCCATCAGGACGCGATACGCCTGACAGGGGCACCATCGGCCCGCATCCTTGGAACCACGTGGAATCAGCTAGGCAGTGGAGGCCAACGTGGATCTAGAGTTTGTGGGCATCACCCCCAACACCCCTACCGACGAGTCGCCGACGATCTGGCGCGACGCATACATGCTGGACGACCCGGAGTTCATTGCCTGGAAGGGAGGCAAGCGGCTGGACCAGGCCGATCGTGCCACCTGGTGGAACTCATGGCACGACGTAGTGGCCGAAGCGGTCGGCCGGGGTGTCGTCGTTCGGCGGGCCCGGATCGTGTCCGAGCCGATCAGCGATTACGTCCGGTACGAGTACGACGGCACGTTCGCCAACGTGGCGGCTGGCGAGCAGGTCCGGTGGCTGCCGAGACGGAACACGGTGGGCCTGGCCCTGCCGGGTACGGACTTCTGGGTGTTCGACGGTGAGACGGTGTTGCTCCACCACTTCACCGGAGAGGGCCAGTTGGACCAGGACGGCCGCGAGTACCTGACCGATCCGGCGCTGGCCGGCCTGTGCGGCTCCGCGTTCGAGGCGGTGTGGGACCGGGCTGTACCGCACGAGGACTACCGGCCGCGCTGATCTGCTCTCACCGTGGCTGCAACATCATCGTCAAGCGTCCAGCATGCCCGGCAGGCTCTCGCCGCTCAGCTCCGCGAGATACAGCGGGACGCCGGGCTCAACGGCCAGGAGTTGGCCGCCGCCTGTGGCTGGTACCCGTCCAAGGTCAGCCGTCTGCTCAACGCCCACACCCCTCCCTCAGAAGAGGACGTCCAGCAGTGGTGCCAGGCATGCGGGGTGCTCGAGCGGGCGGCTGACCTGATCGCCTCCCTCCGGGCCGTCACCGGCATGTTCATCGACTGGCGGCGCATGGAGCGGGCCGGGTTGAAACAGGCTCAGCTGGCCGTCCTTCCGCTATTCGACCGCACCCGCCGGTTCCGGGCCTACTCCTCGTGGCTGGTACCCGGCCTGCTCCAAACCCGGGCCTACACGACCTCGGTGCTCCGCGCCGTTCAGCGCCGTCGAGTTGCCGTGGACGACGTCGACGCCGCCGTATCCGCCCGAATGGACCGGCAACGCATCCTCTACGAGGGCGACCACCAATTTGCCTTCCTGACGGAGGAGTCGGTGCTGCAATCCTGTCTCGGTGACGCCGAAGTGCTGCGTGGGCAACTCGACCACCTCGCTACGGTCGCGGCCCTGCCGAACGTCAGCCTCGGAATCATCCCGATGGCAGTCGGTCGGGTGCGCATGCCGGTGGAAGGCTTCTGGATCTTCGATGCTGCACAGGTGAACGTGGAGCTTGTCTCTGGCTACCTGACGATCACTCGACCATCCGAGATCAGCACCTATGCGAACACGTTCGCCGAGCTTGCTGAGCAGGCCGTCTACGGAGCCGCCGCGCGCGACTTGCTCCGGCGGGCCGGGCGGGGCATCGCCTGAGCTGCGCCGATTCGCGTGGAATCCCGTGGAATTTCGTGGCGACCCGCTCCGGCCAATCCCTACGGTCCTGCTGACAGGCAAGCAGGTGCCGGTGGACGGGAGGCAGGACGATGCCGGAGGGAAGCAGGGAGCAGCGCGCCGTTCGGCCCGGTGGTAGGGCGACGCGGGCGCAGATGGCGCAGATGGCGGCCGACTACCGGGTGGGGGAGGCGGAGCGGCGGGCGAGGGGGTACCGGTACGTGTGCCCCGGTTGCCCGGCGCACCCCGGTGGGGAGTTGGTGCGCGTTGTTGCGTGAGACCACGGTGGCGGGGCGTCCCGCCGAGAAGCAGGGCAGGAGAACTGTCGCCTCGGTCGGGCCTCGCTGTGCGCGCTGCGCCGAGCTGGCGGTGATGGCGGCGGCGGCGAGGAGAGCGGAGGACTCGGCGGGCAGGTACACCAATGAGTCCCTGCTCCTGGACGTGAAGATCCTCCGGCAACGGCACCGGGGCGAGTGCGGGTTCCCCGGGGGCGGTGGGCGTGGGTGACGACCTTCCCGGGACGGCCCCGCCGACCACGTCGGACGACGGTTCGTCAGCCGCCGGGACGGTCGGGTCCGGCCCGGCCCGGAAACCCACCGAATCCGACACCATGCGCCTCCTGAGGGCCCGTGCCCGGGAGTTGCGAGCGAATCGCGCCGCTGACTGGCGCTGGATCTTCGAGTGATTCGAGTGAGGAAACCCGTGTCCGTGAACGACGACTACCCGCGATCCGGGGCTTTCGACAGCGGCGGTACCGGCCACCCACTTGGGGAGGTGGGCGAGTGAGCACGGGATCGGGGGTGCTCCGGTTCCGGGAATTCAAGGTGGCCCATGACGACGAGAGGTCGACGGTGGGCAGCGCGCGATGCGAGGGCGGGCCGAACGGGGCCTGCGCGTGGACCAGTTCCGACGTGCCGCTGGACATGGTGGCGTTGAACAAGGCGATGGCCCAGCACACCGCCGACACCGCCCACAGGTCGTTCCTGCGGACCACGGGCGACCACGTGCTCGTGACCCCGGGCCGTTGGGACGGGGAGTGATCCGTGAGCGGACACCTACTGTTCTTGGCCGTCCTGGTCCTGCTGGTGGTCGGTGGCGTCGACTTCGACCGGGACGACCGGAAGCCCGGCCGTCTGCGGTGGCTCCGGGTGACCCCGCCCCGCACGGTCGAGCTGTGGCGGGAGGGGTTGAGCCTCCGTCTGGTCATCACGTCCCGGAATTGACCCGGCCCACCCGACCCGCTCGACGGACGCCCTGGGCAACCGGAGGAGTAGCGCATCGAGTTGGGCCGGAGCAAGAGCACCGGCGGCGGGCGCATCCAGACCGGTGGCCTGCGGACGTGGTCGAGGGCCAGGAGCCGTCCGCTCTGGGGCCACGCTCCCTGACCGCTCGCCGAATCGGCGACGGCTGCTCGGCCGCCACACACCGACCGGCCCCGTCCGCGCGCACCCCCCGAGGCCCGCGGGCGGGGCCTTCACCTTGGAGGGAAGAATGGGCGCGGGGATGAAGGCGTTCACGCTGGCCCAGCGGATCAAGGGCATCACGGGGCAGGAGGTGAGGCTGTCCCGGTTGGACGGGGGCGGCTACCGGTTGCATTGGCAGAGCAACAGTGACCGAGACGCCGAGGCAGCCACGCTGCCGGCCATGGCGCTGTCAAACCGCTACGGCTACTCGTCCCGTACAAGGATCGTCTGGATGGAAGTCGACGAGCCCCCGGACGCGACCGGTCCGAGCTGAACCATCATGCCCGCCCTCTGGAGCCGGCTACCGGCCACACCTGCCATTCGCCGGAAACCCGCAGTTCAGTGCCCAGGTGTAAGGTTGTCCGCTACGCCAAGGCCCGGCACCACATCCCGCCGAACACCCTCAGCCCGGAGCCGTCCCCCCTCTTCCTGGCGGAGAACCTGCTGCACGAGGGAACGCACCAGTCGATCGCCCTGCACATCCACCAACACCAGGTCTTCGCCGACGGGTACTCGTCCGAGACCTCACCGAAGATCGAGATCGCGTGGCGGGCCGGGCAGGGCGTCGCCCGCAACCAGTTCTGGGAGATCGACCGCGCCTTCCACGCCACCTGCGTCGACAACCAGTTGCTGCGCTTCCGCCGTACCGAGCTGGACCGAGACGACCTGACCGCCGACGAACGTGCGTGCTTCCGGAGCGCCTACGACGAGGGGCTGCCGGCCGCCCGCTACCTCATGCGCGAACTCGAAATCCTGGGGGCGCACTTCACCCCGCACGGGGCAGACCTGCTGACCGGCCTGCGCCAGCAGATCGACCAGCTGTAGTGCCAGGCTGACCGCAACCGAACGAGGGAGGGCCCAGTGCTCCAGCACCTCATCAGACAAGACGCAGACCTGCGGATGGTCCCCACCGACCGGGCCGAGCTGACCACCGCATTGCAGGGGCTTCGAGAGGAACTGGCCACCAGCCCCGATCCCGACCGGACCCGGGTCCTGACCCGGTGGATCGGCATCGCCCAGATGAGCCTCGGGAACTACGACGAGGCACACACGTCCCTCCGACAGTCGCTCGAACTCGCCATCACCAGCGGGAACGTCCGGGCCGTCATCGCCACCGAACTCAACTTCGGCGACGCCCACCGCTACGCGGGCGACATCGAGACCGCGGAGACGTTCTACCGCAGCGCCCTGGACACCGCGCGAGGCACGTGCCCGGAACTCCTCGACTTCGCGCTCCAGCACACCGGCAAGCACCTCACGGAACGCGGCGACCTCACCGGCGCCCGGACGCACCTGCAAGAGGCGCTGCGGCTGCGGATCGCCAAGGGGAACACCGAACTGGTCGAGTCCACGCAAGCCGCACTCGACCGGGTCGACACCCTGCTCGGCAGCACCCCCGCAGCGGCACCGAACGAGTGGAGTCGTCGGTGGACGGCGTGGCTACAGACCCGTACCAGCGTCGCCGACCCGTCGCAGTGGCACGCCGGGTTCCCCGCCATTAGAGAGCAGGTGCGGGGTCTCGCCGCCCACCAGCGGATGCAGCCCCGGCACCTGCGGGACCACCCGTTCCCCGCCGAGCCGGTCGCCGCCATGGCGGCGGAGGCCGAGAAGGCTCTCTTCACCGACGGATACCTGCACAACGGCAAGCGGAACGCGGCCGTCGGCGAGGCCGCGAACCAGTTCGCCACCCAGGTCGACCTGGCCGCGCTCGTAGCGCGGTTCACCGGCCTCGCCGTCGAGCAGCCGCACACCGGCGTCTACATCGGCTACACGGAAGGGCAGTCCCTCGACTTCCACCTGGACGAGGCAGGGTTCGGCGAGGCCAACCTGATCATCTGCCTCCAGCGCACCCGCCCCACCCAAGCGGACAAGGCCAGCACCACCGTCTTCATCAGCACCGCCGGCTACCTCGAATGCGACCTCGGAGCGGGCAGCAGTGTCGTCTTCGACGGCGCACTCACGCCACACGGGCGGACGCCGCTCGGGGTCGGCGAGAGCATCACCTTGATCAGCCTCGGCTTCCGCGCACGGGATCAGGCCCGGCGTGCCCTCACGAACCTCCCCCCGGCCCCGGCGTAACCCAAGCCGAGCCAACCGCCGCACCGGCCGTCTGAGACGGCGTCCAGGACTACGAAACGCATTGACCCATCCCGCACCACCCACGTCGGTCTCCCCCCCTCCGGCGGGCTCAGGCCCCGCCCCATGGCCTTCCCAGGCAGCCACGGGGCGGGGCCTCCCCTCTTTCGGGGACCTCATGTGGGCCGACTACTACCGGGCCTGAGTATCAGGCCATGCTGAAGAGGCTGATCCGCACGGCGCTCCCTGGAGTCTCCGCTCGGTACCGCACTGGGCTGGGGCTGGTCGTCCTCGACCAGCTGTACGGCTGCGGCCCGAAGTGGCTGCGAGAGCAGCTGATCGCCTCGGGGGACTCCCTGCACCGCGATGGGCAGTCCGGCCCCCGTGCACGTCGCCCGGGCGGTGGCGGAGCTGCACGGGCATGGCTGGATGCACGGGGACCTCCAACCCGCCCACGTCATCCGCACCGTGGACGGCGTACGACTGATCGACTTCGCGTGGGCCCGCCATCTCGGCGAGACGCCCTGGTCGGCGTTCCGGGGAACGATGGCGCACCTCACCGCGCCCGAGCCGGCCGCCGAGATCACGGTCGGCAGCCAGCCCGTGCTCACCAGCTTCGCGTCCGACGTGTACGCCCTCGCCGCCTCCCTGTGGACGGCCGTGACGGGAGACTGGCCGCTGGACTACGAGGCGGTCGGCATCGACCGGAAGTCCGCCGGACCGGTAGCGCTGCTCGGAGCCGTCGGGGAGCGGACCGCGCCGCTCGTCGGCACCGAGGTCTGGCCCGAGTTCCAGCAGGTGCTCAAGGACGTGCTGCTCGCCGACGCCAGGAACCGTCCGTCGGCCGCCGAACTCGCCGACCGGCTCA
Source organism: Kitasatospora sp. NPDC090308 (assembly GCF_044769485.1). NCBI lineage: Bacteria > Bacillati > Actinomycetota > Actinomycetes > Kitasatosporales > Streptomycetaceae > Kitasatospora > Kitasatospora sp. NPDC090308. The sequence continues at coordinate 615,685 of NZ_JBIVXY010000003.1, read as the reverse complement.
CCGCCCTGGGCGAACTCGGCCGCTGACCGTCGGGTCACGGGGGCTGCGGCGCGGGGACGCTCCGGTGCTCCCCGGCATCCGCACCCCGAGGCTGTCCGCCGCCTGCTCGGCCTGGCTCGACGTCTCGGCTCGTCCCGGGCCACGCTCTGCGGCGGACGTTCAGCGACGGCGGCCGAGGAGGGCGGTCGTGTCGGTGCGGCGGTGCCAGGCGATGACGGCGAGCGGGACCATGAAGAGGAACGGGGTGCCGGCGTTCTCGCCGTGCATCGCGGTCAGCTGGGTGACGAACGCGCAGGCCAGGAAGGCGATCAGCGCCGTCGCGACGGGCCCGGCCAGGCGGGGCAGCAGGAGGCCGACGGCGCCGGCCAGTTCCACCAGGCCGGTCAGGTACATGAACCAGTCGCCCACCCCGATCGCGTCGAAGACGGTGGCGGCGGCGGGGAGCGCCAGCAGCTTGGGCAGCGCGCTGGCCAGGGCGAAGAACAGTGCGAGCAGGACGCGCAGCGTCCAGACCGTCCGGACGACGGCCTTTCCGGGCTTCGCGGCGGTGTCGGTCGTGGCAGCGGTGTCGGTCGTGGTGGCGGTGGCGGTGGCGGTCGTGGTGGTGGACATCTGAGGTGCTCCCCGGTCGGTGGTCGTCGCTCTCACCGGCTTCGACGGACGCGACCGCCCGGACTCATCGGTGCGGGACGGGAGAGTTTCCGCCCTGCGGCTCGGCCGCCCGGGGCGGGGCCGCTGGAGGCTCAGGGCGCCGGGGTGCGTCCCACCGGCGGTCGGCCGTGGCGCGGGCGAGTTCGGCGTCGTACTGCCGGACGTCGAAGTGGAAGTCGGGCAGGGGCGGTCCGTCGTCCGGGATCTCCCCGTCGGACCGGACCACGGGTTCGCCGTACCGCCGGACGGTGGCGGCCGGGTAGCCGCAGCGGCCGCCCCGTGCACCCGGGTTCGCCGAACTCCGCCCGGCGGGCCCGGTCGGTCGCCCGGAGCGGGCCGCGCCCGTCGGCGGGCGGTAACCGCGGGACCTAGCTGCCGAGACCGTCGGACCCGGCCGCGGCCTCCACCAGGTCCTCGCCGTCGACGCGGACCCGCGCCTGGGCGGGTGAGCGGACGGTCGTCCGGATCTCGATCTCCTCTCGGGTGAACACCGCCCCGCCCCGGGGACGGCCCGGCCGGGTGCGGGCAGGACGGCGACGGCGACGGCGACGGCTGGTGGCCGACCGGTGGCCGACCGCGCCCGCCGGTCGACGCGCTGTACCCGCCCGGCCACGCCGGGTCGACCGGGAGCCGGACCCGCCCGGACCCGTCCGGGCCCGCGTTGCGTTCCGGGCGGGCCGGGCGGACGGTGGAAGCACCCGCGTCCGGTACCCCGTCGCTCCCCGGAGAGCGCCATGACCACAAGGCCGACCAGCTCCGCCAGGCTCACGACCGGACCCGCGACGGGCCGGGCCCGGACCTCGCCCACCCACCCCGTGCACCCGGCGGTCGCGGCGAGCGGGCCCCCGGGCACCGGGGACCACCCCGCCGAGCCGGACCGGCGTGCCGTCGGCCGGGTGGTGTCGGGCGGGTGGTGGGTCGGTCTCCGGACGTCGGGGGTCGGCGCCGGGGGCGGGCGGGGGTGGGGATGAACGTCGGCAGTCGTGTTCCGCTGCACGAGTTGATGGGGGTGCGGGAGGTCGCGGGCGGGCTGTTGCTGGTGCCGCCGGGGGTGGCGGGGCGGGTCGCGGACGGGCTGCGACTGCGGCTGGTGGCACGGGAGTTGGGGCCCGGGAGGTGGGAGGCGGTGACGCCGGGGTCCTCGGACGTGCTGGTGGCGCGGCGGCGTCCGGCCGGCGGCGGGTCGCCGGTGCTGGTGAAGTGCCCGCGCACCCGGGAGGCGGTACGGGCGCTGGTCCGCGAGCGGGACGCGGTCGCGGTGCTGGCCTCGGAGCTGCGGTCGCCCGGGCTGCGCGGTCTGCTGCCGGAGACCGTCGACTCCCGGCTGGGCGGCTGGCCGCCGGTGCTGGTGCAGGGGGTGCTGCCGGGCGTACCGGGCGACGTCCTGCTGTCCCGCCGCCCGGAGCTGGCCGGGCGGCTGACCGCGTCCGCGTTCGGCGTCCTGGACGAACTGCACGGCGCGACGGGCGGGTTGAGCCGGGACGGGCGGTTGGTGGACGGCTGGCTGGGCCACCGGTTGGCGGTGCTCTCGGACCGGGTGCGCTGGTGCCGGGGCGCGGAGGGCACCGCCGGTCTGCTCGCCCTGCGGTCCTACCTGCGCCGCGAGTTGACCGGCCGGCCGGTGCAAGTGGCCCGGACGCACGGCGACTTCACCCCGGGCAACCTGCTGCTGCGCTCCCCCGACCCGGACGGACCGCCACCGGCCGTCACCGGACTGGTCGGCTGGGGCGAGTCCCTGGCCGACGGCCCGGCCGTGGTCGACCGCGCGAGCTTCGCCCTGGACCTGGGCCGGCTGCTGGACGGCCGCTCCTGGGGCGAGCAGCTGGTCACCGCCCTGCGCACCGGCGGCCTGCACCGCCCGGAGACCGGTGAACTCCCGCTCTCCGGCGCCCTGTCGGCCTGGCTGTGGCACGTCTCGGGCCGCCTGGAGCAGTCCCGCCGCTTCGCCCGCGACCGCGACCGGCTGCGCAAGGTCCTCGTCCCGGTCCTGCGCGAACTCGCCGGCTCCGGCTCAGACTCCGGCCCCGGACCCGGACCCCGAATCGGTCCCTGAACCGGCCCCGGCCCCGTCCCCGCCCCTGCCCCACGCCTCCGGCGCGTCCTCGAGGTCGGTCTCGGTCTCGGTCTCGGCGATCCGCCGGGCGATCTCGGCGGGGCGCACCGGCCGTCCGAAGTGCCAGCCCTGGGCGAGGTCGCAGCCCATCAGGCGCAGGCGCTCGGCGTCGGCGCGGCTCTCCACGCCCTCCGCGGTGACGGTCAGGCCCAGGGTGTGGGCGAGCGAGACCAGGCCGCTGACGATCCGCCAGCCGAGGTGGGTGTCCTTGGTGGGGTCGTGCAGGTCGCCGACGAAGGACCCGGCGATCTTGAGGTTGGAGACCGGCAGGTCGCGCAGGTAGGCGAGGTTGGACCAGCCGGTGCCGAAGTCGTCGACGGCGAGCGAGACGCCCAGGTCGACCAGGGCGTGCAGCGCCTTGAGCGCCTCGTCCTCGGGGCCGACCACGGTCGACTCGGTGATCTCCAGCTGGAGCATCGACGGCTCGAGGCCGGTGGTGCGCAGGGTGCGTTCGACGTCGCCGACCAGTCCGGCGCTGCGGGCCTGCCGGACGGCCAGGTTGACGCTGACCCTGGGTGCCCGGTCGCCGAACCGGGCGACCCAGTCGGCGGCCTGTTCGCAGGCCTGCTCCAGCACCCAGCGGCCGAGCGGCATGATCAACCCGGTCTCCTCGGCGACGCCGACGAACTCCTCCGGGCCGAGCACCCCGAGCTGCGGGTGCCGCCAGCGCACCAGCGCCTCGACGCCGGTCATCGCGCCGGAGGCCAGGTCGACCATCGGCTGGTAGTCGATGAAGAACTCGCCGCGGTCCAGCGCCGCGGGCATCCGCACGGACACCGCGTACCGGCTGACGGCGCGCGCGTTCTCCTCCGGGTCGAACAGCGTCCACCGTCCCCGCCCGGCCTCCTTGGCCCGGTACAGCGTGAGGTCGGCGGCCCGGACGGCCGCGCCGGGCGTGGTGCTGGCGATCCGCCGCTCCAGCACGCCGACGCTGGCGCCGACGGCCAGCCGGTGGTCGCCGATCACCACGGGCTTGGTGAGCGCGGCGAGGACGGTCTTGGCGGCGGCGACGGCCTCCTGCTCGCCGCGGCAGTTCTCCAGCAGCACCACGAACTCGTCGCCGCCGAGCCGCGCCACCATGTGGCCGAGCGGGCTGAGCGCGTTCTCCAGCCGCCCGGCCACCACGGTCAGCAGCTGGTCGCCCATGTCGTGGCCGAGGCTGTCGTTGACGATCTTGAAGCCGTCCAGGTCGACGTAGCAGAGGCCGAAGCGGGCGTCCGGCTCCGGGTCCTCGAAGAGCTTCTCCAGCCGTTCGAAGAACGCGGCCCGGTTGGGCAGGCCGGTCAGCGGGTCGTGGGTGGCCTGGTGGCGCAGCCGCTCCTGGAGGCGGTAGCGGTCGGTGACGTCCTCCAGCATGGCGACCTGGTAGAGCGGGACGCCGTCGTCGTCGCGGATCAGCGAGACGGTCAGGTGGGTCCACACCACCTCGCCGTCGCGCCGGTAGTACGGCTTGTCGAACTGGAAGTACTCGCGCTTGCCGCTGATCAGCTCCTCGTACGCCTCCCAGACGCCGGGGGTGTCCTCGGGGTGGACCAGGTCGCCGACCCGCACGCCCCGCATGTCCTCGGGGCCGCCGCCGAAGATCTCGCCCAGGGCGCGGTTGACGGCCAGGATCTTGCCGTCGGTGTCGCCGAGGCCGATGCCGATCGCCGCGGACTCGAACAGCGCGCGGAAGCGGGCCTCGGAGGCGCGCAGGGCCTTCTCGACCTCCTGCCGGGCGGTGTCGGCGGCCAGCCGGATCGCCTCCTGCTCGCGCAGCGTGCGCTCGCGCAGGGCGGCCGCCCAGCCGGCCGCGAAGGCGCCCCCGAGCACCGGGCCGCGGTCGTCCGGGACGGGTTGACGCTGGATCAACTGGACTGCTTCGGCCAGCAGTTGCGGGTCGGTGAACTGGTTGTCGATGAGCAGCGCCCCGGCCTGGCCGGCCAGTTCGGGGCGGAACGGCTGCTCCCGGGAGGCCCGGTGCAGCAGCTCGGCGGTGCGGGCGATCAGCGGGTTCAGCACGCCGGGGCGCACCGCGGCGCCGTGCCCGGCCCGCAGCATCGCGGCCCACGCGTCGCGGAACCCGGCGCTCGCCTCCGCACCCGCCGCGCCCGCCTCGCCCGCCTCGCTCGCCGCCGCGCCCGGTGCGTCCGCCGCTCCCCCCGCGGCCGTGCCGGGGGGCTCGTCCGCGCCGGGCGACTGGTTCACGACAGGCGCCCGACGCCGGCCATCCCCGTCATCCGCTCGGGGTGCGGGCCGACCGACTCCGCGTCGTCGGGGCGCCACTCGGGCAGGTAGACGATGCCGGGCTCGACCAGTTCGTAGCCCGTGAAGAAGGCGGCGATCTGCTCGCGGCTGCGCATGGTGAGCGGCGTCGGGGTGGAGCGGTACAGGCTCTGGTGGGAGCCGGCCTGATCGGGGCGGCCCTCCAGGGAGGCGTGCGAGAGGATCAGCATGCTGCCGCTGGGCAGGGCCTCGCGGAGCTTGGCGAGGATCCGGTCCGGGTGGTCGTCGTCGGTGACGAAGTGCATGACGGCGTTGAGGATGACCGCGACGGGCTCGCCGGGGGCGAGCAGTTCCTCGACCTCGGGGCGGCCCAGCAGGTCGTCGGTGTTGCGCAGGTCGGCGTCGACGACCGGGCAGAGCGGGTCGTCGGCCAGGATGAGGCGGCTGTGGGCGACCGCGACCGGGTCCATGTCGACGTAGACGACGCGCGCGTCGGGCCGGTACTCGCGGGCCACCTCGTGGACGGCGCCGAAGGTGGGGATGCCGGAGCCGATGTCCAGGAAGCGGCTGATGCCCTCGGCGGCGGCGAACTGGGTGGCGCGGCGCAGGAAGGCCCGGTTGGCCCGCATGATCATCGGGAGGTCCGGCCAGAGCTCGATCGCCTTGCGCGCCATCTTCCGGTCGACCTCGAAGTTGTGCGAACCGCCGAGGTAGTAGTCGTACACCCGGGCCGCGTTCGGCTTGTCGAGGTCGGTCCCTGCAGGCACCCAGTTCGGACGCGCCATGACGGCACTCCTTCCGGCCTTCCGGCCTGGCAGTCGAAAATGGCAAGAGGACACCAAGATCCTCCTACACTTCCGATCCGGGCCGCAAGCGCTGGCAGCCGAACGGCGGCGCGGCGCGGCACGTCCCGCGCGGCGTGCCCCGGGAGGCGTGGGACGCCCGTGCGGCACGTCCCGGGCGGCGGCGTCCGCACGGCGGTGGACGGGCGACCGCCCCCGTGCAGACCCTGCACGGGGGCGGTGCCTCCGGGGTGGTGCTTCGCGGTTCTCTCCCGCGTCGGTCGGGTCCGGTGGCGGCTTGCCGCGGGCCCGCCGCGTACTACCGGCTGCCCGGCGTCAGCTGGTGGCGGTGCAGGTCAGGGTCGGGGTGGCGTTGCTGCCGGAGTAGCTGGCGCCGAAGCCGAAGCTGGTGGAGCCGTTGGCGGCGACCGCGCCGTTGTAGCCGGCGTTGGTGACCGTCACGGACTGGCCGGACTGGCTGACGGTGCCGTTCCACAGGTTGGTGACCTGCTGGTTGCCCGCGTAGGTCCAGGTGACCTTCCAGGACTTGATCGCGGTGTTGCCCGCGGTCACGGTGACGTCGGCGTTGAAGCCGGCGCCCCAGTCGCTGCTGACCTTGTAGGTGGCGGTGCAGCCGGCGCCGCCGGTGCCGGTGCCGGCCTGGGTGGTGGCGGTGACGGCCGCGGAGGCGGCGGAGAGGTTGCCGGCCGCGTCCTTGGCCTTGACCGTGTACGAGTACGCGGTGGACGCGCTCAGACCGGTGTCGGTGTACGAGGTGCCGGCGGTGGTCCCGACCAGGGTGCCGCCCCGGTACACGTTGTAGCCCGTGACGCCGACGTTGTCGGTGGAGGCGGTCCAGGTCAGCGCGGCGCTGCTGGCGGTGGTGGTGGCCGCCAGGTTGGTCGGCGCGGTCGGGGCGGTGGTGTCGGAGGTGCCGCCGGAGGCGGTGGTGACGCTCAGCGCCGCGGAGGCGGCGGAGAGGTTGCCGGCCGCGTCCTTGGCCTTGACCGTGTACGAGTACGCGGTGGAGGCGCTCAGACCGGTGTCGGTGTACGAGGTGCTGTTGGTGGTCCCGACCAGGGTGCCGCCCCGGTACACGTTGTAGCCGGTCACGCCGACGTTGTCGGTGGAGGCGGTCCAGGTCAGCGCGGCGCTGCTGGCGGTGGTGGTCGCCGCGAGGCCGGTGGGGGCGGTCGGGGCGGTGGTGTCCGCGGTGCCGGTGCCGACCGCCGGGTAGGCGTTCTTCAGCAGCTCCTGGAACTGGGCCGAGAACCAGTGGCCGGCCACCGGGGCGTTCGGCAGCGCGCCCGACATGTTGTTGTTGTTGCGCGGGTTGCCGGTGTACGTCGGGTCGCACATCCGGTCGAAGCCCTTGCCCTCGTCGTTGGCGATGGCCGAGCTCGCGCCGTCCGACTCACCCGGGGGCTTCACCCACACGTACGCGGCGATGCCGTCCTCGGGGGCCGCCTTCGGACGCTCGCCGAGGCCCGCGCCGGACTGGTTGCACCAGTTGCCGGTCTGGAAGCGGCGGTCGATCCGGCCGCCGTCGACGTACGCGTCGACCGAGGTCTTCGGGCCCGGGCCGGTCGGACGGTTGGCGCCGCCCCAGCCGTTGCGGGAGGTGTCGATCAGCATGCCGATGTTCGAGTTGAACCCGGAGGCGATCGCCTTGGTGCGCCACGCCTTGGCGTAGGACGCCTCGTCGACGTAGTAGTTCCAGTCGACCCACTTGCTCTGGCGGACCGAGGTGCCGTTCACCGAGTCGTTGACGGTGAAGTTGGGCTCGTGCAGCGCCGAGTAGTTGGCGGTGTTGACGATGAAGCCCTGGACGTTGTTGACCGTCGAGCCGGACGCGGTGGCGGCCTGCTTGATGGTGTCGATGGCCGGCTGGAGGTTGGAGTCCCAGCCGAGCCAGCCGTGGTGGCCGGCGTCCACGTAGTTGTAGACGTTCGGGATCGCGCCGAGCTTGGCCAGCGCGTAGCCGACGCCGTTGACGTAGTTGCCGTTGGCCTTCATGACGTCGCACGCGGGGGTGGCGGTGGCGGTGCCGCCCGCGTTGGTCACCAGGTTCGGCAGCGAGTCGATCTCGACCGTGGTGACGATCCGCAGGTTCGCGTAGGCCGGGTCGGCCAGGATCGCGGCGATCGGGTCGATGAACTCGCTCTTGTAACGCGGCAGGTCGGTGGGGCCGAGCTCGCCGTTCGAGGCCAGGGCGGCGCAGTCGCGGCCCGGCAGGTCGTAGATGACGACCTGGAACACGTACGGCTTGCCCGCGGCCTGCTGCACCGCGGCGTTCAGGTGGTCGCGCAGACCCATGACGCCGTTGCCGCCGGCGATGGCCGCGATGCGGTCCATCCAGACGGCGGTGGGCTGGTTGGCGACGGCCGAACCGCCCGGCTCGGCGGCGGCGTGGGCGGCCCACTCGGGGTTCACGTAGACCCCGGCGCCGACGAAGGGGTTGTCCACACGGGCCGCCGCGTGGGCGGCGGTGGTCGACACGGCAAGGGGGAGCAGGGTCGCGGCGCTGAGCACCGCGGCCGCTGCCGCCGTCCGGAGACGGCGCGTCAGATTTGCCGACACGGTAAGGGAGTCCTTTCGGGTGGGGGACGGACTCGACGGAAGAGCTCCCAACTAATGGGAGCGCTCCCATACTTGGCCTGGGCTGAGACCAACTCAGCTCGGGGACAACCGATATGAAGCCATGACCTCGCACTCCCGTCAAGAAGTTCGACAGAACCCGTGGGAGCGCTCCCGCCAACCTCGATGGACGCCGCCCGTCGCCGTCCGGCCGTCCGGCCCCCGCCCCGGGGCGGGCACCACCGCCGCCCCGACAGGCCCGCTGAACACCACCGTTCACCACCGCACCGGAGCGGTTCGCCGACGCCCCGTCCCGCCCGGCCCCGGCCGGCGCCCACGCCTCTCCGGCAGCCGCTCCCCCGCACCCCGGACACACCCGCCGCCACCCGAAACTTTCACGCCCGGCCGGCCCGCACGTGGCAGGCTGTCCCCGATCCGCAGGAGGTATCCCGTGCCCACCCGCCCCGCCTTCGACGACGACCAGCGCCGCGCCCGGCTCGCCCGACGGCACCGGCTGGCCCCCGGCACCGCGGCCGACCGCGCCGAGCAGGTGGTGGCGGACCTGGTCGCCGTGCACGCCACCGACCCCGCCACGGTCTTCCTCGCCGTCGCGGCCCGGCTCGCCGTCCCGGGCGTCGCCGACACCGAGCGCGCCCTGTACGCCGACGGCACCGTGCTGCGCCGCCACGGCCCGCGCAAGACCCTCTTCGCGATCCCCGCCGAGCTCGAACCGGCGCTGTACGCCTCGACCACGGCGAAGGCCGCCGCCGCCGAACGCGCCCGCCTGCTCAAGGACTTCGCCGCCTCCGACCGGGACGCCGCCTGGACCTCCGCCGCGCAGGACGCCGTGCTGGCTGCCCTCGCCGATGCCCCGGACGGCCTGACGGGCAGTCAACTGAGCGAGCTGGTACCACAGTTGCGCGAAACGATCGACTACGGCGTCGGCACCTCCTACCAGACCGTCCAGCCGGTCGGCATGCGGCTGCTGCGGCTGCTCGGCATGGAGGGCGCCATGGTCCGCCGCCGTCCGCTCGGCGGTTGGACCAGCAGCCGGCACCGCTGGGTGCCCGGCCCGCCCGTCCCCGCCGTCCCGTCCGCCGCCGAACGGGCCGCCGCGCAGGCCGAGTTGGCCGGGCGGTGGCTGGCCTCGTACGGCCCGGCCGGCGAGCAGGACCTGGTCTGGTGGACCGGCTGGGGCGTCCGCGAGGTGCGGGCCGCGCTGGCCGCGTGCGCGGCCGTCGAGGTCGGGCTCGCCGACGGCACGACCGGTTTCGTGCTGCCCGACGACCTCGAACCGGTCGCCGAACCCGCCCCCTGGGCGGCCCTGCTCCCGGCCCTCGACCCCAGCGTGATGGGCTGGAAGGACCGCGACTGGTACCTCTCCCCCGACCACCGCTCCGAACTGGTCGACCGCTCCGGCAACCTCGGCCCCACCGCCTGGTGGAACGGCCGCGTGGTCGGCGGCTGGGCCCAGCACCCCGACGGCGAGGTGCGGTTCGAACTCCTCACCGACCCCGGCACCGAGGCCCGCGCGGCCCTCGCCGCGAAGGCCGCCGCCCTGCGCGCCCTGCTGGCCGAGACCCGGGTCACCCCGCGCTTCCGCACCCCGCTCGAACGGCGGCTCACCGGCTGACCCGCCGGGGCGGGAGCGCCGGGATCAGGACTCGGGACTCGGGGCTGGGGGCTGGGGGCTGGGGGCTGGGGGCTCAAGCCCGGTCTGATCCGGTCGCGGCGACGGACGACACGGCGAGGAACGACACGGCGACGGACGACGCGGCGACGGACGCCGGGTTCACGCCCACAGGGCCTGGGCGATCGCGTTGCCGGTGAAGGCCGCGCCCAGGCCGGCGGCCACGCTGCCGGCCGCGTTCGCCACCGCGTAGAACCGGGCGCCGCTCTCGGCCAGCCGCAGCGTCTCGTAGGAGAACGTCGAGTACGTCGTCAGCGCCCCGCAGAACCCGGTCCCCACCAGCAGTTGGAGGTGCGAGGAGGCCGCCCCGGCCGCCACCGCGCCGGTCAGCAGCCCCAGCACCATCGACCCGGCGACGTTGACGACGAAGGTGCCCCACGGGAAGAGCGTGTCGTGGCGGGACTGCACCGCCCGGTCGGTCAGGTAGCGCAGCGGCGCGCCGACGGCCGCCCCGACGATCACCAGCAGCCAGTTCACTTCTTCCCCCTGTCGCGGCCGACGTGCCGGACGACCTCGCACGCGTCGAGGACCACCGTTCCCCCGGTGACGAGTTCGTCCAGTTGCGGCAGGAACGCCCGCACCCGCTCCTCGGCGTCCACGATCACGACCGCCACCGGCAGGTCGTCGCTGAGCGACAGCAGCCGGGCGGTGTGCACCAGCGAGGAGGCGCCGAAGCCCTCGACGCCGCGGAACACGCTCGCCCCGGCCAGTCCGGCGGCGTGCGCCCGGTGGACGATCTCGCTGTACAGCGGCCGGTGGTGCCAGAGGTCGTCCTCCCCGACGTACACCGTCACCCGCAGCGCGCGGCCCGTGAGTCCGGTCATCGTGTCCTCCGCCCGATCATCCGGCGGGCCGCCTGTGCGCCCGCCCACACCGCCGCCGTCGCCGCGGCCAGCGTCGCGGCCAGGTACCCGAGCGCCGTCGCGGCGTGGCCGCCGTCGACCAGGCGCTGGATGTCCACCGTGTAGGTGGAGAAGGTCGTGAAGCCGCCCAGCACGCCGGTGCCGAAGAACGGCCGCACCAGCCGGTGCGCCGCCCACGCCTCGGTGATCACCACCAGGAAGACGCCGATCACCGCGCAGCCCACCGCGTTCACCACCAGGGTGCTCCACGGGAAGAGGCCCGGCGCGGTGGGCCAGGCGAGCGCGATCGCGTAGCGGGCGCTCGCGCCGAGCACGCCGCCGACCGCGATCACGGCGAGGACCGGCAGCAGGCCCTGATCACGGCTGCGGGCAGGCCGCTCGGCGGGGGCGGCTTCGAGGTCGGGGTCGACGGGCTCGGCCGTCGCCCCGGCGCGGGGTCGTTCCACGGGCATGCGTCTCCTACTCGCGCGGCGCCCGGACGTGCGGGCGCGACCGTCACAAGTAGGGACCGTTGGCGGCCACTGCCGCGGTTCGGGTCCGGCGGGCCCCACCGCCGTTCAACGCCCGGAGGCGTTGCGCTCCCACCTTACCCCCGGCGGGTCGTCCCGCCGAACCGGGGAACCGGCCCCGGCCCCCACCGCACCTGCGCCGATCACGGACCGTTGCGGGCGTCGCGCGACGCGTCCGGAGCGTCCGGAGCGTCGGGGCGATCGGGGCGATCGGGGCGGCGGCCGAGGAATAGCTGCATCAGGAGGGTGTCGATCCAGCGGCCGTGCTTGTGGCCGACGGCGGTGAGGCGGCCCGCTTCGGCGAAGCCGAGGCGGCGGTGCAGGGCGACGGAGGCGTCGTTGCCGGGGCTGGCGATGACGGCGACGAGTTGGCGGAGGTCGGTGCGGGCGCAGGCGTCGATCAGGGCCGCGAGCAGGGCGGTGCCGTGGCCGTGCCCGGTGTGCTCCGGGGCGAGGTAGACGGAGTCCTCGGCGGTGTGGCGGTAGGCGGGCTTGGGGCGCCAGGGGGCGGCGTAGGCGTAGCCGACGACCCGGCCGGAGACCTCGGCGACCAGGAAGGGCAGGGCGCGGGCGGCGAGTTCGTCCAGGCGCAGGTGCCAGTGGTCGGCGGGCGGCGGGGTCTCCTCGAAGGTGCTGACGGTGTGTCGGACGTAGTGCGTGTGGATCTCGGCCACGGCGTCCAGGTCGGCGGGGGCGGCCGGGCGGATCAGGCGTTCGGCGGCGGTCACGGGGGCGAGTGTGGGCGGCGGTGCTGGTGGGCCCGGAGCCGCTGCCGCTGGACGCCCGGGTCCTGCACGGGCGCAGGGCGGGCTGAGCGGGCCGCGCCGAACGCGGCGGCCGGTCGGCGGCGCTGCTCTCCGGCACGGTGCTGCTCTCCGGCGCGGTGCTGCCCCTCGGCGCCCCGTCGCCGCCCGCGCCCCGTCGCCGCCCCGCCCCGTCCGTCCCCCGCCCGTCCCCCGTCCGCGCCCGTTCCGGCCTAGCGTGAGGGGACGGCGACGGAGGGAGCACCCGGTGTTCGAGCGGTTCTCGCGGGCGGGGACGGGCAGTGCGAAGTGGGCGCGGGCGGGGGCGGGGCGGATCGCCATGGGGGTGGCGGACATGGACCTGCCGGGGCCGCCGGCGGTGGCGGCGGCGCTGCGGGCGCGGGCGGGTCACCCGGCGTTCGGGTACCCGGTGGCGGAGGACGCGGACCGGGCGCTGGTGGCCGACTGGTACCGGCGGCGGCACGGGGTGGCGGTGGACCCGCGCTGGGTGATGCTGCTGCCGTTCGCGCCGGGCACGGCGGTGCGGCTGCTGCTGGAGGCGGTGCGTCCGCTGCCGGGTCCGGCGGTGTTCGTGACGCCGGAGTGGGGCGGTTTCGCCCGGGTCTGCCGGGCCGCGGGGGTGGACACCCGGGAGCTGCCGCTGCTGGCGACCGGCGACCCGGGCGACCCGTACCGGCTGCCGCTGGCCGGGGTCGCGGCGGCCCGGCCGGGCCTGGTGCTGCTGAGCAGCCCGCACAACCCGACCGGGCGGATCTGGCCGGCCGGGGACGTCCGGGCGCTGGCCGCGGCCGCCGCCCCGGGGCTGCTGGTCTCGGACGAGGTGCACGGCGACCTGCGGCACCCGGACGCGGGCGTGGAGCAGCCGGTCGCGGTGGCGGTGACCGGCGGGGCGCCGAACGTGGTGACGCTGAACTCGGTCGGCAAGACCTTCAACGTCTCGGGCCTGCCGAGCTGCTTCGCGCTGGTGCCGGACCCGGGGCTGCGGGAGCGGCTGGCGGCGGTGATGGCGGGTTTCGGACTGTGGGAAGGGGGGCTGCTGGGCGCGGTCGCGCAGCGGGCGGCGCTGGCCGAGGGCGGGCCGTGGCTGGACGCGCTGCTGGCGCACCTGGTGCGGGCCCGGGAGCTGGCGACGGCCGCGCTGGGCGGTGCGGTGCTGGCCCGTCCGCAGGCGTCGTACCTGCTCTGGCTGGACGGGGCGGGGCTCGGCACCCGGGAGGAGCTGCTCACCGAGCGTCATGTCGAGCTGGCGGACGGGTCGGATTTCGGAGCGGCCGGTTCCGGGCGCCTGCGGCTGAATTTCGCCCTGCCACTGGACCGCCTGCGCACCGCTCTCACCCGGCTGACCTGCGAGGAAGGCGCTCGGGCGGCATCGAGGTTTGCCCCGGAGCAGACTGAGCAGGAACAACCGGGCTCAAGTCGCGAACCGAGGGATGGTGAAACCCGGTGACATCTGTACGTCCGCAACAGGCCGCTCCGGCCGTCGATCCGGTACACAGCGTGACGCTCCGGACGGAGCTGACCGAGGCGTCGGCCGAACGGCACCTGGGCGCCATCTGCTTCAAGATCGGTCCTCCGGCGCTGGTCGGGGTGGAGGCGGAGTGGTTCGTCCACGACGCCCGATGTCCGGGCTCCCCGGTGGATCCCGACCGGGTGGCGGCCGCGCTGGCGGTGCTGCCCGACTCGGCCGACGGCCCGGTGCTCCCGGCCGGCTCGCGGCTGACGCGTGAACCCGGCGGGCAGGTCGAGCTCAGCTCCCCGCCCGCCGCCGATCCGGCCCGCTGCGCGGCCGGGCTGAGCGCCGACCAGGCGGTGCTGCGGGCGGTGCTGGCCGCCGAGGGCCTGCGGCTGACCGGCAGCGGCACCGACCCGATGGACCGCGAGCGGCGGATGCTGGCCACCCACCCGCGCTACCGGGCGATGGGGCGCTACTTCGACCGCGGCGGGCCCTGGGGCCGGATCATGATGACCGGCACCGCCTCCGTGCAGGTCTGCGTGGACGTCGGTACCGAGGCCGACTGCGTCGAACGCTGGCGGCTGACGCACGAGTTGGGGCCGGTGCTGGTCGCCGCGTTCGCCAACTCGCCGCTGCTGGAGGGCCGTCCGACCGGCTGGAAGTCGACCCGGCAGCTGGTCTGGTCCCGGATGGACCCCTCCCGGACGCTGGCCCCGCCGCCGTCCGCCGACCCGCGCGACGCCTGGGCCCGGTACGTGCTGGACGCCGCGCTGCTGTGCGTGCGCCGCTCCGACGGGCTGCCGTGGGACGCGCCGGCCGGGCTGACCTTCCGCGGCTGGCTGCGCGGCGCGGGCGAGCGGCCCGCCACCCTGGCCGACCTGGACTACCACCGCACCACGCTGTTCCCGCCGGTGCGCCCGCACGGGTACCTGGAGCTGCGGATGATGGACGCCCAGCCCGCCGAGGGCTGGCGGGTGCCGCTGGCCCTGGTCAGCGCGCTGCTGGACGACCCGGTGGCGGCCGACGAGGCCCGCGCCGCGCTGGAGCGGCTCGGCCACGCGGGCAGCCGCGCCCCGCGCTCGGGCCTGTGGCGGCGCGCCGCCGCGCTCGGCATGGCCGACCCGGACCTGCGCCGCGCCGCCCTGCTGTGCTTCGCCGCCGCCGAACGCTCGCTGGCCCGCCGGGGCAGCGAACTGCGCACCCCCCTGGTCGAGTTCGCCGAGCGCTACCCGGCCCGCGGCCGCTGCCCGGCCGACGACCAGCTGACCGCCCTGCGCACCGGAGCCGCCGTCCTCCAGGAGGACGCCCCGTGCTGACCGCCACCCCTTTCGTACGGCAGGAGGACGCCCCGTGCTGAACGCCGACCGGACCGACCCCGCGCTGCTGCGCGACCTGATCGCCGTCGAGCTGCTCGCCGCGCGGGAGCGCACCGCCCAGCTCACCGAGGCCGTCGACGACGCCGAACTCGTCGCCCAGCACTCGCCGTTGATGTCGCCGCTGGTGTGGGACCTGGCGCACATCGGCAACCAGGAGGAGCTGTGGCTGCTGCGCAACGTCGGCGGCCGCGACCCGCTGCACCCGGAGATCGACCCGCTGTACGACGCGTTCGAGCACCCGCGCGCCGAACGCCCCCGGCTGCCGCTGCTGCCGCCCGCCGAGGCCCGCGCCTACGCGCACGAGGTGCGCGGCCGGGTGCTGGACCTGCTGGCCGCCTCCCCGCTGGAGGGCGCGCCGCTGCTGGACGCCGGGTTCGCGTTCGGGATGATCGTCCAGCACGAGCAGCAGCACGACGAGACCATGCTGATCACCCACCAGCTGCGCACCGGCCCGGCCGTGCTGGACGCCCCGCCGCCGCCCGCCGCCGCCGGCCCGCTGCCCGGCGAGGTCCTGGTCCCCGCCGGGCCGTTCACCATGGGCACCGACACCGAGCCGTGGGCGCTGGACAACGAGCGCCCGGCCCACCCGGTCGAGCTGCCCGCGTTCTGGCTCGACACCACGCCGGTCTCCAACGGCGCCTACCAGCGCTTCATCGCCGACGGCGGCTACCGGGACCCGCGCTGGTGGACGCCCGAGGGCTGGGCGCACCGGATGTCGGCCGGCCTGGAGGCGCCGCTGTTCTGGCGGCAGGAGGGCGGGCAGTGGCTGCGCCGCCGCTTCGGCCACCTCGAACCGGTGCCGGAGGACGAGCCGGTGCTGCACGTGAGCTGGTACGAGGCCGACGCGTACGCCCGGTGGGCGGGGCGGCGGCTGCCGACCGAGGCGGAGTGGGAGAAGGCCGCCCGGCACGACCCCGCCACCGGCCGCTCCCGGCGCTTCCCGTGGGGCGACGCCGCGCCCGGCCCCGAGCACGCCAACCTCGGCCAGCGGCACCTGCGCCCGGCCCCGGTCGGCGCCTACCCCGAGGGCGAGTCGCCGTACGGCGCCCGGCAGTTGATCGGCGACGTGTGGGAGTGGACGGCCAGCGACTTCACCGGCTACCCGGGGTTCGCGGCCTGGCCGTACCAGGAGTACTCGGAGGTGTTCTTCGGCCCCGAGTACAAGGTGCTGCGCGGCGGCTCGTTCGCGGTCGCGCCGGTCGCCTGCCGGGGCACCTTCCGCAACTGGGACTACCCCGTGCGGCGGCAGATCTTCGCCGGCTTCCGCACCGCCCGCGACGCCGAGCCCCGCACCGGGAACGGCGCCGGACCGGGCTCCGGCGGGCCCCGCGGCGGGGCCGGCTCCGGCCGCGACGGCTCGGGCCGCGACGGCTCGGGGGCGCGCGCCTGATGTGCCGCCACTTCGCCTACCTGGGGCGCCCGGTCCCGATCCGCTCGGTCCTGCTCGACCCGCCGTACGGGCTGCTGCGCCAGTCCTGGGCGCCCCGGCTCCAGCGCCACGGCACCGTCAACGCCGACGGCTACGGCGTCGGCTGGTACGCGCCCGGCGACGAACGCCCGGCCCGCTACCGGCGGGAGGGCCCGATCTGGGCCGACGGCGACCTCGCCGACCTGGCCCGGGTGGTCAGCTCGCACGCCGTGCTCGGCGCCGTCCGCTCCGCCACCCCCGGCTGCGCCGCCGGGGCGCAGGCCGCCGCCCCGTTCGCCGCCGGGCGCTGGCTGTTCAGCCACAACGGCGCCCTGCCCGGCTGGCCGGGCGCCTTCGCCCCGCTGGCCGCGCTGCTGCCCGCCGCCGAGCTGCTGGAGCTGGAGGCGCGCACCGACTCGGCGCTGCTGTGGGCCCTGGTGCTCAACCGGCTGCGCGCGGGCGGGGAACTCGGCGAGTCGCTGGCCGAAGTCTGCCTGCTCGCCTCGGAGTCGACCGAGTCCCGGATCAACCTGCTGGCCACCGACGGCCGTTCGCTCGCCGCCACGGCATGGGGCGACACCCTGTTCCAGCGCCGCGACCCGGACGGCTCGGTGCTGCTCGCCTCCGAACCCTTCGACGACGGGCCCGGCTGGTCCGAAGTCCCCGACCGCACCCTGCTGGTGGCCGACGCGGCCGGCAGCTCGCTGACCCCGCTGGCCGCCGTCGGCCCGCGCATTCGAGAGGACGCCCCGCGATGACCGGATACCGGCTCACCCGCCTGCTACCCCCCGACCACCTGCACCACGCGCTGCGCGCGGACGTCCGCGAGGGCCTGGGCGGCCGACCCAAACGGCTGCCCCCGAAGTGGTTCTACGACGCCCGCGGCTCCGAGCTGTTCGAGGAGATCACCCGGCTGCCCGAGTACTACCCCACCCGGGCCGAACGCGAGATCCTCGCCGCCCGCGCCGACACGATCGCCGCCACCACCAGGGCCCGCACCCTGGTCGAACTCGGCTCCGGCTCCTCCGAGAAGACCCGCCTGCTGCTCGACGCGCTGCGCACCGCGGGCACCCTGGAGCGCTACGTCCCGGTCGACGTCAGCGAGAGCGCCCTCGAGTCCGCCGCGAAGGCGCTGATCGCCGAGTACCCGGGGCTGGACGTCTCCGCCGTGCTGTCCGACTTCACCCAGAGCCTGGGCCTGCCCGACGGCGGCGGCCCCCGGCTGGTGGTCTTCCTCGGCGGCACCCTCGGCAACCTGCTGCCCGCCGAACGGCACGGCTTCCTGACCGGCCTGCGGGCCCAACTCATGCCCGGCGACTGGCTGCTGCTCGGCACCGACCTGGTCAAGGACCCCGCCGTCCTGGTCGCCGCCTACGACGACGCCGCCGGGGTCACCGCCGCGTTCAACCGCAACCTGCTGTCGGTGCTCAACCGCGAGCTGGACGCCGACTTCGACCCCGGGCAGTTCGAGCACGTGGCGCTCTGGGACGCCGAGCACGAGTGGATCGAGATGCGGCTGCGCTCCCTGCGCGACCAGACCGTCAAGGTCGCCGACCTCGGCCTGCCCGTGCACTTCGAGGCCGGCGAGGAACTGCACACCGAGGTATCCGCGAAGTTCCGCCGCGAGCGCGTCGAACGCGAACTCTTCGCCTCCGGCCTGCGCCTGACCGACTGGTGGACCGACGACGAGGGCCGCTTCGGGCTCTCGCTCTCCCGCCCCTTCGAGGACAGCTCGGACTGACCGGTCCGCCGGGGGCCCGGGCCCGCTGCCTGCGGTTTGTCCGCCTTATTCGCTGGCGCGGGCCCGGTGCCGTCCGGAGAATGCCCGGGTGCAGATGACTGAGCAGCGGACGGCGACCGTCGTGGTCGAGTGGCAGGGCGAACTCGTCGGGGCGGTGGGGCCGTTCACCACGGAATCGCCGTTCTGGGCGCAGGTCGGGGAGGTCGCGGCGCGGGCCTCGGAGGCGGCGGGGGTGCCGCTGGCGGTGCTGCGGCTGCTCTCGGTGACGGGCGGCGCGGGCGGCCGGGGCGGCGGGACGGTGTACCTGGCGGTGGCGGCGCGGCGCCCGACGGGGGCCCTGACCGCGGCCGGGACGGCGCCGGACGCGGGGCACCCGCTGCGCCCGCGGTGGGCGTCGGCCGACGGGCTGGACGGGGAATGGGCCTGGGCCGACGGCGAGTTGGCGGCGCTGGGGCGGCCCAGGCTGGGGCCGGTGGAGCAGGTGCGGAGCTGGAACCTGTCGGCGCTCTCGCGGTTCCCGACCGGGGACGGCCCGGTGTGGCTGAAGAGCACCCCGGCGTTCGCGGTGCCGGAGGCGGCGGTGATCGCCCGGGCCGGGAGGGCCGACCC
This sequence comes from Kitasatospora sp. NPDC090308, assembly GCF_044769485.1. Classification (NCBI taxonomy): domain Bacteria; kingdom Bacillati; phylum Actinomycetota; class Actinomycetes; order Kitasatosporales; family Streptomycetaceae; genus Kitasatospora; species Kitasatospora sp. NPDC090308. The sequence continues at coordinate 596,944 of NZ_JBIVXY010000003.1, read as the reverse complement.
GGAGCTGGTGCCGCGGGTGCTCGCGGCGGACGGCCAGCGGGTGCTGCTCGCGGACGTGCCCGGGGTGGACTGCTGGGGCGTGCCGGCCGACGGCATGCTGGACGTGCTCGACCGGTGGACGGCGGTGCAGGCGGCGGTCGCCGCGGACGGCCCGGGCGAGCTGCCGGACTGCTCCCCGGCCGCGCTGGCGGCCCGCTTCCCGGCGCTGCTGGAGCGGCTGCGGCCGGAGCTGACGGACGCGGAGTACGCGAAGGCGCTGGAACTGGCCGGGCTGCTGCCCGGCATCACGGCCGTACTCGCCCACTGCGGGCTGCCGTCGACACTGGTGCACGGCGACTTCCACCCGGGCAACTGGCGCTTCGACGGCGAGCGGGTCACCGTCCTGGACTTCTCCGACGCGGTCTGGGGCCACCCGGCGCTGGACGGGCTGCGGCCCGCCGCGTTCCTGTCCCCGGAGCGCTGGTCGGACGTCCGCGCGCGCTGGGTCGCGGCCTGGCGGGCGCTGGCGCCGCGCAGCAACCCCGAGCGGGCCCTGGAGCTGGCGGCGCCGCTGGCGCACGTGCACTCCGCGCTGCGCTACCAGGAGTTCCTGGACGGCATCGAGCCGAGCGAACACCCGTACCACGCGGGCGACCCGGCCGACGAGGTGCGGCGGGCGCTGGAGTCCCTGGGACCGGCGCTGTTCCCGACGAGCGGGTCGGAGCCGCGGGGCGAGAGCCGTACCGGACGCTGATGCGGCCGGGTGGCGCGGGCGTGACGCCGTCGCCGCCGGACGCCCGGGCAACGCAGACGCTGCCCGGGTACGCGGGACTGCCGGCTCCGGCCTCCGCGTCCGGCACGTCCACGACGCTGCCGAAGGACGACCGGGAACTGCCGGAGGAGGAGCTGTACGCGCCGAACCGGGTCGCGAACGCGCCGGTCCTGGACCGCCAACCGTCGTACGGCGAAGGGCCGGTCCGGGACGGTCCGGGGCGGCCGGGGGCTCAGGGCAGGCGGCGGTAGCGCAGGTCGAGGCCGTCGAGGAGGGCGTCGAGGCCGGTGGCGAAGGCGCCCTCGTCGATGCTGCGGCGGTGTTCGGCGAGGCGGTGGGCGTCGCCGAGGTGGGGGTAGTCGGCGGCGTCGTAGAGGCTGGCGTCGTCGGGGAAGCCGGCCGCGAAGGAGGCGAGGGCGGAGCCGGTGACGAAGTAGCGCATCAGGGCGCCGATCCGGGTGGCCTGGCCGCGGGGCCAGCCGGCGTCGACCAGGCAGCCGAAGACGGCGTCGGCCAGTCGCAGGGCGTGCGGGCGGCGGCCGGGGCCCTGGGCGAGGACCGGGACGAGGTGGGGGTGGGCGGTGAGGGCGGCGCGGTAGGAGCGGGCCCAGGCGTGCAGGGCGGTGCGCCAGTCGTCCGGCGCGTCGAACATGGTGAGGTCGACCTCGCCCATCACACTGTCGACGACGGCGTCGAGCAGGTCGTCCTTGGTGGCGAAGTGGTTGTAGAGCGAGGGGCCGCTGACCGAGAGTTCGGCGGCCAGGCGGCGGGTGGAGAGCGCGGCCAGGCCCTCGGCGTCGACCAGGGCGAGGGCGGCGGCGATGATGCGTTCCCGGCTGAGCAGGGGGGTGCGGGGTCGGGCGATCTCCGCCTCCTGGGGGCGCGGGCCTGCGGGGTCCTGGTCATTCTCGCAGGTGCCCGCGGGCGGCTGCGGGGGGCCGCCGGGTGCTCTTCCGGTTCCGGGCGGGGCGGGCTACAGTCACCGTAAAACTTGCAGTGCTAGTTTACGGGCACCGCAGGAACGTCAGGATCGTCGACTTGTTCGGGGTGTCGCCGCGTGGACCTGGAACTGACCGAGGAGCAGGCCGCCGTACGGCAGTTGGCGGCCGAGTTCACCGATCGGGAGATCGTGCCGTTCGCCGCCGGGTGGGACCGGGCGGAGTCCATCGACCTGGGCGTCGTCAAGAAGCTCGGCGACCTGGGCTTCCTGGGGCTGACCCTGCCGGAGGAGTACGGCGGCAGCGGCGGCGACCACCTGGCGTACTGCCTGGTGCTGGAGGAGCTGGGCCGCGGCGACTCCTCGGTGCGCGGCGTGGTGTCGGTGACGCTGGGGCTGGTCGCCAAGTCGGTCAACGCCTTCGGCACCGAGGAGCAGAAGCGGCACTGGCTGCCCCGGCTGTGCTCGGGCGAGGCGCTGGGCTGCTTCGCGCTGACCGAGCCCGGCACCGGCTCGGACGCGGCGAACCTGACCACCCGGGCCGAGCGCGACGGCGACCACTGGCTGATCTCCGGCGCCAAGATGTTCATCACCAACGGGACGTGGGCGGACGTCGCCCTGGTCTTCGCCCGCACCGGCGAGCCCGGACACCGCGGCGTCAGCGCCTTCCTGGTGCCCACCGACACGCCCGGCCTCACCCGCACCCTGGTGCACGGCAAGCTGGGCCTGCGCGGGCAGGCCACCGCCGAGCTGGCGCTCGACCGGGTCCGGGTGCCGGACAGCGCCCGTCTGGGCGAGCCCGGCAAGGGCTTCACGGTGGCGATGGCGGCCCTGGCCAAGGGCCGGATGTCGGTCGCGGCGGGCTGCGTCGGCATCGCCCGGGCCGCTCTGGAGGCGGCGGTGCGCTACGCCGGGGAGCGCGAGCAGTTCGGCAAGCCCATCGCCCACCACCAGCTGGTGCAGGAGCTGCTGGCCGACATCGCCGTCGACGTGGACGCGGCCCGGCTGCTGACCTGGCGGGTCGCCGACCTGATCGACCGCGGCCTGCCGTTCGCCACCGAGTCCTCGGTGGCGAAGCTGTACGCCTCCGAGGCGGCGGTGCGCTGCGCGAACAACGCGCTCCAGGTGTTCGGCGGGTACGGCTTCATCGACGAGTACCCGGTCGGCAAGTACCTGCGCGACGCCCGGGTGATGACCCTGTACGAGGGCACCAGCCAGATCCACAAGCTGCTCATCGGGCGCTCCCTGACCGGCGTCAACGCGTTCTGACCCCCTCCCCCACCGACAAGGAGCCCGACGAAGTGCTTCCGGTCTTCATCGCCGCCGCCCGCCGCACCCCGATCGGGCGGCTGCGCGGCGCGCTGTCCGCCGTCCGGCCCGACGACCTGTCGGCGGCCGTGCTGCGCGGGCTGCTCTCCGACGTGCCCGCGCTGGACCCGGCGCGGATCGACGACGTGTACTGGGGCGCCGCCAACCAGGCCGGCGAGGACAACCGCAACCTGGCCCGGATGGCCGTCCTGCTGGCCGGGCTGCCCGAGACCGTCCCCGGCGCGACCGTCAACCGGCTGTGCGCCTCCGGGATGGAGGCCGTCACCACCGCGGCCCGGGCGATCGGCTCCGGCGAGGCGGACGTCGTCGTCGCGGGCGGCTGCGAGTCGATGAGCCGCGCCCCGTTCGTGCTGCCCCGCCCGGACGAGGCGCTGCCGCACCGGATGGAGACCTTCGACACCCGGCTCGGCTGGCGGCTGACCAACCCGCGGATGCGCGAGCTGCACGGCGTGCTGTCGATGGGCGAGACCGCCGAGGAGGTCGCCGCCCGCCACCGGATCGGACGCGAGGAGCAGGACGCGTTCGCGCTGCGCAGCCACCGACTGGCCGCCGCCGCCCGGGAGTCGGGGCACTTCGACGCCGAACTGCTGCCCGTGGCCCGCCCGGACGGGACGGCGGTCGACCGCGACGAGTCGATCCGGCCGGACACCACCGCCGAGAAGCTGGCCGCCCTCAAGCCGGTGTTCCGCCCCGGCGGGACGGTCACCGCGGGCAACGCCTCGCCGATGAACGACGGCGCGGCGGCGCTGCTGCTGGTCAGCGAACAGGCCCTGCGCGAACTGGAGTTGGAGCCGCTGGGCCGGTACGTGGCGGGCGCCTCGGCGGGCGTGCACCCCGACGTGATGGGCATCGGCCCGGTGCCGGCCACCCGGCGGGTGCTGGAGCGCACCGGCTGGAAGCTCGCCGACGTGCACACCGCCGAGTTCAACGAGGCGTTCGCGGCCCAGGCACTGGCCTCGGTGCGCGAGTTGGGCATCGACCCGGACCTGGTCAACCCCTCCGGCGGGGCGATCGCCCTGGGCCACCCGCTGGGCTGCTCCGGCGCCCGCATCCTCACCACCCTGCTGCACCGGATGCGCCGCACCGGCGACCGGCGCGGCCTGGCCACCATGTGCGTCGGCGTCGGCCAGGGCTCCGCCGTCCTGGTCGAGCGCGACTGAACCAGCTTCCCTCTCAACGGATATGACGGAACCTCAGGAACGGAGTGCGGCGATGGGCAGGTTCGACGGCAGGATCGCGGTGGTGACCGGGGCCGCGCAGGGCATCGGGGCGGCCACCGCGCGGCGGCTGGCCGAGGAGGGCGCGACGGTGGCCGTGGTCGACCTCACGGCGGAGCGCGCGAAGGGCACCGTGGAGGAGATCGCCGCGGCGGGCGGCAGCGCGCGGGCGTACGGGTGCGACGTCGCCGACTACGACGCGGTGGCGGCCGTGTTCGCCGCCGTGGTCGAGGAGTTGGGCGGGGTGCACATCCTGGTCAACAACGCCGGGATCACCCGCGACAACCTGTTCTTCAAGATGCCCAAGCAGGACTGGGACACCGTGCTCGCGGTCAACCTGACCAGCGCCTACAACTGCGCGCACGTCGCGCAGCGGTACTTCGTGGCGCAGAAGTACGGCAAGATCGTGTCGCTGAGCTCGCGCTCCGCGCTCGGCAACCGCGGCCAGGCCAACTACGCGGCGGCGAAGGCCGGCATCCAGGGCCTCACCGCCACCCTGGCCATCGAACTCGGCCCCTACAACGTCAACGTGAACGCCGTCGCTCCCGGCTACATCGCCACCTCGATGACCGCCGCGACCGCCGAGCGGGTCGGCGCAACCCCCGAGGAGCACCAGGCCGAGGTCGCCGGCCGCACCCCGCTGCGCCGGGTCGGCCGGCCCGAGGAGGTCGCCGCCGTGGTCGCCTTCCTCGCCAGCGAGGACGCCTCCTACGTCAGCGGCCAGACCCTGTACGTCAACGGCGGCGCCCGCTGAGGCAGCCCGCGACGGCGGCCCGGTCCGCCGTGCGTACCGTCCGCCTCCCGGCCGGCGGCTAGCCGCCGGCCTTGGCTGCGGCGAGCTGCCGCAAGTAGCGTTCCGCGGCGCGGAGTTTGCGGTTCTCGGGGCCGGGGAGGTGGGCGCGGAGCTCGATGATGTCGGGGGCGATCCGGATGGCCTCGGTGGGGTCCTTGACGGCGCGCCAGCAGGCTTCGGCGTTGGTGACGGCGCGCTGGGTCTCGGGGTGGTCGGGGCCGTCGGTCTGGAGGAGGGCCGCGGCGACCTGGCGGTAGAGCTCGGCGGCGACCGAGGGGAGTCCGCCGACCCGGCAGACGTGGGCGCGGACCTGGCGGACCTGGAGCACGACGGGGGCGCGGGCGCCGTACGCGCCGACGGCCTTCTCCTCCAGCGCGAGGGCGAGCGCGGCGGCGGTGTCGTGGTCGCCGGCCTCGGCGTTGCGCACGATGTGGCCGATCGTCTCCAGGTAGTCGCCGGGCGGCACCTGCCCGGGATCGGCCGCCGGGGCCTCGGTCCCCTTGCCGAGCCGGACGGTCACGGTCGCGGTCGAGCTCGCGGCTTCGGCTGCGGTCACGGCGGGGGCGCCCGGCCCGGGCAGCGGGGTGGTGACGGCGAGCGGGTCGTGCCGGGGCGGGGCGTCCGGCTCGGGGGCGCGTTCGACGAACGGGGCCGGGGCCGGGGCCGGTTTGCCGAGCGGGACGGTCGCGGCGAGCGGGTCGGGGCCCGGCAGCGGGAGGGTCGCGGCCAACGGGTCGGCCTGGTCCGGGAGTTCGAGCGTCTTCGCGAGCGCCACCGGCGGGGCACCGACGGACCCGGGAACGGGCGCGCCCTTGCCGAGTTCGACGCGTTCGACGCGTTCGACGCGTTCGGGCTTGCCGAGCGGGACGGTCGCGGTGAGCGGCTCCGCCGGGACCATCGCTTCGCCCTTGACCAGCGAGACGATCATCGTGCGGCGCGGCGGGGTCGCCGGGACGCCGGGCTTGCGCAGCGAGACCAGGCCGCGCGGCGTCCACCCGGGGGCGAGCCGGGGGCGGGTGGGTTCGGGCGCGGCGGTGGCGGGGGCGGCGGTCTTCCCGGGGCGGGCGGCGGTGGCGGGCGGGGCGGTGGTCGCGGGGTCGCCGGGGCCGATCTTCCGGGCGGTGTTGCGGAAGTAGGGACGGTCGACGGGGTGGGAGGCGATCACCACGGTGTCGGGGCGCAGCACCGAGTGGACCTGCTGGCGGACGAGTTCGGGGGTGAGGAACCGGTCGGCGCCGGGGCGGCCGCGGTGCAGCGTCTCGATCAGGGCCCGGGTGAAGGTGCCGAGCTGGTCGGGGTCGTGGTTGACGACGGCCCAGAGCGGGACGCCGTCGGAGAGCTGCTGTCCGGCGGTGGCGGCGAGGCCGGGCCAGACCACCTGGTCGGCGCTCAGGTCGCCGATCACCAGGGTGTCCAACTCGGTTCCGCGGTGCCGCAGTTCGGTGGCGATCGCGGACCAGGGCAGGCTCTCGGAGGTCTTGCTCTCGCGCAGCGAGAGGTAGAGCTGTTCGCCGCGCCGGTCGGTGATCAGGTGGCCGCCGAGGTGGATGAGCAGCGGTCCGGGGTGGCGGGCGGCGGCGCGCAGGTGGGCGAGGACGGTCTGCGGGTCGCTGGCACCGGGCAGGTGGACGGCGTCGACCTGCCCGGCGGAGAGCAGGACCTGCGGGGCGACGCCGGCCAGCGCGGCGGAGAGCACGGAGGCGTTCGCGGTGCCGCCGCGCCCCCAGCGGCGACCGCCGCCGTAGCCGCCCTCGACGACCAGGATGCGGCCGCGCAGGCCGCCGCCGATGCCGTGGGCGGCGGGCGCGGACGCCGGTGTCGGCGCGGTGGCGGGCGGCGGGGGGTCGGCGGCGGGGGGCGGGAGGGTGACGACCGGGAAGGTGCCGGTCCAGCCGGTGGCGGCGGGCGGGGCCGCGGGCGGCGGCGGGAGGGGGGTGCCGCCCGCGGGGGTGGGGGTGGGCAGCGGGATGGTGCGGGTGGAGCTGAGGGCGGCGTCGGGGACCACCGGGTTGATCGAGGTGGCGAACGGGTCCGCGGCGGGCGGGTGCTCCGGCGTCCGGTCGGGGGCGGGCGCGTTCGGGGGGAGTTCGAGCGTCCCCTCCGGATCGGCCGCGGGGCCGTTCCCGGTCGTCGATGCCACGTCAGCCACCGTTCGGTCACCGCCCCCGTCCGTCGCCCGTGCGACGTCGTGCCTGTACGCCGTGGTGTCCCGCACCACGCTTCGATCCCGGCCACGATACGTGGTCCGCGGGCGGCCGGGCCAGGCCGGGCCCCGGGAGGGTTGACGGCGGCTCCGGTCCGTCCCGACCGGGTCGCCGCCTCGTCACGGGATCGTCCCGACCGCCGGGCGCCCCTTGGCGCGGACGATCACCGGCTGGACACTGGGGCGACTCCGGTGCCGGTCCGCGCGCCCGGAGCCGGATCGGGAACGGCAGCGGAAGCGGAAGCAGGAGGACGGAACACCATGGCGTACCGGGCGATGCTGGTGGCGGGACTGGTCACGGGCGCGGGCGGGCTCGCCCTGCTGGGGGCCGGACTGCCCGGCGCGCTGCTGCTGCGGCGGCGGTGGGCCGCCGAGGGGACGACCGCCGAGGCCCGCTGCCTGGAGACGTACGTGCAGGAACGCCGTAACGACCGGCCGTCCGTGCGCCGGGCGATCGTCGAGTTCCGCACGCCCGACGGCACCGCGCACCGCGCCCACCTACAGGCCCGCGACCTGGTCGCGGGCGACGTCCTGACGGTCCGCTACCGGCCCCGGAGGCCCTCCCGGGCGCTGCACGCGAACCGGTCCGACGGGACGGCGGCCCTGCTGGTCGCCATCGTGGTGCTGACGCTGGCGCTGCTCACGACCGCCGCCGTCACCCTGCACCTGGGCCTGGCACCCGACCCGGAGCCGGCCGACGGCTGGCACTTCGGCGGCACCCGCTGACGCTCGACTCCCTTCCCGCACAACGGCGTTGGGCTGGGCGGCGGCGGGTGACCGTCAGTAGGTGACGGTGATCCTGCGGGCCGGGCCGTCGACCCGGATCAGGCCGCCGTAGGGGATGACGAGCTGCGGTTCGGTGTGGCCGAGGTCGACGTCGAGGACGGCCATCGTCCCGGGGGCGTAGGCGTCCAGGGCGCGCAGGACGGCGGCGTGCTGGTCGGCGCGGTAGCGGGCGCGGGCCTCGGCGTCGTGCGGGTGGTCGAAGCTCCAGGCCATGGCGCGGCCGACCAGCAGGGCGGGGAACTGGCGCAGCAGGCCGCGTTCGCCGAGGTTGCGCAGCATCCGGAACACCTCGGTGGCGCCGGGCAGTTCCTCGGAGGTCTCCAGGAAGAGCACGCGGCCGGCGTACTCGGCGGCGGGGCGCAGCCGGTCCGCGGCGGCCATCCAGTGCAGGATCTCCAGGTTGCCGCCCCAGCCGGTGCCCTCGACGACCCGGTCGGGGCGGTGCCAGCGCCAGCCGGTGGCGGGTTCGTCGGCGGGGACGCGGTCGAAGGTGGCCGGGTCCTCCCAGCGGCCCTGCACGGTGCTGGTGTCGGTGGCGGCGGTGAGTTCGTACGCGCCGCCCTCGAACAGGGCGGCGCGCAGCGAGGCCGCGGTGAGCGGGTGGACGGCGTGCGGGCGGCCGAGCTGGGTCATGACGGAGGCGCCGTGGTAGGCGACGATGCCCTGGCGGTGGAGGAAGTCGAGCAGGTTGGTGTTGTCGCTGTAGCCGAAGAAGGGCTTGGGGTGGGCGCGCAGGAGCGCGGCGTCGAGGTGCGGGACCAGGGTGATCTGGTCGTCGCCGCCGAGGGTGGCCATCACGGCCGCGATCGTCGGGTCGGCGAACGCGGCGTGCAGGTCGGCGGCGCGCTCGGCGGGGGTGGCGCCGAGCCTGCGGGTGGTGGGGTACTCGACCGGTTCCAGCCCGAACTCCTCGCGCAGGCGGCGCAGTCCGAGTTCGTGCGGCAGCGGGAAGGCGCCCGGACCGGCGAAGCCGGGGGAGACGATCGCGATCCGGTCGCCGGGCCGGGGCCGGGGAGGGTACGTCGGCTGGTCTGACATGCCGGGATGCTAGCGGCGCGGACGCGTCGGGCACGACCCGGTTTCGGGGCTCCGGGGGCTTGAGGGCTTCAAGGGGCGACGTCCAGCAGGGTCTTGCCGAGGGTGTCGCGGGACTCGATGGCGCGGTGCGCGTCGGCGGCGCGCTCCAGCGGGAAGCGGCGGCCGATGACGGGGCGCAGCCGGTGCGCGGCGGCTTCGGCGAGGACGTGGGCGGTGGCGGCGCGGATGCCCGCGGGGGTGGGCCGCAGGGTGAGCACGGTGAGGGCGCGGGCGGTGACCTCCGCGTCCGGGAGCACGGTCCAACTGCCGCCGGCCAGGCCGTAGCTGAGCAGCTTCCCGCCGTCGCGGAGCAGGTCGGCGGCGGCCCGGCCGAGGGTGCCGCCGACGCCGTCGAGGACGAGGTCGACGGGGGCGGTGGCGGCCGTCCAGTCGGGCCGCAGGTAGTCGACGGTCTCGGCGGCGCCGAGTTCGGCGGCGAGGGCGAGTTTGCGGGGTCCGCCGGCCGCGGCGACGACGTGCGCGCCCGCGGCGGTGGCGAGTTGGACCAGCAGGGTGCCGACGCCCCCGGCGGCGGCCGTCACCAGGACCCGGCTGCCGGGTGCGGGTGCGGCGGTCTCCAGCAGCAGGCGGGCGGTGCGGCCGTCGGCGAGCAGCGCGGTGGCGGCGTCCAGGGCGAGGCCGTCGGGGACGGCGTGCAGTCCGTCGGCGGGGACGGCGGCGAGTTCGGCGTACCCGCCGCTGCCCCCGGTGGAGGAGACCACCCGCCGTCCCAGCCAGGCCGGGTCGGCGCCGGGCCCGAGGGCGGTGACGGTGCCGCCGACGCCGTTGCCCGGGACCATCGGGAGCGCGCCGGTGAACGGCCCGAGGCCGGTGGCGCGGAACTGGGTCTCGACGAAGGTCAGGTTGGCGTGCGCGACCGCGATCAGCACCTGCCCCTCCCCCGGCACCGGATCGGGCGCGGTCCCCGCCACCAGCACCTCGGGTCCGCCGAACTCCCGCAGCCACACCGCACGCATCACGCCTCCGCCCGTTCCCGGGCCGGTCGTTCCGGCCCGCCGCCCATCCTGTGACGTCAAGCCCGCTTGAGGTCAAGCCGACCGGCGGCCCGGCCGCTTCCCCCCGGGGCGGGCGCTTTCCGGCGCGGCGGGCACCCTGTCACCGGCGGGTGCCAGGATGCCCGTCATGGACACGGACGGATTCTGGGACCTGGTGGAGTCGAGCGCGACGGGCGGCCCCGGCTGCGAGCGCGCCGACCGGCTGACCACGCACCTCGCCGGGCTGCCGCTGTCCGAGGTGCTGGAGTTCCAGCTCCGCCTGGACGAGGCCCGCGCCCCGCTGGACACCGCGGGCACGCTGGCGCTGGCCCGGCTGGTGCTGCGCGGCTGGGTCAGTGACGACGGCCTCTGGTACTTCCACGCCTGGTTGATCGGCCTCGGCCGCGACGCCCACCGCCTGGCCGTCCACGATCCGGACGCCCTCGCCGACCACCCCGTCCTCCGGCGCCTGGCCGCCCTCCCCTACGAGCGGTGGGACGACGACGACTTCCCGGACTGGGAACTGCTCGACTACTGCGCCCAGGAGGCGTACGAGCAGCTCACCGGCGAGGAGGACGGCCTGGAGGAGGCGCTGGAGGCGGTCGGCCACGACAGCCCCTGCAACGCCGAGTTCACCGAACCGACCTGGACGTCCGAACAGACCGCCGCCCGCCTGCCCCGCCTCACCGCACTGTTCGCCGACGCCACCTGACCCGCCGCGCCGAACCGGGCGCCGACGACGGCCCGGCGGAACCGAACGGCCCGGAACTGTCCGGAACGGCCCGGAACGGCCCGGACGAGGCATAGCGCCGAGGCGCCCGACACCCGTCAGCCCAGCGCCCGTTCGATCAGCAGCCGGGTGAACAGCCGGGCCTGCTCGGCGCGTTGGGCGCGCTCCTCCGGGGTGAGGACCGGCGGGACGCCGTAGCGGCGGGCGGCGATGTCCTCGGCCAGGCCGGGCGGGGCGTCCAGGGCGGGCAGGCGGGCGATCGCCTCGCGTTTGGTGATCAGCCGGCCCTCGCGCAGCGCGACGGTGGCGCGGACGGCGGTGACCGGGCCGAAGTCCACCCAGATGTCGCGCCGCCACGGCTCGGGGCGGGCGGTGACCGGGTACCAGTAGTCGCGCAGGTCGGCCCGGAGGTGCGCGTGCAGCGCGGCGTCGGAGACCGGCGGCAGCAGCGCGTCGGGCCGCTCGCCTGCCAACACCGTTCCGGCGTCCAGCAGTTCGCGGCGGGCGATGACCGTGACCGGACGCTCCATCGGCTCGCCCTGGGCGAAGGTGAAGTGCGCGGCGGCCGGGTCGCCGAGCTCCTGGCGCGGCAGGTACGAGCAGTGCAGCTTCGCCGCGCCGGGCTCCCGCGCGTCCAACTCCCGGTGCAGCGCGGCCAGTCGCTCCCGCACCGGCCCGCCGGGCGCGGCGGGCAGCACGGCGACCAGGTCGAGGTCGCTGCGGCCGTGCCGGTAGTCGCCGCACGCCAGCGAACCGTGCACCCACAGCGCGTCCACCGGCACGGCGTCCGCCAGCCGGGCCGCGAACCGCGCCAACAGCGGTGCGGCGAGGGCCCGTTGCTGCTCATCGTCGTGATCCGCGGGCAGGAACGGCGGCTCCGGGAAGGTCATGCCCCCCATGCTGGCACCCCGGGTACGCCCGGGCGCGTCCGGGCCCACCTGAACACGCCCGGACGCGCCCCGGACGGCCGGGCGCGGCTCCGCCGGGAAGCGCCGGGCACGCCCTACCGTCGAAAGGACCCGGCCGTACGGCCGGGCGACCGTCCGGGAACGGAGGACCCTTCCGATGGCACAGAAGATCACCACTTTCCTGTGGTTCGACGACCAGGCCGAGCAGGCCGCCGAGTTCTACGCCACGGTGTTCGAGCACGGCCGGATCACCGAGGTGCAGCGCTACTCGGACGCCGGGCCGGGCGAGGCCGGGAGCGTGATGCTGGTGTCCTTCGAACTGTTCGGGCAGGAGTTCCTGGCCCTGAACGGCGGCCCGGTGTTCCGCTTCAACGAGGCGGTCTCGCTCCAGGTCGACTGCGCCGACCAGGCCGAGGTGGACCGCTACTGGGAGCTGCTGACCGCCGACGGCGGCGCACCGGGCCCGTGCGGCTGGCTGAAGGACCGCTACGGCCTGTCCTGGCAGATCGTGCCGCGCCGGATGACCGAGCTGCTCACCGACCCCGACCCGGAACGCGTCCGCCGGGCCACCGCCGCGATGCTGACCATGGGAAAACTGGACATCGCCGCCCTGGAAGCCGCCGCGGACGGCACCTGACGCCCCGCGACGCCACTCCTCCGCCGCCGCCGGTACGGCGGGCACCCGGGTGCCCGCCGGGTAGCCGTCCCCCGTCCCCGTCCCCCGGGCGGGGGGACGGGGACGGTCAGCTGCCGGTGAGGAGGTCGCGGAGCAGGGCCACGGTGTCCGGGTCGAGGTCGCGGCCGGTGCGGCGGCTGAGGGCGTCGAGGCGGTTGACGGAGCGGACGAGCTGGTCGCGGGCGCCGGCCGAGGCGTAGGCGTAGAAGAGGTCGCGGTGCAGGAGTTCGACCTCCGGGGCGACGGCGAGGGCGCGGAAGATCGCGGCCTCGGCGGTGCGGTGGTCGCCGTACTGGAGGCGGCGGGCGGCGAGTTCGTGCGCGGTGTCGACGATCGCGGCCAGCATGTCCTGGCGTTCGGCCTCCGCCCAGGCGTACGTCCCGGCCGGGGCCTCGGCGAACGGGGCGCCCCGGACCAGGGCCAGCGCGTGCGCGAGGGCGGCGTCGGCGGTGGCGGAGGTGGAGCGCATGCCGCGCCGGTACAGGCTGCGGAACTCGTCCCAGTCGCAGGTGACGGTCGGGGCCAGGCTGTACGTGTCGGCGGGCTGCCCGCCCAGGTAGTCGCGGCCCTCCGGGGAGGTGCCCAGCCAGCCCGCCAGCGCGGCGATCTTGACCGGCAGCGGTTCGGCCAGCCGCTCGGCGGTGGCCCGCGGGTCGAGGTGCGCGGCACCCGGGTGGATGTCGCGGTCGACGGTGGTGTGCTCGCTGCCCGGACGCAGCGCCAGGTACGCGGCGAGCTCGGTCAGCCGGGGGCGGCCCGCCGGGTCGGCGCTGCCCGCCGCGCCGAGCACGTCCACCGGCCCGAGCACCCGGATGCGCGGCGCGGAGCGCAGGTGGTGGGCCTCCGGGGAGCGCAGGATCGCCAGCAGGTCGTCGCTGTCGGTGCGGGCCGGACCGCTCCCGGGCCGGGCGGACGGCCGGGCCGGGGAACGCGGGTCGGGCGCCGCCGCCTGGTCGTGGGTGGGCAGCGGCTCGGGCACCACCGGCGGCGCGTCCACCGGGGCGGGAGGCACCGGGACGGCGACGGGGGCGGCGAGTTCGAAGGAACGGGTGCCGCCGTCCGGGACGGAGTCGGACGCGGGCGCGGGCGCGGGCGCGGGCGCGGGCGCGGGCACCGAATCGGACACGGGGTCGAGTTCGGCGGTGCTTTCGGCCTCGGACTCGGGAGCGGACTCGAGAGCAGGTACGGGCGCGGTGAACGGCGGTGCCGTGGGCGGGAGTTCGTCCTGCGGCAGGGCGGCGGCGACCCGGGGGTCGACGGGCGTGCCGTGCGGCGGGGTGGTGGCCTTGCGGGCCTGGCCGTTGGCGGCGTGCCGCGGCTCGACGGGCGCGGCGGGCACGGCGGGCTCAGCGGCGGCGGGCGGCAGCGCGGCGGGCTGGACGGGCGTCACCGGGACGACCGCGTACGGGTTGGTGGGGGCGGTCGGGACCAGCCCGGCGAACGGGCTGCTGCCGGTGGGCACCACCCGGGCCAGCAGCCGGGGCCCGGCCGCTTCGCCGCCGTCCGGCCGCTCGCCCGCGCCACCGCCACCGGCCGGCTTGGTCAGACTGGGCTTCGGCGGAGCGCTCGCGGCGCTCGCCTCCGGGCCGGTCGGGCCGCCGAGCAGGGCGATCAGGCGGGCGTCGAGGGTGCCATCGGCCCGTCCGCCGGTGTCCGTGCCCGCGCCCGCGTCGGTGTCCGGGTCCGCCGGACCGGGGCCGACGCCCAGCAGGTCGCCGCCGAAGCCGTTACCCAAGTCGCCGCCGAAGCCGTCGCCCGAGCCGTTGCCGAGCGGGCCGGGGACGGCGCCGATCGCGGTGCCGACGGTGGCCAGCGCGAGGACGGGCAGCGGGAGTTCCTGCTCGTCCTCGGGGCCGTTGTGCGGGCCGTCGAGGGTCCATTCGGGGGCCGGGTGCTGGGTGAAGTCGCCGGAGGCGCGGACGAGTTCGCCGAGCTGGGCGTACTGTTCGCGGCTCAGTCGCTGGAGTTCGACGCTGAGGTGCAGGCCGGGCAGCGGGGCGTGGCCGGTGGCGGGGAGCGTCCAGCGGGCGACCGGGCCGGCGCCGCGCTCGGGGGCGCGGGTGAGGACGGCCAGGCAGGTGCGGGGGCGGCCGTCGAGCAGGCGGCCGAGTTCGGCGGGCACGCCGCCGGTGGGCGGCTGCGCGGACAGCACGATCTCGGGCAGCCACGCCTCGTCCGCGCTGCCCCGGCTGCGGGCCTCGCGGGGGCTGCCGACGTTCGCGCCGATCAGGGTGGCGCGGGCCTTGGCGGTGCGCGGGCCGAGGGCGGCGAGCGCGGCCTCCAGGGTGGGGTGGTGGTGCACCCGGTCGGCGGCGGGGCCGGCGGTGGGCAGGTCGGGGGCGATGCCGACCAGGTGCAGGTGCAGGCGGTCGGCGAGCGGGCTGTGGGCGAGTTCGACGGCCAGGCTGCGCAGTACGTCCTCGGCGTCCTCGGGGTGTCCGGAGAGGTGGACCAGCCGGACGGTCTCCAGGTCGGCCAGGACGGTCGAGCCGTCCGGGGTGGCGCCGAGGGTGACCAGCGCCGGGTAGGGGGCGGCGTGCTTGGCGGCCTGTCCGGCGGACAGCAGCTCGGTGGAGTCGGTCGGGCACCACCACACGTTCGGGGCGTGCGCGGCCCGGAACGGGGCGATCGGCACGGCCGGGGCGGCCAGGTGCAGTTCGACGGTGCCCACGGTGGTGACCCGGGCGGCGACCAGGGCGGGCAGCCGCTTCTCGCCGCGGACGGCGTTGCGGCCCAGGGTGCGCAGGGCGCGGTTGAGCAGTTCCAGGCCGTGCTCGTCCTGGCGGGCCTTCAGCTCCGCCTCGAAGCGGCCGGCGGCGGCCGAGGGCAGCGCGATCCGGTGCCGGGGGCGGCGGGCCCGCTGCTGGTCGGTGCGGCGGCGGGCGACCAGGGTGATCAGCGCGGCGGCCATCAGCACGCCGAGGCCGGACGCCGCCAGCGCCACGGTGTAGTCGTCGCCACCGGTGGCGGCGGTGTGCTGCTCGCGGACGGCGGGCAGGTTCGTGGCGGACGCGGAGTCCTGCGGCGCGGGCGACTGGGCGGCGGAGGGCTGGGCCTGCGGCGACTGCGACGTCTGCGGCGACTGCGCGGGCGCGGGGGTGGCCTCCGACCCGGGCGGGGTCGGCGCGCCCGGCGCCGGGGTCTCGGGCGTGCTCGGCGCGGTCGGCGTGCTCGGCACACTCGGTGCCGGGCTCTCCGGGGCCTGGGCCGCGCCGGGCACGGTGAGCACCATGCCGGGGGCGAGCACGTCCGGGTCGGTGAGCTTCTCGCCGTCGGGGGCGGCGACGCCCTTGTTGGCCTCGAACAGCTCGGGCCAGCGGTCGCCGTCGCCCAGCTCCCGCTGCGCGATCGCGGAGAGCGAGTCGCCGGAGTGCACGGTGACGCTGCCGTGCGCGGGCGCGGCGGGTGCGGCGGGGAGCGCGGGCGGGGTGCCGGTGGTGCTGCGGGCGGTGGCGGCCGGGCCGGTGTCGGGCGCGGCGTCGGCGGGCATCAGCAGCTGCCAGCCGGGCTGGATCGGCCGGTCGGCGTCGAAGCGGGTGCCCGAACCGTCCATCGGGCGGCCCGCGTTGAGCTTGGCGATCTCGGTCCACCGTTCGCCGGAGCCGAGTTGGCGCTCGGCGATCGACCAGAGGCTGTCGGCGGGGCGGGCGTCGCGGACGGTGTAGACCGGCTGCTGCGGGTCGGCGGCGGGCGCGGCCGCGGGCGCTCCGGCGGGCAGTGCGGCGTACGCCGGAGCGGCGTTCAACTGGGCGACGGCGGCCGGGCGTTGGGTGAGTTCGGGGGTGGCGGCGAAGGCCGATCCGGCGACCGGGAGCAGGGCCAGGACGGAGCCGACCAGACCGGCCGCGATCCGCTGGCTCCAGCCGAACGCGGGGATCCGGCGGGCGACCCGGCCGCGCAGCTGGGCGGGGATCTCGACCAGGACGGAGACCAGGAAGCACAGCCAGCCGATCCAGCCGACGCCCACCAGCAGCCACAGGAACAGGCTGCCGTCGTCGGGGCTGGTGAGCGCGGTCAGCAGGTCGCCGTGGACCGGGTCGCCGGCCGCGGCGACGGCGAGCGTGCCGTAGCCGAGCAGGGCGGGCACCCCGACCAGCAGCAGGACGAGTGCCAGCAGCGCGCCGAGCGCGGCCAGCGCCGAGCCGCCCCGCCCCCGCCGCCCGCCCCGCCCGACGGGGGTCGGGGCGGGGTGCCGTCCGCCGCGGGCGGCGGGGGCGGGGCGGTCCGGCCGCCTGGTGCGGCGGCCCTTGCGGTGCTGGTCGTCGGCTCCGCGCGCGGCCATCAGCCGGTCGTCCCTTCCGTGATGCCGTGCAGCAGGGTGGCCTTGCCGTGCCCCTGCACGGAGAGTGTGGTGATGCCGATCACGCCGAGCAGCGCGGTCGGGTAGGTGCTGGTGACGGTGACGCTGATCTCGCTCAGGTCGGGGTACCGGGGGAAGTCGACGCGTCCCGAGACGCCCTGGCCGTCGAGGTAGGCCCGGGCGGCGGACTCGGCCTGTGCCGCGTCCACCTGGTAGCCGCCGTCGGCGCGCAGCCGGGCGATGTCGAGTTGCTGACCGGCCACCCGGGCGGCCTCCTGGGCGAGCGCGTCGGCCCGTTCCACGGCGCGCAGTTGGCCGCCGAAGTCGAGCACCAGGCCGACCACGGCCACCAGGCTGACGGCGGTGATGGCAACCATGACCGAAATGCTGCCCCGGTCCCGGGCGTTCACGCCTCGTTCGGCCACGTTCCCTCCCCCCACGGTCTGTTGACGTCCCCTCAGTTTCCCCGATAACGGTCCAGCACGGAGGTGAACGTGCCGGTGACGGTCTTGTGGCCGGGGACGCCGTCCAGCCCGATCAGGTCGGACAGCGGCACCGTGCAGGACACCCGGACGGTGACGGTGGCCAGTTGGCCGCCGGCGGTGTCCAGCGTGCCGTACTGCGGGTCCCCGGTCGGCTCGGCCTCGCACCGCACCGCCCGGGAGGCCAGCGAGGCCCCGACGGCGTCCGCGGCGGCCTGCCGGGCCCCCTCGGGGGTACGGGCCAGCGAGGCGGCCCGGGCCCCGGCGCGGGCCGCGGCGTCGACCACCGAACCGGTGGTCTGCAGCCGTCCGGCGGCCACCGCCATCAGCGCGAAGCTCAGGATCACCGGCACCAGGACCGCCGCCTCGATCGCGAACGAACCCCGGTCCCCGGCCGGGCGGTCGCCCCGGTCACTGGTCCTCCCCCGGGCGCTCACGGCTGCCCCGGTGCGACGAACTTCTCCCGGGGCGCGGCGGCCGTCTTGGTGATCGCCAGGTCGGCGAACGGGAACAGGGTGAGCGGTTCCACGGTGACGGACAGCTGGTACAGGTCCGGGTCGCCGCCGGTCTGCCGGGGCGGCTGCGCCAGCTCGACCACGTCGCCGAGCCGCCCGACGAACTCGCTCGCCCGCTGCTCGCCCGCACCGGCCGGCGCGCCGTTGATCCGTCCGGCCTCCACGCCCTCCCGGGCGGCGGCCAGCGCGGCCTGTTCGGCGTACCACCACAGGCCGGCCTGCACCACCAGGAGGATCACGAACAGCACGGCCGGGAACACGATGGCGAGGCTGATCGCCATCGCGCCCCGGTCGGACCTGCGGGCACGCGCGAGCCACCCGGCCGGTGCGGGCCGGGTGGCGGGCCGGTGCGGGCGGCGGATCACGGCGCGGTGCCGCCGGCGGGGACGTCCTTCTGGATGTTGCCCTGGACCTTCTGGCCGAGCTGGGTGATCGCGTAGACGACCGTCCCGGCGATGGCGACCAGCACGATCACCGCCAGGGCGAGTTCGATGCTGATCGCGCCCCGGTCGCCGGACTCGCGGGCGGCGCGTAGCTTGACGAGGCGGTACTCGACGACGGGTCGGACGAGATGGAGCGGGAGCAGCGGCCGCAGGGCGGTCGCCACGGTGCGGATTCGGGCCATGGTGTGGTCTCCAGGACTTCGCGGGAAGGGACTTCGGTACGGGTGGCGCTGTTCGTTCGCTGCTCGGTCTGGGGTCGGGGTCTGGGGTCGGGGATCGGTGGACGGAGTGGTGCGGTGCGGTGCGGTCAGCCGCTGTTGAGCATCTGGTAGACCGCCGGGAAGGCGATCAGGACGGTCATCAGCAGGGTCAGGGCGGAGCCGGGGGCCACCATCCGTTCGCTGTCGGCGTTGGCCTTGGCGAGCTCCTCGGAGAGCAGTTCGCCGCGCAGGCTCTTGGCGCGGGCCCGCAGGGTGTCGTAGACGGCGGCGCCGTCGACGCCGGAGATCCGCATGATGTCGGCCACGTCCTGGAGCGGGGTGAGGCCCAACTCCCGGGCCAGCGCGTCGAGTCCGTCCCAGGGCGGGAGCCGGTCGGTGGCGGCCCGCTCCAGGGCGTCGCGGATCCGCCGGAACACCGTGCCGCGCCCGACCGAGGCGGCCCGGCGCAGCGCCTCGGCGGGCCCGCAGTCGGCGGCCCGTTCCAGCGCGACGAGTTCCAGGTAGGCGGCGATGCCGTGCAGGTACTCGGTGCGGGCCTCCTTGGCCTCGCCGGAGACGATGCCGTCGGGGACGAACCAGAGCAGTCCGGCCAGCAGCGGCCCGACCAGCAGCGGGACGGCGAGCGGAAGGCCGTCGCCGACCACGGCGGCCATCACCGACAGGTAGCCGGGCAGGGCGAGGCCGAGGGCGGCGAACAGCAGCTTGTGGGCCATGAACCGGGCCGGGCTGCGGCCGATCAGGGCGAGTTCCTGGTGCGGGACGCGCACCCCGGGCAGCCGCCCGGAGCGTTCGCCGACCCGGTCGTACCAGGGCAGCGCGACGTCGGCGTCCTCGGCCCGGCGCGGCTCGGGGACGCGGTGCAGCCGGTCCAGGGCCTGGCCCAGGTCCGGTGGGGCGGGCCGGAGTTCGGCCAGCAGCAGGGCCACGCCGCCGGCCGCGGCGCCGCCGGCGACGACCGCCCAGGGGGAGATCACCGGGCCTCCTTCAGCAGTGCTTCGTCCTCGGCCGCGGCGCTCTCGTCGGCGGCCCGGTGGCCGGGCAGCCGGCCGGTCTTGGAGCGGCGATCGGGTTCCAGCAGCCGGGGCAGCGGGGTGTGCCGGGCCAGCGAGCGCATCCAGGCGATCACCGCCACGAACGCCACCGCCACGACGGCCAGCACCAGTTGGCCCAGCACCGTCGAATAGGGCGCGGTGTAGCGGGAGTTGAACGCGCCGATCACGATGACCAGCAGGATGATGCCGACCATCCAGCGGATCGTGGTGCGGTGCTTGGAGCGGTCCGCCTCGATGGCGCGCCGCTGCCGGACCTCCTCGCGCACCGAGTCCGCCATGTCGGCCAGCGCCCGGGCCAGGCCGGGCCCGCTGTCGCCGGCCCGCAGCACCAGGGCGGCCAGCACCTTGTCGGCCGTCGAGTCGGCGACCTGGTCGCCGAAGGCGCGCAGCGCGTCCTCGGGCCGCCAGCGGGACTGCAGCCGGGCCGCCAGGTCGGCGATCTCGGTCTCCAGCGCGGCCGGCGCGGTGCGCCGGCTGGTCACGATCGCCTGGTTCAGGCCGACGCCGAGCAGCAGCACGTCGGCCAGGCGCTGGGTCCACTCGGCGAGCGCCTCCAGCCGTTCGATCCGCCGGGTGTCGGAGCGGGTCGCGTCGAACAGCCAGGGCAGGCCGAACACGGCGGCCGGGACGAGCAGCGCGACCAGCGGGATGCCGGTGAACAGCCAGCCGCCCGGCGCGCCGAGCAGGGCCAGCGCCAGCTGGATCCGGCGCAGCCGGGCGATGCCGGGCGAGGCGGTGCCGGGCGCCCCGTACCAGAGGGTGTGCAGCCGCCCCTCCAGCGGGTTGTCCCGCTCCGGCCCGTCGTCGGCCCGCCCGGTCAGGCCGACGGCCAGCGCCACCAGCCCGGCGGCCAGCAGCAGTCCGCACAGCACGTACAGCAGCATCAGCGCATCCCCCCGATCCGCAGCGACAGCGGCGCGCTCCAGGCCCCGTACGGGGAGCCGAGCAGGCCCGCGTCGAATCCGGCCCGGCGCAGGTCGTCCAGGCAGTGCGGCGGGGTGGCGGGGACGGCCCGCACCTCGCCGATCTCCGGGCGCGGCCCGAAGACGGTGTTCAGCGCGGGGCGGCCGGACTCGCCGAGGCCGGCCACCTCCAGCACGTGCGAGACGAAGCGGTGCCGGCGCCCGCCGACCGCGGTCTCGTCGACCATCGCGACGTGCACGATGAAGTCGACCGCGTTGGCGGTGAGCCGGTAGGCGAGGGTGTCGGTCATGTGCGCGCCGTACTCCAGGCAGAGTTCGGCGATCCGGTCGACCACCATGTGCGGACCGCGGGCGTGCAGGGTGCACATCGAGCCGCCCTCGCCGTTGGTCATCACCCGCAGCATCGGCACCACCTCGGCGGAGCGGACCTCGCCGACGATGATCCGCGACAGCGTCATCCGCAGCGCCGCCGGGATCAGCTCGCCGATCGTCAACTCGCCCGCCAGGCGGCCGTCCACGCGTTCGCCGTTGCCCTCGCGGGCCTCCATCGGGACGACCTGCCGCAGGTGGCCCAGGGTGTGCAGCCACAGCTCGAACTCCGACTCCAGGGTGCCGACCCGCTCGTCCGGCGGGATCTCGGCGGCCATCGCGCGCAGCAGGCTGGTCTTGCCGACGCCCTGGGTGCCGGTGATCATCACGTTCTTCCGGGCCCGGATCGCGGCCGCCAGGAACGCCGCCAAGGTGGTGTCCACGGTGCCGAGTTGGACCAGGTCGGCGAGTGTCGCGCTGGCCACCCGGTGCCGGCGGATCGCCACGTACGGGCGGGGCGTGACCTCGGTCATCGCCTGCAGCCGCATCCCGCCCTCCAGGCGCAGCGCCAGCATCGGGCTGGCGGTGGACAGGCTGCGCTCGCCGCCGCCGTGCTGGCGCGCCAGGTCCTGGAGCAGCTCGATCAGCTCCTCGTCGGTGTCGGCCACCGGCGGGACCTGCCGCAGCGGCTGGTGCACCCGCGAGACCCAGACGTCGTCGCACCCGTTGATCAGGATGTTCTCGATCTCCGGGTCGTCCAGGTACGGCTGGAGCCGCCCGGCCCGGAACAGCAGGTCGTACACCGCCTCGGCGAGCACCCGGTCCTGCTCCCGGGTCGGCGGGATGCCGTGGGTCTGCGCGTACGCGTCCGACCAGCGGGCCACCGCCTCCTCGATCAGCGCCCGGCCGCGCTGCCGCCGGGTCGCCCGGTCCGCCTCGCTCCCGGACGCCTCGGACAGCCGCGACAGCTGCTGGTGCAGCTCCGCCGCGACCTGCCGCTTCAACTCCCTCGCCACCTGCGGGTCCACGGCCGGAGACGCCCCGACCGGCGAGAGCGCGGGCACCCCCGCCGCCCCCACCGGCCCGGCCGGCCCCGCCGTCGGCGGCTTCGCCCACGGCAGCCCCGCCGCGTCGGCCGAACCCCCTTGCACCACCTGTCCGTTCACCGACTGCTGCGGGGGCAGCGGCCCCTGGTACGGGCTAGCGCGCACGCCACACCTCCTCGCCGTCCTGTTCCGCCTGCCCCGGCTGCCCGCCCTGCCCGGCCTGCCCCGGGAACGGCGCGGGCGCGGGCGGCTGCGGCACCGCGGGCGGCGCTATGTGCGGCGCGGCGTACGAGATCTGCGGCGCCTCCACCCGGACCGGCCACTCCCCCGTGAACTGGCCTCCCGTGAAGGGGGCTTGCGGCCCATGTTGCTGGAACTGCTGTGTCGGGTAAGGCTGTTGCTGCGGGTACGGCTGCTGTTGCTGGTAAGGCTGCTGTGGTTGCTGCGGCTGCTGGTACGGCGTCCCGGCCACCGGACCCGCCACGAACGGCGGTACCGGCTGCGGAACCTGGACCTGCACAGGCGGCACCTGCGGGGACGCCGCCTGCTGCGGCTGCACGGGCTGCGGCTGGACAGGCTGCGGCTGGACGAACGGCGGTTGCGGCTGGCCGGGCTGCTGCGGGGGCAGCGCGTGCTGGACGGCGGGCTGCGGGCCGCCGAGGCGTCGGCGGCGGGTGGTGGCGAGGTCCTGAATGCGGTCGGCGGCGGTGCGCGCGGTGCGCATCAGCTCGGAGCGGATGAAGCGCCGGTCGGTGGTGTCGCCGCCGTCGGAGAGCACCCGGGCGGTGCGCGGCGCGTGGGCGAGCGCCCCGAGGACGGGCAGCTGGAACTGCCGGGCGACCTCGTGCTCGGGGTAGGGGCCCTCGGTGACCAGCAGCAGGCCGAGGCCGTCCGCGCCGGTGCCGTGGGTGTCGAGGTCCTCGCGCAGCGCGGCGATCCGGGGCCGGGCGGCGGAGAGGCCGCGCAGCGTGGTGCGGACGGTGGCGGCCACCACGTCGGCGCGCCGGGGCAGCACCGCCATCGCCCCGTTCGCGCCGGAGCGCCCGAGGTCGAGCAGCACGTCGTAGCCCTGCGGTTCGAGCGCGTGCAGGGCCTCGACCAGGGGTTCCCAGGTGTAGGCCAGGCCGGGGGCCTGGGCGGGGTCGGTGAGGCCGGGCAGCAGCAGGCGTTCGCCGGTGCCCTGCGGGGAGACGTCGAGCAGCTGTTCCCAGAGCGTCTCGGCGAGCAGCCCGCGCCGGTCGGCGACGGCCAGGTTGCGCAGCCCGTACACGGCCTCCACCCGGCCCTCCAGCGCGCCGGCCAGCACCGCGCCGCCGTCCGGGTCGCACTCGACCAGCAGCACCCGGCGGCCCGGCCGCAGCGGCCAGGACAGCAGCAGCGCGAGCGCGCTGCTGGTGGCCCCCGGCGCGCCCGGCCCGCCGAGCACGGCCACCACCGTCATCAGGAGCCCCCGGCGGTTCGGGGCGCCAGGATGACCTGGAACTTGCCGCCCGCCACCCAGAGCGCCAGCCGGGGCCCGTCGGCGGGGCCGACGGCGACGTCTATCACGGTGCTGCCGTCGGTGTCGGGCTTGCCCACTGCGGCGACCACCGCGGTCATCGTCTCTGGGGTGCGGGTGGTGGCGGCGTCGCCGCTGCCGCCGGGCGCGTTGACGATCAGGATCTGCAGGCCGGGCTGGAGCCTGGTGGCGGGCAGCTGGGAGCGCTTCGCGGAGACGCCGACGATCTGTTGCCCGGGCTGGGTCGCCGGGTCGCTGGTCAGGTCGGACTTGACCAGCAGCGCCCCGCGCTTGAGGTCGGTGGTGGCCCGCAGGCCGACGGTGCGCGGCAGGTCCTGGGCGTCCAGCGGGTGCAGCGCGGGGTCGCCCGCGATGTGCGCGACCACCAGGTCGTCGGAGCCGAGCACCTGCCCCATCGGCACGTCCCGGGCCAGCGCCAGCACGGCGATCCGCTGCCCGCTGCTGTTGTACAGCACCGCCCCGCCCAGGCCGCCGGCCGCGATCAGCGCCGCCGCCATCGCCAGCACGGCGGGTCGCCGCCGTCGTGCGCCGAGTCGGCGCGGCGGGGTCGGCATGCTTCGGTTCTCCACCGCTCTGCGGCCTCTCACTCGTGATGGAACGTCGACTCCGGCCCGGTCGGCGGTCGCGTCGTCCTCGTCGCGGCCGCCGACCGGGTCAGTTCACCACCTGGACCTCGTTGACCGGCACGTTCAGCACCGCCTCGGTGTAGGTCGGCCACCAGTCGTAGTCGGCCATGTCGATGGCGGTGCGGTCGCTGCTGCGCGCGGTCACGTGCCACTTCAGCGTCACGCTGAGGCTGTACGCCTTGTCCTTCATCCGCGCCGAGCTCTCGGTGAAGACGTGGCTGCAGGTCGGCGTCCCGCTCCGGCTGAACGGGTTCCCGGCGTCCTTGCAGGTGAACTCCCGGACCCCGCCCGGCCCGTCGTCCACGTGCCAGACCACCTCCGCGAGGGTGATCGTGGTGGTCACCTCGAACCCCTGCCCGGGCAGCTTGCTGCTCAGCGGCCCCACCACCTTCGGGTCCGGGTCGATCCACAGCCACACCGGCGAGCCGACCACCGCGTCCCCCGCGGGCGCGGCGTGCAGGACGGGCTCGGCGACCTCGATCGACACCAGGGCGTCGTAGGCGACCTGGGCGGGCGTCTTGGGCGGCGTGGCGCCGGGGGGCTGGGCGAGGAACACCTGGCCGGCGGCCTGGAAGTTGACCAGGTCGCCGGTGAGGTCGCAGGCCTTCTGGTAGATCGCGCCGTCCTTGCTGGTGTGCCCGTCCCAGACGGCTTCCCCGGGCACGGGCTGCGGGGTGACCTCCGAGTAGTAGCAGCCCTCCGAGAACCATCCCAGGTCGTCGCGCCAGCACTTCACCTGCTTGCCCTTCCAGGTGCAGAGGGCCTCGCCGCCCCCGCCCCCGCCGGACGTCCCACCGCCGCCGGTCGGGGTGCTGCCCGGCTGGTGGGTGCCGGTGCAGATGACGCGGTCGGCGCAGGGGGCGGGCACGCCGTCGTCGGCGCGCGCCGCCGGAACGGCCGTGGCCGCCAATCCGGTTCCGATCAGTGTACAAATAGCGGTTCGCCAGACGGAGTTCAGCATGTCTTGTCCACCTCACGGGTGAAGTCGGCGATCAGCCAGCGGTTTCCGTATTTCTTCATCACGGCGGTCGCCGGATAACGCGACAGCCGCTGTTGCGGATCCTTGATCTCCTTGCTGGTGGCGTCCGCCTGGTGCCAGCCGGACACGTCGAGGCAGTCCCCGATCGTCGCGGTGGGCGGATTCGCCTGCAGGTCGAGGCTTTTGAGGACGGGTGAGGTGCGCGGCTGCCCGACCATGACGAGTCCGTTGTCGTGCAGTTGGGTGAGCGAGATCACGGTGTCGGTGAAGGCGGCCCCGGTGGCGTACTGCCGGAGCGGCGTTCCGTCCGAATCCGATCGCCCGAGCACCTTGACCTGGACGTCCCACCAGCCCTGATAGGCCGTCACCGCGCCGTTCCCGTCCAGCGCCTGGGCGCCTTCCCGGGGGACGGGGCTGCCGGTGCCGGCGTCGGCGGTGGTGGCGTCGGAGGTGGCCCGGGGGAGATTGGCGGAGGGTGTTCCGAGCCGGTCCGCAGACCCGGCACCGCCGGCCGAACAGGCCGTCAGCAGGAATGGCAGAAGCCACCCGCTGATCCCAATCGCCCCAGGGCGCACCAGAATTGAGCGCTGCCGCATAGCCCCACCTTGTTGCGGCCGGACCTGTGGTGGGTCCGGACCGCGGATGTCGTCTGCCGTCCCCGGTGTCGTTCTGAGGTCGCTCGGAGGTCGATTCTTCGCCACCCCGCCCCGGCACGGCAACACCCGGGGCGTCCTGACCTTACGCGGAAGGCGGATCGGTTGGGGCACTTTCTCGCCACAGAACCGCCAAAAGTTCATCGGAAAACGGCAATCCGGCGAGTGCTCCTCTCACGGCGGCGCGATTGCGCATCAGGAGTCTCCCCCCGTCACGCGGGACCAGGAGTCTGGCCTCCCCGGCATTGGCCGGGTCCCCCCATCCCAACTGCCCCTCCACGGCGGGCTGGAGGTCGAGCGGTCCGACGGCGGCGGGTGCGCCGGGCACGCCGTGTTCGAGGACCCGGCCGAGCGCCCAGCTGAACGAGCCCTCCGCGCCGGGCAGGACGCCGTCCCGGCCGCGCCGGCCCGCGCTCCAGCGGCCGATCCGGCCCCACAGCGGGACGCGCGAGTGGGCGAGCAGCTCGCCCGCGCCGTCCTCGCGCTGGAGGGCGGCCCAGGTGTCGCGGTCGGCGACGACGTCGGCGATCAGCAGGGTCTCCTCCTGCTCGCCGTGCACCATGGCGCTGGTGATCCAGTCCCAGGCGAGGCCGCGCCGGTAGGCGTTGTCGGGGGTGGAGCCGGCGGTGACCAGGGCGACCCGGCGGCCGCGCGGGTCGGCGACGAGCTGGCCGACCAGGCAGACCACCAGCCAGCGGGCGGGGCGCTGGGCGGCCTGCCGGAGCGCGGTGAGCAGGGTGTTGGCGTCGGCGTCGGCCGGGGGGCCGGTGACGGTGCTGCCGCGGGTGCCGGCGTCGAAGGTGCGGCCGGGGAGGGCGTCGGCGAGGACGCGGGCGCCGTCGGCGGCGCGGGCCGAGCCGCCGTGGCCGCGTTCGGGGCCGCCGTCCGCGCCGATCACCACCAGTTCGATGCCACCGCTCACCCGTACCGCCCCTTCCTGCCGTACCGCCCCTGGCCCGCCGCGCCCGTCCCGCCGCCCCGCCTTCGGGGTGCCGGGACACCTGGACGCCGCGCCGGGGCGCCGCCGGAGGCCAAGGTATCGCCGAGGGGTGTCGGTGCGGGGCGGAATCGGTCCGATGAGCCCCAGCTCAGGGACCATGGGCCCTGTTCGGGGCCGGACCGGCGGGGGCACCATCGTGGGTATGGACCGTGACGACCGGGTGGAGAACCTCAGCGAGGCCGAGTGCCTGCGGCTGCTCGGCACCGTGCCGCTGGGGCGGGTGGTGTACACCGAGCACGCGCTTCCCGCGGTGCTCCCGGTGGCCTTCCGGGTGGCGGCGGACGGGCGGCTGATCCTGGCCCTGCGCGCCGGCACCCAGGTGGCCCGGGCACTGGACGGCACGGTGGCCGCCTTCCAGGTGGACGACTTCGACCGGGCCGGGCGCTGCGGCTGGAGCGTGCTGGTGCACGGCCGCGCCGAGGTGGTGCGGGACTCGGGCGAGCGCGCCGCCCTGCGCTCCGGCGGCCTGCGCCCGTGGATCCCGGACCCGGGCCCGGAGTACGTGGCGATCAGCCCCGAGCTGGTCTCCGGCCGCCGCGTCCTCCCGGACCGGGACGCGGACCGCAACCGCCTCGACGACCTCGACGACTTCGACGACCTCGCCGCCGCCGCCCTCCCCGGAGCCCGCCCGGAGCACCACCCCGCCTGACCCGCCCGGAACGTCCGGGCCGCCCGGACGGCACCCCACTGACATGTGACCGGCGAGTAGGCATACTCTGCGGGGCGGCCCCTGCCCGGGCCGTCCCTGCCCCGACGCACCTGTGGAGCGCACCGTGACGACCTTCGCCTCGCTCGCCGACCTGACCGCCGCGGTCGGTGCCGAACTCGGCACCAGCGAGTGGCACACCGTCGACCAGGACCGGGTGAACCTGTTCGCCGAGGCGACCGGTGACCACCAGTGGATCCACGTCGACCCGGAGCGCGCCAAGGAGACGCCGTTCGGCGGGACGATCGTGCACGGGTACCTGACGCTCTCGCTGCTCCCGGTGCTCGCCAAGGAGTGCTACGACGTGGGCGGCATCGCGATGGCCCTCAACTACGGCTCGGACAAGGTCCGCTTCCCGGCCCCGCTGCCGGTGGGCACGGCGGTCCGGGCGACGGCGGTCCTGGTCTCGGCGGACGAGGTGCCGGGCGGCGTGCAGGCCGTGGTCCGGTTCACCATCGCCAGCGAGGCGAGCGCCAAGCCGCACTGCGTCGCGGAGACCATCACCCGCTTCTACCCGGCCGCCTGAACCGGGCCCCGCCCCCCACCGCCCTCCGCCTCCACGGCGTCTTCACGGACCGTCCCGCACCCCGGGGCGGTCCGTTCTCGTTGCACCGGACGGGCCCGCACCGGTCGCGCCCCCCCGGCGCGCCGCCGACCAAATGCCTGCTGTGCGGGGTTTTGGACGGTAATGTCCAGGTCCGAGATGCGCTGCCTGCCGCCGGGGCTTCCGGCTGCCCGGGTGTCGCCCTCCGGCCTGCCGTCGATGCCGCGGGGCGCCCCGCGTCCCGCCGTCCCGGTGCGCCGCCGTTCGGGTGTCCGACCGTGGAGGTACCGTGTCCCGCCCCGTCTCCTGGCTGTTCCGCGCCGGTGAACTGGCCGCCGAGGCCGGACTCGCGCTGCGCGACGCGAAACGCTCGTACCGGACGCTGCCCCGGGAGACCTGGCAGCGGATGCGCACCGACGCGTTCGGCGCCGACCCGGCCGGCTGGCGCCTGCACCGGGTCCGCAACTCGCCGCACTTCGTGGACGGCTCGTTCCGCAACCCGGTGGCCACCCGCCGCCTCGCGTACGCGTACACCCCGCTGGCCCTGATGCGCACCAAGCTCGCGGTCGACCCGAACCGCCGCGCCCCGGCGGCGGCCGTCCCGGTGCACCGCCTGCTCCCGGTGGAGCTGGCCACCCCGCCCGCCTCCGGCCTGCGGCTGACCTGGCTGGGCCACGCCACCGTGCTGGCCGAGCTGGACGGGGTCCGGGTGCTGTTCGACCCGGTGTGGAGCGAGCGCTGCTCCCCGTTCGACTGGATCGGCCCCAAGCGCCTGCACCCGGTGCCGCTGCCGCTGAGCGAACTCGGCCCGGTGGACGTGGTGGTGATCTCGCACGACCACTACGACCACTTGGACATGCCGACCGTCCGGGCGCTGGCGGCCGGCGACGCGGTGTTCGCGGTGCCGCTGGGCATCGGCGCGCACCTGGAGCACTGGGGGGTGTCGCCGCGCCGGATCGTCGACCTCGACTGGTGGGAGTCCACCGAACTGGACGGCCTGCGGCTGACCGCCACCCCGGCCCGCCACTACTGCTCGCGCGGGCCCCGGCCGAGCGGCAGGTTCCTCTGGTCGTCCTGGGTGGTGGAGGGGAAGCGGCACCGGATCTTCCACAGCGGCGACAGCGGCTACTTCCCCGGGTTCGCCGAGATCGGGCGCCGCTTCGGGCCGTTCGACGCGACGATGATGCAGGTCGGCGCGTACTCCGAGCACTGGCCGGAGGTGCACCTGACGCCCGAGGAGGCGGTGCAGGCCCACCGGGACCTGGGCGGCGACGTGCTGCTCCCGGTGCACTGGGGCACCTTCGACCTCGCCCCGCACCCCTGGGAGGAGCCCGCCGAGCGCACCCTCGCCGCCGCCCAGGACGCCGGCGTCACCCTGGCGATGCCCCGCCCCGGCCGCCCCTTCGAGCCCGCCGACCCGCCCGCCGCCACCCACTGGTGGCGCGCCGTCGCCGCACCCCCCTCCGGCGTGGACCTCCTGCTCCCCGACGGCCTCTCCCCCGTCCCCGACACCCCCGCCACCCTCACCCGCCCGGACGCCCCCTCCGCCGAACGGACCGGCGGCCCGGCCTAGGTGTTCTGACCTGTGAGGTTGGGGACGCGGCTGGCGGGTGGTTGGCCTGCGAGTGCGGTGTGTCCGCGATGGTGATTGTAGGTGTGGAGCCAGGCGGGGTAGGCGTCGCGGCGTTCCTGGTCGGTGCGGTAGGGCTTGGCGTAGGCCCACTCGTCGAGCAGGGTGCGGTTGAAGCGTTCGACCTTGCCGTTGGTCTGGGGCCGGTAGGGGCGGGTGCGCTTGTGCGTGATGCCTTCGGCTGCGAGGGCATCACGCCATGGGTGGGAGCGGTAGCAGGCACCGTTGTCGGTCAGCACGCGTTGGACGGTGATCCCGGCCCGGGCGAAGAAGGCGTTCGCCCGGGTCCAGAACGCGGCGGCGGTCTCCTTGCGCTCGTCCGCGAGGATCTCGCTGTAGGCCAGGCGGGAGTGGTCGTCGACGGCGTTGTGCAGGTAGCTGTAGCCTGGGCCGGACCGGTTCTTGCGGCCCGCTTCGCGGCCGATGGCGTGGTGGCCGCCGCCGTCGGGGATGTTGCCGAGCTTCTTGACGTCGACGTGGACCAGCTCGCCCGGTGCGGCGCGTTCGTAGCGCCGCACCGGGTGTCCCGTGGCGCGGTCGAGGTGCGCGAGTCGGGCGAGTCGGTAGCGGACCAGGACCCGGTGGACCGTGGCCGGGTTGAGTCGCAGCAGGTAGGCGATGCGGGCCGGGCCCCACCGTCGCAGGACGCGGACCTTGACGATCCGCCGCTCGGTGCGGGCGGGCAGCCTGCGTGGGCTGTGGTGGGGCCGGCTGGAGAGGTCGCTCATGCCAGCCTCGCCGAGGGCCCGGTAGCGGTCGGCCCAGCGCTTGGCCGTGGTCGGCGAGACCTGGAAGCGCTCGGCGGCCCGCCGCAGCGGCCAGCCGTCCTCCACCACGCAGCGGGCCAGCCGCAGCCGCCCGGTCTCGGTCAGCGGTGCGTTACGGTGTGGCATGAGGGCCTTTCTGGTCGCCGGTGCAGATGTCGCAATCCACACCTGGCCAGAAGGCCCTCACTCATTTCAAGATCACCACTCCGTGAACCACGTCACCAATCTCCGTGGTCAGTACACCTAGGTCCTGTCCGGCGCATCATGTGATCGTCTCGCGTGGACCATTCTGCTGGTCGTGGGGCGGGGCGGTCCCACGAACGGCGGGTGAGGATCCTCCGGGCCGTCCGGGCCGAGGCCGACCCCCCGGGGCGCATCGACTGGAGCATGGCGAGCGTGGACTCCACTGATCCGGTGCTTCGGGTGAAGGCCGTCCGCCTGTCGCGCGGCAGCTCCGACAGGCGCTGCACCCCGGGCGCGTCGACCAGCAGCACCGAGCATCCCGGCAGGAACCGCAGGTTCCCGGTCACCGCGAACCCGGCATCCAACCGCCGCAGCACCGTGGGGTTCCCCGCCGGCGCCGTAGCGATCCTGTCCTCTCGCCAGTCGCCGATCACGCCCGGCACTCCACCCGGTGGCCGGAGCGGTCCAGCTGCCCATGTCGTCTGCATCAGTCGCCCTATCCCCCAACTCGGGCTAGTGTCAAGTGACATGATGAACGCTCAGCGCATTGTGTTGGCCGCGACCGCCACTCTCCTGCTGGCCGCCTGCAGCAGCGGCACCACCGTCACCGTCAAGCCCTTGCCGACCCCCGCTGCAACCGACCTGTCCGCCGCAGCCCAGGAGCTGCGCGCCCTGGACCAGGCGGCGGGCGCCACCACCGAGACCGCCGATGCGTACGACCAGGCCTTCGCCGCGTTGGCAGCCCGTTGCGTGGAACAACCCCGGGCACTCGGGGCCGAGGTCCAATCCACCGTGGCCCAGCTGAAGGCCTTGGGCAGCAAGACCCAGACCCACCTGACCGTGCTGAGCGGCATCGCCGCCGCCATCCCGTCGGCCTACCCGAGGTCGAACTGCGCGCCCTACCTCAGCACGTACGTCGCCGCTCAGCAGGCCACGGGCACGATCCACTGACCCGCCCGGCCGGACGGGTCGGTACCGCCGACGGACCGCCTCCACCACGTCCGCGTCGGTGACCATCGCGAAGAGTTCCGCTCCTGCGCGGCGGACGGCAAGGGCGGTTTCGAAGAGGTCGGGGCCGAGGGCATCGCACAGCAGGGCCGACTCCCTCCCTCCCTCCCTCCCTCCCGGCCGGCGGCAACTCGCGGCCCCTGCCCGGCCCGGCCGAGGAGCGCCCGACGGAACTGGAGCAGTTCGCAGCTCGCCTTCGTGACACCGCGCTCCCGTGGTTCGCCGGTACCGCCGATCCTGAGCAGCTCGCACGGACAGCTCCTGGTCCTCTTCTTCTCACCGGATGGGGGTTCGCGCAGGATCTGCTCGAGTTCCTCGTCAGCACCGGCCATCACCCGCAGGCGCAGGCGCTTGGGGAGAGGGCCCAGGAACACCAGCCGACCCGTCAGCAAGCGTTCGCGACAGGCCGGACCATGGCCGGGACGCGAGAGCGACCCCGCTGGCACACGCCCGAGGCCCTCTCCGGTGATCGGCCCGACGTCCGCCGCGGCACCCGGCCTTCGGCAGAAACGGTGCCAGTTGCAGCCACTCGTCGTTCGTGAGATCACCCGGCTCCACGAGCAACACAGTGGTCCGTGCGAGGCGATCACCCGCTCCACCGGACAGAACCTAGGTCCGCCCGAGCGCGCCGGACCGGCCCCGGCCGAGCAGCGCCGCCAGGTTCCGGGCCTCCGCGAGCAGTTTGGTGCCGCCCCGGCGGGCGGCGGTGCGGGTGACCGCGTCGATCGGTCCGCGGGCGGCGCTGCGGCGGGCGCAGTCGACGGCGACCGCGACCAGGTCGGCGGCTCCGCGCGGGGGCGCGCCGTCGAGCAGGTCGGGGAGCAGGGCGGCGAGGATGCTCCAGGTCAGTCGCGGGGCGGGGTCGGCGAGTTCGGCGAGGGCGGCGGCGAGGCGGTTGGGCTTGACCGCGCCGAGGGCCAGGAGCGCGGACGTCTCGCGGGCCAACGCGGCCGGGTCGAGCTGCTGTTGGGCAGCCAGCGAGAGCAGCGCGTCGACGGTCGCGGAGCGGTCCTCCGCGTGGCCCGCGCCGAGGCCGTAGGCGAGCGCCTGGTGGACGGCGAACCCGCAGGGGCCCCCGTTCTCGGCCAGCAGGGGCAGCAGGTGGGGGTGGCCGCGGACGGGGGTGTCCTGGGCGGAGTCGGCGAGCAGGCCGGTGATGCGGAGCGCCGACTCCTCGCGGTGGTGCGGCAGCAGCGCGGTCCAGCGGGCGCCGGGCGCGCTGTTCTCCACGGCGGAGCGGAGGAAGAACGGCGCGGACGGCCCGAGCAGGGCCCGCACCTCGCG
Organism: Kitasatospora sp. NPDC090308; assembly: GCF_044769485.1. NCBI lineage: Bacteria > Bacillati > Actinomycetota > Actinomycetes > Kitasatosporales > Streptomycetaceae > Kitasatospora > Kitasatospora sp. NPDC090308. Next base: position 564,352 of record NZ_JBIVXY010000003.1, on the reverse strand, counting down.
GGGCAGCCCGCACACCGGCCCCCCGCCCACCGATGCGTCCGCCGGTCCGCCGCCGGGGACGTCCAGGGCGGGTATCGCCAGGCGGTCCGACTCGGCTTCCGTCAGCTCGGGTTGGCACGCGTAGCGGCGGTGCTCGGAGCACCGGACGCCGGACGTCCAGGTGCCGGGCGGCACCGGGGCGGAGGTCCGCCGGGGCAGGCCGCCCGCGCGCAGCCAGGCCGCCAGCCGCCGACCGGCGGGTGAGGTCAGCCGGTCCGCGGCGGCCAGGGTGGCCGGGTCGTCGTCGCCCGCCGTCCGCAGCAGGGACTGGGCGAAGTCCACCGGCCCGGGCCGCACGCCCAGTTCCTCGTAGCGGGCCAGCCGCGCCGCCAACTCCCCGGCCTCCAGGGCGCCGTTGCGCCAGCTGGGGGTGGCGAGCAGGAACGGGACGGGGTCGGCGGCGAGCCGCCAGGCGGTCTCGTGCAGCCGGGCGGCGAGGAACTCGCCGATGGGGCCGCGGAATTCGGCGTGGCCGAACAGGTGGGCCGGCCGGGAGCGCAGGGCGCGCCAGACCCGCTGCTTGGGGATGGCGCCGGTGGCGGTCGCGGCCAGTCGGCCGAGCACCCGCCATTCGCCGTCCGGCAGGACGGGGGCGAGGGCGGCGGTGAGCGCGTCCCGGTCGGCCCAGACCTGGCGGGCCAGGCCGTCGAGGACGCGCTCGAAGGACACGCTCTCCTCGGAGGTGGCCGAGGTGGCCGAGACGGCCGAACCGGCGGCCAGGGCGGCGGCCAGTTCCTCGGCGACCTGCGCGGCCGTACCGAGCGGCTCGGGCATCGCGATCCGGCGGGGCGGCTGCGGCAGCCGGTCCGGCTCCGGTTCCACCTCCGCAGCCGTCCCCAGCGCCGACTGCGCCTGCGTTCCCAGCAGTTCGGCGGCGACTCCGGCGTTCGACGGGTCGAGCAGCAGCGCCGCGGCCCGCAGTTCGGCCATCAACTCTCCTCCGGCACGGGCGACATGGCGTCCGGTCACTCTCAGCGCCTGCGCCTGGAGCCGGCGGTCCGGATGCCCGAAGCAGTCGGCCACCGCCCGCAGCGCGAGTCCCGCCCGGCCGCGCGCCGCCACCCGGTCCAGCCAGCCCAACTGGGCCCGGACCAGCTTTTTCTCCGGCCGGGCCAGCACCACCTCGGACGCCTCCGCGATCTCCTCCTCGACCAGCCGGTCCGCGTCGTCCAGCGCGATCAGCGACTCCTGCGCGTACCCGGCCACCGTCGAGGGGCCGTCCAGCAGTGCCAGCAACGCCCGCCGGTTGTCGGCCAGTTCGTCCGGGTCGGGCTCCAGGGCCCGCAGTGCCTCCAGGTAGGTGCGCAGTTCGCCCGTCCCGCCGCCGCGCACCAGCCGGGCGAAGCCCCGGCCGATCAGTGCGGGACGGTCGACGGTGCCGTCGGCGGCGAGCCGGGCCAGCACGGCGGGCCAGCGCTGCGCCGGGTCCTTGGCGGCCCAGGGGCCGGACAGGTGCTGGGCGGTGTCGGCGTCGAAGACCAGCGGGGCGAGGACGGGGGCGAAGCCGTCCGCGCCGAGCCGGGCGTACAGGTCGGGGCCGGGCGGGAGCGCGCGCAGCCAGGGGCGGGGGGCCGGGTCGCCGCGGTCGCGCATCCACTCGGTGACGAAGCCGGGTTCGGCGGGCGGCGGGGTGCCGCTGCGGCGCAGCAGGTGTTCGGCGATCTCGTAGGGGGTGGGGTCGCCCCAGCCGGTGCGGTCGGCGGGGCGGCGGGCCAGCCGGAGCGCCACCTCGCGCTGCCAGTGGACGGGCCGGGCGTCCAGTAGGGCGAGCAGCGGGGGCTGTGCCCAGGACCGGACGTCGAAGTCGCGGCCGCCGATCCAGTCGGCGGCGCCGGAGGGGGCGCTGTGGCAGACCGCTCCGGCGATCAGCAGCGCGGTCACGGCGCCGCCCCGGGCGTGCTCGCCGTCGCGCAGTTCGCGGCGCAGCTTCCGGAGCCGGGGCAGTTCGGCCCGGCGCCGGACCTCCGTCATCGCCTCGACCAGCCGGGCGACCAGGGCGAAGTCCGCCGCCCGGACGGCCGCCGCCAACTCCCCGGCCCCACCCGTCCCGACCGCCTCCACCCCCACCGGCTCCCCGGCCCTATCGGTCCCCACCGTCTCCCCCACCACCGGCTCCCCGGCCCCGTCGCCGCCACCGGTCCCGTCGCTCACCGCCGCTCCTCCCCCGCGCTCATCCGCACCGCGAGCACGTGGCTGCACGGCCCGCGCCCGCCCCGGTGGCGGGCCCACCAGCGGCAGGTGCAGCCGAGGGCGGTGCCGTCGGCGCCGACCCGGACGTGGTGGACGTGGTCGCCGACGGTGACCACCCGGATGTCCCCGGAGACCGGGCCGACGGCTTCGGCGGCGAGCAGGGCGCGGGCGGAGCGGAGCCGGGGGTTGCGGTCCTCCGCCCGGCCGTCCCGGTAGGGCAGTCGGCGGTGGAAGTGGGCGGCGTCGGCGAGGTCGTAGCCGAGTTGGCCGGCCGTGGCGAGGTGGGCGAGGGCGGCGCGGACCCGGTCGGGGGACAGGCCGGAGTCCTCGGCGAGGTCGGCCGGGTCGAGCCGGGGCTCCCAGGCGAGCAGGGCGGCCAGCGCGTCGACGTCCTCGGTGGGGGTGTGCCGGGCCAGCAGGTCGAGCAGGCCGCCCTCACCGGAGAAGCCGCGGGAGCTGTCGGGCGACAGGGTGAGCGTCAACCGGCCGCCGGGGAGGGCGAGTTCCCAGGCGGAGGCGGTGGGTCCGGCGGGGGTGCCGGGCGGGGCGTAGACGCGCAGGGAGGTGGCGTGGCGCAGCAGCGGGCGCAGGGCGGTCAGGCGTTCGGGGCCGGGCAGGCAGATCGCGCCGGGGCCGGGACGGGAGGCGGGGCGCAGGCCGGGGCCGGCCGGGACGACCCAGCGGACGGCGCCGCGGCCGACCGTCGGGAGGGTGCGCAGGAAGCGGACGGCCTCGGCGGCGGGGAGCTGGGCGCGCAGGTCGAAGCGGGCGGTGATCACCTGGGTCTCGGCGAAGCCCTTGAGCCAGCGGTCCGGCAGCGGGACCTTGCGTTCGACCAGGGTGTCGGTGCCGACGCCGACGGCCAGTTCCCCGGCGCCGACGGCGAGTTCCAGCCGCTGGCCGGGGGTGCGCAGCCGCAGGGCCTCGCGCAGCGGGGCGTTGACGTCGACGTTGGTGGTGCCGTGGCCGGTGGCGGCGCCGTCGAGCCCTTCGGGCAGGACGTCGAGCCGGGCGTGCACGCCGCCGCAGCCGGAGAAGGACTCGAAGCGCAGCCGGTCGCCGTCGGCGGTGACCACGGGGTCGAGCGAGTCGGCGCCCACGGGCCGGTGGTAGCGGGCGGCGGCCACGTCGGCGACGGCGAGCAGGGCGGCGGCCGCGGCGTCGGGGTGGCGCAGCAGGCCGTCGAAGAACCGGGGGTGCGCGGCCTCGCCGTCCGGGGTGGCGCCGCCGCTGGTGGCGAGGGCCAGCCGCCGGGGGCGGAGCGCGGAGGGGTGCAGGTAGCGCAGGGCGTGAACGGCCGTGGTCATGGGCGGAACGCTAACCTCCGCCCCCGACACGACCTCCCGACACGACCTCCCGACACGACTTCCCGCTACGACCTCCCGACACGACCCCGGCCGCCCTCCCGCCGACCCGCCCGCCCCACCCGCCCCCGCTCACCCCTCCCCCGCCCCGCGCACGTGACGGGCACCACAGCTCCCGCCGACTGCAACGTGTTCTAGCATGGACCGGGTGACCGCCCCCGCCGCCCCGACGCCCGCCTCCGCCTCTGGACTGCGCTCCTTCGCGGAGCTGCTCGGCATCGAGGAGCTGGAGGAGAACCTGTTCCGGGGCCACTGCCACGCGGGCGCGCCGCTGCGCGCGTTCGGCGGGCAGGTCGCGGCGCAGGCGCTGACCTCGGCCGGGCGCACGGTGGAGCCGGCCCGCCGGGTGCACAGCCTGCACGGGTACTTCCTGCGTCCGGGCGATCCGCGCCGCCCGATCGTCTACCAGGTGGACCGGGCCCGGGACGGCGGCTCGTACGCGACCCGGCGGGTGACGGCGGTCCAACGCGGCGAGGTGATCTTCACCATGTCGGCGTCGTTCAAGCGCCCGGAGGCGTCCGGCGACCGGCAGCGCACCATGCCGCCGGTACCGGGCCCGGAGGAACTGCCGGACCCGTACCTGGCCTGGCAGCGGGACGCGCCGGAGGAGTTCGCGGGCGCGACGGTCTTCCGGGCCCTGGAGATGCGTTTCGTCCCGGCCGGTGCGCCCGGCATGCCGCCGGAACTGCCGGGCGTCCCGCAGCAGTTCGTCTGGCTGCGGACGGGCAGTGCGCTGCCGGGGGACGACCCGCTGCTCCAGGTCTGCGCGTTGACGTACCTGTCCGACCTGACGCTGGCCTCGACCACGGCGCTGCACCTCCAGCCGCACCGGGTGCACCGGGTCGCCGAACCCCGGGTCGCGCTGGCCTCGCTGGACCACGCGATGTGGTTCCACCGCCCGTTCCGCGCCGACGAGTGGCTGCTGTTCGCGCAGCGCAGCCCGTCCGCGTCGGACGGCCGGGGCCTGGCGATGGGCGAGTTCTACGACCGGGACGGGGTGCTGGTGGCCTCCGCCGTCCAGGAGACCCTGCTGCGCGAGCTACGGCCGAAGCAGGCGCGGCAGGCCCCGCCCACCCCCTGACCTGCCGCCGGACCTCCGTCCCGAGCGGCCGCGCGTCCCCCGTCACCCACCGGTGACCCGTCGCGTCATACCGCGGTGCGGGGCCGCCCCGTATCATGGTTCGGGTGACCAAGGTTGACCTGTCACCTCGTCCGGTGGAGGCGATGTCCCCCCGTCAGCTGGAACGCCGCGGATCCCTCCTGTCCGCCGCCCTGGGCCTGGTGACCGAGATCGGCGTGGAACGCCTCCAGATGAAACAGGTGTCGGAGCGCTCCGGCGTGGCCCTCGGGACCGCCTACCGGTACTTCTCGTCGAAGGACCACCTGCTCGCCGCCGCGATAGCGGACTGGCACCGGCTGCTGCTCGCCGACCTGGTCGGCGAGGTGGGGGCGGGGCGCAGCGCCTCGCCGACCGAGCGGGCGGTGCGGTTCGTGCGGCGGGGGATGCGGGCGTACCAGCGGCAGCCTGAGCTGGCCCGGCTGCGGGTGGCGGTGGCCACCTCCACGGACCCGTTCGCCAGCGAGGCGCTACAGGGCCTGGCCCGGGCGGACCGGGCGGCGCTGGGGGCGGTGCTGCCGGAGGTCCCGCCGGCCCCCGGGGAGCTGGTGCGGCACATGGTGGGGCACGCCTGGCAGGGCGAGTTGACGTCCTGGGTGACCGGGCGGACCACGCTGGACGACGCCCGCACCCGGCTGGAGGAGATGGTCCGGATGGTGCTGACGCCGTACGAGCCGCCCCCGGTCCCGGCCGCCTGACCCGCCGCCTGACCCGCCGTCGGCCGCGCCGCCCGCGGCGTTCCGCCGACCCGCTGCGCCCCCGCGCCGACCCGCCGAGCCCCCGCCGCGTTCCGGCGTGCCGCGCCCCCTCCTGGGCCCGGTTGTGGACATAGTGCCCCGTATGCCCACGCCTTCGGAGCCCTCGACGGACCGTCAGCCCGCCGCGCCGGACGCCGGCGCCCTCCCTCTGGACCGGGTGGTGTTCGGGGTCGGCGCGGCCGCCGTGCTGGGGGTGGTGGCCTGGGGGGTGTGCGCGGAGGACTCGCTGGGCCGGGTCTCGGACACCGGGCTGGCCTGGGTGCTGCACAACTTCGGCTGGCTGTTCGTGGTGGCCGCGGACGTGTTCCTGCTGCTCGCGGTGGTGCTGGCGGTCAGCCGGTTCGGCCGGGTCCCGCTGGGCCGGGACGGTGAGGAGCCGGAGTTCTCCACGCTGGCCTGGGTGGCGATGATGTTCTCCGCCGGGATGGGCATCGGCCTGCTGTTCTACGGCGTCGGCGAGCCGCTCCAGCTGTACGCGCAGCCGCAGCCGGGCTCCGGCCCGGCCCCGCAGAGCGCGGCGGCGGCGCAGCGGGCGCTGGAGTTCTCGCTGTTCCACTGGACGCTGCACCCGTGGGCGATCTACGCGGTGGGCGGTCTGGCGCTGGCCTACACGACCTTCCGCAAGGGCCGGGGCAACCGGATGTCGGCGGCGTTCGTGCCGCTGATCGGCGAGCGCGGGGCGGACGGCTGGCCGGGCCGGCTGATCGACCTGCTGTCGGTGTTCGCCACCGTGTTCGGCTCGGCGACCAGCCTGGGCCTGGGCGCGATCCAGGTGGCGGGCGGCCTGGGCTACGTCACCGACGTCCGGGCCACCGAGGGCGTCGAGCTGGTGGTGATCGCGGCCCTGGGCAGCGCGTTCGTGCTGTCCGCGATGTCGGGCGTGCACCGCGGCGTGAAGTGGCTGTCGACCGTCAGCGTGGTGCTGGCCGCCCTGCTGATGGTGTTCGTGTTCGTGGTCGGCCCGACCGTCTTCGTGCTGGACGCGCTGCCCTCGACGGTCGGCGGCTACCTCTCCGACCTGGTGGTGCTGGCCACCCAGACCGGGGCGTTCACGGACGAGGACTGGCTGGGCACCTGGACGGTCTTCTACTGGGCGTGGTGGCTGTCCTGGGCCCCGTTCGTCGGCACCTTCATCGCCCGGATCTCCCGGGGCCGGACGGTGCGCCAGTTCCTGGTCGGCGTGCTGCTGGTGCCCAGCGGGGCGACCGCGGTGTGGTTCGTGGTGATGGGCGGCTCGGCGATCCGGCTGCAGGCGACCGGCGCGGCCGACCTGGTGGCCACCATCCCGCGGGGCGCGGACGCCGGGCTGTTCGAGATGCTGAAGGCGCTGCCGCTGGGCGCGGTCACCAGCGTGGTCGCGGTGCTGCTGGTGATGCTGTACTTCATCACCTCCGCCGACTCGGCCGCCCTGGTGCTCGGCTCGCTCTCCGCCGGCGGCGCCCTGCACCCGCGCACCTGGCTGGTGGTGGTCTGGGGCGTGCTGATGGCGGGCGTGGCCGCCGCCCTGCTGCTGGCGGGCGGGCTGACCGCGCTGCAGAACGCCACCGTCCTGGTCGCGCTGCCGTTCGTACTGGTCATGCTGGGGCTGTGCGTGGCCCTGGTGCGCGAGCTGCGCACCGACCCGGCGGCGGGCGCGCCCCACCCGCGTCCCGCGCACGGCCTGCGCGACGCGGTCGGCACCAGCGTCGGGACGGAGCACCCCGACCGGTCTCGCCCGCAGGAGTGAACCCGCCGTCGGGCCCGCGGCCCCCGGCCGGCCCGGCAGCCCGTGCGGCGCCCGGCCGAGCGCCCGGCCGAGCGGCCGACTCCCGGACCTCCGCCAAGAGTGCGCCCTGGTCAACGCCGCCCGGCGGCGGTGGCACCCTGGTCCGCGTCGGATCCACGCCGAACGGCGGGCCGGGCGGCCGTCATCCGCCCGCGCCCGCCCCCGCCACCCCGCCGCGCGTGCCGCCACCCCCGCCACCGCCCACATGCCGCCCGCATGCCGCCCGCCGCACCGCGCGCGTCCACGGTCAGGCGTTCGACCTGCGCGGATGCGGGAGCGGGGGTTCCGACGCCGAGATCCCTTCCAGACTTCACCCGCGTTTCGCGACCGCGTAACACCCGGCTGCCAGGCTCTCCACCATGAACGCCCGCACCGTCCCCCCGGCCCAGGACCCGCGCTTCCCGCTGCCCCGCCGCCACCGCCGCCTGCTCGCCTGCGCCGCCGTCGCGGCCTCGGTGGCACTGGGCTCGCTCGGCGTCGGCGCCACCGTGGAGACCGTCCGGCAGCAGGCCCCGACCGCGCAGGCGGCCCCGGCCGGCCGCTGAGCCGAACGAGTGGTGGACCCGGCGCCCGGACCTGATACTGGGACTGACCCGGCCGGAAGGGAGTCCACCATGGAGACCGGCACCGTACGGTGGTTCGGCATCGAGCACGGCTACGGCTACATCACCCCGGACGCGGGCGGCCCCGACGTCACGGTCTACTACGACTCGGTGATCGCCGACACCGACGCGCACCGCTTCCTGCACCAGGGCCAGCGCGTCCGGTACGACATGATGCGGGAGGAGCCCCGCGCCGTCGCCGAGCACGTCCGCCCGCTCACCTACTGACCGCTCACCTGCTGACCGCCCACCGATCACCACCGATCACCCACCGGCCCGGCACCGACCGCGCCGGCCGACCGGGCGTCCTCACACCGCCTGCCGGTCCCGCCCCCGCCCGGCCGCCGGGGCGGTGGCCGGGGCGGTCGCCGGGCGGGAGTGGCGGCCGGTGCCGATGGTGGGCTCGGGTTCGGCGCGGGGGGCGTAGCGGGCGGCGGGGGCGAGCAGCAGCCAGGTGCGGCCGGCCGGGGCGGCGAGACCCATCCGGTGGAGCAGGTCGAGTGCGTCGCGGCGGAAGGCGGCGAGGTCGGCGAGGTAGCCCGCGTCCCAGCCGGCGCTCATGCCGTAGTCGTCGGTGATGTCGCCGAGGGTGCCGTCGATCAGGGCGTCGGGGACGAGGACGGCGGGCGGGGCGTTCTCGGTGGCGGCCGGGCGGAGCTCCTCGACCAGGCGTTCGGCGAGCAGCAGGGCGGCCTGGGCGAGGGTGCCGGGGCCGGGGAGGGCGAGGTCGGTGAGTTCGTCGGCGGGGTCGAGCAGGGCGACGCCCTCGGCGCGGATCTCGGCGGTGAGGCCGAGGAAGTCGGCGAATCGTTCCGTCTCGGCGGGGGCCGCGGCGAGCAGGTGGGCGCGTTCGGCGGGGGCGAGTCCGTCATAGCGGACGACGGGGGTCTCGGCGAGCAGGCGGCGGACGGTCACCTCGGGTCCGGCGGCGGGCAGCGGGGGCGCGGTGAGCAGGTCGGCGGCGAGTTCGGCGGGCGGGCGCCACGCGTCGAGCAGGGCGCGGACCGGGGCGGAGGCGGCGGGGGCGGCGGAGCCGCCGGCCAGGGCGCGGGCGAGGGCGGCGTACCCGGCGGGGTCGAGTCCGGCCAGGGTGCGGCCGGGCAGCGGGGCCTTGTGCAGGCGGGCGTGGGCGGGACCGAGGGTGAGCCGGTAGCCGAGCAGGGCGTGGAAGTGTTCGGCGAGCGCCTCGGCGTGACGCCGGATCAGCGGGAGCGCGGCGCCGTGCGGCCCGTCGGCGGTGACCAGCGGGTGGGCCATCAGCAGCCGGGCGGCGGTGCGCAGTTCGGCGGTGGCGGCGAGGGCGCCGGCGGCGGCGGGGCGTTCGGGTTTGCGGTGCCGGCCGCCGCCGGTGGGGCGGGTGCCGGCCTGGGCGGGCGCCTCGCGGCGTATCCGGCGGTAGCCGAGCGGCCGGAACAGCGGCGAGGTGCTGTGGTGGACGGTGGGGCCGTGCCACCAGCTGGTGCCGGGCGCGGGTTCGGCCTGCTGGGGTGCGCCGCCCAGGTGCCGGGCCCCGTACGCGCCGAACACGGCGGTGGCCAGCAGGTCGGCCTCGGCGGGTCCGGCGGCGGCGAACCGGGCGGCCAACTCCTCGGCCGCGGCGGCGGGTTCGACGGCCGGCCGACCGCCCGGACGGCCGACCGGGCGGGTCTGCGCCGGGCCGTCCGCGGCTGCCCCGGGGCGTGCCTGGGCGGCGAGCCGCCCTGCCCCGCCCGTGCGCCGCGTCCCCGTCCCGCCGGTCGCCGTGGCGAGGCCGGCGGCTGCTTCGTGCCGCTCCATGTCGGTGCCAAGCCTAGACGCCGCACCGCTCGCTACGCGCCGGTAACAACCTCTTCCGCCGGCCGCCGCCGTCGCCTAGGGTTCCGGGCATGCCACACCTGCCCGATGTCGTGCTCTGGTCGATACCGGCCTTCGTGCTGCTCACGGTCCTGGAGATCGTCTCGTACCGGTTCCATCCGGACGAGGACGAGCGGGGCTACGCCGTGAAGGACACCGCGACGAGTCTGACCATGGGTCTGGGCTCGCTGCTGTTCGACGCGGGGTGGAAGATCCCGATCGTGGCGATCTACTCGTTCCTCTACGAGTTGACGCCGCTGCGGGTGCCGGTGCTGTGGTGGACGGTGCCGCTGATGCTGCTCGCCCAGGACTTCTTCTACTACTGGTCGCACCGGGGCCACCACGTGATCCGGGTGCTGTGGGCCTGCCACGTGGTGCACCACTCCAGCCGGCACTACAACCTGTCCACCGCGCTGCGCCAGCCCTGGACCTCGGCCACCAGCTGGGTGTTCTTCGTCCCGGTGGTGCTGGCGGGCGTGCACCCGGCGGCGCTGGCGTTCTGCTCCTCGGCGAACCTGGTGTACCAGTTCTGGATCCACACCGAGCGGATCGGGAAGCTGCCCCGCCCGGTCGAGTACGTCTTCAACACCCCCTCGCACCACCGGGTGCACCACGCCTCGCAGGGCGGCTACCTGGACCGCAACTTCGGCGGCATCCTGATCGTCTTCGACCGGCTGTTCGGCTCCTTCGCGGCGGAGGCCGAGCGCCCGGTGTTCGGCCTGACCAAGAACATCGGCACCTTCAACCCGCTGCGGGTCGCCACCCACGAGTACGCCTCGATCGCCCGGGACGTCCGCGCCGCGACCACCTGGGGAGACCGGCTGCGCCACCTGGCCAAGGGCCCGGGCTGGCAGCCCGGGCCGCGCACCGAACCCCCCGCCACCGCCGCCGGACCGGAGAGTGCCACCGCATGACCCCCGCCCGTGACCCGCGCACCGCGCGGGCCCTGCTGTTCGCCTTCGCCGCCGTCTCGGTGGCGCACCTGCTGGCGATCGCCGTCCACCTGACGCCCCTGCAGTACGCCACCAAGCCGCTGCTGATGCCACTGCTGGCGGGCTGGGTGTGGGCCGCCGCGAAGCCCGGCACGCCGCGGCTGCTGGTGCCGGCGCTGCTGTTCGGCGCGGGCGGCGACATCCTGCTGGAGATCGGCGGGACGGTGGCGTTCCTGGCCGGGATGGGCTCGTTCGCGGCCGGCCACGTCTGCTACGTGACGATGTTCGTGAAGCTCGGCGCGCTGGCCGACCGCCGCCGGGCGCTGGTCGTGGCGGGCTGCTACGCGGTGGTCTGGGCGGTGCTGATCGTGCTGCTGTGGCCGGACCTGGACGCCGGGATGCGCGTCCCGGTGGCGTGCTACAGCCTGCTGCTGGCCGCCACCGCGGTGACCGCCTCGCAGGTCAACGTGCGGGCGGGGCTGGGCGGGGCGCTGTTCCTGTTCTCCGACACCCTGATCGCCACCGACCTGGCGGGCTGGCGGCACCTGCCCGCGCACGGCTTCCTGATCATGCTGACCTACCTGGTCGGCCAGTACCTGCTGACCCTCGGGACGCTGGAGCGCACCACCCGGACGGACTGAACGCGCGCGGAAGGGCGGCACCCGCTGCGGGTGCCGCCCTTCCCCGTGCCGTCGGCCGCGGGGGACGCGCGGCCTGCCGAGTACGGTGGGCTCGTACCGGACGGCCGCTCAGGAGGCCCGGCCGGAGGCCGCGCCCCGGCGGCGCAGCAGCCAGAACCCGCCGATGCCGGAGGCCACCAGGCCCGCGCCGACGGCCAGCCGGGTGCCGTCCACGCCGACCGAGCCGCCCAGGCCGGTCTCCACCCCGCCGTGCGGGATCCGGGCGCCCTCCCAGACCCCGGCCCCGGCGGCCGAGCCGCTGCTGGCGGCGGCGGCCGCGATGGCCACCGCGCCGACGAAGCCGTCGCCGTTGGGGCACTTGCCGTCGATGCCCCAGGACGAGTCGGTGGTGGTGCGCTTGGCGGCGGCCGCGGCCATCTCCTGTTCGGAGATGACGGTGGCGCTGCCCGAGTACTTGCCGTCGGGGCCGACGCTGAGCGTGGTGGAACCGCCGGCGAAGGCCAGCGAGGTCGCGGTGACGGTCTTCTCCGTGCTGCTCGCGCACGTGACACTGACCGAGACCGACTGCCCGGGCTGGGCCTGCGCCGGGCTGACCCAGGCGGGTTCGCCGCCCTTCGCGGACGCGGGAGCGGTGCCGGCCAGGCCGAGCAGGACGGTGGTGCCGAGCAGTGCGGCGGCGGCGGTGCGCGTCGGGCGCATGCCGTACCTCCAGGGGGTCGGAGTGGGGGCAGCGGGCGGGTGTCCGTCCCGCTACTCCTAGTTGCCGCCCACGCTAGGCAGTGCCACCCGGCCCGGCGAACCCGTGCAGCCGTTCGAGTCCGTCCCCGGCCGCCACGGGCGCGCGGGGCGGGGTCCCGCCGGAGGGGAGGGGCGCCGCGGGCTTCGATCGGCGGAGCGGTCACCGCCGGCGCGAGCACCCGCAGCTCCTCCGGCGGGTGGGAGCACCGGGAGGCCGACCCGCTGCGGGTGCTCGCGCTGGCGGTGTACACCTGGGCGGGGCTGGACCGCGCCAACGCCAATCCGGTGCTGTGCGGCTTCCTGTCGGCCGTCCTCGGCGGGCTGCTCTCCTGACCCGGGCTCAGAGGTCGAGGTCGACCACCACCGGCGCGTGGTCCGACGTGCCCTTGCCCTTGCGGGCCTCGCGGTCGACGTAGGTGTCGGTGACGGCGTCCGCGAACGGCTTGTTGGCGTACGTCAGGTCGATCCGCATGCCGCGGTTCTTCGGGAAGGCCAGCGCCCGGTAGTCCCAGAAGGTGTACGGCCGGTCGTACTTGAGGGGGCGCGGGACGACGTCCCGCAGGCCGGTCTCCTGGAGGGCGGTGAGGGCGGCGCGCTCGGGGGCGGTGACGTGGGTGAGGCCCTCGAAGACGGCGACGTCGAAGACGTCCTCGTCGGTGGGGGCGACGTTGAAGTCGCCGAGCACGGCGAACGGGCGCCCGCCCGCGGCGTCCTCGCGGACGGCGTCGCGCAGCGCGGCCAGCCACTCCAGCTTGTAGCGGTAGTGCGCGTGGTCGACCTCGCGGCCGTTGGGCACGTACACCGACCAGACCCGGACCGGGCCGCAGGTCGCGGCGACGGCGCGCGGCTCGACCACCGGGAGCGGCGCGTCCTCGGCGAGGTAGCCGGGCTGGCCGGGCAGGTCGCGGACCACGTCCTCCAGGCCGATCCGCGACAGCAGGGCCACGCCGTTCCACCGGCCGTCGCCGTGCGCGGCGGAGGCGTAGCCCAGCTCGGCGACCGCCTCGGCGGGGAACGCGTCGGTGGCGCACTTGAGCTCCTGGAGGCAGAGCACGTCCGGTGCGGCGGACTCCAGCCACTCCAGCAGCTTGGGCAGCCGGGCGGTGACGGAGTTGATGTTCCAGGTGGCGATGCGGACGGTCACGGCGGCCTTCCCTCGGCGGTGCGGACGGACGGGGCACCCGGCGCGCGGGCCGGACACCCCGTCCGAACATACCGTCCGCCACCGACGGCGTCCGGCAGCTGACGGCGGCTCAGCGCGCGGGCCGCACCACCCCCGCCGCGCCGCCGCCGCGGCGGACCGGTTCGGCGGCGGCCAGCCAGCGGCCGTCCGGGAGCCGTTCGACGCCGGTGGCCGCGCCGATCTCCGGGGTGGAGGTGAACACGTGGCCCAGCGCCTGGAGCCGCGCCGCCTCGGGCGAGGCCAGGAAGGCCGGTTCGGCCTGGGTGGCGGCGGTGTTGCGCTGGCTGGCCCGGGGCGCGGCGATGGCCTGTTCCAGCGTCAGCCCGCGGTCGACCCGGCCGGTGAGGACCTGGAGCACGGTGGTGATGATGGTCGCGCCGCCGGGCGAGCCGAGCGCCAGGTACGGCTTGCCGCCCTTGAGCACGATGGTCGGCGAGATCGAGGAGCGCGGCCGCTTGCCCGGGCCGGGCAGGTTGGGGTCGGGGACGCCCGGCGTGAGCGGCGCGAAGTCGAAGTCGGTCAGCTCGTTGTTGAGCAGGAAGCCGCGGCCGGGCACGGTGATGCCGCTGCCGCCGGTCTGCTCGATGGTCAGCGTGTACGCGACCACGTTCCCCCAGCGGTCGGCGACCGTCAGGTGGGTGGTGCTCTGCCCCTCGTACGGTTCGGCGGCCGGCTGCCCGCTGCTGCCGCAGGCCGCCGGGTGGTACGGGTCGCCGGGGGCGAGCGGGCTGGTCAGCGCGCGGTCCGGGCGGATCAGGCAGGCCCGGGCGGCGGCGTAGGACGGGGAGAGCAGTTGGCGGGTCGGCACCTGCACGGCGCTCGGGTCGCCGACCCAGCGGTTGCGGTCGGCGAAGGCGATCCGGCTGGCCTCCAGGTAGCGGTGGTCGTACCGGACCGGGTCGGCGAGGTCGGCCCGGCTGCTGCCGGACAGGATGTTGAGCGCCTCGCCGACGGTCGTCCCGCCGGAGGAGGACGGCGCGATGCCGTACACGTCCAGGCCCCGGTAGTTCACGTGGGTCGGGTCCTGGGCGCGGACCCGGTAGGCGGCCAGGTCGGCGGCGTCGACCCGGCCGGGGCGGGCGTTGCGGCCGGAGGCGGGGTCGACCGGCGGGTGCTGGAGGGTGCGGACGATGTCGGCGCCGATCGGGCCCCGGTAGAGCGCGTCGGTGCCCCGGCGGCCCAGTTCCCGGTAGGTGGCGGCCAGGTCGGGGTTGCGCAGGGTGGAGCCGACCGCCGGGAGCTGCCCGTGCGGCAGGAACAGCGCGCGGCTGGCCGGGAAGTCCTGGAACCTGGCCCGGTTGGCGGCGGTCTGGTCCTGGAAGGTCTGGTCGACGGTGAAGCCGCGGTCGGCGATCCGCTCGGCGGGCTCCAGCACCTGGCCCAGGCTCCGGCTGCCCCAGCGGCGCAGCGCCTGCTCCCAGGTCGCGGCGGTGCCGGGCACGCCGATGGACAGGCCGCTGGTGACGGCGTCGTCGAAGGGCAGCGGGGTGCCGTTCTCCAGGAACAGCGAGCTGTCGGCGTGCCGGGAGGCGGTCTCCCGGCCGTCGATCGTCTCCACCTCGCCGGTGCGGGCGTCGTAGTGGACGAAGTACCCGCCGCCGCCGATCCCGGCCGAGTAGGGCTCGGTGACGCCGAGCGCGGCGGCGGTCGCGACGGCGGCGTCCACCGCGTTGCCGCCGCGCCGCAGCACCTCCAGCCCGGCGGCGGTGGCGTCGGCGTCCACACTGGCCACCGCCCCGCCCCAGCCGACCGCGACCGGCTGCTTGCCCGGCGGGGCCTGCCCGGCCTGATCGGCCCGCGCGGGGGCGGCGGCGCCCAGCAGGCCGGTGGCGGTGAGGAGCGCGAGGGCGGGGACGAGACGGGCGCGGGCGCGCATGCGGCCTCCCTGGGTCGGCGTCGGTCCCCCGTTCTCCCACACCCGTCGCGCACGCGACAAGGCGCCGCCCCGGGCTGGGCCGAAAACAAGTCGAATACGTGACAGGGCGCCAAGTCGCCGTAACAACAGGCCCGTTCGGACGTTCACAGGCTGGTCCGCCGGCCCGGCGGGGCGCGCGGGGCGGGGCCCGCCGGCCACCCGTCCGGGTGCCGCGGCGGGCCGCAGTGTTGCCGCGCGTTGCGGCGGCATGACATTTAATCCGGCTCATTGACGTAAATCCGGGCCGCTCTCCATGCTGGGGGCCATGCACTCCCCGCACCCCCACGACGGACCGCTGGCCCGCCTGCGCCGGGGCCACGAGAAGCTGGTCCTGGACCTGCTGCGGCGGCACGGCCCGCTCAGCCGGGCCGGGCTCGGCAGCCACACCGGGCTGTCCCGGACCACGCTGTACGACATCGTCGGCGGCCTGGTCACGGCCGGCGCGGTGGTGGCGTCGGCACCCGCGGCGGGCACCGGGCGGCGCGGACGGCCGGTGGAGACGCTGAGCCTGAACCCGGCGGCCGGGCAGGCCGTCGGGATCGACTTCGCCCGGCGCGCGGTGCACGTCGCGGCGGTCAACGTGGCGCACGAGGTGGTCGGTTCGGCCAGCCGGGCGCACCCGGCGGGCCTGCCGTGGCCGGAGCGGATCGCCCTCGCCCGGCAGCTGGTGGACGGCCTCGCGGACGGCGCGCTCGGCCTGGGCTCGGTCACCGGCATCGGGGTGGGCGTGGTCGGGCCGGTCGGAGCCGTCGACGCACCGGCTGACCGGCCGTCCGACCCGCCGTCCGACCTGCCGTCAGGCACGGGGTCCGGCACGGGGTCAGCCGCACCGGGTGACCGGCCGGACGGCGCGGGGGCGGTGCGCGAGCTGCTCGGCGCGGCGTTCGGCGTGCCGGTGCTGGTGGACAACAACACCCGGCTGGCGGCGCTCGCCGAGTCGGTGTGGGGCTCGGCGACCGGCTCGCGCGACGTGCTGTACCTGCGCCTGTCGCACGGCGTCGGCGGCGGCCTGGTGATCCGGGGCGCCCTGCACGCCGGGGCGTACGGGCTGTCCGGCGAGCTCGGCCACATCACGGTCGACCCGGCGGGCCCGCCCTGCGACTGCGGCGGCCGGGGCTGCCTGGAGACGGTGGCCTCCGTCGGCGCGGTGCTGGACGCGCACCGGGAGGCGGGCGGCCGGTCCGCGGACCTCGCGGAGTTCCTGGCCGCGGCCACCGGCGGCGAGCCGGCCGCGCTCGGCGTGCTGCGCACGGTCGGCGGCCACGTCGGCACGGTGCTGGCCGCCGTGTGCAACGCGGTCGGGCCGGGCGTGGTCGTGGTCGGCGGCGAACTGGCCGGGGCCGGGCCGCTGCTGCTCGACCCGGTGCAGGAGGCGCTGGCCGCGCACGTGCTGCCGCTGGCCCGCAGCCGGCTGGACCTGCGCCGGGCCGCGCTCGGCGAGTACGGCGGCGCGCTGGGCGGCATCGCCCTGGTGCTCCAGACCACCCCGCTGCTCTCGCACTACCGGCGGCCGGACCCCGAGGAGGCGCCGTGACCCCCGCACCGCCCCCGTCTCCCTTCCCTACTCGCACCCGCATCCCCGAGGACGTCCCCGTGCACGGCAGTCGCAGACCGGTCACGCCATGGCCGTGACCGCTCCCCCCACCGAGTCCCCCGCCGAGTCCCCCACCGGGCCCGCCGCGACGGCGTCCCGTTCGAGCGTCCGCCGGGTGGTCCGCACCCTCGCCCTGAACCTGCTGGCGGTCGCCGTCGGCCTGGCCGCCTGGTCGCTGCTGGCCGCGGCGGGCGTCCAGGGCCTGCCCGGCCCCGGTGAGGTCGCCGACCGGGCGGGCGAGTTGATCGCCGACGGCACCCTGCTGGACGACGCGCTGGCCAGCCTGCGCCGGGTGCTGCTCGGTTTCGCCCTCGGCACCCTGGCGGCCGTGCCGGTCGGCTTCCTGATGGGCTGGTACCCGACGGCCCGGGCCCTGCTGGAACCGTACGTGCAGTTCTTCCGGACCATTCCGCCGCTGGCGCTGATCCCGCTGGCGGTGGTGCTGCTGGGCATCGGCGAGGTGCCGAAGGTCGTGGTGATCTTCCTGGCGGCCTTCCTGTCCAGCGTGGTGGCGGCCTTCCAGGGCGTGCTGGACGTGGACGCGACGCTGGTGAACGCCGCCCGGGTGCTGGGGGCGAACGACCGGGCGATCTTCCTGCGGGTGGTCGTCCCGGCGGCGGCGCCGTTCATCCTGGTCGGCATGCGGATCGGTCTGGGCTCGGCCTGGGGCACCCTGGTCGCCGCCGAGCTGATCGCCGCCCAGGAGGGCCTGGGCTTCCGGATGCAGCAGGCCGAGCTCTACTACGACCTCCCGACGATCTTCGTGGGGCTGATCACCATCGGCGTGCTGGGCCTGGTCATGGACCGGCTGCTCCAGCTCGCCGAGCGCCGCCTCACCCGATGGCAGGAACGCCGATGACCAGCAAGCCCTCCCCGCTGAGCAAGCTCGCTCCGCTGAGCAAGCCCTCCCCGCCGAGCGGGCCCGCCCCGGCCGACGGGACGACCAGCAAGATCTCCTTCCGCGCCGTCTCGCGCAGCTACCCGGTGAAGGGCGGCCGGTTCACCGCCCTGGACGGCGTCTCGCTCGACGTCGCGGACAACGAGTTCGTCACCGTGGTCGGCCCGTCCGGCTGCGGCAAGAGCACCCTGCTGGGGATGGCCGCCGGGCTGGTCGCCCCGACCGGCGGGGAGGTGCTGGTGGACGGGGAGCCGGTCACCGGTCCGGGCCCCGACCGGGGCGTGATCTTCCAGCAGTACGCGCTGTTCCCGTGGCTGACGGTGCGCCGGAACGTCGAGTTCGGGCTGCGGCTGGCCAAGGTGCCGGCCGCCGAGCGCCGCCGCCGGGCCGAGCACGCGATCGAGCTGGTGGGCCTGGGCGACTTCGCCGACGCGCTGCCCAAGACGCTCTCCGGCGGGATGCGGCAGCGCTGCGCGATCGCCCGGGCGTACGCGGTGGACCCGCGGGTGCTGCTGATGGACGAGCCGTTCGGGGCGCTGGACGCCCTGACCCGCATCCAGCTCCAGGACCAGCTGCTGGACACCTGGAGCCGGGAGCGGCGCACCGTGCTGTTCGTCACCCACGACGTGGACGAGGCGGTCTACCTGGCCCGCCGGGTGGTCGTGATGGCCTCCCGCCCGGGCCGGATCCACCGGGTGGTGGAGGTCGACCTGCCCTACCCGCGCACCGAGGAGATCCGGCTCTCCCCCGCGTTCGCCCGCCTCCGCAACGAGGTCTGGCACGCCGTCTACCACCAGTCCCCTTCCGCTTCCTGACGCTCCGTCACCTCTCCCCAAGGACCGCATCGCCATGCGCATACTCCGTCGCGCCCTCTTCGCCGTCTCCGCCGTGACCGTCCTGTCGCTCTCCGCCACCGCCTGCTCGTCCGGCTCCTCCGCCTCGTCGGGCTCGTCCGCCGCGGGCAAGGCCGTGAAGGTCCGGTTCGGCTACATCAGCGACTACAACGGCGCCAGCCTGCTGGCCATCGCCGACCGGCAGGGCCTGTGGAAGCAGCAGGGCCTCGACCCGGAGCTGAAGGTGTTCACCAACGGCCCGCTCCAGGTGCAGGCGCTCGGCGCGGGCGACCTGGACTTCGGCTACATCGGCCCCGGCGCGCTCTGGCTGCCCGCCTCCGGCAAGGCCAAGGTGGTCGCGATCGACACCCTGACCTACGCCGACCACGTGATCGCCCAGCCGGGCATCACCTCGGTCAAGGACCTGAAGGGCAAGAAGGTCGGCGTGCCGGCCGGCACCTCCGGCGAGATGGTGCTCAACCTGGCGCTCCAGCAGGCCGGGCTGTCGCCCAGCGACGTGCAGAAGGTGCCGATGGACCCGGCGACGGTGGTGTCCGCGTTCGTGGGCGGGCAGATCGACGCGGCCGGGATCTGGTACCCGCTGATCGACAGCATCAAGGCGAAGAAGCCGGACCTGGTGGAGATCGCCGGGACGCGGGACTTCACCGGCCGGGCCTTCCCGACCGCGTTCGTCTCCGGGCCGAAGACCGACGCGGGGCTGTCCGAGAAGGTGGTCAAGGTGCTCCAGGCGGCCAACGACTGGCGGGCCGCGCACCCGGACGAGTCGGTCGCCGAGGCCGCCGCGCTGCTCAAGCTCGACCCGGCCAAGGTCAAGGCGGACGCCGCCAACGTGCAGACCCTGACCACCGCGGACCTGGTGGCCAAGAGCCAGGACGGCACGGTGGACGGCTGGTTGAAGGGCCTGGGCGACTTCTTCGTCTCCACCGGCCAGTTGAAGAACTCCCCGGCCCCGTCCGAGTACTACGCGGGCGACGCCTACGCGAAGGCGTACGGGAAGTGAACCTGCTGTTCCTGATGACCGACCAGCACCGGGTGGACACCCTCGGCGCGTACGGCAACCCGCACGTGGCGACCCCGCACCTGGACCGGCTGGCCGCGTCCGGCACCCGCTTCGACCGGTTCTACACCCCGACGGCGATCTGCACCCCGGCCCGGGCCAGCCTGCTGACCGGTCAGAACCCGTTCCGGCACCGGCTGCTGGCCAACCAGGAGCGCAACGTCGGCTACCTGGAGGACCTGCGGCCGGACGTCTTCACCTTCCCGCAGGCGCTCCGGGAGCGCGGCTACCGGACGGGCCTGGTCGGCAAGTGGCACGGCGGCACCGAGCGCAACGCCGCCTCGTACGGCTTCGAGGGGCCCGACCTGCCGGGCTGGCACAACCCCGTCGACCACCCCGACTACCTGGCCTACCTGGCCGAACGCGGCCTGCCGCCGTACCGGATCACCGACCCGGTGCGCGGCACCTCGCCCAACGGCAACCCGGGCAACCTGCTGGCGGCCCGGCTCCAGCAGCCGGTGGAGGCCACCTTCGAGCACTACCTGGCCACCCGGACGATCGAGCAGCTGGAGCGGTACGCGGCGGACGGGCGGCCGTTCTTCCTGGCCGCGCACTTCTTCGGACCGCACCTGCCCTACCTGCTGCCCGACGCCTACTACGACCGCTACGACCCGGCGCTGGTCGAGCTGCCGCCCTCGGTGGCCGAGACCTTCGAGGGCAAGCCGCCCGTCCAGCGCAACTACTGCGACCACTGGGCGTTCGACACGATGCCCGCCGAGGTGAGCCGCAAGCTGATCGCCGTCTACTGGGGGTACGTCACCCTGATCGACGAGCAGATCGGCCGCGTCCTCACCCGGCTCGACGAACTCGGCCTGACCGACGCCACCTCGGTGTTCTTCACCGCCGACCACGGCGAGTTCACCGGCGCGCACCGGCTGCACGACAAGGGCCCGGCGATGTACGAGGACATCTACCGCATCCCCGGCATCGTCCGGGTGCCGGGCGCGCCGCCGCAGGTGCGCGAGGAGCTGGTCTCGCTCACCGACTGCACCGCGACGATCCTCGAACTGGCCGGCGCCGACCCGGCCCCGGCGGTCGACAGCCGCAGCCTGCTGCCCCTGGTGCGCGGCGAACGGCCGGACTGGCCGCAGGAGTTGGTCGCCGAGTTCCACGGCCACCACTTCCCGTACCCGCAGCGGATGATCCGCGACGACCGGTACAAGCTGGTGGTCAACCCGGAGTCCGTCAACGAGCTGTACGACCTGGTCGAGGACCCGCACGAGCTGGTCAACCGGCACGGCGAGGCGGCGTACGCGGACGTCCGGGCCCGGCTGACCCGGCGGCTGTACGACCTGCTGCGCGAGCGCGGCGACAACTTCCACCACTGGATGGCGCCGATGTACGACATCGGCACCCACCTGGAGGACTCCACCCTCAGCGCCTTCGAACCCGACGGCACGGCACCCGCCGCGCCGACCGCCGGCACCACCCCGAGCAGGGAGACGGCATGACCCCCCGCACCCCGCGCCACCGAAGACTGCTCCCGCGCCTGCTGGCCGCCTGCGCGCTCGCCTGGGGGCTGCTGGCCGTCCCGCCGGCCGCGACCGCGGACGGCGCACAGGCCGCGACCTACACCAACCCGGTCTCCGCCGGGGTGGTGGACACCTTCCCCGACCCGTCGACGATCCGCGGCAAGGACGGCCTCTGGTACGCCTACGGCACCCAGAACCCGGTCTTCCAGAGCCAGGGCGAGGACGGCGAGCGCATCCTGCCGATCCTGCGCTCGGCGGACCTGGTGCACTGGACGTACGCGGGCCAGGTGTTCACGCCCGCCACCCAGCCCGCCTGGGAGAACGGCTCCCGGCTGTGGGCGCCGGACATCCGCTACTTCGACGGCCACTACAGCCTGTACTACTCGGTGCCGGGCGCGGGCACCGTCGCGCTGGCCACCGCGCCCACCCCCACCGGCCCGTGGACCGACCGGGGTTCGGTGCTGCCCTCCCCCAGCGGCTGCCCGAGCGGCAACATCGACCAGGCCCAGTTCACCGACACCGGCGGCCAGGCGTACCTGTACTGGGGCAGCTACGACACCATCTGCGTCGCCCAGCTGACCCCGGACCGCACCCGCACCCAGGGCGCGGTGACCCAGGTCGCCAAGGGGCGGCGGGTCGAGGGCGGCTTCGTGGTGCACCGGGACGCCTACTACTACCTGTTCTACTCGGACGGCGGCTGCTGCTCGGGGGCGTTCAGCGGCTACCAGGTCAAGGTCGGCCGGGCCAGCAGCCCGACCGGGCCGTTCCGCGACGAGCTGGGCACCGACCTGACGGCGCTCACCAGCAAGGCCGGGATCGTGGCCGGGGCGAACGGGAACCGCTGGATCGGCCCGGGCCACAACGCGGTGCAGACCGACCTGTCCGGGCAGGACTGGCTGGTCTACCACGGCATCCCGGCCGAGGCGCCCGACCTGGCGCCCGCCGCCGGGGGCACCCTCAACCTGACCCGCCGCCCGCTGCTGATCGACCGGCTGGACTGGATCGACGGCTGGCCGGTGCTGCGCGCCGGGGCGGGCCCGTCCGACACCGCGCAGACCGCGCCGGTCACCGCCCCGGCGGCCGGCGGCGCGTTCGACGGCGGGACGCTGACCGGCTGGCGCACCGAGGGCGCCGGCACCGGCGGCTGGTCGGCGCGGGTGGAGACCGACTCCGGCGGGTACGCGGCGCACGCCGACAGCGGGGACGCGCCCGCGTTCGCGGTCAGCGCGGGCACCACCCCGGCGAACGTCCGCGCCGAGGCCGACCTGCGGGTCACCGCGGCGGGCGGCCGGGCCGGGCTGGCGCTGGCCTACGCCGGGCCGGGCGACCGGATCACCGCCTGGCTGGACCGGAGCCGGAACGCCCTGGTCACCGAGGCGGTGGTCGGCGGGGCCCCGGCCGGGGAGCAGCTGACCGCGCTGCCCGCCGGGTTCACCTGGAACACCTGGCACGCCGTCACCGCCGAACTGCGCGGCACGGCGCTGACGGTGGAGGTCAGCCACGACCGGCTGCACGACCCGGTGGCCGTGCAGCAGCGCACCGTCCCCGCCGGGGCGGCCCGCTCCGGCGCGGTCGCGCTGGCCGCCCGGGGCCCGGGCGCGGCGGGCGACAACGTGAGCGCCACCGCGCTGTACGCCCCGGTGACCGCCCGGGTGGCGGGCCCGGCGCCGGGCGCGCTGCTGCCCGGTTACAGCGACGAGTTCGACGCGGCGGCGGTGCCGGGCACCACCGCCGGCTCGCCGTGGAGCTGGGTGCGCGGCCCCGCCGCCGGGGTGGCGGCGGGCGGCGGCTCGCTCTCCTGGCCGACCCAGGACGCGGAGCTGTACCTGGGCGACAACAGCGCCTCGGTGCTCCAGCGCCCGGCCCCGGACGGGGACTTCACGGTGGAGACGAAGCTGGTCTTCGCGCCGGGCCAGACCTCGCAGCAGGCCGGCCTGGTGCTGTACGAGAACGACGACCGGTGGTTCAAGCTGGTGCACTCGGTGCTGGCGCTGAACAACGGCGGCGGGGCGGTGCTCCAGGTCAGCGAGTTCGGCAAGGAGGGCGAGCGGCCGACCACCACCCCGCCGACGGCGGTGGCCAACGCCCCGATGTTCGGCGGCCCGACGGCCGACACGATGTGGCTGCGCCTGGTGCACCACCTGGACGCGGCGCACGGCGAGCACGAGGTGCGGGCCGTCACCAGCCGCGACGGCGTGACCTGGACGTACGCCGGGGTGTGGACGCTGCCGGTGAAGGGCCCGCTGAAGATCGGCCTGGTGTCGATGAACCGGTCGGGGGCGACGGCGCGCTTCGACTACGTCCGCACCTACGCGGGCTGAGCCCCGCCGCCCGCCGCTCCCGCCCCGTCAGGCGTCCTCAGCCGTCCACCCGGCGGCGCTTGACGGTGCGGAAGCGGCGGGCCACCTGGCGGGCCAGGTCGGCGGCGCCGACCAGGCCCGCCTCGTTGCCGAGGGCGGCGTGCACGATGCCCGCCTCGGGGCGGAAGCCGCGGCCGGTGAGGGTGCGGCGAAAGGCGTCCCGGGCGGGGCCGAGCAGCAGGTCGCCGGCCTCGCTGACGCCGCCGCCGACGACGAAGCGCCCGGGGTCGAGCGCGGCGGCCAGGTTGGCGATGCCGACGCCGAGCCAGCGGCCGACCTCGTAGAGCAGTTCGACGGCGACCGGGTCGCCGTCCCGGGCGGCCTCGGTGACCAGCGGGCCGGTGATGCCCAGCGGGGTGCCGCCGGCCCGGGCCAGCAGCGGCTGGACCACCGGGGACTCCTCGACCACGAGCCCGCGGGCCTCGCGGACCAGCGCGTTGCCGGAGGAGTACTGCTCCCAGCAGCCGCGGTTGCCGCACGGGCAGCGGTGGCCGCCGGGCACCACCTGCATGTGGCCGAACTCGCCGGCCAGGCCGTACTTGCCCCGGTCGACCCGGCCGTCGCGGACGACCGCGCCGCCGATCCCGGTGCCGAGGGTGATCATCACCATGTGCTCCTCGTCGCGCCCGGCGCCGAAGCGCCACTCGGCCCAGGCGGCGGCGTTGGCGTCGTTCTCCACCACCACCGGGAAGCGCAGCCGGGAGCTGAGCGCCTGCTGGAGCGGTTCGCCGCGCCAGTTCAGGTGCGGGGCGAACAGCACGGTGGAGCGCTCGGCGTCCACCCAGCCGGCCGCGCCGACGCCCACCGCGTGCACGTCGTGCTCGTCGGCGAGCCGGAGGACCAGGTCGACGATGACGTCCTCGACCACCTTGGGGCTCTTGCTCTTGTCGGGGGTCTCGGTGCGCAGCCGGTCCACGACGTTCCCCTCGCCGTCGACGACGCCCGCGACCACTTTGGTGCCGCCGATGTCCACCCCGATGGTGGGGAGCCTGAGCACCCCGGCGGGCAGGGTGCGGCGGCGGCGCTCGGCGCGCGGGCCGAGGCCCAGCAGGCTGGGCAGGACGGGGCGGGCGGGGCCGTTGGTACGGGTCACGGAACGAATGCTCCTTGATCGGGTAAAGGTTGCGGTCCGATGGCGGAAGGCTGTGGGCGAACTGGCAGACTGGGGCCGGATCACACAGCGGATTCTCACGAAAACGTGATGTTCCTCTCAGGTTTTCGCGAGTGTCGACGGCAACTGACCGCGCGTATGACGCAGTCTGACAAGTGTGATGCGTGTACCGGGGGACCGTGCCCCGGACGGCCGGACGACCCGATTCGAGAGACCCCGATGCAGCTGACAGGCACCCCGTTCCTCCTCCTCACGATCGTCCTGGTGCCGGTCTCGATCGCGGTAGCCCTGCTGCTGTGGGGCCGGGTGCGCGGCCCGAAGCCCTTCCAGGCGCTGTCCAGGATCGTGATGCTGCTGTTCTGTCAGCTCACAGCCGTCCTGATGGTGTTCGTCATGGTGAACAACGCCAACCTGATCTACGGCAGCTGGGACGACCTGCTGGGCACCGGCAACCACGTCCGCGCGGTGCCGAACGTGCAGGCGCAGACCGACGGCGGGCCGGGCAACGACGCGCAGCGCCCCAAGGTGGTCCAGCAGTTCAAGCCGGTCGGCGACGCGAAGGTGCCGGACGACGTGCGGACCACCGACCTCAAGGGGCAGGTCTCCGGGGTGGACGGCGAGGTGCTGGTCTGGCTGCCGCCGCAGTACGACGACCCGGCGTACAAGGACCGGACCTTCCCGGTGGTGGAGCTGCTGCCGGGCTGGCCGGGCTCCTCGAAGACCTGGTTCGGCACCCTGCGGGTGTCCGAGCAGCTGAAGCCGATGATGCTCAGCGGGCAGGTCGCCCCGTTCATCCTGGTCTCGCCGCGCACCAACCTGCTGGGCGACAACACCGACACCGGCTGCGCCGACGTCCCGGGCAAGGTCAACGCGGACACCTGGCTGGCCCGGGACGTGCCGCAGATGGTGCTGGACAACTTCCGCGCCGACCCGGCCGCCGACCGCTGGGCGGTGGCGGGCTACTCGGCGGGCGCGCACTGCGCCGCCAAGCTCGCCCTGGAGCACCCGGACCGCTACCGGGCCGGGGTCAGCCTGTCCGGGTACAACGACCCGGGCACCGAGGACAAGTCGCTGACCGCCAAGGACCCGCACCTGCGCGAGGTCTCCAATCCGCTGAACATCCTGAAGTCCGCCAAGACCCCGCCGAGGACCGCGCTGTACGTCAGCGGCAACCGGGGCGACGGCCTGGAGGCGGGCGAGGCGCTGAAGGCCGCGGCCAAGGCCCCGACCACGGTCACCGTGCAGGAGACCGCCGGCGCGCACAGCAGCGACGTCTGGAAGCCGATGGTCCCGGGCGTGTTCACCTGGCTGACCTCGGTCATCCCGGCCGCCGGGCACTGACGCCGCCGAGGGGGCGCGGGCCGGCCCGCGTCCCCCCGGCCCGGCCGCGGGTCAGGACTTCGGGACGGTGTTGACGTAGTCGGTGCCCGCGGCGTAGAAGCCGTCGACGGCCTGCTGCACGTCGGCCTGGGAGAGCGCCTCGTCGGCCTTGTAGTAGAACCAGTTGACCTTCATGTCCCAGCTGCGCGGTCCGGCGACGGAGGGCAGCAGGTCGATGAACCAGTTGCTGAAGTGGATGTCCATCTTCTCGCGCGGGACGTACTTGCCGGAGCTGGTGAACAGCTCCTTGCCGTCCAGCGAGTAGGTGACCTTGCCGTCCAGGGCGGTGATCATCATCAGGTGCCAGCCGCCGAGGCTCTTCTTGAGCGCGTGGGTGACCCGGTCCGGCGGGTCGGCCTTGAACCAGCTGGTGGTGTCCAGCTGCGGGCCGACCGAGCCCCAGCCGCCGTTGGGCAGGTACTCGTAGTCGAGTTCGCTGTAGTTCGCCGAGGAGTCCTCGGCGGAGATCGGGAAGAAGGTCTGCACGACGTGGTCGCCGGTGCGGCCGCTGCCGGGCTTGTCGGCGAGGTGGACCCGGGCGGCGAAGGTGCCGTTGAAGAGGTTGTTCCCGGTGCTGTAGACCTCGACCTGCCCGGTGCCCTGCTTGGTGCCGTCGGTGGTCGAGCGCAGCCGCAGCACCCGGCCGCCCTGGGCGTCGGCGTCCTCGGGGAAGGCGGCGCCGGCGGTGGACCAGGTGTCCTTGATCCCGGGGCCGCCCGCGCCGTCCCGGACCTCCCAGCCGTGCTCGGCCAGCGCCGGGTCGTCGGCCCCGGTGTAGTGGAAGGTGTCGAACAGGGTGCCGGGCGGGCCGGTCGGCGTCGGGGACGGCGCGGCGCCGGAGGCGGACGCCCCGGGGCCGGCGGCCGTCCCGCCGCCGCCGGGCGCGGGGGTGCTGGAGCAGGCGGCGAGCACGCACACCAGGGCCGGCAGCGCGAGCACCCTCCACGCGCGGGAACGGGGGACGCGGCGGGGCTGGCTCACACGGGCTCCTTGGGCGTGGCGGCGGTCCGGCGGCAGAACGTCCGGCGGCTGCGCAGCACGGGGGTCGAACGGCCGATCATATGAGGCGGTCATCCTAACGAGGCCCGCAAGGGCACTCCGCCGGACGGGGGCCGGTTTCTGACGGACATGAGCCAAGGTCAACGGTCCGTACACCTGTACGCACGGTTACACCTCTCCGGTGATCTCGATCCGATTACAACACCGCGCCAGAACGCACCAAATCCGGACATCGGTGCAGATTCGGTTCGGACCGGTGGACTAGCGTTCGGCCTAAGCTCCCGCGTATCCCGTCACCCTGCACTGAAAGGGGCCCCGCAAGGTGCGCCCTGCCATGACTCCCTCCGGTCCCGGACCGGCGCATCCGGCACGATCCGCCGCACCCGACGACGACTTCGAGGAGTTCGAAGGGCCTGACGCCTTCGAGGAGTTCGACGAGTCCGACGAGTTCGACGCGTTCGAGGAACTGCCGCCCGAACCGGTGTTCGTCGACCAGTCGGGCCTGCGCGGCCGGCTGCTGCGCGGGCTGGGCTGGCCGGTCTCGCTGGTCGGCGCGGTCCTGGCGGTCACCATGGGCGGCAGCCTGATCGGCATGCAGGCCGACGCCCCGGCGCTGGAGATCCCCCCGCAGCCCGCGCAGGCCCCGGCCGCGACGGCCCCGGTGTCGCCCTCCCCCAGCGCCTCGCCCTCGCCCTCGGCGTCCTCGTCGGCCCGGAGCACCGCCAAGCCCGGCACCACCGCGTCCAAGGGCGCGGCCACCGGGACGAAGTCCTCCCCCACCGGCACGAAGTCCACCCCGGCCGGCACCAGGTCCACCCCCGCGGGCACGGCCGCCACCTCCGCCGGGACGAAGTCCACCTCCGGGCAGCACGGTTCGACGCCGACGGGCACCTCCCCGTCCAAGCAGCCCTGATCCTCCGCACCGCCCATCTCCAGGAGCGCCCTTGTCCCGCCACCAGCGCCGCCGGCAGTCCCTGCTGAGGCCGCGCCGACTGGCCGCGCCGCCGCTGCGGTTCTTCATGCCGCTGTCCCTGCTGGCGTGCCTGCTCGCGCTCCTCGTGCTGCGCGGCCTGGCCACCAACGAGGTGTTCCACGACACCCGGATCGCGCAGTCGGTCGACAAGACCACCGTGCCCGAGGACCTGCTCAAGGGCGGCCCGGTCATCGACGCGCGCGACAAGAAGGCCGAGCCGGTCAGCTACCGCATCCCGGACAAGACCGTGGTGCTGAGCTTCGACGACGGCCCCTCCCCCGAGTGGACCCCGAAGATCCTCAAGGTGCTGGAGGACCACGGCGTCCGGGCCGACTTCTTCGTCACCGGCTCGATGACCACCCGCAACCCCGACCTGATCCGGCGGATCGTCGCGGACGGCCACGAGATCGGCCTGCACACCTTCACCCACCCCGACCTGGCCTTCCAGTCGCACGCCCGGATCAGCTGGGAGCTGGCGCAGACCCAGCTCGCGCTGGCCGGCGTCGCGGGCGTGCACAGCTCGCTGTTCCGGCCGCCGTACTCCTCCGACGCCTCCGCGATGGACGACTGGAACTACCCGGTCATCAAGTACGTGGGCGCGCACGGCTACCTGACCGCGTTCATCGACCGCGACACCGACGACTGGAAGCGCCCCGGCGTCGAGGAGATCGTCAAGGCCGCGATGCCCGCCAAGCCCGGCGCGGGCGAGCTGGTCCTGCTCCACGACGCGGGCGGCGACCGCTCGGAGACCGTCGAGGCGCTGGAGCAGATCATCGTCAAGCTCCAGGGCGAGGGCTACCGCTTCACCACCATCTCCGACGCGCTCGGCGCGCCCGCCGCCATGGTGCCGGTGCACGGCTACCAGCTGTGGGCGGGCAAGGTGTTCATCTGGGCCAGCCAGTTCGCCGTGATCACCCTGCCGGTGCTGGTCGGGCTGCTCGCCCTGGTCGGCTTCCTGAACTTCGGCCGGTTCGCGCTGATGATCGTCCTCGCGCCGGTGCACGCCCGCCGCTCCAAGCGGCAGGGCGCCTGGGGCGAGCCGGTCACCGAACCGGTCACCGTCCTCGTCCCGGCGTACAACGAGCGCGAGTGCATCGCCAACACGCTCAACTCGCTCGCCGCCAGCGACTACCCGATCGAAGTGATCGTCATCGACGACGGCTCCACGGACGGCACCGCGGACATCGTCGAGGAGATGGCCCTGCCGTTCGTCCGGCTGATCCGCAAGGTCAACGGCGGCAAGCCCAGCGCGCTGAACGCCGGGGTCGCGGCCGCCTCCTACGACATCGTCGTGATGATGGACGGCGACACCGTCTTCGAGCCGTCCACCGTGCGCGAGCTGGTGCAGCCCTTCGCCGACCCGCGGATCGGCGCGGTGGCGGGCAACGCCAAGGTCGGCAACCGGGACAGCCTGATCGGCGCCTGGCAGCACATCGAGTACGTCCTGGGCCACAACCTGGACCGCCGGATGTACGACGTGCTCAACGTCATCCCGACCATCCCCGGCGCGGTCGGCGCCTTCCGCAAGGAGGCCCTGCGGGCGGTCGGCGGCATGAGCGACGACACCCTCGCCGAGGACACCGACATCACCATGGCGGTGCTCTCCGCGGGCTGGCGGATCGTCTACGCCGAGCGCGCCCGGGCCTGGACCGAGGCCCCCGCCAGCCTCCAGCAGCTGTGGTCGCAGCGCTACCGCTGGAGCTACGGCTCCATGCAGGCGATGTGGAAGCACCGCCGGGCGGTGACCGCCCGCGGCCCGGCCGGCCGGTTCGGCCGGATCGGCCTGCCGCTGGTCGTGCTGTTCGGCGTGGTCGCCCCGCTGCTGGCGCCGCTGGTCGACCTGTTCCTGCTGTACGGCATCCTGTTCACCGACGCGCCGATCACCCTGGCCAGCTGGGGCGGCTTCATCCTGCTCCAGGCGGCGCTGTCCTGGTACGCCTTCCGGCTCGACCGGGAGAAGCCCTGGCACCTGATCAGCCTGCCGCTCCAGCAGGTGGTCTACCGGCAGTTGATGTACATCGTCCTGTTGCAGTCCACGATCACCGCGTTCACCGGTGGCCGGCTGCGCTGGCAGAAGCTCCGGCGCACCGGCGAGGTCGCCGCGGCACCGGTGGAGGGCTGACATGACTTCCCCCGCCGAGCGGCGCGGACGCCACGAGGACACCATCGCGCTGCGCGTCCCCGCCGACTTCGTCCGCCACGACGACACCATGGCGCTGCGCATCCCCGAGCAGATGCGCCGCCAGCTGGAGGAGCACGAGGAGCCCGCGCCGCCGGTCCGCAAGGGCGGCCGGGACCGCTACCTCGACCTGCTGCGCGCGCTGGCCCTGGTCCGCGTGGTGCTCTACCACAACTTCGGCTGGTTCTGGCTGCCGCTGCTGTTCCCGTCGATGGGCGTGATGTTCGCGCTGGCGGGCTCGCTGATGGCCCGTTCGCTGGGCCGCCCCGCGCTCGGCGTGATCCGCGGCCGGCTGCGCCGCCTGCTGCCGCCGATGTGGCTGTTCGGCGCGATCGTGGTCACCCTCCAGGTGGTCGACGGCGGCGGCCCCGACGCGGACGGCCACCCCGGCTGGTGGTGGGGCAAGCTGGCGTTCTGGCTGCTGCCGCTGAGCACGCCGCCGTACGCGGAGGACGGGCTGCACGGCCTGCACCTGCACCTGGAGTCCGGCTGGGCCACCCAGCTCGTGGTGCCGCTGTGGTACCTGCGGGCCTACCTCTGGTACGTGCTGCTCTCGCCGCTGATGCTGCGGATGCTGCGGCGCTTCCCGGTGCTGACGCTGTGCGCCCCGCTGGCGCTGGTGATCGCCATGAACGGGTTCGCCTTCGAGCACGACTTCGTCTACCAGCGGGTCTGGGAGACGGTCAACGACTTCGCCACCTTCGGCTCCTGCTGGATCCTCGGCATGGCGCACCAGGAGGGGCTGCTCAAGCGGCTGCCGCAGTACGTCCTGCCGTCGCTCGCGCCGCTGGTGATGGTGGCCGGGTTCTGGTACCTGCAGACCCGGCCGGTCGACCCGAGCCAGCCCACCGACATCGAGGCCTGGCCGATCGCCCAGGCGGTGTGGTCCTTCGGCTTCGTCGCCATGCTGCTGCACCTCAGCCCGTCCTGGGAGCGCTGGCCCGCCCCGCTGGAGCGCTGGAACGGCCTGGTCAGCCTGCTCAACTCGCGGGCCGTCAGCGTCTACCTGTGGCACGTGACCGCGCTGGTGCTGGCCGTCCCGCTGATCGACCACCTGTGGGACGTCGACTTCTTCTACGCGCACATGCGGTGGCTGCTGACCAGCCAGTGGCTCACCCTGCTGGTGGGCATCCCGCTGCTGGGCCTGCTGGTGCTGGTCTTCGGCTGGGTCGAGGACGTGGCCGCCAAGCGCTCGCCGCAGCTGTTCCCGTACCCGCGCCGGCAGCGGGGCAAGCGCCGCGGCGCCGTGTGACGCAGGGGTACCGCACCACCGGGGGCCCGCCGGACGGCGGGCCCCCGGCCGCGTCTCAGGAGAGTTCCAGGGCGAGGTAGAAGTCGACCCGGTCCTCCAGCCGGGACAGGTCGCGGCCGGTGAGCTCCTCGATCCGGCCGATCCGGTAGCGCAGCGTGTTGACGTGGACGTGCAGCTGGGCGGCGCAGCGGGTCCAGGAGCCGTCGGAGCGCAGGAAGACCTCCAGGGTGCGGACCAGGTCGGCCTGGTGCTCCAGGTCGTAGGCGATGACCCGGTCGAGCAGGCGGCTGCGGAAGGCGCGGCGGACCTCGTCGGGGACGGCGGCCAGCAGCAGGACGTGCGAGGCGAGTTCCTCGGGGCCCGCGACGCAGACCCGGCCGACCCGGGCGGCGGCGATCCGGCGGGCGTGCCGGGCCTCCTCCAGGGCGCCGCGCAGGCCGCCGGACTCGGCGGCGGGGGCGCACACGCCGACGGTGATCCGGCCCTCGGAGCCGAGGCCGGCCTCCAGCGGGGCGAGCAGCGCGCGGACGGCGTCGGCCGGGACGGCGGTGTCCAGGGCGGGCAGCACGACGACGGCGCCGTGGGGGCCGGTGGCGGCGACCAGGGCCCGGTCGGTGGCGGCGGCGAGCGCCTCCTCCAGGATCGGGCGCAGCGCGCCGTCGGGCAGTCCGGTGGCGTCGGCGGAGAGCACCAGCCACTGCGGCTGGTCGCCGGAGGTCTCGGTGGAGCCCTCGTAGCGGGTGGCCATGGTGGTGGACGCCTGGAGGGCGCGGCCGATCTCGGCCGGGTCGGCGTCGCGCCGGAGCAGGGCGAGGACCTCGTCGGCGATCCGGCGGCGCAGCCGGCGGCCCTCGTCGCGGCGGGTGCGTTCGGCGGCGACCAGGCGGGCCAGGTTCTCGGCGAGCTGCTGGCGCTTGGGCGTCCACTCGGTGACGTCGCCGGCGACGGCGAGGATCCAGTCGGCGAGCGGGCTGTCGGTGTCCGGGTCGGCGGCGGCGGGCAGCAGCGAGTAGGTGCCGGTGGCGAGGCGGGCCCGGTGCGGGGGGCGGCGGCGCTGGCGCTGGGCGGCGAGGTGGGCGCGGGCGAGCTGGTCGCGGTCGGCGGGCGGCAGGTGGTCGGCGGGCCCGGCGACGACGCGGCCGGTGGGGGTGAGCACCCAGCAGTCGAGGTCGAGGTCGCCGCCGAGCAGGTCGAGGACGGCGTCCAGGCCGCCCGCCCCGGCGGCGGAGACCAGCAGGCGGTGCCGGTCGACCAGGGCGGCGAGGTCGGCGGCCCGGTCGGCGGAGACCTGGCGGCCGACGTACTCGGTGACGGCGCCGAAGGCCACGTCGTCGGGGACGGCGAGCAGCGGCAGCCGGTGGCGGCGGCAGGCGTCGGCGAGGTCGTCGGGGACGGGGCCGACCTCGACCTCGCCGGCGCCGAGGGCGGCGGCGCCGGCCGCGACGATGGTGCGCACGAAGCGCTCGGAGTCGGCGGGGGCGGCGCGCCAGAGCATGCCGGTCAGGACGAGTTCGCCGCCGTGCAGGTAGCGGCCCGGGTCCTGGAGGTCGGTGGTCATGACTCCGGTGACCTGCCGGTCGAGCTCGTCCTCGCCGGCGAGCAGGCGCAGTCGGGGGGCGCCGGGGGCGAGCAGGTCACGGACGCGCATGGGCGGGCCCTTCTCGGTCTGGGAGTTGGTCTGTGAGGGTGGGAGCGGTGGGCCGGAACGGCCCAGTGTGCACGAGGTGAGCGGGGGGGTCGTGCACCTTAGAGGAACGTACAGGACGGTGCTGCGGGTCACCGCCGGGCCTCATGCCATCGGTGACTGCCAGTGGCCCCCGTCACAGCGGTTCACTTGCCAACACGCCGCCGGGCTGCACCGCGGTGACCGGTCGGGCCCGCGGGCCCGGCCGGCACCGGCAAGGGCGCAGTGCCCGCGTCCGCCGGCGACGACTTGAGGAGTTACCCGCATGGAGTTCCTTCGGCCCGCCACCTGGGACGAGGCACTCGCGGCGAAGGCCGAGCACCCCACCGCGCTGCCCATCTCGGGCGGCACGGACGTCATGGTCGAGATGAACTTCGACGTGCACCGGCCATCCGCGATCCTCGACCTGAACCGCATCACCGAGCTCACCGAGTGGAGCGGCGACGGCGCCGCCGTCCGGCTGGGCGCGGCGGTGCCGTACGCCCGGATCATCGAGGAGCTGTCCGGCCCGCTGCCGGGCCTGGCGCTGGCCGCGCACACCGTCGGCTCGCCGCAGATCCGCAACCGGGGCAGCGTCGGCGGCAACCTGGGCGCGGCCTCGCCGGCCGGCGACTCGCACCCGGCGCTGCTGGCCGCGGGGCGGGACGTGCTGGTGGAGGCGCACTCGGTGCGCGGGGTGCGGCTGATCCCGATCGACGACTTCTACCTCGGGGTGAAGCGCAACAGCCTGGAGCCGGACGAGCTGATCCGCGCAGTGCGCATCCCGGTCGCGGACGGGCCGCAGCAGTTCTCGAAGATCGGCACCCGCAACGCGATGGTAATCGCGGTCTGCGCGTTCGGCTTCGCGCTGCACCCCAAGGACGGCACGGTCGGCACCGGCATCGGCTCGGCCGCGCCGACGCCGCGCCGGGCGGTGGAGGCCGAGGAGTACCTGGCCGGGGTGCTGGCCGGGCGCGGTCTGTGGGAGTCGGGCGGGCTGCTGGGCCCGGAGGTGGTGCAGCGCTTCGGCGAGCTGGTGAAGGGCGCGGCCTCCCCGATCGACGACGTCCGGGGCACCGCCGACTACCGGCGGCACGCGCTGGCCGTGATGGCCCGGCGCACCCTGACGTGGTGTTGGAACGACTATCGCAAGCAGATCAGGAGCGCGGCATGAGGGTCACGTTCAGCGCGAACGGCAAGCCGGTGGAGGCCGACGACGTGTGGGAGGGCGAGTCCCTGCTGTACGTCCTGCGCGAGCGGGTCGGCCTGCCGGGTTCGAAGAACGCCTGCGAGCAGGGCGAGTGCGGCTCGTGCACGGTCTACCTGGACGGGGTGCCGGTGTGCTCCTGCCTGGTGGCGGCGGGCCAGGTGCAGGGCCGCGAGGTGCGCACCGTGGAGGGCCTGGCCGGCCCGGACGGCGAACTGGGCGTGGTGCAGCAGGCGTTCGTGGACGCGGGCGCCGTGCAGTGCGGCTTCTGCACCCCGGGCCTGCTGGTGCAGACCGACGCGCTGCTGGCCGCGGACCCGCAGCCGTCCGACACGGACATCCGCGAGGCGCTGTCGGGCAACCTGTGCCGGTGCACCGGCTACGAGAAGATCATGGACGCGGTGCGGCTGGCCTCGGCCCGCACGTGCGCCGCCTCGGCCGAGGGGGCGGGGAAGTGAGCGAGCGGACGATCCAGGGCCAGAAGAACCTGCAGAAGATCAACCAGGCGTCCAAGGACGGCATCGGCGGCTCCCCGCTGCGCCCGGACGGCACGCTGAAGGTGAAGGGCGAGTTCGCCTACTCCTCCGACCTGTGGCACGAGGACATGCTCTGGGGGACGGCGCTGCGCTCCCCGCACCCGCGGGCGAACATCCTGTCGGTGGACGT
Organism: Kitasatospora sp. NPDC090308; assembly: GCF_044769485.1. NCBI lineage: Bacteria > Bacillati > Actinomycetota > Actinomycetes > Kitasatosporales > Streptomycetaceae > Kitasatospora > Kitasatospora sp. NPDC090308. The sequence continues at coordinate 529,610 of NZ_JBIVXY010000003.1, read as the reverse complement.
CTCGGAGGCGCTCAAGGTGCCCGGGGTGTACGCGGTGCTCACCCACGAGGACATCCCGGGCGAGAAGTACTACGGCCTGGAGATCGCCGACCAGCCGGCCCTGGCGATCGACAAGGTCCGCTACCACGGCGAGGCGATCGCCCTGGTCGCCGCCGACCACCCGGAGACGGCCCGCCGCGCGGTGAAGAGGATCGTGGTCGAGTACGAGGTGCTCACCCCGATCACCACCGAGGAGCAGTGCCTGGACCCGGAGACGCACGGCTACGTGCACGAGCCGCACGAGTACAAGTCGCACGCGCACGGCAACGTCTGCCACGAGCAGCGGCTGGTGTCGGGCCGGGGCGTGACCGACGAGGTGCGGGCGCTGGCGGACGTGATCGTGTCCGGCGAGTACGAGGTCGGCATGCAGGACCAGGCGTTCCTGGGCCCGGAGTCCGGCCTGGCGGTGCCCGCCGAGGACGGCGGCGTCGACCTGTACATCGCCACCCAGTGGCTGCACGTGGACCGCCAGCAGATGGCGCCCGTCCTCGACCTGCCGCAGGAGAAGGTCCGGCTGACGCTGGCCGGGGTGGGCGGGGCGTTCGGCGGGCGCGAGGACCTGTCGATGCAGATCCACGCCTGCCTGCTGGCGCTGCACACCGGCAAGCCGGTCAAGATCGTCTACGCCCGGGACGAGTCCTTCTTCGGGCACGTGCACCGCCACCCGGCCCGGATGCGCTACGAGCACGGCGCGACCCGCGACGGCAGGCTGGTCTTCGCCGACTGCCGGATCGTGCTGGACGGCGGCGCGTACGCCTCCGCCTCCCCCGCGGTGGTCGGCAACGCCGCCTCGCTGGGCCACGGCCCGTACGTCATCCCGAACGTGCGGATGCACGCGATCGCGCTGTACTCCAACAACCCGTCCTGCGGGGCGATGCGCGGCTTCGGCGCGGTGCAGGCCGCGTTCGGCTACGAGTCGCAGATGGACAAGCTGGCCGAGGCGCTCGGCATGGACCCGGTGGAGCTGCGGCAGCTGAACGCCGTCACCCAGGGCGACCGGATGCCGACCGGGCAGGAGATCGACGCGCCCGCGCCGGTCGCCGAACTGCTCCAGCGGGTCAAGGACATGCCGCTGCCGCCGCCGCTGGACCTGGAGCACCTGGACGTGCGCACCCTGCCGGGCGCGCTGTCCAACACCTCGCACGGCGAGGGCATCGTGCGCGGCGTCGGCTACTCGGTGGGCATCAAGAACGTCGGCTTCTCCGAGGGCTTCGACGACTACTCGACCGCCCGGGTCCGGCTGGAGGTGATCGGCGGCGAGCCGGTGGCCATGGTGCACACCGCGATGGCCGAGGTCGGCCAGGGCGGCGTCACCGTGCACGCCCAGATCGCCCGCACCGAGCTGGGCGTCGAGCAGGTCACCATCCACCCGGCCAACACCGAGGTCGGCTCGGCCGGTTCCACCTCCGCCTCCCGGCAGACGTACATGACCGGCGGCGCGGTGAAGCTCGCCGCCGAGGCGGTGCGGCACGAGCTGCTGGAGCGGGGCCGCCACCGCTACGGCTGGAAGCAGACCGACCTGTCGCTGGCCGGCGGCAAGGTGGTCTCGGCCTCGGCGGGCGTGCTGATCTCGATGGTCGACCTGCTCGGGGACGACGCCATCGAGCAGACCCGCGAGCACCACCACCGGCCCACCGTCCCGTTCGACAAGGAGACCGGGCAGGGCTTCGGCCACGTCCAGTACACCTTCTGCGCCAACCGCGCGGTGGTGGACGTGGACGTGGAGCTGGGCCTGGTCAAGGTGGTCGAGCTGACGGCCGTGCAGGACGTCGGCAAGGCGCTCAACCCGCTCTCGGTGGTCGGCCAGATCCAGGGCGGCTGCACCCAGGCGCTGGGCCTGGCCGTGATGGAGGAGATCGTGGTCGAGGACGGCAAGGTGCGCAACGCCTCCTTCACCGACTACCTGATCCCCACCATCCTGGACACCCCGCCGATCCCGGTGCAGATCCTCGAACTGCCCGACCCGCACGCCCCGTACGGGCTGCGCGGCGTCGGCGAGGCCCCCACCGTCTCCGCCACCCCGTCGATCGTCGCGGCCATCCGCCAGGCCACCGGCAAGGCGCTCACCCGCATCCCGGTGCGGCCGGAGCACCTGACCGACACGCTCTGACGGACCGTTCGAGAACGTCCCCGGGGCCGGTGTCCAGTCTTCCCCCGGCCCCGGGGCGCTGCCGGAGTCTCGCCGGGCCCCGCAGCACCCCCACCCGTGAGTCGAACCAGTCCCCCTGCGTACCCCCCTGACGGGCATTCAGGTCGGCTCGCCCACCCCAACCCCCTATGAACCTTGGGAGTGGACATGAACCGGACCTCCACGGAGCCCGGCCCCACCGACGCGGCCCCCACCGCGCCCGACACACCCCCGCGCGGCGCCCTCGACACCTACTTCAAGATCTCCGCGCGCGGCTCCACCCTGGGCAACGAGATCCGCGGCGGACTCACCACCTTCATGGCGATGGCCTACATCGTCCTGCTCAACCCGATCATCCTGAGCGGCGCGGACGTCACCGGCGCCAAGCTGGACCACGCCCAGCTGACCACCGCCACCGCGCTGGCCGCCGCCGTCACCACGGTCCTGATGGGCGTGGTCGGCAACGTGCCGCTGGCGGTCGCGGCCGGGCTGTCCGTCTCCGGCGCGATATCGGCGCTGGTCGCGCCGCACACCACCTGGGCGCAGGCGATGGGCCTGTGCGTGATCTACGGCCTGCTGATCGTGCTGCTGGTGGTCTCCGGACTGCGCGAGAGGATCATGAACGGCATCCCGCTGCCGCTCAAGCACGCCATCACCATCGGCATCGGCCTGTTCGTCGCGATCATCGGCTTCTACAAGGCCGGGTTCGTGCACACCGGCGGCCCCACCCCGCTCTCGCTCGGCCCGTTCGGCGAGCTCCGGGGCTGGCCGGTGCTGATCTTCGCGCTCACCCTGCTCACCGTCTTCGTGCTGCTGGCCCGGGGCGTGCGGGGCGCGATCCTGATCGGCATCGCGGCGGGCACCGCGGTCGCCCTGGTGGTCGACAGGGCGGCCGGGCTGACCGGCGCGGACTGGGGCGGCTCGGCGCCGACCTGGCCCGGCTCGCCGGTCGCCGCCCCCGACTTCGGGCTGTTCGGGCACGTCGACCTGTTCGGCGCGTTCGGCTCGCACGGGCTGGGCGCGATCAGCGCCTCGGTCGCCGTGTTCACCCTCGTCCTCGCTGGCTTCTTCGACGCGATGGCCACCATCATCGGCGTCGGCACCGAGGCCGGGCTGGCCGACGACAGGGGCCGGATGCCCGGCCTGTCCAAGGCGCTGTTCATCGACGGCGCGGGCGGCGCGATCGGCGGCCTGGCCGGGGCGTCCGGGCAGACCGTGTTCGTCGAGTCGGCCACCGGCGTCGGCGACGGCGCCCGCACCGGCCTGGCCTCCACCGTCACCGGCGGCGTCTTCGCGCTGATGCTGTTCTTCTCCCCGGTGGCCGCCGTGGTGCCGGTGCAGGTCGCCTCCGCCGCGCTGGTGGTGATCGGCTCGATGATGATGAGCCAGGCCCGGCACATCGACTGGTCGGACCGCGAGACCGCCATCCCGGCGTTCCTCACCTGCGTGGTCATGCCCTTCACCTACAGCATCACCGCGGGCGTCGCGGCCGGCGTCGTCTCGTACACCGCGATCAAGGCCGGCACCGGCAAGTGGCGGGAGCCCGGCCCGCTGATGTGGGTGCTGACCGGCGTGTTCGCCGTGTACTTCGCGATCGTCCCGATCAAATCCTGGCTGGGCGTGCACTAGCGCCCGGCCCTCCCCGCCGCCCCGCCGCACCCTCCGGCGGGGCGGCACCCGCCGTCCGTGAGTCCGTGAGGAGCAATCCCGTGCACGACATCGCCGCCCAGCTGCACACCTGGCACGCCGCCGGACGCCCCTTCGCGGTGGCCACCGTGGTCGGCGTCTCCGGCTCCGCGCCGCGCGACCCCGGCGCGGCCCTGGCCGTCGACGCGGACGGCGAGGCGGTCGGCTCGGTCTCCGGCGGCTGCGTGGAGGGCGCGGTGTACGAGCTGTGCCGGGAGGCGCTGCACACCGGCACGCCCGCCCTGGAACGCTTCGGCTACAGCGACGAGGACGCCTTCGCCGTCGGCCTGACCTGCGGCGGCCTGCTCGACGTCTTCGTCCAGCCGGTCGTCCCCGGCGCCGACCCCGGCCTGGACGCCGCCGTCGCCTACACCGCCTCCGGCACCCCCGTCGCGGTGGCCCGGATCGTCGACGGCCCGCCCGCCCTGCTCGGCGGCGCCCTCGCCGTCACCGCCGACGCCCACCACGGCTCCTTCGCCTCCTTCCGGCTGGAGCGCGCCACCGTCGCCGAGGCCCGCGCGATGCTCTCCGCCGGGCGCACCGGCCGCCTGGTCCTCGGGCTGGACGGGCGGCCCTGCGACCCGTCCGCCGAACACACCGTCACCGTCTTCGTCGAGGCGTACGTGCCGCCGCCGCGGATGCTGGTCTTCGGCGCGATCGACTTCGCCTCGGCGGTGGTCCGGATCGGCAAGTTCCTCGGCTACCACGTCACCGTCTGCGACGCCCGGCCGGTCTTCGCCACCGCACGGCGCTTCCCCGAGGCCGACGAACTCGTCGTCGACTGGCCGCACCGCTACCTCGACACCCAGCTCGACCGGCTCGACGGCCGCAGCGTGCTGTGCGTCCTCACCCACGACGCCAAGTTCGACATCCCGCTCCTCGAACGCGCCCTGCGCCTGCCCGTCGGCTACGTCGGCGCGATGGGCTCCCGCCGCACCCACCGCGACCGCGAGACCCGCCTGCGCGAAGCCGGCCTCACCGAGACCGAACTCTCCCGCCTGCACTCCCCCATCGGCCTCGACCTCGGCGCCCGCACCCCCGAGGAGACCGCCGTCTCCATCGCCGCCCAACTCGTCTCCCTCACCCGCGGCGGCTCCTGCCTCCCGCTCTCCACCACCGGCGGCCCGATCCACCACGACCTCGCCGACACCCGGGCCCCGGGCGGCAGTTCCTCGCACGCCGCCTAGAGTGGGCCCCATGAACGGAGTGACCGTCCGCCGGGCCGGAGTTGACGACGCGTCCGCGCTGGCCGCGCTGCGCCTGCGGTTCAAGCGGGAGGACGAGGGCGGCGAACCGCCGGGGTCGGCGGCGGAGTTCCTCGCCGAGTGCGAGCGGTGGCTGCGCACCCGGCTGGCCGGGCCGTGGCTCGCCTGGGTGGCGGAGGCGGACGGGCGGGTCTGCGGGCACGTGTTCCTCTGCCTGGTGGAGAAGGTGCCCAGCCCCTACCCGTCCGCCGACGCCCTCGGCTACGTGACGAACTTCTACGTCACCCCCGAACGGCGCGGCCACGGCCTGGGCCGGGCCCTGCTGGAGGAGCTGAACCGCCACGCCCGCGCCCGGCCGCTGGACACCCTGGTCGTCTGGCCCTCCGAACGCAGCGCCCCGCTGTACCGGCGGCACGGCTTCGCACCCTCGGCCGAACTCCTCGAACAGCCCGTCGCCCCGGGGCCGTGACTCCCGGAACGCCGCTTCCGGGACGTCACTGCACGACGGGGTAGAGCGCCATCAGCACCAGGAACACCACCATGACGGCGCCGGCGGCCAGCGAGGCCACCCCGTAGGCGATGCCGTGCCGGGCGAAGAGCGGCGCCAGGAGCGGGACCGGGTTCCCGGTGAGCCGGGAGCGGTCGAGCAGCGCGGTCCAGCGGTCGGCGAGCCGCGTCCGGACGCCGCGGAAATCGGTGACCAGCACCAGCCCGTGGACGATGATCGCGGCCGCGAACAACCAGCCCACCACGAACCCGGCCACGGGTATCCCGGGCTCCGCGACATCCTCAGCAATGATCATGGCAAGTGATGATCAGGGGCCGCGCACCCCGTGTCAACACCCGGCCCGGACGGCGCTCACAGCCCGTCCCCCAGCGTGCCGCCCTCCCGTGCGCCCGGGAGGACCCAGCCCACCGCCGAGGCGGTGTGCGTCAGGAACGGGGTGAGCGCGTCGCGTTGGGCGAGGCGGGTCTGGACCCGGGTGAAGAGGGCGGGGTCGGGCATGAAGGCGCAGAAGAGGAGGCCGCGGTCGGTGGGGCCGTCGTCGTAGGACCAGCCGCGGCGGAGCATCCGGGCGCCGCCGTCGAGGCGGGGGCTGCTGAGGCGGACGTGGGCGGTGGCGGGGATGACGTAGGAGCCGTCGGGGTGCTTGGCGTAGATGTCGGGGTCGTCGTGCTCGGCGGTGCCGGTGAGCGGGGCGCCGGTGGCGGCGCGGCGGCCGGTGGCGAGTTCCCGGCGGTCGGCGGGGAGGGCGGCGAAGGCGGCGGTGTCCATCCGGATGCGGCGGTAGACCAGGACGGTGCCGTCCCGGTGCCACAGGGCGGGGTCGGCGGGGTCGGGGTTGGCGGTGCCGTCCTTGAAGCCGAACAGGTTGCGCGGGGTCCGCCCGTCCGGGGTGGGGGGCAGGAAGCCGGACTGGTGCCAGCGGACGGCCGCGCCGTGGGGGGCCGCCGCCGCGAGGAGGTGCTCGGTCAGCAGGCCGGTGGTCCAGGGCTGTTCGGCGCCGACCTGGAGCAGCAGGTCGCCGCCGCCGCGGGCCGGGTCGAGGCGGTCGCCGGGGAGGGCGGGCAGCTCGGCGAGCGTCCCGGGGGCGGGCAGGCGCAGGCGGGCGGCGAGGGCGGGGCCGACCGCGGCGAGCGAGGTGACCGGCGGGGTGCCGGGCAGTCGCGGGTCGTCGAGGCCGCCGTCCGCGGCCCGGGCCAGCACCTCGCCGACGGCGGCGAGCAGGGCGCGCAGCGCGGCCCGGTCGGCGTCGGCGGGCAGGTCGAGGGCGAGCAGCCGGGTGGCGGCGAGCGGACGGTGCGTCACCCCGGCCTGGCGGGCGCCGTGGAACGGGACGGCCGCGGGCGGCGGCGGGGCGGCCGGTGCCGCGGCCGGTTCGCGGACCAGCGCGGTCGCGGTGGCGGCGCCCGCCCCGGCGGCGAGGGCGGCGCCCGCGGCCAGCAGGGCCCGGCGGTCGATCCGGGGGCGCGCGGGGACGGCGGCGTCCGGCGGGTTCGCCCGTTCGGTGTGCACGGCGGCCGTGACAGACGGTAGAACACGCTTCATGCAACTGCTCCTCACTGCTTCACGATTGACGTACCGTCAGTTCCGGTCCGGCCGGCTGCTGCTCGGCGCGGCACTGCTGCTGCTCCCGGCCGCGGCCGGCTGTTCCCCGGACGGCGGTTCCCGGTCCGCCGACCGCCACCCGCCGGGGACGGTGCTGCGGGTGCCGGAGGACTTCCCGACCGTGCAGCGGGCGGTGGACACCGCGAACCCGGGCGACCTGGTGCTGGTCGGCCCCGGGACGTACCGGGAGAGCGTGCGGATCACCCGGCCGCGGGTGGTGCTGCGCGGGACGGACCGCGGCGCGGTGGTGTTCGACGGCGGGCTGAAGCTGGTCAACGGCATCACCGCGACCGGCGCGGGCAGCGTGGTGGAGAACCTGACCGTGCACGGCTACCTGGCCAACGGGGTGCTGTTCACCGGCGTCACCGACGAGAAGCTCCAGCGCCACGGCGCGGGCGGCTCGGCGTACGACCCGCTGGACACCACCCGCTTCCCCGCCGTGCGGGGCTTCCGGGCGACCCGGGTGACGGCGTACGGGAACGCGCTGTACGGCATCTACGCGTTCGACGCGCGGGGCGGGGTGATCGAGGAGTCGTACGCGTCCGGGCAGGCCGACTCGGGGATCTACGTCGGGCAGTGCAAGCCGTGCGACACCCTGGTGCGGGGCAACACGGTGGAGCGCAACGCGGTCGGGATCGAGATCACCAACGCCTCGGAGAACCTGACCGTGGTGGGCAACCGGGTGGTGGGCAACCGGGTCGGGGTGACGGTCAACTCCAACGACCTGGAGTCGCTGGCCCCGCAGCACGCCGCGGTGATCGCGGGCAACGTGGTGGCCGACAACAACGCGGCGGACTCGCCGGAGCAGGCCGACGGCGGCTTCGGGATCGGCATCGGGATCGGCGGCGGCACCGGCAACCGGGTGGAGCGGAACCTGGTCCGGGGCAACCGGGCGGCGGGCGTGGTGGTGACCGACCCGCCCGGCCACCCGGCGTCCGGCAACCGGGTCACCGCGAACCGGGTCACCGGCAACGGGGTGGACCTGGTCAGTTCGGCGGCCGACCCGGGCAACTGCTTCACCGGCAACGGCCCGGCCACCCAGAGCCCGCCCGGGCTGGAGCGCCTGGCGGCCTGCGACGCGGCGGCCCCCGGCGGGCCCGTTCCGGCCGGCCGGGCGGCGGGCGTGCAGGCCCCGCCCGGCACCGCGTTCAACGCCGTGCCGGTGCCGCCCGCGCAGCCCTCGCTGGCCGACCCGCACGCCCCGGCGGTGCCGGCCGTCGGCCTGCCGGGCCCGGTCGACCCGGACGCCTACCCGCTGCCCGCGGACTCCTGACGCCGCCCCGGCCCGCCGTCGGCCCCCCGGCGGGGGAACGTCTGGTGCCACCTCAGCCCGCCGTGGCCCAGGGCGCCTCGGGCAGCCGCGCCCCGTCCCGCCCGCCCTCGAAGTCGAGGGTGGCGGGGGTGCCGAGGCCGGGCATCCGCATGGTGACGCGGCGCAGGCCGCCCTCGGCGTCGACCCAGTAGGTGAGCGGCGAGGTGGCGTCGCCGGTGCCCGCGGCGGCGTCGCGCGGGCGCGGGCCGGAGATCCGGTCGTGCTCGCGGCCGTCGATCCGGTCCCGGCCGAGCCGGCGGGGGCCGGCCTGGGCGAGCAGCAGCGGGTTGTCGGGGCGGTCGGCGCCGAGCCGGACCGCCAGTTCCAGCCCGGCGTCGAGCGGGTCGCTGCCGTACGGGCGGGAGGTCCAGCCGGTGCGCGGGACGTGTTCGGCCTGCTCCCAGGGCAGGCCGTCCGTTCCGGCGGGGGCGTCGGCCAGGCCGAGGCCGCCGGTGTCCCAGACCACCAGCCCGGTGTGGAGCGCTCCGCCGGGCCCGCGCACCCGGTAGCCGCCGGCGGCGTGCCCGGTCCGGTAGTCGACGAGGCCGTGCACCTCGACCACCGTGCCGGCGCCCTCGTCGACGCGCAGCGCGACCTGGACCGGGCTGGCCCCGTACAGGGTGAACCGGGAGAGGGCCAGCCGGGACGCCTCCTCGGTGCTGAGCGGGCGGCTGCCGCCCTCCCGGCCCGCCACCTGCCAGGCCGTCACCCCGGCGGCGGCGACCAGGACGGCGGCCACCACGGCCGCGACCGCGTACCGGCGGCGGTTCTTCTGCTGTGTTGCCACGGATTCCTCTGCTGGGGGCGGGAGTTGACGGGCGGGGCCCCGGGTCCGGGCCCGGGGCCCCGGTCTGACGGCGGATCAGCTGCTGCGGCGCCTCCTCGCCACGACCACCAGGCCGGTGCCGAGCACCAGCAGCAGCGCGCCGCCGGCCAGCGCGAACGGGACGGCCCCGTCCAGGCCGGTGCTGGCCAGGCTGCCGGACGGGGCCGGGCGGGCCTGCGGCGGGGCGGGCGCGTCCGGGGTGGGGGCCGGGGCGGGCGTGGGCGTGGGCGTCGCGGTCGGGGTGGGGCTCGGACCGGTCTGCGGGAGGAGGGTGTTGACGGCGGTCGTGGTGATGCCCGCGTCGAGGTGCTCGTCGTCCAGCACGACCGGTCCGAGGACCGGCCGCTCGGGGGCTCGGTAGCCCTCGGGCGGGCTGACCTCCTGCCAGTAGTAGGTGCCGAGGTCCGCCCGGTCGGCGCAGGTGCCGTCCGTGCCGGTGGTGCACGGGTCGCCGACCTTGGTGTCGGGCCGGTCGCCGTCGGCCTGGAGTCCGCCGGTGCCGTTGGCCTCGCGCCACAGCTGGAAGACCGCGCCGGGCAGCGGCCGGCCGTCCTGGTCGTGCTTGACCAGGCGCAGCGCGCCGCGCTGGCGCTGGAAGCCGAAGTCGAAGCCGTGGTCGTCCTGCCCGGGCCCGCCGGTGGTGAGCGCCCGCTCCACGTAGGTGCCGCCGTCGGGGACGGTGCCGTCGGAGTCGATCAGGCGGTTGTCGCCGACGTTGTCCGCGGTCGGGACCCAGTGGTGGAGCGGTCCGCCCTCGGTGTAGTCGGCGGGGTTGTCGAGCCGGATGGTGTAGGCGGTCCTGGGCCGGAGGCCGCCGGTGACGTCGCCGTCGTCGAAGTAGTACTCGCCGCGGTCGGTGGTCTTCGTGGTGCCGACCAGCGTGCCGTCCGCGTCGTACAGGTGGACGGTCGCGCCGGGCACCGGCCGCTGCTGCGGCAGTTGCAGGCCGGAGCGCTCGGGGTCGTACCAGACCCGGTTGCCGATCTGGAGCGGGGCGCGGTCGCAGAGCACTTCGAGGTCGGCCATCGCGGAGCCCTTGCCGAAGCTGGAGAAGCCGTCGGAGAGTTCCTGGCCCGCGCCGGGGTCGGGTGCGCCGGTGCGCAGGGTGAACATGGTGCCGGCGGTGTTGGCGTGGTCGAGCACGTCGTAGCCGGAGGTGGCGATGGAGTCCTCCGCCCTGGACAGCGCCATGCCCGCGTAGCTGGCGTAGGTGTGCGAGCCGTAGTAGCGGCGCACGTCGTAGAAGCCCTTGCCCCGGGTGGTCTGCCCGCAGCCGAGGTTGACGTCCAGCACGTACGCGTCGCCGGACTCGCACGCCTTGTTGAGGTCGCCGGAGGAGAGCGCCAGCGTCGAGCCGGGCGGGAGCGGCCGGCCGGGCACCGGGTAGGAGTTGGCCTGGTCGGTGTACCGGTCGCGGAAGGAGAGCAGCATCGAGCCGTCGGTCTCGAAGCCGATCTCGCCGAGTTCGGGCTCCCCGTGGAAGTAGCAGACCCCGGCGGACGGCGCGGTGTCCAGCCAGGGGTACCAGTAGTAGCCGGCGCAGTCGTTGGCGGACGTGCCGCGGTGGTCGAGCGGCTGGTCGAGCACGGCCGCGCCGAACGTCCCGGTGGCCGGGTCGAAGGGCAGCACGACGGCCCGCAGGTCGGCGAGCCGCTGGGTGGACTGGCCGGAGCAGACGCCGCCGACGTAGCCGGTCCCGTCCTGCATGCCCAGGCCGAACGGGCGCCAGTCCCCGGCCGCCGGGCAGCCGCCGGACGGGATGGGGTAGACCGCCTTCGGCGCGGACGCGGACGCCGCGGTGGCGTCGTACCGGTACAGCCTGCGGTCGTGCAGGTTGACCACGTACAGGTCGCGGCCGTCCTCGGTGAGCTTCAGCCCGCCCAGGCTCTCCTTCCCGGCCGCGGCCAGGAACGCCGGGTCGCCGTCGCCGCCGTGCGCGGCCGTCCCGGCGTCGGGAACGGTGGCGAACAGGGCGGTGGTCCTCTTCGCCGGGTCGGTGACGTAGATCGCGCCCGGCCCGCCGGGGCCGTACCGGGTGTCGCGCTTGGCCTGGGCCGAGCTGAACAGCCGTCGGCCGTCGCGGTCCCAGGCCAGGCCGAACACGTTGCCGGTGTCGGCGGCGGTGCTGATGTCGGTGACGTCCTGGTTGATGCCGCGCGACTCGTACGGGAAGCTCAGCAGGGTCCGCTTGCTCGCCGGGTCGGCGGCGGCGGGCTGGCAGGCGGTGGCCAGCGGGGCGTTGCGCTGGCAGTAGTCGGACGGGTTCCACAGGCCGGTGGTGAGCACGGCCTGCCCGCCGTCGGAGAGGTCGACGAACTCCTCGTTGCTGCTGAGCCGGTCCGGCGCCCCGGTCAGCCCCTCGCGGGCGGCGAACGCCGGGTACAGCACGCCCGGCCGCGGATTGACCACGTCCACCCGGTACCGGCCGCTCGCGGTCGCTTTGGCGGGCGCCAGCGTCACCGTCCCGTCGGCCGCCGTCACCCCCGTGCGCACCGCGCCGTCCTCGCCGGTCAGCGTCACCGTCACCCCGGCCAGCCCCGGCTCCAGCGCCGGACTCCACGTCCCGCTCTCGTCCACCGCCCGCACCACCCGCACCGTCACCGACCCCTCCGCACCGGCCGGCGAGGCCGAGGGGGCGGCGACGGCCGTGGCCGCCGCGAAGGCCGCCACCACGGCGGCGGCCCGTTCGGCCCGCCGCCGCCCGGCGCCCCGCACGGGCGCCCTGGTCTGCTGTTCTGTCTGGGTCATGCCCTGCTCTCGTCGTCCGTCGTCGGGAAGGCACGCCGAACCACCGCGGGAAGATCACCGGTACGGCCCCGCATGCACCTCTTTTGGCCGAATGGTAAGCGGAATACGGACATCCGCGTTGCAGGAAAAGGAAATTGACGACCCGTCAGGAATCATATCGATCACCCGTGCGTGCGCCTCGTGCGCCCCCGCCCTGCGACCTCCTGACGGATCATCAGATGTTCGCCGGCCGGCCGGCGGAACGGGACGTGCCCGACCGGATAGGCTCGGGCCCCGACGGACCCCAGCGGACCCCGACGGAACGGACCCCACCGGAACGGAGCGCACCGGCATGACGACACTGACCTCCGCGGACCTGACGCTCCGCCCGTGGGAGGACGGCGACGCCGACGCGCTGGCCGCCCTGCTCGCCGACCCGGAGATCCGCCGCCGGACCTCCCACCGGGTGTCCGACCGCGCCGGGGCACTGCGCTGGATCGCCGCCGAACGCGCGGGCCGCGCCACCGGCGAGCGCCTCGCCTTCGCCATGGTCACGGACGGGCGGGCCGTGGGCCACGTCGTGCTCAAACGCCCCGGCGGCACCGGCCCCACCGGCGAGGTCGGCTACTGGACCGGCGCCCCGCCCGCGGACGCGGCCTCGCCCCCCGAGCGGTGGCCCTCCTCTCCGCCTGGGCCCTCTCCCCCGCCGACGGCCCCGCCCTGACCCGCCTGGAACTGATCCACCACGCGGACAACCCCGCCTCCTGCCGGGTCGCCCGGAAGGCCGGCTACCCCCTCGAAGCCCTCCTCCCCCGCCCCCGCGAACGCCACCTGCACGCCCTGACCCGCCCGGCCGCGGGCTGACCGGCCCGGTGCCCCGCCCCCGGGCGGGCGCTCCGGCGGGGTCGGCCGCCCGGCGCGGTCAGTCGCCGAGGGCGAGCTTCGCGCCGAAGCCGAGCACGGCGACGCCCGTGGCCCGGTCGAGCAGGCGGCGGACGGCGGGGCGGCGCAGGCGGGCGCGCAGGGTGTGGGCGAAGGCGATCAGGGCGGCGGACCAGAGCAGGCCCTCGGCCACGTGGACCGAGGTGAGCAGGACGCCGGCCGCGAGGTGCGGGGCCCCGGCGGGGATGAACGGGGGGAGGACGGCGACGTAGAAGACGCCGACCTTGGGGTTGAGCAGGTTGGTGAGCGTCCCGCGCCGCCACCCGGCCCACCACCCGCCCGCCCCGTCGTCGCTGCCGTCGCCGTCACGGTCGCCGCTGTCGCTGCCGTCGCTGCCGTCGCCCGCCCCGTCCCGCCGCGGGTGCCGTTCGCGCAGCATCCGCACGCCCGTCCACAGCAGGTAGCAGACGCCGGCCCAGCGCAGCGTCTCGTAGGCGAGGCGGGAGGCGGTGAGCAGCACGCTGATCCCGGCCGCGGAGGCGGTGCCCCAGACCAGGGTGCCGGTCTGGATGCCGAGGACCACCCCCCACGCCTGGCGTCGCCGCCCGAGGACGGCGGTGCGCAGGATCAGTGCGGTGTCGAGCCCGGGAGTGAGCGTGAGCAGGCCCACCACCAGGGCGAAGGAGGCGAGCGGTCCGGCCATCGTCGTCAGGTCCACGGACGGCCAGTCTACGGGGCGGCGGGGCCGCCGTTCCCGGTGCTGGACCGGGAGCCGGGCGGCGCGGCGGACCGCGCAGCCGGGGGCGCGGGGTGGTGCGCGCCCCCGGCAGGGACGTTTCAGCCCGCGTTGATCCGGGCCGCCCGGCGCAGCAGCGCGGGGCTGAGCCGGCCGAGCAGGCGGGCGGCCTTGGCCTCGATCGTGACGGGGACGACGGCCTTGCGGGTGCGGACGGCGCGGACGATCTCGGCGGCGACCTTCTCCGGCGGGAAGCCCCGGCGGGCGTACATCTTGGCGACCTTGGCCTGCTTGGCGGCGAGTTCGCCGTCGCCGAGGCCGGAGAAGGTGCTGGTGCGGGTGATGTTGGTGTTGACGATGCCGGGGCAGATGGTGGAGACGCCGATCCGGTGCGGGGCGAGTTCGGCGCGCAGGCAGTCGGAGAGCATGAGGACCGCGGACTTGGAGGTGGCGTACGCGGCGAGCACCTTGGAGGGCAGGTAGGCGGCGGCGGAGGCGAGGTTGACGAGGTGGCCGCCCTCGCCGCGGTCGACCATCAGCTGTCCGAAGGCGCGGCAGCCGTGGATGACGCCCCACAGGTTGACGTCCAGGACGCGCCGCCACTCCTCCTCGGTGGTCTGCAGGAAGGTGCCGGAGTGGCCGATCCCCGCGTTGTTGACCACCACGTCGGGCACCCCGTGCTCGGCGGCGACCTGCTGCGCGAACGCGTCGACGGCCGGGCCGTCGCTCACGTCGACCCGGTACGCGGCGGCCTTGACGCCGGAGAGGGTGCAGAGTTCGGCGGTGCGCTGCGCGGCGGGCAGGTCGCGGTCGCAGACCACGATCCGGGCGCCCTGCTCGGCGAAGGCCAGCGCGGTGGCCCGGCCGATGCCGCTGCCGCCGCCGGTGACGACGACCAACTCGCCCGCCGCGGAGGGTTCCTGGCGGACGGCGCCGTGGTCGCGGGCGGTGAACTCGCGGACCAGGGCGGCCACCGCGGGGCCCTTCTCCAGCAGCGCGGACCAGTGGGTGGCGTTCAGGGTGCGCCGGGTGAGCCGGGGCACCCAGCGTTCCAGGCCCTCGGAGAGGAAGTCGGAGACGTAGTGGTCGCGTTGCAGGGTGATCAGCTGCACCGGCACCTCGGTGTGCCGTTCGCGCGGCCGGCGCACGGTGGGGCGCATGTTGGCCCGGTACAGCTCGATGCCGTGCACGGCGTCCCGCGCGAGGGTGGCCTGCGGGTGGCCGGGCCGGGGGCGGACGGCCTCCAGGTCGCGCAGCACCCGGGGCCACAGCCGGGCCAGGCCGAGCCTCCAGGCGGCGGGGGCGAGCACGGGCAGGTGGAACAGCGCGATGTACCAGGAGTGCGCGCCCTGCCGCAGCAGTTGGGACAGGTGGCGCGGGGTGGGGCGGCGCAGCCGGTGCCGGATCCAGTGGCCCATGTGGTCCAGGCACGGGCCGGACATCGTGGTGTAGCCGGCGATCCGCCGGTACGCGCCGGGCGCGGTGACGGCCTCCCAGCACTGCACGCTCCCCCAGTCGTGCGCGACGACGTGCACCGGCCGGTCGGGGCTGACGGCGTCGGCGACGTTGAACAGGTCCGCGCCGAGCAGTTCCAGCCGGTAGTCCTCCCGGGCGGCGGGCACCCCGGAGGCCCCGGAGCCGCGGGTGTCGTAGCGCACCACGTGGTGGTCGACGGCGAGGTCCGCGGCGACGTCGTCCCAGACCGAGTGGTCGTCGGGGTAGCCGTGCACCAGGATCACCGTCGGGTCGGCCGGGTCGCCCTGCTCGTACACGGCGAGGGCGATCCCGCCGGAGTCGACGGTGCGCCGGCGGGTCCCGTTGCTGCGGCCGGTCATGCGCGTGCCTCCTGGAGTGTCCAGCGCCGCACGTGCGGCAGGTCGTCGTCGAGCCAGTACGCGTCGTCCTCGGTGACGACGAGGAGTTCCTCGAACTTGATGCCCACGTCGCGGAAGCCGATGTGCGGTTCGACCGCCCAGAGGCCGGGGGTGGGGGCGTGGTGGGAGGCGCGGCCGCCGGCCCAGAGCGGGGAGCGGCCCTCCAGGCGTTCCTTGACGAGTTCGCGGCCCAGGGTCTGGAGGGTGCGGACGCCGAAGCCGAACAGGTTGACGCCGGCCGGGCCGCGGGCGGTGTTCCGGGTGACCTGGTGGCCGATGACCCGGCCGGGGTAGACCTGGTGGCGGTTGTCGTAGCCGTGGGCGGCGAGTTGGGCGTCGACGGCGGCGTACACCTCGGCGAGGGTGCGGCGGGCCCTGACCTCGCGCAGGATCAGTTCGCGGTAGACCCGGAGGTCCTTGGCGAGCAGGTCCCAGACGGGGTTGTCGCCGACCTTGCCGCCGTAGCCGATGTCGGCGGTGTAGCCGTCCACCACGGGCGCGCAGTCCAGGACGTACGGCATGCCCTCGGTGAGCACCCGGGAGCCGGCGAAGAACTGGAGCGGGGTGCGGAAGTGCCGGAAGGCGGTGCGGTCGCCGAACCAGGCGAACGGGACGTGGAAGAAGTCCTGCACGCCGGCCCGGACCAGGCAGCGGCGCAGTTCGGCGGTGGCCTGGCGTTCGGTGACGCCGGGTTCGATCCAGGCGGCGACCTGTTCGGCGCAGTGGTAGGAGAGCTGCTGGACCTCCCGGAACTTCGCCAGGTCCCTTTCGCTGTACGGGAATCGGGGCGGCTGCTTCATCTCTCACACCTCCAGGACGAGGGTCTCGCCCTCGGCGGCCCGGGTGACGCAGGGCAGGATCAGGCCGGCGGCCCGCTGTTCGGCGGTGAGCCGGCGGTCGCGGTGCTCGGGGGTGCCGTCGGTGGTCCTGAGCACGCAGGTGCCGCAGAAGCCCTGTCGGCAGGAGTAGGGCAGGTCGGGCCTGACCTCGCGGGCGACGTCCAGCGCGGAGCGGTCGGCGGGGACGGTGAGCGTCCGGCCGTCGATCCGGATGCCGAACGGGCGCCCGTCGCGGATCGGCGCGGCCCCGAACCGTTCGAAGTGCAGTGCGGTGGCGGGCGACTGGGGCAGGGCGCGCTGGACGGCGAGCAGCATCGGCGCGGGGCCGCAGACGTAGACGGCGGCGCCGCGGGGGGCGTGCGCGAGCAGCTCGGCGGCGTCGGGCAGGCCGTGCTCGTCGTCGGTGCGGACGATCACCCGGGCCGGGTCGAGGGCGCGCAGTTCGTCGGTGAACGGGAGGGCGGCGGCGGTGCGGCCGGTGTGGACGAGCCGCCAGTCGAGGCCGGCGTGTCGGGCGGCCCGGGCCATCGGGAGCAGCGGGGTGACGCCGATGCCGCCGGCCAGGAACAGCACCTTCTCCTCGCCGCAGAACGCGAAGCCGTTGCGCGGGCGGCGCACCCGCAGGCGGACCCCGACGTGCAGGTCGTCGTGGACCTCGACGGAGCCGCCGCCGCCGTCCGCGATCCGGCGCACCGCGATCCGGTAGGCGTGCCGGTCGGCCGGGTCGCCGCAGAGCGAGTAGTGCCGCTCGCGGCCGGACGGCAGGGTCAGCACGATCCGCGCGCCGGGCTGCCAGGGCGGCAGCATCCCGCCGGACGGGTCGGCCAGCCGCAGTTCCGCCACGTCCTCGGCGACCACCCGGTGCGAGACCACCACCAGGTGCAGCGGCGGCACCGGCCGGGCCTCCGGTCGGCGCGGGCTGCGGCGCAGCCCGGGGCGGCCCAGCGCGGGGCTGTACCAGTCGCCGAAGGCGGTCAGCCGGGCGAAGAAGCGGTCGGCCCGGGGGCGTCCGTACAGGTCGGGGGGTGGCGTTTCGAGATCCATGGGGGTACGGCTCCAAGAGGTGTTCACGCCCCGCCGGGGGCCATCGGTGTTCGCGTCCCTGGTCGCGCGTCCGGTTCGGGCGCGCGCCCGGTTCCGCCGGGCGTCCGGTTCCGCCGGGTTTCCCGTTCGGGCGCGCCCTGCTCAGTGGGTGGCGGCGGCCTTGGCCGCCGGCGACTTCGCCAGGTAGGCGAGGGCCTGCGAGGAGCTGCCCTCGCGGGTGGGGTGGTAGCCGGGGCCGAAGTAGCGCGCGGCGGAGCGCAGGAAGCGGGCGGGTTCAGGCAGCAGGCCGCGCCGGGCGGCGCGCCGGGCCTCGCGCCAGGTGGGGACGAGCCGGCCCTCCAGGGTGGGGTCGGCGGCGAGCATGAAGCGGGCGCCGCGGATCCACAGGTGGATCAGCAGCGGGCCGGAGACGAACATGCCGCGGACGCGCCGCAGGTAGCCGGGGTCGAGGTGGCGCATCAGGTCGTAGGCGACGCTGCGGTGCTCGACCTCCTCGGCGCCGTGCCAGCGCAGCAGGTCGAGCATGGTGGGGTCGGCCTTGGCCCGGTCGAGGCCGGGCGAGTTGAGGGCCCAGTTGCCGAGGAAGGCGGTGAAGTGCTCGATGGCGGCGACGAAGGCGACGCGCTCGATGACGTTCTCGCGGTGCTGGCGGGCGGTCAGGCCGGGCTTGTCGCCCAGGACGCGGCGGAACAGCCAGCTGATCTGCCGGACGTAGGGGCGCGGGTCGAGGCCCTGGCCGAGCAGGTGGTCGAGGACTTCCTGGTGGGCCTCGGCGTGGATCGCCTCCTGCCCGATGAAGCCGAGCACCTCCTCGCGCAGCTGTTCGTCGCGGATCAGCGGCAGCGCCTCCTTGAACACCTTGACGAACCACCGCTCGCCCTCGGGCAGCAGCAGGTGCAGCACGTTGATGGTGTGGGTGGCCATCGGCTCGTCGGGGATCCAGTGCAGCGGCAGCCGGGACCAGTCGAAGCGCACGTCGCGCGGTTCGAGCACCAGGCTGTCGTGCACGCTGACGGGCGGGGTGGGGCGGGGCATGGGGGTGCCTCCTGACGCGCGACGGACGGGGGGAGCGGCCCCGGGTGGGCACACCGGCAAACTACTCGCGGGTAGCGGGCCGGACAAGGGGTTCGACCACTCTTATCAACATCGAGTCTAATAAGACCCGATCGAGTGACCCGCCGCCGCCGACCCGCTTGCCCCCGCCCCCGCGAACCGCCAGTGTGTGCCCCATGCCAGGTCAACGGAAGCGCGAACGCCGACAGGACGGGGAACGCCGCCGCCACGCCGAGGAGCACACGGGTTGGCAGTGGCACCCGCTCCACTCGACGCAGGACGCCGACGCGCTCCGGGCGTACCTCCGCTCCTGCCCGTACGACGCGTCGCACCTGCGGGTGGACACGCTCTGCGGACGGCTCGCCCACCCGACGACCTACCGGGTCAGCGTGCTGATGCCGCCCGGTGCCCCGCCCTCCGACCAGGAAGCCCCGTGACCGACGACCGCACCCCCCTCGTCCGCGCCCTGATCGCCCACCCGGTGCTGGCCGCACCCGCCTACCCGCCGCCGGACCGGACGGCCACCGGCCCCGCCGCGCTGTTCACCGCCTGGCTGCTGGACGCCCTCGCGGCGGGCGGCCCGGACGCCCAGGTGGTGACGCTCTCCACGGTGGACGCCGCGGGGCGGCCGGACGCCCGGGTGCTGGTGCTGCGGGACGTCGACGCGTCCGCCGCCGCCTGGCACTTCTGGACCGAGCCCGACTCCGCCAAGGCCCACCAGCTCGCCACCCGCCCGGACGCCGCGCTCACCGTCTACTGGCCGGCCCAGGGCCGCCAGGTCCGCCTGCGCGGGCCGGTCCGCCCCTCCCCCGCCTGCTCCACGCCCTCGCCCGCCCTGCACTGCTACGCCCTGCACGCGGCGGAGGCCGAGTTCTGGCAGGCGGGCCCGGAACAGCGACACCTGCGCCGCCGCCACACCCGCACCACCGACGGCTGGACCGACACCGGCTGGACCGACACCCGGCTGCCCGCCGACGACCTCGGGGGAAATTGAGTTCGAGGACGCCGGCCCGGCGTCAACGGTCGCCCGGTTCAGTCGATGGCGCCCCGCCCGCCTGGACCGACGCCCGGCCTTCACTGCCTGTCGAGCTCCGCGCGTACGGGCGTGATGATCTCGTCGACGAGCCGCTGTGCGGCCTGCGGGGGGTAGGGGCTTCGCAGGCTCAGCACGATGTGCGTCAGACCGGCGCCGATGAGGTCCAGGACCGACCTGCGGTCACCGGCGAGGTCGTCGTAGGAGACGGTGTACTGCACGGAGCGGGTGATCGTCCGGCGGTCCCGGCCGATGGCGGCGCAGTGGGCGTCCAGGACGCGGCTGCGCTGGATGATGTAGTCGAGGGTGTTGTGCGGCGGGCCGGGAATGTTCCAGATGTCCGCGTGCTCGGCGACCAGACGGAGTGTTCTGGTCCCCCAGCCGCCGATGAGCAGCGGTGGGCCCGGTTGCTGGACGGGCTTGGGTTCGTTGCGGTTGCCCTTGAGGGTGTAGTAGCGGCCGTGGAAGTCGAAGGCTTCCTCTGTCCACATGCGCTTGAGGATGGTGACGGTCTCGGCCAGGCGGGCGATGCCCTCGGCCGGGGGGACCAGGGTCAGGCCGTAGGCGTCGTACTCCGCGACGGCGGGGTTCTCGCCCGTGACGCCACCGGCGTTGGGTGGCTGGTGGGTGCCGCCCACGCCGAGACCCATGATCAGGCGGCCCCGGGAGATCACGTCGACCGTGGTGGCGATCTTGCCCAGGACGGCGGGCCGGCGGATCCGGTTACTGGTCACGAGCAGTCCCAGCCGCAGCCGTTGGGTCTGCGCGGCCAAGGCGCTCAGGAGGGTCCACCCTTCGAGGATCTGCCCGTTCCTGGGGCCTGCGATCGGCATCAGATGGTCCCACAGCCACGCGTCCGCGATCTCCGGCAGGGCGTCGGCCTCCTGCCACACCCGGAGTACGTCCTCGTAGGCGACGCGCATCGGGGTGGTCTTGATACCGAACGTCACTCGGTCCTGCTGCTGGTCGGTCATGGTGCACACGCCCCCTTCGGCTCGACGTGCCGCCCCCGGCGACGGCAATACTGTCACCATAGGTGATCGTCAGCAATACTGACCATCAGTTCTGGGATACAATGCGAGCATGACGGGCGACGCGACATCCGAGGCCCTCGCCTCCCGACTCGGCTATCTGCTCAAGCACGTGCACCTTCGGCTGACCGAGGCCTCCGCGCTGGCGCTGGCGCCGTTCGGCCTCGACGGCCGCGAGCTGGCGGTCCTCGTCGTGCTCGCGGCGGAGTACCCGCTGTCCCAGCTGGAGGCGGCGGGCAGGCTCGGCGTCGACCGCACGACGATGGTGGCGCTCGTCGACGCCCTGGAGGAGAAGGGGCTCGTTGCGCGCCACCGCAGCCCCCAGGACCGGCGCAAGAACACCGTGCAGCTGACCCCAACGGGTCAGGACTGTCTGCGCGAAGCCGAGCACGCCCGCGCGGAGATGGAACGCCGGTTCCTCGCCCCGCTCTCCTCCTCGGACGCAACCCAGTTGGTCCGCGCCCTGCAGACCCTCGTCACCGCCCCGAAGAGCGTCGGCTGACGACCAGGAACGACCAGGAACGAGCAGCCCCGACCCCGGTGGGACAGTGACCTGTGAAGGTCCCCGCAGATCGGGTGAGCGGTGAGGTGCGGCCGGACCCGTGCGGCCTGTTTGCATCCCGCTCCGTCCGGCATCTCGCGTACACGTCTGGGCGGGTTGCTCGAAGAGATCCGTGCAACGGATCTGCGTGGAGCCCACCCACGCCGAGTGCGGGCGGTGGCGACCGCTCCGCCCGGCGGGCGACCCGGTGGAAGCCGAGCATTGAGCCGGCGCCGGCGCCGGTCCAGCAGACCGGCTGCCGATCGACCACCAGCCGGCCCGCCGGACGAGCACGTCCCGACGTCAATTTCCCCCGAGGTCGTAGCTGAACAGCAGCCGCCGCAGCCAGCCCGCCCGGGCCGCGACCGCTGCCCGGCTGATCGCGGCCCGCGGGGCGAGGGTGTCGAAGCCGTGCGGGGCGCCGGGCCAGACGTGCAGTTCGGCGTGGCCGCCGGCGCGCCACAGGGCGTCGGCGTAGGCGGTGACCTCGTCGCGGAAGGTCTCGGCGGAGCCGACCTCCAGGTAGGCGGGCGGCAGGCCGGACAGGTCGCGGGCCCGGGCGGGCGCGGCGTACGGGGGGAGGTCGGGGGTGCCGTGCAGCGGGCCGAGCGCGGCCTGCCAGGCGGTGGCGTTGGAGACGGCGTCCCAGGTGTCGTGCCCGGCGGCCTGCCGGGCGGAGGCGGTGCCGCCGCGGTCGTCCAGCATCGGACTGAGCAGCAACTGCCCGGCCGGGGAAGGGAGTTCACCGCACTCGTCGCGTTCGTCGCGTTCGTCGCGCAGCAGCAGGGCGAGCGCGGCGGCCAGCCCGCCCCCGGCGCTCTTGCCGGCGAGGACGATCCGCCCGGGGTCGATCCGCAGCCGCCCGGCGTGCGCGGCCGTCCAGCGCAGCGCCGTCCGGCAGGCGTGCAGCGGGGCCGGGTAGCGGGCGGCGGGCGCGAGCGGGTACTCGACGGAGAGCACGGCCAGCCCGAGTGGTTCGGCCAACTCCCGCAGCACGCGCGGCAGGACGGCGTACGCGTTGCCGCCGATCAGCCCGCCCCCGTGCAGGTAGAGCAGCGCGGGCAGCGGCCCGGCCGCCCCGGCCGGGCGGGCGGCGATCAGCGGGGTACCGTCGGCGTCGTGCTCGGCGGTCTCGAACCGCCCGCCGTCGGCGAGCTGCCGCAGCGTGGGCCGGGGCCGCCGCTCCGCGTCCCGTCGCTGCCACTCCCCCAGCGCCTCGGGGGTCAGCGGCGCGGGCACCCCGCCGCGGGCGGCCAGGGCGGCGGCCGTCTCCCGGTCCAGGTAAGGCTTCTGCGTCATGCTTCCGGAGTTGTACCCCACCGGACGCGATCCGTTGGTCCCCCCGCTGCTCGGGCGTGGTGCGGCTCGGCGCGGGAGGGGCGTCCCCGCGGTCCTGCCGGGTCGGACGGGTCGGACGGGTCGGACGGGTCGGACGGCCGCTCAGGCTCCGGGGGTTCGACGACGGGCCCTACGGCAGGGCGAGCCAGTCCGACCAGGAGATCCCGCGGCCGGGGTAGCGCGGCCGCTCGAACGGCCAGTCGGCGGCGATCCACTGCGGTACCAGCGCGTCGAGGGCCTGCTCGACCTCGCCGCCCGCCAGCTCGTCCACCACCCACCAGGAGATGTCGGCGTCCGCACCGGCCTTCTCCGGCGGGTCGATGTAGACGCAGCCGAGCAGGGCCGTCTCCGCCGCGTCGAACAGCGCGTAGTTGAAGGACTGGTGCGCGGCGATCTCCTGCTCGTGCCGCAGCAGGTCGGCCCGGTCGGCCTCGTAGGTCATGGTGGCCGCGGGCCAGCCCCAGGCCGGGCCGAAGACGGTCCACAGCCGCTCGCGCGAACCCATCACGGCCGGGTAGTCGAGGGGGGTGTCCGCCTCCCGGATCGGCCGCAGGTGGTGACCGCCGCCCGGCAGCGGTACCAGGACGGGGTGGACGAAGTCGTCGGGAAGCCAGCTCATGGCGCCCGACCGTAGCAGCGCGCGGCCGTCCGCTCCCCTGGTTTTCCCCGCCCCCGTCGGGCCCCGCCCGCGGGCCGGGCCGGTGGCGGCCCGCCGGGAGCACCCGATCGGCCGCTCGGTCAATGCGGGTGGGCGCGGCCGGGCCGCAGTAGCGTCCGAGGGCGCGCGGCCCCGTCCGGGAGGGCCGTGCGGGCGGCGCGGGAGGCGGCGGTCCCTGATGGTCGGGCTGGAACTGGTCGTGCTGCTGGGCGTCGCGCTGCTGGCGTGCCGGGCGGCCTCGGTGCGGCTGGGGATCGCCGCGCCGGTGCTGCAGTTGGGCGCGGGCGTGCTGCTGGGGTTCCTGCCCGCGCTGCGCGAGGTGGAGCTGCCGCCGGAGGCGGTGCTGCTGCTGTTCCTGCCGGCGCTGCTGTACTGGGAGGCGATGACCTCCTCGTTGCAGGAGATCCGGCGCAACCTGCGCGGCATCGTGCTGGCGAGCACCGCGCTGGTGGTGCTGACGGCGGGCGCGGTGGCCGCGGCGGCGCACGCGACGGGGGTGCCGTGGGGCTCGGCCTGGGTGCTGGGCGGGGCGGTGGCGCCGACGGACGCGACGGCGGTGGGGGTGGTGGCCCGGCTGCTGCCGCGCCGCAACCTGATGGTGCTGAAGGCCGAGAGCCTGGTGAACGACGGTACGGCGCTGGTGGTCTACGGCCTGGCGGTGGGCGTCACGGTGGGCGAGGAGCCGCTCGGGGTGCTGCACGTGTCCTGGCTGTTCGCGCTCTCGTACGTGGGCGGGGCGGCGGCGGGCGGGCTGGTGGCCTGGCTGGGGGTGCTGGTGCGGCGCCGGGTCTCGGACCCGCTGAGCGCGAACCTGGTCTTCCTGCTGATCCCGTTCGGGAGCTACCTGCTGGCGGAGTCGATCGGGTCCTCGGGCGTGCTGGCGGTGGTCACCGCCGGGCTGATCATCAGTCAGACCTCGCCGACCACCGGCAGCGCCGCGGCCCGTCGGCAGATCGTCGCCTCCTGGTCGCTGGGGACGTTCCTGCTGAACGGCGCGCTGTTCGTGCTGGTCGGCATCGAGGCGCAGGGCGCGGTGCGCGGGCTGGCCGCCACCACGCTGGCGCGGGCGCTGGCCCTGGTGGTCGTGGTGGCGGCGGTGCTCACCGGCACCCGGATCGCGTTCCTGTTCGCCTCCGCGTACCTGATCCGGGCGGTGGACCGGCGTCCGCAGCAGCGGGCCCGGCGGGTCAGCGGCCGGGCCCGGATCGTCAGCGGACTGGCCGGGTTCCGCGGCGCGGTGTCGCTGGCGGCGGCGCTGGCCGTCCCGGCCGTGCTGGACTCCGGGGAGCCGTTCCCGGACCGGGACCTGGTCGTCTTCGTCACCTTCGGCGTGATCGTGCTGACCCTGCTGCCCGGCCTGGTGCTGCCGGGCGTGGTGCGCTGGGCCCGGCTGCCGGACCCCTCGGCGGACGGCGCGGAGGAGCGGCTCGCCCACGAGACGGTGCTGCGGACCGCCTTGGCGGCGCTGCCGGAGGCGGCGGCCGAGGTCGGCGCGGACGGGGAGCTGGTCGAGCGCTACCGGCGCGAACTCGAGGCCGCGCTGGCCGACCTGACCTCCTCCGACGCCCCGGACGCCTTCGCGCGCGACCCCCGGGACACCGCGCTGCACCTGGCCCTGCTGGCCCGCAAGCGGGCCGCGCTGGTGCGGCTGCGCGCCGAGCACCGGATCGACGACACCGTGCTGGTCACGCTGGAGACCAGGCTGGACATCGAGGAGCTGCGGCTCACCCACCCCGAGGCGGTGGACTGAGCCGCGGCCCCCCGGCGCCCGGGCTCAGCGCAGCACGGCGAGCTGCCCGGTGGCCCGGGTCATCGCGACGTAGCGGTCGACGGCGCCCTCGATGCCGTCGCCGAACGAGTCCGGGTCGACCAGCACCACCAGGTCGAACTCCAGGCCCTTGACCAGCTCGGGGCTGAGCGAGCGGACCCGGGGCAGGCCGGGGAAGAACGGGTCGCCGATCACGCAGGCGGTGCCCTCGGGGTGCTCGGCCAGCCAGGCCGCCAGCAGCCCGTCCCGTTCGGCCCGGGCGCCGTGGTGCACGGGCAGGCCGCTGCGCCGGATCGAGGTGGGGACGTTGGCGTCGGGGAGCGCGGCCCGGATCACCGGTTCGGCCTCGGCCATCACCTCTTCCGGCGTGCGGTAGTTGACGGTCAGCGAGGTGAGGGTGATCCGCTCCAGGCCGGCCCGCTCCAGGCGTTCGGTCCAGGACTCGGTGAAGCCGTGCCGGGCCTGGGCCCGGTCGCCGACGATGGTGAAGGAGCGGGACGGGCAGCGGGCGATCAGCATCTGCCACTCGGCGTCGGTGAGTTCCTGCGCCTCGTCCACCACGACGTGGGCGAACGGCCCGGCCAGCAGGTCGGGGTGGACCGGCTCGGGGTCGTCGTGGTCGATCAGCGCCTCGCGGAGGTCGGCGCCGCGCAGCATGGCGACCGCGCCCTCGCCGTCGTCGTCGGAGGTCAGCAGGTGGTCGACCACGCCGTCCATCAGCTCGCGCTCGGTGGCCAGCCGGGCCCGCTGGACGCGCTGGCGGCGGTCGGCGTCGGTGTCGCCGAGGCGGCGGCGGGCGGCGTCCAGCAGCGGCAGGTCGGCGAGCGTCCAGGCGGCCGGGTCGGGGCGCTGGAGGGTGCGGATCTCCTCGCGGCTCAGCCAGGGCGCGCACAGCCGCAGGTAGGCGGGGACGGTCCACAGGTCGCCGACCAGGTCGGTGGGCTCCAGGATCGGCCAGGCGCGGCGCAGCGCGCCGAGCAGTTCGGGGTCGCGGCGCAGTTCGCGGCGGAGCACCTCGGGCGAGATGCCGTCCTCGTCGTCGAAGGAGTCGGCGTTCTTGTCCAGCAGGATGGTGATCAGCTCGTCCAGGATCTGCTGGCGGGCCTCGTTGTGCGGGGTGCCGGGGCCGGGGGCGGCGAACGCCTCGGTCCAGTCCTCGGGGTCGATCCACAGCTCGTACCACTCGGTGGAGAGCTTGCGGCCCTCGGCGGGCGGCTCCTCGTAGACGGCGACGGCCTTCTCGATCGCGTGCACCATCCCGGCGGCGGCCTTGAGCCGGGCCACCTCGGGGTCGGGTTCGGGCGCGACGGCGGCGCCCTCGGGCAGCAGGTCGCGCAGGGTGCAGGTCAGCACGCCCTCCTCGCCGAGGCTGGGCAGCACGTCGGCGACGTACGCCAGGTAGGGCTGGTGCGGGCCGACGAACAGCACCCGGCCCTTGCGGTGGCCCAGCCGCGGGTCGGAGTACAGCAGGTGGGCGGTGCGGTGCAGGGCGACCACGGTCT
Source organism: Kitasatospora sp. NPDC090308 (assembly GCF_044769485.1). Classification (NCBI taxonomy): domain Bacteria; kingdom Bacillati; phylum Actinomycetota; class Actinomycetes; order Kitasatosporales; family Streptomycetaceae; genus Kitasatospora; species Kitasatospora sp. NPDC090308. The sequence goes on along the minus strand of NZ_JBIVXY010000003.1, from coordinate 503,278 downwards.
TGCCGGTGCCGGGGCCGCCGTCGACCACCAGGGAGCCGCGCGAGCCGGCCCGGATGATGGCGTCCTGGTCGGCCTGGATGGTGGCCAGCACGTCGCGCATCCGCGCGGAGCGGGAGCTGCCGAGGCTGGCGATGAACGCGGACTGGTCGTCCAGCGCGGCGTGGCCCTCGAGGCCGTCGGCGGTGAACACCTCGTCCCAGTAGTCGCCGACCCGGCCGCGCTGCCAGCGGTAGCGGCGGCGGCTGGCCAGGCCCATCGGGTTGGCGTGGGTGGCGGCGAAGAAGGGTTCGGCGGCGGGCGAGCGCCAGTCGACCAGCAGGCGGCGGCCGTCGGCGTCGGCGAGGCCGAGGCGGCCGATGTAGATCGGCTCGGGGTCGTCGGCGCGGACGATCCGGCCCAGGCACAGGTCGTGGCCGAAGCGGCCCAGGGTGCGCAGCCGGGCGGAGAGCCGGTGCACCTCGTTGTCGCGGTCCATCGCGGCCTGCCCGGCCCCGCCGGGGCTGCGGCGCACCTCCTCCAGGCGCGCGGTCAGCTCCGCGACGTCCCGCCGCAGGGTGTCGGCGACCTCGGCGAAGTGCCGGTCGTCGGCGGCGATCAGGGCCGGGTCCGCCTTGGCGGCGAGCCGCGCGGGCAGGTCGAAGGCGCTGGTCGTCGGCTGGTTCATGGGTGGTGACTCCGATCCGCTGCCGGGTCGGCCGCGCTCCGTCCGCGTGCTGCTCGCGGTCTGCCCCGTTCGTGCTGTTTGCGCGGGTTCCCCGGTTCAGACCAGCGATTGTGCGGCATCGGGGGGGCCTTGCCGCAAGGCCCCCCTTGCGGTATAAGTTTGATATCGGCAGGAGAGCGCGCGCTCCCTGCCTTTCGTGCGTCCGGGCCGTTGCGCGGGCCGCTGTCCGGTCGGCTGCCCGGCCCGCCCCCGGCGGCCCCGTCGGCGGGCCTCCCGTCAGCTCCCGTCCTCGCGCCTGGTCCTGATCAACTCGGCGATCTTCCGGACGAGTTCGCTGTCGCTGCGGACGGCGCCGGAGTCCACCAGGGTGCCGAGGCGCTCGGCGGTGAGGGTGTCGTAGGCGGTCTCGGCGGCCTCGCCGGGGACGTGCTGGTACGCGGCGGCGGCCCGGAAGCCGACCGCGGCGTCGACGAGCTTGGCCAGCAGCCAGGTCAGGGTGAAGGAGAACGCGGCCACCGCCAGCACGGCGAGCACCTGCTTGCCCAGCAGGCTCCAGCCGCCGCCGTGGAACAGGCCCTTCTGCCCGCTGATCCGGGCGGTGGCGAACAGCCCCACCATGACCAGGCCGGTGATGCCGCCGACACCGTGCACGCCGACCACGTCGAGCGTGTCGTCCACGCCGAAGCGGTACTTGAGGGTGACCGCCCAGGCGCAGACCAGCCCGGCGACCAGGCCGGTGACCACCGCGCCGAGCGGGTCGATCTCGCCGCAGGCGGGGGTGATGGCGACCATGCCGGCCACGCCCGCGGAGACCACGCCGGTGGTGCTGACCCGCCCGGTGCGCCACTTCTCGACCAGCGGCCAGGTGACCATCGCGGCGGCGCCGCCGAGCTGGGTGTTGAGGAAGGCCGCGGCGGCGGTGCCCTGGTCGTTGAGCGCGGAGCCGGAGTTGAAGCCGAACCAGCCGAACCAGAGCAGCCCGACGCCGATCACCACCAGCGGGATGTTGTTGGGCCGCTCCGCGCGCCGGGCCCAGTCGCGCGGGCCGCGCAGGGCGACGGCGACGGCGAGCCCGGCGGCGCCGGAGTTGAGCTCGACGGGCAGGCCGCCGGCGAAGTCGAGCGCGCCGAGCCGGTCGTGGATCCAGCCCTGGGAGTCGAACACCCAGTGCGCGGCGGGCGCGTAGACGACCAGCAGCCACAGCGGGACGAACACCAGCCAGCCGCGCATCCGGGCCCGGTCGGCGACCGAGCCGCTGATCAGGGCGACGGTGACCACCGCGAAGCCCATCTGGAAGGTGGCGAAGATGTAGGTGGGGATGGCGCCGCTGAGCGTGTTGATCTCGATGCCGCGGAAGAACGCCAGGTCCAGGGTGCCGATCACCCCGGCCCCGCCGGCGTCCGGCCCGAAGGCCAGGGTGTAGCCGAGCGCCCACCAGACCAGGGTGCCGAAGGCGAGCGCGGCGAAGCTCATCTTCAGCATCATCAGGATGTGCTTGAGCCGGACCATGCCGCCGTAGAAGAACGCCAGGCCGGGCGTCATCAGCAGGACCATGGCGGTGGAGGCCAGCAGCCAGGCCGTGTCGCCGGCGTTGTAGGCCGGCGGCATCGGCGGGGGCGCGGAGAGCACGGGGGTTTACCTCCTGGGACGGGCGGGTCAGGTCTTGCGCAGGGCGGGCGCGGGAGTGCCGGTGAGCAGCAGCCGGACGGCCCGCCAGGCGTCGGCGAGCGCGGCGGCGGTGCGGACGGGGCTGTCCTCCAGCAGGCGCAGCCAGGCGCCGGCGTCCTCGGGCAGGGTGGAGACGCCGTACCGCAGGCCGCGGCCGTCGAGGGCGCGGTGCAGGGTGTCGGCGATCTCGGCGGCGGGGCGCAGGTCGCTGACCACGAACAGGGTGGCGAGGTGGTCGTGCCCGGCGAACACGGCGGGGCCGGTGACGGTGCGCCGGTCGCCGCCGGGGGTGAGCCGCAGGGTGTCGACGGCGAGCGGGGTGCCGTCGGGGCGGACGATCTCCAGGTCGGTGGCGAGCACCCGGTAGTCGTGCCGCTCGTCGCGGGCGAGCCGTCCGGCGGTGATCGTCTCGCCGAGCACCACGGTGGAGCCGGGGGCGGCGGTGACGGTGGTGCGCTGGTAGAACCGGGAGTCGCGGAACGGGATCAGCGGGTCGGGCAGGTACTCCAGGTACGCGCCCGGGGCCGCTTCGAGGTGGACCAGCTGGCTGGCGTAGTCCTGTTCCATCCGGAACACCTTGGTGGCGGCCTGGGTGGTGAGGTGGACCCGGGTGCCGGGGCCGCAGCGGACGTCGATCCGGTAGCGGTCGGCCTGGGTGACGCCGCCGCCGGTGGCCATCAGGTAGACGTGGGCGGCGTCGGGCCGGGCGGGGTCGATCCACAGCGGGCGCATGATCTGGAGCGGGGTCTTCTGGTACCGCTCGACGAGTTCGGTGCGGCCGGCGCGGACGGCGAAGGCCAGGTCGAGGATGCCGACCTTGGCGGGCGAGCCGGGGGCGAGGGTGTCGGGGCGCGCGGCCCAGCCGGCCACCTCCGCGGGGAGGCGGCCGGCGGACCAGTACGCCGCGTCGAGCCGGTCGGCGGTCGCCGCCGTCGGCCGGGGCGGGGCGGTGGCCACGGTCAGATCAGCGCCTTGCGGCGGCTGCCGAGGAACTCGGCGAGCTGCTCCACGCCGGTGCCGTCGAGCGAGTTGGTGAGGATGACCGGCTTGCCGCCGCGGACCTTGTGCGCGTCGGCCTCCATCACCTCGATGTCGGTGCGCACGTACTGGGCGATGTCGATCTTGTTGATGACCAGCAGGTCGGACTCGGTGATGCCCGGACCGCGCTTGCGGGGCATCTTCTCGCCCTCGGCGGTGTCCAGCACGAACACGAACACGTCGGCCAGCACCGGGCTGAAGGTCAGTGTCAGGTTGTCGCCGCCGGACTCGTAGAGCAGGGTGTCCACCTCCGGGAAGCGCTCCAGGAGTTCGGCGCCCGCGGCCAGGTTCATGGTCGGGTCGTCGCGGACGGCGGTGTGCGGGCAGGCGCCGGTCTCCACGCCGACCACCAGCTCGGGGTCCAGGACCCCGGCCAGGGCGCGGCGCACGTGCTGGGCGTCCTCCTGGGTGTAGATGTCGTTGGTGATCACGGCGGGGCGGTGGCCCCGGGCGATCAGCACCGGCACCAGCGCCTCGATCAGCGCGGTCTTGCCGGAGCCGACCGGCCCGCCGATCCCGATCCGCAGGACGTTGTCGTCCACGGGCACTCCTTCTCTGGTGGTTGCTGCTGGTGGTTGCTGCTGGTTTCCTCCGGCGGTCGCCGCCGGTGGCTCAGCTGGCGAACAGGCGCGCCTCGGCGCGCTCGTGGCGGCCGGACATGATGTCGGAGGCGAAGGCGGTCGACCCGAGGTCGGCCTCCGGACGGGCGAGGGCCGCGCGGACGGTCTCCTCGATGACGGGGGCGGCGCCGCGCAGCAGCACCTGGGCCCTGCGGTGGTCGGTCAGCCGCAGCCGCAGCGCCGCCCCGGCGAAGCTGGCGCTGAACGCGAACAGGTCGCTCGCCACGGCCTGCCCGACCGGCACCCCGGCGGCGGCCTGCACCACGCCGGCCGCGACGGCCTGGCAGCCGGGGGCCCGGCGCTCCTCGACCAGCCGCAGGTAGGCGGCGATCGGGGGGCGGTCGAAGACCTCCGCGGCCAGGTCGAGCAGCTGCCGCCCGGTGCGGGTGGCGGCCTGGCGCATCTCACGGCTCAGCTTGCCCGCGTACAGCCGCCGGTCGACCCGGGCGACGGTGTCCGGCTCCCCCGCGGTGGTGGCCCGGTGGGCCAGCGCGAGGGCGGTGGCGTCGCCCGGGCCGACGGCGTGCCGCAGCAGGTCGGCGAGCAGCGCGGGCAGCGTGTCGGGGGTGACGGCCCCGGCCTGGGCGTAGCCCTCCAGGCTGTGCGAGAGGGTGTAGAAGCCGCTGGGGAACGCGGAGTCGGCGAGCTGGAGGCTGACCAGCAGCGCGGACAGCCCCCCGAGCAGCGGCGGCTGCGGCTGCGGCCGTGGCGACGGCTGCTCGGGGGACGGGGGCTCCGGGCGGTCGTCCGGGCTGAGGAACATCCGCTACACCACGAAGTACAGCTGGTTGAGCGGCAGCGACTGGGCGGGCTCGATGGTGGCGACCTCGCCGTCCAGGGTGACCTTGAAGGTCTCCGGGTCGACCTCGACCTTCGGCAGCGCGTTGTTGCGCACCATGTTGTGCTTGCCGATCACCCGGGTGCCGCGCACCGGCAGCACCTTGCGCCGCAGGCCGAGCCGCTCGGGGACGCCCGCGGCGATGCCCGCCTGCGACATGAAGGTGACGTGGGTGGACTGCTGGGCCCGGCCGAACTGGCCGAACATCGGCCGGTAGAGCACCGGTTGGGGGGTGGGCAGCGAGGCGTTCGGGTCGCCCATCTGGGCCCAGGAGATGATCCCGCCCTTGATGATCATCTTGGGCTTGGCGGCGAAGGAGTGGATCGGCCAGAGCACGATGTCGGCGAGCTTGCCGGTCTCCAGCGAGCCGACGTGGTCGGCGATGCCGGTGGCGATGGCCGGGTTGATGGTGACCTTGGCCAGGTAGCGCAGCACCCGCTGGTTGTCGTTGCGGGCGCTGTCACCCTCCAGCGGGCCGCGCTGGTCCTTGCAGTGGTGCGCGATCTGGAAGGTGCGGGTGACGGACTCGCCGACCCGGCCCATCGCCTGCGAGTCGGAGGAGACCATGCTGATCACGCCGAGGTCGTGCAGCACCGACTCGGCGGCGATGGTCTCGGCCCGCACCCGGGAGTCGGCGAAGGAGACGTCCTCGGGGATGTCGTGGTTCAGGTGGTGGCAGACCATCACCATGTCGAGCAGCTCGTCCACCGAGTTCTTGGTGTACGGCAGCGTCGGGTTGGTGGAGGAGGGCAGCACGTTGGGCTCGCCGGTGACCCGCAGGATGTCGGGGGCGTGGCCGCCGCCCGCGCCCTCGGAGTGGAAGGTGTGGATGGTGCGGCCGTCGAACGCCGAGCGGGTGCTCTCGAAGTAGCCGGACTCGTTCAGGCTGTCGGTGTGGATCGCCACCTGCACGTCGTGCCGGTCGGCGGCGGACAGTGCGGCGTCGATCACCGCCGGGGTGGCGCCCCAGTCCTCGTGCACCTTCAGCGCGCAGACGCCGGCCTCGATCTGCTCGTCCAGCGCGCCGGGCAGGCTGCCGTTGCCCTTGCCCATCAGGCCGATGTTGACCGGCACGTCCTCGCACGCCTCCAGCAGGCGGGCGATGTTGAACGGGCCGGGGGTGCAGGTGGTGCCGTTGGAGCCGTCGGAGGGGCCGGTGCCGCCGCCGATCAGGGTGGTGATGCCGTTGGTCAGCGCCTGCTGGGCCTGCTGCGGGGAGATCAGGTGGACGTGGGTGTCGATCGCGCCGGCGGTGGCGATCAGGTGCTCACCGGAGATCGCCTCGGTGCCGGGGCCGATCACCAGGCTCGGGTGGACGTCGTTCTGGGTCTGCGGGTTGCCGGACTTGCCGATCCCCGCGATGAGCCCGTCCTTGATCCCGATGTCGCACTTGACGATGCCGATCACCGGGTCGATCACCACCACGTTGGTGATCACGGTGTCCAGCGCGCCCTGGGCGGCGGTGGCCTGCGGGTCGGCGCCCATGCCGTCGCGCATGCTCTTGCCGCCGCCGTAGACGATCTCGTCGCCGTACAGGCCCTCGCTGTAGTCCTTCTCCACCTCCACGACCAGGTTGGTGTCGGCGAGTTGGAAGCGGTCGCCGACGGTGGGACCGAACATGTCGGTGTACTGCCGGCGGGTCATGATCGGCATCAGTTGGCGCCCTTCTTCTTGGCGGAGCCCTTGCCCGGGCCCCTGTCGGCGGACTTGTCGGCGGGCGTGCCCCCGGGCTTCGGCTTGTCCGCCGGCCTGTCGGCGGGCGTCTCGGCGGCGCCCTCGAAGCCGAGTTCCAGGGCCCGGTGGAAGGCCTCGAACCGGGCCCGGGAGGAGACCGTGCTGCCGTTGAGCAGGCCGCTGAACCCGACCAGCCGGCCGGTGCCGCCGTACTCGCACAGCTCGACCTCGCGGGTGCCGCCGGGCTCGATCCGCACCGAGGTGCCGGCCGGGATGTTCAGGTGCATGCCGAGCGTCCGGTCGCGGTCGAACCGCAGTGCCGAGTTGACCTCGAAGAAGTGGTAGTGCGAACCGATCTGGATCGCCCGGTCGCCGGTGTTGACCACCTCGACCTCGACGGTGCGCCGGCCCGCGTTGATCTCGATGTCGCCGTCGCCGTACAGGTACGTGCCGAAACTCACTGGTGACTCCTTGCAGCCGTCAGCGGGGACGAGTGGATGTGCTGCTGCGCCTTCGGGGGCGGCGGGGCGTGGTCGTGGGAGTGGCCCGCCCCGGGCCCGTGGTGCGGATGGTGGTCGTGGCCGTGGCCGCCGTCGGGCCCGTGGGAGTGGCCGCCGTCCGGCCCGTGGCTGTGGGCGGGACCGTGCCGGTCGGCGGCGGCCAGGGCGGCCGCGAGGCCGTCCTCGCCGCTGTCGTGCAGGCGGCGGACGGCGGCGGTGGCCCGGGCGGAGAGCACCGCGGCCAGCGCGGCGGGGCCGAGCAGCGGTCCGGCGTCCAGGACGGTCACCTTGGCGGGGGCCGGCGGCGGGGCGGCGGGCACGAAGGACGCGGGCAGCACCGCGACCTGCCGGGCGCCGAGCAGCACGCAGCGGCGCACGCCCTCGGCCGGGTCGGGGTCGCCGCCCGGCAGCGCGGTCTGCACCAGCCGGTGCCGCCCGTACCGCCGCACCAGGTGCGCGACCCGGTCCAGCTCGGCGTCCTGGTGGGGGTCGCCGCCGGGGGCGGTGAGCAGCAGCGCGGCCTCGGCGGGGACGGCGGAGGCGGCGGCCCGCAGCCAGCCGACCAGGTGCTCGGGGCCGCCGAACGGGTCGGCGACGGCGACGGTGCGGCGCAGGTCGGGCGGCAGGGCGCGGACGGTGCGGGCGGCGTCGGCGATCAGCCCGGGGTCGCGGCCGAGCGTCATCGGGACGACCGCGGTGTCCTGCCGGGCCGGGCGGGCGGCGAGCGCCCGGTAGAGCTCCCGGCCGCTGGTGACCACGGTGGTGTCCGGCCCGGCGAGCTGCCGCAGGGCGGTGCCGTGCCCGGCTTCGTGCCCGCAGACCGCGAGGACGTGGATCCGGGTGCCGGACACCCTCAGCCGCCGATGGGGTCGTGCACGGAGACCAGCTTGGTGCCGTCCACGAAGGAGGCTTCGACCTGGAGCAGCGGCAGCATCTGCCGCACTCCGTCCATGCAGGCGTCGGCGCCGATCACGTGCCGGCCGAGTTCCATGCAGTCGGCGACGGACCTGCCGTCCCGGGCGGCTTCCAGGATGGCTTCGGTGATCAGCGCGACGGCTTCGCTGTAGTTCAGCTTGAGGCCGCGGCCCTGGCGCTTGCGGGCCAGGTCCGCGACCACGTAGACGACCAGCTTGTCGATCTCGCGGGGCGCGAGGTTCATCGGTGGGTGCCTTCCTCGGACGGGACGGGGACGGGACGGGGACGGGACGGGGACGGGGACGGGGTGCGGCGGGGTGCTCAGCCGCTGGCGGCGGCCCGCAGCCTGGGCAGCTGCGGGACGGCGGCCAGCAGCACCCAGGTGGTGAGGATGAACGGCCAGGTGAAGGTGTGGCCGTTGAAGGGCTTGAAGAGCGAGGTGACGGCGGCGGTCAGGCCGGTGGACAGGGCCGCGCCGAACAGCGCGTAGCCGGCGTTCCACGGGGTGGCGGCCAGGAAGACCGCGCCGAGCGCGATGCCGACCAGGACGGCGTTGTAGCCGTAGATGCCGGCGGAGACCTGCGCGGTGGGCGCGCCGAGCGCCCAGGCCGTGACGATGCCGGCGACCGAGCCGAGCGCGGCGGCCAGCAGCACCCGGACGCCCGCGCAGGCCAGGCCGACCAGCATGATCAGGCCGACGTACCAGCTGTCCACCAGGAAGACCTGCGAGACGTTGGTGAAGAAGGCGTGCCACAGGTCGGAGAAGGTGATGCCGGTGTCGCCGCTGGTGGGGTCGGCGACGGGGGCGGGCGCGCCGTGCCAGATCCGGGCGAAGGAGGGGGCCCCGAGCACCATCACCCCGGAGACCACGCAGAACGGGGCGGTCAGCGCGGTCAGTCCGTAGGGCCGCAGCAGGGTGGTGAGGGCGGCGGTCAGGACGGTGCACAGCACGCAGCCGACCGCGGCGAGGACGTACGTGGCGGGGTGGTGGCCGAGCGAGGTGATCAGGGCGATGCCGGTGAGGCAGCCCGAGTAGCCCTGGAGGCCGAGCGCGATGGAGCCGCGGTCGACGCCGAACGCGTGGGCGGCGGCGGTGGAGACCAGCGTGCCGAGGGTGGCGAACAGGCCGACCTTCCAGCCGGCCGCCCACAGCCCGGCGAGGATGAATGCCCCGGTGAGCAGCTGCGGTTGCAGGTCGACCTGCCCGACGCCGCGCAGCGAGGCGGCCAGGTAGGCCAGCGGCCCGCGCTCCAGGGCGCTGCGGGAACGCTCCTCGGCTCCGTGCGTCACGTCTCGCTCCCGAATGTCCGCGGACCGGCGGTCTGCGTCAAATACGCTGTTTCGTACCGAACATGACCGCCTGTCACTTCTTATCCCGTTCCGTCCGACCGGCCGGACGGGTCACCCACGTGTTCGCGCTTTTCGCCCGATCGGCCCACGGCGTCCCTCGGAGGAGCCCGATGACCAACCCGTACCTCGACCTGAAGGACCACCCGGGCCGTCCGGCCCGGCCCCCGGGCCACGCCCACTCCGAGCACGCCCCGGGCCGGCAACTGCCGGTGGTCGGGGCGGTGGCGGTGGGCGGGGCGTTCGGCGCGGGGGCCCGCTACGGGGTGGAGCGGCTGTGGCCGACGACGGGCACGGCGTTCCCGTGGCCGATCCTCACCGTCAACGCGGTGGGCTGCCTGGTGATGGGCGCCCTGATGACGGTGCTGGCGGCCCGCTTCCCCCGGCAGAAGCGGCTGGCGGGCGCCCTGCTGGGCACCGGCTTCCTCGGCGGGTTCACCACCTTCTCCCACTACACGGACAACGTGCGGGAGTTGGTGCGCGGCGACGCCTACGGCACCGCCGCGGCCTACCTGCTGCTGACGGTGCTGGCGGCGCTGGCCGGCGTGGTGCTGGGCGTGTTCGCGGCCCGCGCCGCGGTGGGCGTCCCGGCGCACCAGGAGGCGTCCGGTGGTCGCTGACTGGCTGCTCGTCCTGGCCGGCGGCCTGCTCGGCGCGCCGACCCGCTACCTGACCGGGGTGGCCGTCAAGTCCCGGGTGCGCAGCCCGTTCCCGTACGGGACGCTGGCCGCCAACGCCGCGGCCTGCCTGCTGCTCGGCTTCCTCTCCGAGGCGGCGCTGCGCGGCCGCCTGGACACCGACGGACTGCTGCTGCTGGGCACGGGTTTCTGCGGGGCGCTGTCGACCTGGTCGACCTTCTCGTACGAGGTCTTCACGCTGGCCTCGACCCGGCGGCTCGCGCTGTCGGGGCTGTACCTGGCGGTCTCGGTGCTGCTCGGCACGGCGCTGTCGTTCGCGGGCGCGGGGGTGGCGGGCGCGGTGTGGTGAGACGGCCCGCCGGGCGTCCGGGGAGGTGGCGGGCGCCCGGCGGCGGTGACGGCGGTCCGGAGCCGGGGGCTCAGGAGCGGTGGCCGGGTTCGAAGCGCATGCCCCGGCGGTCGTAGTAGCGGGTCATGCCGAAGCCGAAGGCCAGGGCCACCACGACGCCCAGCAGCAGCATCAGCCAGCCGCGGACCAGCCCGGCGCCGGCCTGCGCGTCGAAGTACAGGATCGACCGGACGGCGTCGACCATCTGCCGCATCGGCTCGAACACCCCGAGGAAGCGGTAGAAGCCGGGTGAGGCGCTGAGCGGCACGGTCGCGCCGGAGGCTGGCAGGTCGAAGGCGATGAAGACGAACATCGCGATCAACTGCCCGACGTTGCCGAACGCGGCGATGATCGCCAGCACGCCCAGGCCGACCGTGGTGACGGCGCAGTAGGAGTACAGCCACAGCTGCCAGGCGTGCGGGGCCTCCATGCCCAGGACGGCGACCGCGGCGAGCATCACCAGGCTGGCGGAGACCAGCGCGACGGCCGCCGTCATGCCCATCTTGGCCAGCAGGACCTGGGCGCGGCTGATCCGCAGGGTGGGTTCGCGCAGGTGGAAGGGGCCGATCTCGGCGTCCGCGAAGCCCATCGAGACGTCGAGTCCGGCGTGCACGATGTTGGCGGTCATGAAGCCCGCCAGGAGCAGCAGCAGGGTGAAGTAGAACGCGCCGAGGCCGGAGCCGCTGTGCTCGCCGATCGGGTGGCCCACCTCGGTGACCACCTCGACCGGGTCGGTCAGGAACACCTTGGCGGTCTCCGTGGTGGCGGTGGCGGCCAGTTGGCCGCCGATCGCCAGCGAGACCCGGTGCGCGGCCTCCTGGTTGACCTGGCTCGCGATGCCGGAGCCGAGGCTGCCCGTCCCGGGGTTGGTGAGCACCTGGAGCTTCGGGCGGGCGGGGGCGTCGGCGGTGGTCAGCGCGGCCACCGCGCGGGAGAAGTCCTCGGGGACCACCAGGGCCCCGTACACCTTGCCGGAGGAGAGCTGGCGCTGGGCCTCCGCCCGGCTGACCCGCCGCCAGTCGATCTCGCCGGCCGGGGTGCCGGCCGCCACCTGCTCCACGACCTGCGCGCCGAGCGGGCGGGACTGCCCCGGCAGCGGCGGGCCCGCGTCGGAGTCGACCAGGGCGATCGGCATCCGGTGCAGGTGCTTCTGCGGCGTCAGGATGTTGCCCATGTAGAGCAGGGACAGGCCCAGCGCGACCAGGGCGCTGAGCACCACGGGGGTCAGCCAGTTCCGCCGGCGGCCCAGCACCCGCCCGGCGTCGGCCGACCGGTCGGGGGTCTCGGGTGGTGTCCCGGTGCTCGCCATGGTGCTCCGCGCGGTCGTGTGCCACGGCCGGGGCCCGCTGCCGGGGTCCGGCCCCGTGCCCCGACGGGGCACTGGAGTGACAATATGCGCAAAACGGAAATTCTTCGGGGAGCAACGCACGCACCGTCAGTCCTGTCCGCCCCCGGCGCTGCTGACCCGACACCGGGGCGCGGCGGACCGGGACCGGCTGATCGGCTAACCGGCAGACCGGCAGACCGCGTCAACCCTCCTGTGCCGCCCGGCCGGCGACCTCGGCGCACTGCTCGGCGTACCGCTCGGCGGCCTCCCGGTGCCGTCCCAGCTCGGCCGGCGGGGCCGCGTTCGCGTGCCGGGTCCGCACCGCCCAGGCGGGCGAGGCATCCGCCACCAAGACGCGGCCGATCTCCTCGTCCGCCTCCGGGTGCCGTCCCGCGCGGCGCAGCAGGGTGGCGAGCGCGGTGCGCAGCAGCGCTTCGGCGTCGGATTTCAGGCGGCCACCGCCGGCCGACCCGGCCCGCAGTTCGCGTCCCGCCTCCGCCGGGCGGTCTTGCGCCTGTAGCGTGCGGCTCACCATGACGGGCGTGCCCGCGGTCTCCGCCACGCCGGGACCGCACCGCCCAGGTCGGCGGCCTGCCGGGCCAAGCGCTCGGCCTCCGCGAACCCGCCGCCCGCCGCGGCCCGGTGGACCTCGTCCAGCAGATCGGCGACCCGCGAACAGCCTCGCCCCCGCCCTCCCCGCAGCCTCCCCTTCGACCGGCGGTGGTCGTAGCGGGGCGGCTCAGTCGGTGGTGCGGCGGCCCAGGTAGGTGATCGGGCCCGGGTCGGGGACGGGGATGGGGTGGAAGCCGAGGCGGTCGTAGAAGGGGCGGGCGGCGGTGTTGGCGGTGACCATGCCGAGGTGGACCCGCGGGACGTCCTTGGCGGCCAGCGCGGCCAGCAGGGTGTGGATCAACTCCCGTCCGTAGCCGGCCCGCTGGTGGCTGGGCAGCAGGTCGATGTGCAGGTGGGCGGGGTAGTCGGCGAGTTCGGGCAGCACCATCCGCTCGGGGGTGTGCATCAGGTCGATCATCGTCTCGCTGGGGGTGGCCGGGGCGCCGGTCGGCGGCGGGTAGCGGTCGGCGAGGGTGGGCAGCCACTCGTTACGGAAGCGGCGGACGAAGGTGGGGGTGTCCGCGGTCGCCACCACGTACCCGACCGCGCGCTCGCCGTCGTCCAGCACGAAGGACAGGTCCGGTTCGAGCTCGGCGTACGGGGCGGCGAAGATGTTCGGCAGCAGGTCGAGGTCGGGGTAGGTCTGCCGGGAGTCGCCGCCGAGCTCGCCGGTGCGCACGCAGACGTCGAACAGGGCGGCCCGGTCGGTGGGCCGGTAGGGCCGGACGACGGCCCGGGGCGAGTGGTCGTTCATCGGGTCATCCTCGCCGCCCGTCCCCGGTTCGTACAGCGGTTTGACGGGCGGTCAGACCGCCATCGCCAGCATCAGCGGCGTCGCCCGGACGGCCAGCAGCTCGGCGGCCTCGCGCAGCCGGTGCGCCTGGGCGACCGGCAGCGAGGTGGCCAGGCAGCCGACGGTGCTCCCGGCGACGATCGGGACGGCCGCGCAGACCGTGTCCATCGAGTACTCCTGGAGGTCCAGCACCGGGACGGTGGCGGGCTGCCGGTCGAGCCGGTGCAGCAGCCGGTCGGTCTCGGTGATGGTGCGCGCGGTCAGCCGGGCGGCCGGGTGCCGGGCCAGGTGGTCGAGCCGGGCGTCGTGGTCGAGTTGCGCGAGCAGGCACTTGCCGATCGCGGAGGCGTGCGCGGTGGCCCGGAAGTCCGCCCACTCGTGCACCGCCGGGGCGTCCTCGGCGGCGCTCACCGCCTCCACCGAGAGTTCGCCGTCGTGGTAGCGGCTGAAGTAGACGGCCGCGCCCAGCTCCTCGCGGAGTTCCTCCAGCCGGTGGTGCAGCCGGGCCCGCACCATCGGTTCCCGGTGCTGGGTGCCCAGCAGGGTGAACGCCCCGCCCAGCGCCCAGCCGCCGTCCAGCCCGACCAGGTACCCCTCGGTCTCCAACTCCTCGGCCAGCGGCCGCAGTTGCTCCTCCGGGACGGACAGCTCCCGGGCCAGCTCGGCCAGCGTCGCGCCGGCCGGGCGGCGGTCGACCGCCTCCAGCAGTCGCAGCGCCCGGCGCAGCACCCCGAACGGCCCGCTCCCGCCCCCGCCCGGCCCGAGCAACCCGTCACGCCGGCCCCTGCGCACCGTCGACATGGCTCCGCCCCTCCCCGCCGGTCCCGCCTTCCGCCCAGCGTAGCCAGCGCACCGCCCGCGCACCGTCCCCTCACCGGATATTCGCCCCCACGGAGGGCCGCCCCCTTGACACGCATATGCCGGACCGGCCCCGGCGCACGCACGCCGGGGCCGGTCCTCCCGGGCGGGCGCCGGGTCAGTCCTCCTGGGCCGCGCGGAGGGCGGCGACGGCCGCGGCGAGGCGGCTGCCGTAGTCCGGGTCGGCGGCGTGGAAGTGGGCGAGGTTCTTCTCGACCACGTCGTCCCGGCCGACCTGGGCGAGCGAGCCGGCCAGGTTGGCGATCAGGCGGGACTTCTCGTCCGCCGTCATCAGCCGGTAGAGCTCGCCGGCCTGGAAGAAGTCGTCGTCCTTGCTGTGGGCGGGGGTGGTGTGGGTGCCGGTGTGGCCGGAGAGCGGCTGCGGGGCGTGCAGCGGCTCGTCGGTCTGGGCGGGGCCGCCGTACGAGTTGGGCTCGTAGTTCCTGTTCCGGCCGTTCGGGTTCAGCGCGGCGTACCCGTCCTGCCCGTAGTTGGCCGCCCCGGTCGCCCGCGGGGCGTTGACCGGCAGCTGGGTGTGGTTGACGCCGAGCCGGTAGCGCTGGGCGTCGGCGTAGGCGAACAGCCGCCCCTGGAGCATCCGGTCGGGCGACGGGCCGATGCCGGGCACGAAGTTGTTCGGCGAGAACGCGGCCTGCTCGACCTCGGCGAACACGTTCTCCGGGTTCCGGTTCAGCACCAGCCGGCCGACCCTGACCAGCGGGTAGTCGGCGTGCGGCCACACCTTGGTGACGTCGAACGGGTTGAACCGGTAGTCGGCGGCGTCCTCCACCGGCATCAGCTGCACGTACAGCGTCCAGGACGGGAACACCCCGCGCTCGATCGCCTGGCGCAGGTCCCGCTGGTGGCTGTCGGCGTCCCCGCCGGCGGTCTGCGCGGCCTGCTCGGCGTCCAGCGAGCGGATGCCCTGGTTGGTCTTGAAGTGGTACTTCACCCAGTGCGCCCGGCCCTCGGCGTCGACCCACTGGTAGGTGTGCGAGCCGAAGCCGTTCATGTGCCGGTACGAGGCCGGGATGCCGCGGTCGCCGAACAGCCAGGTGATCTGGTGGGTGGAGGCCGGGGAGTGCGCCCAGAAGTCCCAGACGTTGTCGGGCTCCTGGACGCCGGTGTACGGGTCGCGCTTCTGCGAGTGGATGAAGTCCGGGAACTTGAGCGGGTCCTTGATGAAGAACACCGGGGTGTTGTTGCCGACCAGGTCGTAGTTGCCCTGCTCGGTGTAGAACTTGACGGCGAAGCCGCGCGGGTCGCGCACCGCGTCGGTGGAGCCCAGCGCGCCCGCGACGGTCGAGAAGCGCAGGAACAGCTCGGTGCGCTTGCCGACCGCCGAGAGGAACGCGGCCCTGGTGTACCGCAAGACGTCGTCGGTCACCTCGAAGTACCCGTACGCGCCCGACCCGCGGGCGTGCACCACCCGCTCCGGGATGCGCTCCCGGTTGAACCGGGCCAGCTTCTCCAGCAGGTGCTGGTCCTGGAGCAGCAGCGGGCCGTACTCGCCCGCCGAAGCGCTGTTCTGGTTGTCGGCGACGGGCGCGCCGGACTCGGTGGTGAGGGTTCTGGGCATGGTGATCCTTCGGGCGTGTGGAGGAGGGACTCTGCGGCGGGCGGGCCCGGACCCCGGTGGGCGCGCCCCCGGGCTCAGCTCTCGTGGAGCGGGCGGATGGCCGTCGCGTCGGTGAGGGGCCGGGCCTCGGCGAGGTCCGCGGGGAGGCCGGCCGCGGCGAGGGCTTCGCGGGCCTCGCGGAGCGGGAGCGCGTTGAACCAGCGCAGGGCCAGCGCGTCCTGGCCGGCGGGGGTGAGGCGGCCGGTGAGGCGCAGGCGGGCGAGGCCGCCGTCGGGGTAGACGTTGATCCGGACGTGGGTGACGGGGGTGCCCGCGGGGAGCCGGTAGCGGTGGCGGGTGTCGGGCTGCAGGCGGGTGCGCGGCAGCAGGACGGTCTCGGTCTCGCCGTCGGTGCCGACGAGTTCGGCCCAGCCGGGGGCGTTGGCGACGAAGCAGGAGGTGTCCACCTCCGCCGCCAGCACCTCGCCGCCCCCGGCCAGGGCCACTCGCACCCAGTCGTTGGCCTTGTCGCGCCGACGCCGGGTCTCCCAGCCGTCGCCCATGACGGTGGCTCGGCCGGGAGCGTTCAGGTTGTGCGGGGAGGAGAAGTAGCGGTCGGAGGCGGCCTCGGCAACGCCGCCGTGCTCCTGGGCGGCGAGGTCGAAGGTGAGGCCGGCCAGCTCGCGCGGGTCGGGCAGCACCTCGCCGTGCACCCGCAGGCGGGCGACGCCGCCGTCCGGCCAGATGTTCAGGCGGACGTGGGTCCAGCGGGTCGGGTCGTCGACCGGGAACCGGTGCGCGGTGTCGCCCTTGAGCGCGGTGCGCGGGACGAGGTCGGTCCACTCGGCGGCGGCCAGCTCCTCGGGCGAGGGGTGGCCGGGGACGGACGCGGCCTGCACGGAGGCGGTCTCGGGGTAGTTGCCGGTGAAGTGGGCGGTGTCGACGACCACGCCGCGGATCCGGCCCGCGGCGCCGAGTCGGACGACCGCCCAGTCGTGGTCGTCCTCGGTGGGGTGCGGCTGCTCGGCGCTGGCGCCGCGGCGGCGGCGGGACTCCCAGCCGTCCATGATCTGGCCCTTGTGGCCGAAGGTGTGCGGGCGGAACTCGGCGGGCTTGGCGACCAGCAGGTTCTCGGCGTCCGCGAAGGTGTCCTCGTTGGTGGCGACCACGCCCGCGCCGAGCAGCCGGGAGGCCAGGTCGACCAGCTCGGTGAAGGGCGCGTCCGGGGTCAGGTCAGTACTCAACTGGTGCTCCTTCGTTCGGCGTTCGGGGTCGGGTGAGCTGTCGGCCGTGCGGGGCGCCGTCGGGGTCGACGGGTCGTCCGCGCAGCCAGGTGTGCCGGACCAGCCCGGTGAGGGTGCGGCCCGCGTACGGGGTGACCGGGTTCTTGTGGTGGAGGCGCTCGGCGCGGACGGTCAGTTCGCCGTCCGGGTCGAAGGCCACCAGGTCGGCGTCGTACCCGGGCGCGATGGCGCCCTTGGTGCCGGTCAGGCCGACCAGGGCGGCGGGTCCGGCGGACATCCAGCGGACCACGTCCGCCAGGGTGTGGCCGCGCCGGCGGGCCTCGGTCCAGACGGCGGGCAGGCCCAGTTGCAGGGAGGCGATGCCGCCCCAGGCGGCGGCGAAGTCGCCGCTGCCGCCGTGCCGCCGGAGGAGTTTGAGGTCGGGGGTGGAGGGCGAGTGGTCGGAGACCACGGCGGTGAACTCGCCGTCGGCGAGGGCCTGCCAGAGCAGGTCGCGGTTGGACTCGTCGCGGATCGGCGGGCAGCACTTGAAGGCGGTGTCCCCGTCGGGGACCTCCTCGGCGGCCAGGGTCAGGTAGTGCGGGCAGGTCTCGGCGGTGACCTGGACGCCGTCCGCGCGGGCCCGGCGCAGCAGCGGCAGGACGGCGGCGGAGGAGACGTGCAGGACGTGCACCCGGGCGCCGGTGCGGCGGGCGGCGGCCAGCAGGGCGGCGACCGCGGCGGCCTCGGCGCCGTCCGGGCGGGAGGCCAGGAAGTCCCGGTAGTGGGCGCCGGGCACCTGGGGGGCGGCGTCCAGTACGGCCGGGTCCTCGGCGTGGATGATCGCCAGCGCGCCGAGCCGGGCCTGTTCGGCCAGCGCGGACTCCAGGTCGGCGGGGGTGGCCAGGTGCGGGAACTCCTCCACCCCGGACGGGGCGAGGAAGGACTTGAAGCCGAACACCCCTTCTCGGTGCAGGAGTTCGAGTTCGCCGGTGTTGCCGGGGACGGCCCCGCCCCAGAAGCCCAGGTCGACCCAGGTCTGGCCCTCGGCGGTCTTCCGCTTGGCGGCCAGGCCCCGGACGGTGGTGGTCGGCGGGATCGAGTTGAGCGGCATGTCGACGATCGTGGTGACCCCGCCGGCCGCGGCGGCCCTGGTCGCGGAGGCGAAGCCCTCCCAGTCGGTGCGGCCGGGTTCGTTGACGTGCACGTGGGTGTCGACCAGGCCGGGCAGCAGGGCGGTGGCGCCCAGGTCGGTGAGCGGCCGGCCGTCGGCGGGCAGGGTGCCGTGCGGGGCGACCCGCTCGATCCGCCCGGCCCGCACCAGCACGTCGGCGGGGCGTTCGCCGTCCGGCAGGACCACCCGCCGGGAGCGGATCACCGCGGCGTCGATGGGCATGAGGGGACCTCCGAGCGTCGTGAGGGCGAGGGTGGGTCGAAGGAGTGCTGGGAGCCTAGGCTCGCCTTCAACAAAACGTCAATGTGTGAACGTACGAGAGTGCGACGGTCCGTCAGCGCAGCAGCGCGGCCGCCAGCCGCTCCCCCGCGAGCTCCGCGAGCTCGCCCGCCCGGGCCATCGACTCCGCCGGGCCGCCCGCCAGCTCGGCCAGCGCCAGCGCCTCGACGAAGCCCGCCGCCCGCCACTCCCGCTCGGCGAGCTCCAGCCGCCCGGCCACCGCCGCCACCGGCACCCCGGCCCGGGCCGCCGCCGCGGCCACCCCCGCCGGGGCCTTGCCGTGCAGGGTCTGCGCGTCCAGGCAGCCCTCGCCGGTCACCACCAGGCGCGCCCCGCGCACCGCCCGTTCGAAGCCCAGCAGCTCCAGCAGCAGCTCGATGCCCGGGCGCATCGTCGCCCCCAGCAGCGCCAGCGCGGCGAAACCCACCCCGCCGGCCGCGCCCGCGCCCGGCGCGTCCCGGACCTCACGGCCCGTCAGCCCGGCGACCGCGTCCGCCCAGCGGGTCAGCCCCTCCTCCAGCACCACCAGGTCGGCGGCGTCCGCGCCCTTCTGCGGGCCGTACACGGCCGCCGCCCCGCGCGGGCCCAGCAGCGGGTTGTCCACGTCGCACGCGACGACCACCTCCACCCCGCGCAGCCCGTCCGCGAGCGGGCCCGGCTCCACCCGCGCCAGCCGCCGCAGGGCGGCCCCGCCGGGCGGCAGCGGCGCGCCGTCGGCGTCGTACAGCTCGACGCCCAGCGCCTGCGCCAGGCCCGCGCCGCCGTCGGTGCAGGCGCTCCCCCCGAGGCCCAGCACCACCCGGGTCGCCCCGAGCGAGACCGCCTTCGCGACCAGCTGCCCGACCCCGTACGAGCCGGCGGCCAGCGGCGCCGTCCGGCCGCCGGGCAGCCGGGCCAGCCCGGACGCCTGCGCCAGCTCGACCACCGCGGTCTCCCCCTTCACCGCCAGCCCCGCGACCACCGGCAGGCCGGTCGGCCCGGCGACCTTCACCTCCACCCGGGAGAACCCGGCCGCGAGCGCCGCCGCCAGCGTCCCCTCCCCGCCGTCGGCCACCGGCAGCTCGCGCACCTCCACCCCGGGCACCGCCCGCCGGATGCCGGCCGCGATCCGCGCGGCGACCTCGGCGCCCTCCAGCGACCCCTTGAACTTGTCGGGGGCGACGACCACATGACCTCGCACGGCACCGGGCCTTTCTGCAGAAACGAGCGGGCGGAACGGGGCCGGGAGGGCGGCAGGGGTCCGGACCCCCCGGACGCGCGCCACCCGGCTGCCCGAGAGTCTCCCTCCCCGCCGTCCTCCCGTGCGGGAGGCTCCCCTCGGCGGGGAGGGGTTCGTGCCCCCCGGCGGCGCGGGCGCGGGCGGACAGGTGCGCGCCGCCGGGGGAGTCCGGTTGCTTCCCTTACTTGACCTCGCGGCCGGAGAGCCGCTCGACGCCGCGCAGCAGCGCGGAGTGGTCGAGCGAGCCGTCGCCGTTGGCCCGGGCGGAGGCGACCAGTTGGGCGGCGACCGCGCCGAGCGGGAGCGCGGCGCCGACGGCGCGGGCCGCGTCGGTGACGATGCCCATGTCCTTGTGGTGCAGGTCGATCCGGAAGCCGGGGGCGAACTCGCGGGCGAGCATGTTGCCCTTCTTGCGGTTCAGCACGGTGGAGCCGGCCAGTCCGCCGCCGAGCACGTCGAGGGCGGCGGCGAGGTCGACGCCCGCGTTCTCCAGGAAGACCACGGCCTCGGCCAGCACCTGGATGTTGACGGCGACGATCAGCTGGTTGGCGGCCTTGACGGTCTGCCCGGCGCCGGCCGGGCCGACGTGCACGACGGTGGTGCCGAGCGCGTCGAACAGCGGCTTCGCCTCGGCGAAGTCGGCCGCCGCGCCGCCGACCATGATGGAGAGCACCGCCTCGACGGCGCCGGCCTCGCCGCCGGAGACGGGGGCGTCCAGGGTGCGGACGCCGCGGGCCTTCGCGGCGGCCTCGACCTTGATCGAGGTCTGCGGGGTGATGCTGGACATGTCGATGACCAGGGCGCCGTCCCGGGCGTGCTCCAGGACGCCGCCCTCGCCCAGGATCACCTGCTCGACCTGCGGGTCGGCGGGCACCATGGTGATGACGACCTCGGCGTCGGCGACGGCCTCGGCGATCGAGGCGGCGCCGTGGCCGCCGGCCGCGACCAGGGCGTCGACGGGCTCCCGGGTGAGGTTGTAGCCGGTGACGTGGTGGCCGGCCCCGACCAGGTTGACGGCCATGGGCTTGCCCATGATGCCGAGGCCGATGAAGGCGATCTTGCGGCTCATCGCGTGCGGGTCCTTACGTGAGTGTCTTGAGGGGAGAGTTCAGCGCGCGGCGCGCAGTTCGCGCGGCAGCCAGTCGAAGCTCTCGGCGCTGACGCCGCCGGCCGGGCGGTACTCCAGGCCGACGCGGCCGCGGTAGCCGGCGGCGGTGAGGCGGGCGAACAGGTCCTCGAAGTCGAGGTCGCCGGTGCCGGGTTCGTTGCGGCCGGGGGTGTCGGCGATCTGTACGTGGCCGATCCGGTCGGCGTGCGCCCCGATGACGGCGCCCGGGTCCTCGCCGTTGCGGGCGAGGTGGTAGAGGTCGCAGAGGAACTTCGCGTTGCCGAGCCCGGTGGCGGCGTTGACCCGGTCGACCACGTCGACCGCGGCGGCGGCGGTGACCAGCGGGTAGTCGGGGGACTCGGCCCGGTTGAGCGTCTCGACCAGCAGGACCGCGCCGATCGAGTGGGCGGCCCGGGCGGCGAGGGCGAGGTTCTCCAGGGCGAGGGCGTCCTGCTCGGCGGGGTCGGTGCCGGGGACGCGGTTGCCGTAGAGGGCGTTCAGCGCGCCGGTGCCCAGGCGGGCGGCGAGGGCGGTGGCGACCGGGACGTTCGCCCGGAAGCGCTCGCTCTCGGCGGGGAGGGAGAGCGTGCCGCGGGCGCCGCGGACCAGGTCGTCGAGGAGGTTGAGGCCGGTCAGTTCGACCCCGGCCTCCTCGAACGCGGCGACCAGCGCGCCGGTCTCCTCCGCCCCGGGGGCGGGCTCCTCGCCGAAGGGCCACCAGAGTTCGGCGGCGGTGAAGCCGGCCGCCGCGGCGGCCGCGGGCCGCTCCAGCAGGGGCAGTTCGCCGAACAGGATGGACAGGTTGACCGTGAAGCGGTGCTGGGCGGCAGCGGTCACGTCGTTCACCTCTCGCTCTCTCGCCGTGCAACTTCCACGATCCGGAAGCTGAATTCTGCTTGACGGAAGCTTCTCCGCCGCCGCCCGGAACTGTCAAGGACGCCGCAACATTTTGTTGAAGCTGCCCGGGCCGTCGGCCGTCCGCCCGCGCACACCTGTCCGATCGTCCGGACCGGCCGGATCGATAAGGTGGGCGGGTGCGATTGATGGTGGAGTTCACGACAGAGCCGTTCGACCTGGACGGGTTCCCCGAGCACGCCAGGGCCGCGCGCCGGGTGGTGGACGAGGCGGGACTCGCCGTCTCGGTCGGACCGTTCGGCACCAGCGCCGAGGGCGACGCCGAGCCGGCCCTGGCCGCCGTCACCCGCCTGCTGCGGGAGACCCTGGCGGCCGGGGCGAGCCGGATCTCGGTCCAGGTCAGCGTGCTGGACGAGGAGCCCGGCGCCCCGGGGACAGCCGGTCCGGAAGGATCCGAAGGAGGGGATAAGCAGTGAGCGACGCCCTGAAGCACCCGCTCGCCGCCGCCCTGGAACCCCTGCTGGCCGCCGTCGGCGCGACCGCGATCGAGCCGGCCGAGGCCCGCGCGGAGGACGTCGTCCTGGAGTGGGACGGCGCCCCGGCCGTGGCCGTGCGGCTGCCGCACCTGAGCAGCGCGCTGGACCGGCTGCTGGCGGAGACGGCCCGGCAGTTCGACGGCCGGCCGCTGGCCGAGCTGGACCGCGCCGAGAAGCAGCGGGTGGTCGCGCTGCTGGAGGAGCGCGGCGCGTTCACCGTCCGCCACGGGGTGGAGACGGTCGCGTCGGCGCTCGGCGTCAGCCGGTTCACGGTGTACAACTACCTGAACCGGCAGGAGAAGTCCTGACCCCGCCGGGGCCCGGCCCCGGGGATTTGGCGGATCGCACACGGCGCCGGGTCGCGGACCCGGCGCCGTGCGCCGTCCCCACAAACAGTTCAACAAAGTGTTGACGGCCTGTTGCGGCCGATCTAGCTTGTGCGGGTGGCACCAACCCTCAGGAGGTCCACCGTGACCCAGCCACCCCCTGCCCTCTCCGCCCTGGCCGCCACCGACGCGGCCGGACTGCGGGAGCTCCTGCTGGAGGTCTGCTCCAGCCCCGCCTGGGCCGCCGCCGTCGCGGCGACCCGCCCCTGGCACGACCGCGCGGAGCTGTCCGCCGCCAACGCGGCGGCGACGGCGGGGCTCTCCGCGGCCGACCTGCGCGACGCGATGGCCGGCCACGCCCGGATCGGCACCCCGAAGCCGGGGGACGCCGTCTCCGAGCGCGAGCAGGCCGGCGTCCGGGGCGCCGACCCGTCCGTCCTGGCCGAACTGCGCGCGGCCAACACCGCCTACGAGGCGAAGTTCGGCCACGTGTTCCTGGTCTGCGCGACCGGGCGCACCGCGGACGGCATGCTCGCCGCGCTGCGCGCGCGCTACCCGAACGACCCCGCCACCGAGGCGGAGACCGTCCGGGAGGAGCTGCGGAAGATCAACGAGATCCGCATCGACCGCCTGCTTGACGCGCCCCGGTGAACCGACGGACAGTCACTCCCTGCCATCCAGTGAGGTCTTCCCCATCATGACCGGCATCTCCACGCACGTGCTCGACACCAGCCTCGGCCGCCCGGCCGCGGGCGTACCGGTCGAGCTGGCACTGCACACCGAGGGTGGCTGGCAGGTGCTCGGCACCTCCGCCACGGACTCCGACGGCCGGGTCAAGGACCTGCCGGCCGCGGAGGCGGGCTCGGTCGTCCGGCTGCTGTTCGACACCGCCGCGTACTACGCGGGGTCGGCCGGGCGGCCGTTCTTCCCCGAGGTCTCGATCGTCTTCACGGTCGCGCCCGCGCAGCACCACTACCACGTGCCGTTGCTGCTCAACCCGTTCGGCTACTCGGTCTACCGCGGAAGCTAGGTAGGCCGCCCGGAACCCTAGGAGCCACGTCATGGCCCACGTGCTCGGCCAGAACCAGTACGGCAAGGCGGAGAACCGCATCGTCCGGGTCTCCCGCGATTCCACCCGCCACGAGATCAAGGACCTGAACGTCTCGGTCTCGCTGCGCGGCGAGTTCGACGACGTGCACCTCACCGGCTCGAACGCCAACTGCCTGCCCACCGACACCACCAAGAACACCGTGTACGCCTACGCCAAGGAGCACGGCATCGAGTCCGCCGAGGGCTTCGCCGTCCTGCTGGCCCGGCACTTCGTGGACGACACCGAGCGCGGTGTGGTCCACAGCGCCCGGATCCGGGTCGAGGAGTACGCCTGGGAGCGGATCAGGACCCCCGACTCCTCCTCCCGGTTCATCGGCTCCGAGGAGGTCGGCCACTCCTTCGTCCGCAAGGGCCAGGAGGTGCGCACCACCGAGGTGGTGTACGACGGCGACCGGTTCCGGGTGGTCTCCGGACTCAAGGACCTGGTGGTGATGAACACCACCAACTCCGAGTTCTGGGGCTACATCAAGGACAGGTACACCACCCTCCAGGAGGCGTACGACCGCATCCTGGCCACCCAGGTGACGGCCCGTTGGGCGTTCGGCTTCCACGGCCGCGACGGCCAGCCGGAGCCGAACTGGAACCGCTCATACCAGCAGGTGCGCCGCCACCTGCTGGAGGCGTTCGCCGAGACCTACTCCTACTCGCTGCAGCAGACCCTGCACGCGATGGGCACCCGGGTGCTGAACAACCGCGCCGAGGTGGACGAGGTCCGCCTGGAGCTGCCGAACAAGCACCACTTCCTGGTCGACCTGGAACCGTTCGGACTGAAGAACGAGAACGAGGTCTACTTCGCCGCCGACCGGATGTACGGCCTGATCGAGGGCACCGTGCACCGCGAGGGCGTCACCCCGGTGATCCCGGTCGCGTAACGCGCCCGACGCCCCGACCGCGGCACTCCGCACCGCCGTACGCCGCAGTACCGCGCTTCCGCTCCCTCCCCCACACCGTTCGGAGACCGTGCCCGCCCTCACGGCGGCAGTCCCGGGGGCCGGAGAGCGCCCCGGAGGGACCCTGCACCGTCGTCCCGTCCTCCGGCCGATCCACCCACCCTCTCCAGCGCCCGGGTTGCGCCGAGAGCCAGGGACAGCAAAGGGGCTCTTCCATGGCACTCCGCACCACCCCCACCACCGACGACGGTTCCACCCCCACCCACCCGGTCGACGAGGTGCTCTCCCCGGCGAAGCTGTTCGGCACCGGGCTCCAGCACGTCGCCGCGATGTACGCCGGCGTGGTCGCTCCACCCCTGATCGTGGGCGCGGGCGTCGGGCTGAGCCCCGGCGAACTCGCCCTGCTGATATCGGCCAGCCTGTTCACCGCCGGGCTGGCCACCCTGCTCCAGACCCTGGGCGTCTGGCGGATCGGGGCCCGGCTCCCGTTCGTCAACGGCGTCTCGTTCGCCGGCGTCGCCCCGATGCTGGCGATCGCCAAGGAGCACGGCCCGCAGGACGCCCTCCCGGTGGTCTTCGGGGCGGTGATCGTCGCGGGGGTCCTGTGCTTCCTCGCGGCGCCGTACTTCTGCCGGCTCGTCAGGTTCTTCCCGGCGGTCGTGCAGGGCACCGTGATCACCCTGATCGGGGTGTCGCTGCTGCCGGTGGCGGTCAACTGGGCGCGCGGCGGCTCGCCGGGCGCGCCCGGCTACGGCTCGGCGAAGGCGGTCGGCCTGGCCGCGTTCACGCTGGCCGCGGTGGTGCTGGGCAACCGGCTGCTGCGCGGCTTCTGGCAGCAGATGTCGCTGCTGATCGGCCTGGCGGTCGGCACCGCCGCGGCCTTCCCGCTCGGCCTGGCCGACTTCTCGGCCGTCGGCGACGCCCGGGTGTTTGCGCTACCCTCGCCGTTCCACTTCGGCGGGCCGCGGTTCGACGCCGCGGCGATCGTGTCGATGTGCATCGTCATGGTGGTCGCGATGACCGAGTCCACCGCCGACATGCTGGCGCTGGGCCGGATCGTCGACCGCGAGGCCGACGAGCCGACCCTGGCGGCCGGGCTGCGCGCCGACGGCCTGGCCACCGCGGTCAGCCCGGTGTTCAACGGCTTCGCGTGCAGCGCGTTCGCCCAGAACATCGGACTGGTGGCGCTCACCAAGGTGCGCAGCCGGTACGTGGTCGCGGCCGGCGGCGGCATCCTGGTGCTGCTCGGACTGTTCCCGGTGCTCGGCTCGCTGGTGTCGCTGGTGCCGCAGCCGGTGCTCGGCGGCGCGGGGATCGTGCTGTTCGGCACGGTCGCGGCGTCCGGCATCCGCACCCTCGCGGAGGCCGGGATGGAGTCGACCTCGCACACCATCCTGGTGTCGGTCTCGCTCGGGGTGGGGATCGTCCCGATCGCCGTGCCGACCTTCTACGACGGGTTCCCGGAGGCCGTCCGCACCCTGATGCACTCGGGCATCTCGGCCGGCTGCCTGGCCGCGGTGCTGCTCAACCTGCTGTTCCACCACGTCGGCTCCGCCGGCCGTTCCCTCCAAGGAGTCCCCCCATGGCAGTCCAGCCCCCCGCCGCCGACCGGCGGATCGTGATCGAGAACGTCGCGATCGCCACCGTCGACGCGCACGACACCGAGTACGCCCGCGGCCACGTGGTCCTGCTCGGCAACACCATCGAGTCGGTCGGGGACGGGCCCGCGCCCGCCTGGCTGGACAACGTGGCGCGGCGGATCGACGGCGAGGGGCACCTGCTCACCCCCGGGCTGGTCAACACGCACCACCACTTCTACCAGTGGATCACCCGCGGGCTGGCCCAGGACAGCATCCTGTTCGACTGGCTGGTGGCGCTGTACCCGACCTGGGCCCGGATCGACGAGGACCTGGTGCACGCCGCCACCCAGGGCTCGGCCGCCGCGCTGCTCAAGTCGGGCTGCACCACCGCCTCCGACCACCACTACGTCTTCCCGCGCGGCGGCGGCGACGTGCTGGGCGCCTCGGTGGCGGGCGTGCAGGAGCTGGGCCTGCGGTTCACCGCGCTGCGCGGCTCGATGGACCGCGGCCAGAAGGACGGCGGGCTGCCGCCGGACCACGCGGTGGAGGACACCGACGAGATCCTCGCCGCCTCCGAGTCCGCCGTCGACAAGTGGCACGACGCCTCGTTCGGCTCGATGCTGCGGGTCGCCATCGCGCCCTGCTCGCCGTTCTCGGTCTCCACCGAACTGATGCGGCAGTCCGCCGAGTTGGCCCGCCGCAAGGGGGTGCGGCTGCACACCCACGGCTCGGAGACCGCCGAGGAGGAGGAGTTCTGCCGGCAGCTGTTCGGGATGGGCCCGACGGACTACTTCGAGTCGACGGGCTGGCTGGGCGAGGACGTGTGGATGGCGCACTGCGTCCACATGAACGACTCCGACATCGCCAAGTTCGCCGAGACCGGCACCGGCGTCGCGCACTGCCCGTCCTCCAACGCCCGGCTGGCCGCCGGGATCGCCCGCGTCCCCGACATGCTGAGGGCGGGCGTGCCGGTCGGCCTGGGCGTGGACGGCACCGCCTCCAACGAGTCCGGCGAGCTGGGCACCGAACTGCGCAACGCGCTGCTGATCAACCGGTTGCACGGCCGCCCCGACGCGCTGACGGTGCGCCAGGCGCTGCGCCTGGGCACCATGGGCGGCGCCCGAGTGCTGGGGCGGCAGGCCGAGATCGGCTCGATCGAGGCCGGCAAGCTCGCCGACCTCGCGCTCTGGAAGGTCGACGGGGTGTTGCACTCCTCGATCGCCGACCCGGTCGCCGCGCTCGTCCTCGGCGCGCTCCCGCCGCTGACCGCGCTGTTCGTGAACGGCAACCCGGTGGTCGAGAACGGCCGCCTGACCACCGCCGACGAGGACCGGATCGCCCTCGCCGCCGCCCGCGCCGCCCGCGACCTGGCCGCCCGCGGCTGACGCCCCACCGAGCTCCGGGGACCGGCCGCCAGGGACGACGGCCGGCCCCCGGACCCGCGGCCCCGGACCCACGGCGAAGGGTCCGGGGCCGCTCCACACCGCCGTCCGTACCGCTGGCCGTCCGTACCGCTGGCCGTCAACGCCGCCGTCCGGGCCGCTGCCCGGTAGCCTCCGGACGGAGCGGCCCGCAGGGACGCGAGCGGCCGGGAGCACCCGGCCACCGACTGACGGCCCGTCACCTCCCAGTCCTGCCGCCCCTACCGGTCCTACCGGTCCTGCCGCTCCTGGTTCTCCTGCCGCTCCCACGGCCAGGCGGCGTGCTGCCCGGCCTCCAGCAGGGGGATCAGGCGGAACGCGGCGTCGGTCAGGCCGCCGAAGGTGTGGCGGCCGCCGGTGCCGGAGGGGGCGTGGCCGGTGCGGTAGCCGGCCAGGTTCCAGGTGTAACAGGGGACGTGCGCCGGGACGGACTCCAGCGGGTCGCGGACCCGGCCGCCGTACGCCTGCTCGTCGGTGACGATCACCACCCGGTCGTGGCCCCGGTAGTGGGCCCGGACGGCGGCGGCGGTGTCGGTGCCGCCGCGGTTGCCGAAGCGGTCGACCGCCTTGAGCAGCGAGTCGCCCGGCCGGAGGTCGATCTCCCGGCTGGTGGTGCCGAATTCGACCAGGTTCGCCTCGGCGGCCCGCAGGGCGAGCGCGGTGCCGAAGACGGCCGCGGTGTCGGCCCGGTTGAGCTCGGTCTGCGCGCCGGGCCGGTCGAACATCGAGCCGGAGCGGTCGACCAGGACGAGGGTCCGCCCGGGCAGTTCCGGCACGTTCTCCAGCGAGTGCCGCAGCGCCCGCTCCAGGGCGTGGCCCCAGCGCAGCGAGGGCGCGTGCCGGTGCGCGGCGAGGTAGCGGAACGGGAACTGGCGCGAGCGGCGCACTTCGCCCCGGTCGGCGATCCGGCGGGCGACCGCCTCGGCCGCCTCGTCCGAGACGCCGGCCCGGTCGAAGTTGCGCAGGTTGCGCACCAGCGCCATCGCGCCCATGGACGGGATGACGGCCTCCCAGGCGGCGGCGTCCAGCGGGCCCTGGAGCCAGCCGGCCAGCGCCTCCCAGGTCATCCCGGCGGCGGCCAGCCGCTCGGCCCCGCCGGGGCTCTCGACCACCGCGCGGCGCTCGGCCACGGGCAGCGCCATCAGCTCCCGGTGGGCGGTCAGCACGGCGCTCCCGGCGGGCGGGAGGGCCTCGTCGGGGCGGTGGCGCCGGTCCAGCGCGTAGCGGAACAGCTCGCCCTGCCACGGCTTGTCGCGGTGGGGGCCGGGGTGGGTCAGCTCCAGGACGTCGCCGAAGCGGTAGCCCTTGCTCGCGGTGTCGTACTTGAGCAGGGCGCGCGCGTCGTACAGCCGGGCGGCGGCGTCGGCGACGCCGCGCTTGAGCGGCTTGGGCAGGGCGCGGCCGTACCGGGAGGTCCAGTAGGCGAGCAGTTCGCCGGGCTCGTCGGGGCGGCGCAGCACCGCGTCGACCACCTGCCGGGAGTGCCCGGGGAGCTTCGCGTCGAGCCGGGCGCGGGTGAACTCGGCGGCGCCGACCAGCGGGGCGGTGCGCATCGCGGCGCCGTAGCGCAGCCAGCGCAGCAGGCCGAGCGTCCACTCGGGGTCGCGGACGGCGAGTTCGCGCACCAGGGCGGTGTAGCGGTCGTCGCGGTCGCCGCCGCGTTCGTAGAAGGTGTCCTGGCCGACCAGGTTGGCGACGGCGAGCAGGAAGAGCTCGGACTTCTCGTCCCGCAGGTGGCCCGTCCCGCCGTTGTGGTTGGGGGCGGTCCGCCCGGTGGTGGCGACGGGCGAGGTCGGGCCGCTCGCGGTGGTGGCGCGGCGGGTGTTGAAGCGGGCCATGGGAACTCCTCCTGCGTCCTGCGGGGAGGCGTGCCGGGCCGGGGCGTCCGAGATCGTGCGGGCCGGGTCGGCCCGCCGCGGTGGAGGTGACAGTTCAGTGCTCTGCCCTTGAGCTACCGCCCGTGCGGGGCACGGGCGACCGGGACTCGAACCCGGAACCGCCGAAGCCGGAAGTAACCCCCGCCTGCGCACCGGACGCCCCGGCGCGGCTGCCTCCCGAGATCGAAAGCGGCGCCGGTGGGTTCTTTACAGGAAGTAACCGGCGCCTGCGCACCGGGAGGTGGCAGTCTGCGTACAGCTGGGTGTCCGGAGGTCGAGGCGGCGGGGGTGACGTGGAACGGTTCCTTCACCTGGGCCGCACCGGCCGGAGCCGACGGACCCATCCAGAGAAGTAACCCCTGCCTGCGCACCCGGACGTGGATCACCCTAGCCAGCGCACTCCCCCGGCCGCACCCGCTTTTCCCCGGTGCCGGGGCGGCCCGGGCGCTCCGTTCAGGCTTCGCGGCCGAGGGTGGCCAGGTAGGCGCGCCAGCCGCCGTGCGCGGTGATCTCGCGGTGCACGCCGCGTTCCAGCTGGCCGCGGGCCAGCACCATCGACAGCGCGGGGGTGCCGTCGGCCAACTCGATGACGCCGAGCTCCAGTTCGCGCGGTTCGCCGGGCAGGACGGCGTCCCGCAGGCGCTCCAGCGGCAGCTCGTACAGCTCGCCCTCGACGGCGGTGTCGGCGTCCGGGTCGGCGAGCAGGGCGGGGCACTCGTCGCGGACGGAGAAGAAACGGTAGCCGGGGGCGGTGCGGGCCGGGCCGATCAGGTGGCCGTGGACCTTGGCGTGGAACGGGCCGCCGGTCATCGCCTGGCCGTTGAAGAAGACGCGTGCCATGGTGCTCCTCTCGTGGGACCGCCCCGTACCGCGGCCGGCGTGGGGGTGCGGCGGTACGGGGCGGAGTGGGCGGGGCGGGACGCCCAGTCGGTGGGACGCTCAGTCGGTGGGACGCTCAGTCGATGAGGGCGAGCGCGGGGAGGGTGAGGAAGTCCGGGAAGTCCTCGGCGAGGGCGACCTGCTCGAACAGGGCGGCGGCCTCCGTCCAGCGCCCGGCGGCGTAGGCGTCCTCGCCCAACTCGGCGCTCAGCGCGGCGAGTTCGTCGGCGACCAGGCGGCGGACCAGGTCGGCGGTGGTCTTCTCGCCGGTGTCGGCGAGCACCACGCCGTTGTGGATCCACTGCCAGACCTGCGAGCGGGAGATCTCGGCGGTGGCGGCGTCCTCCATCATGTGGAAGATGGCGACGGCGCCGAGCCCGCGCAGCCAGGCCTCGATGTAGCGGATGCCGACCTGGACGGCGTTGTGCAGCCCGGTGCGGGTGCAGCTGCCGCCGGCCGCGGCGACGTCGAGCAGCTGGGCGGGGGTGACCGGCTCGGCCGGGCCCGGGTTCTCCTTCTGGTGCGGACGCTCGCCGAGCACCGCGTCGAAGCACTCCCGGGCGACGGGCACCAGGTCCGGGTGGGCGACCCAGGAGCCGTCGAAGCCGCCGGCGGCCTCCCGCTCCTTGTCGGCCCGGACCTTGACCAGCGCGGCGGCGTTGACCTCCGGGTCCTTGCGGGAGGGGATGAACGCGGCCATCCCGCCGATGGCGTGCGCGCCGCGCCGGTGGCAGGTCCGCACCAGCAGGCGGGTGTAGGCGGCCATGAACGGGGAGGCCATGGTGACGGTGTTGCGGTCGGGCAGGACGAAGCGCTCGCCGGCGTCCCGGAAGTTCTTCACGATCGAGAACAGGTAGTCCCACCGGCCGGCGTTCAACCCGGCGGCGTGGTCGCGCAGTTCGTAGAGGATCTCGTCCATCTCGAAGGCGGCGGTGATGGTCTCGATCAGCACGGTGGCGCGGATCGTGCCGTGCGGGATGCCGAGGGCGGCCTGGGCGTGGGTGAAGACCTCGTTCCAGAGCCGGGCCTCCAGGTGGCTCTCGGTCTTCGGGAGGTAGAAGTACGGGCCGGAGTTCGGGTCCTGCTCGCCCCTGGCGAGCAGCCGGGCGGCGTTGTGGAAGAAGTACAGGCCGAAGTCGACGAAGGCGCCGGCCACCGGGGCGCCGTCGACGGTGAGGTGCCGCTCGTCCAGGTGCCAGCCGCGCGGGCGGACCACGACGGTGGCGAGTTCGGCGGCGGGCCTGAGGACGTACGCCTTGCCCCGCTCGCCGGTGAAGTCGATCCGGCCCTCGAAGGCGTCGATCAGGTTGACCTGGCCGGAGACGACGTTCTCCCAGGTCGGGGCGGTGGCGTCCTCGAAGTCGGCGAGCCAGACCCGGGCGCCGGAGTTGAGCGCGTTGACGACCATCTTGCGGTCGGTGGGGCCGGTGATCTCCACCCGGCGGTCGGTCAGCGCGCGCGGGGCGGGGGCGACCCGCCAGTCGCCGGAGCGGACGTTGGCGGTCTGCGGCAGGAAGTCCAGCGTTCCGGTGCGGGCGATCTCGGCGCGGCGCTCGCGGCGGGCGGCCAGCAGTTCCCGGCGGCGGCCCTCGAAGGCCCGGTGCAGGCCGGCGACGAACTCCAGCGCTTCCGCGGTCAGCACCTCCCCGGCGCGCGGCACCGGCGGACCGGAGACCGTGACACCGGGGACGGAGGGGGACGAACCCTGATCTGCGGCGGCCATGGGCAGGACTCTCCTTGGACTGTTCCGTTCTGTACAGTGGAGACTAGTTTCCGCGATACAGAATTTCAACGGTTTGTTGATGAATCGCGTGGACTCTACTCCTCCCCGGACATCGAAGGGAACGCTCGTGGCCAGCACCTCCACCGAACGCACCACCGGCTCGGTGCAGTCCGTCGAGCGCGCCTTCCAACTCCTGGAGGCGCTCGCCGACTCCGGCGGCGTCGCCACCCTCAGCGAACTGTCCGCCACCTCCGGCCTGCCGATGCCGACCATCCACCGCCTGGTCCGCACCCTGGTCGCCCAGGGCTACGTCCGGCAGGACACCGCCCGCCGCTACACCCTCGGCCCGCGCCTGATCCGCCTCGGCGAGACCGCCGGCCGCCTGCTCGGCTCCTGGGCCCGCCCCTACCTCGCCGAACTCATGGAGGCCACCGGCGAGACCGCGAACCTCGCCGTCCTGGAGGGCGGCGAGGTGGTCTACGTCGGACAGGTCCAGTCCCGGCGCTCCATGCGCATGTTCACCGAGGTCGGCCGCCGCGTCCAGCCCCACTGCACCGGCGTCGGCAAGGCCCTGCTCGCCCAGCTCCCCGAGGACGAGGCCCGCGCCCTGCTCGGCCCCGGCCCGCTCCAGGCCCACACCCCGCACACCGTCACCGCCCCCGCCGCGCTGCTCGCCCAGCTCGCCACCGCCCGCGACCTCGGCTACGTCGTCGACGACCAGGAGCAGGAGATCGGCGTCCGCTGCATCGCCGTCGCCGTCCCCGGCGCCCCCACCCCCACCGCCCTCTCCGTCTCCGGCCCCGAGGCCCGCATCCAGTCCCTCGAAGCCCAGTCCGGCGCCGCCGGCCTCGTCCCCCTCATGCAGTCCATCGCCGCCCGCCTCGGCGAAGTCCTCTGACCCGCCGTCAGCGGTGGTGCGGGTCTGGGCCCGGATCCGCCCGCCGCCGGGCCGCCCGGATCAACACCGACACCAGCAGAGCGAGATCGGCCGCGCCCGCCGGGTCGTCGGGATAGCGGGCGACGGCCAGCGGCCCGACCAGGTCGAGCCGGACACCCGCCAGCTCCAGCACGTAGCAGAGCACCAGCATCGCGCAGCGTCCGTTGCCGTCCGCGAACAGGTGGAAGAACGCGACGTCCAGGTACGCCCGGGCCGCCCGCGCGGGCAGCGGCAGCCCCGGATCGGCGCTCTCCCGCAGGCACGCGGCGAGGTCGTCCCGCAGCGACGGCGCGTACCCGTACCGCTCGCGGCCGCCCTTGGCGAACGCGTCGGTGCGTCGGAAGCCCAGTTCCCCGTCGCCGAGGACGAGCCGCTGCCAGCCGAGCAGCAGCTCGGGCGTGAGCGGCAGCCCCCGGGCGGCGTCCGCCCGCGCCGACTCTGCTGCCGCCAGCAGCCGTTCGGCCCGTGGCGCGCCGCGGGTCACCCGCTGGGCGGCGATCCAGGCGGCCAGCCCGTCGGTCGCGGGGCGCAGCGGACCGTACTCGCCCGCCGGGGCGGCCCCGGCCCAGTCGACCTGCCGCCGCACGGCGCGCCAGCCGGCGAGCGCGTCGGCGTCAGTGGTCAGCACGGCAGGCGCGGGCGAGGTCCGCGCCGACGGTGTCGACCAGGGCGGCCTCCGGTGTCACCCAGCTCGCGAAGCGCCCGCCGATCGCCTCGTCCACCAGCGCGGCCGCCGCCTCCCCCGCGATCCCGGCCGCGTCCAGGTACCAGGTGAGCGTCCGCTCGCACAGGGCGTACCAGGCGTCCTCGGCCTGCGTCGCGTCCACCACCACGGTCACCAGCCGGACGGCCGCCCGCTGCACGGCCCGGCTCCGCTCCGGTGCCGTCGCGCCCGGCGGCGGCGCGAGCTCGGCGAATCGTTCGGCCAGCCGCTCCAGCCACTCTCGCCACTCCCCCAGCGACGCCACCACCGTCCGGGCCGCTGCCCGGGCCCGGCCCGCAGCGAATGGGCGGGGCAGCACCAACTCTGCACGGGCCCGCCGCCACCCCCCTCCCCCACCGCCCAGTCCCATCCGCACGCCCACGCCCCGTACCGCCCGACCAACAGCTCCGTCACCCGAGGTCCGAACTCGTACCGGTCGGGCGCATCGGCCGCGGGCGGCCGCAACGCGAGGACGGCGGCGGCGAGTTCGTCCCGCCCGCCCTCGTCGAGCGCGAACGGGTGCCGCGCCGGATCCACCTCGCCCCAGGACAACTGCCACGGGTACACCCGAGCGGACATGACGGCCTCCCTTATCAACCGGTACGTGCACCGGCCGCCCGATCATCCCAGCGCCCCCGCCGCCCCGTCACCCGCTTTCCGCCCCCGGCCCGTCCGCCTTGGCCAGCGCCGCGACCGCCTTCTCCTCCGCCCCGGCCAGCCGGTACGCGGCGGCCGACTCCTCCCGCAACGCCCGCACCTCGGCCGCGGGGTGGCCCGCCGCGAGCAGCGTGTCGGCCAACTCGTCGGACGCCCAGCCGAGCCGATACTGGTCGCCCAGCTCCCGGAAGATCGTGACGGCCCGCCGACCGGCATCCACGGCCTGCCTCATGTCGCCTGCGCTGCGCAGCGCGGTGCCCAGGTTGTGCCAGACACCGGCTTCGTTCCGGTAGTCACCGAGGGCCTGGTTGTGCGCCAGCGCCGTGCGGTGGGCCTGCTCCGCTTCTTCGAAACGGCCCAACTCCTCTAGCACGAGGCCGAGGTTGTGCGCGGTCCCGCCGTTGTGCCGTCCCAGGGACAGGTTCAGCGACATGGCTGCACGGAAAGCCCGCTCGGCTTCCTCGAAACGCCCCATTTCGCGCAACACGATTCCCAGGCCGCCCCAACCGACGACTTCGTTCCGCCTGTCGCCGACGTCCTGCCATAGTGCCAGCGCGTTGCGATGGGCCTGCTCCGCTTCTTCGAAACGGCCCACCCCCCTGAGCACGACGCCCAGGTTGTCCCAGGCCGACGCCTCGTCCAACCGATCGGAGGAGTCCTGGGCGGAGGCGAGAGCCACCTGGGCCACGGCCAGGCTGTCCTTGAGGTGACGGCGTACGTCGCAGTACGTCTCGAAGGACATCGCCAGCAACACCACGAGGTGGTGGTGCCCGGCCTCGCGCCCCGCGTGGGCGGCGGCCGTGATGTTGGCACGTTCGGCGTCCATGATCGCCAGCGCGTTCGTCCAGTCCGCGTACTGCCGCGCGTGGTCCTTCCGGATGCGGGTGGGCTGCAGATCGGCGTCCGCGGCTGCGGCCAGGCGGCAGTAGTACGTCAGGAGCCGCTGGAACGCCACTGCGGTGTGGCCGGGATGCTCGCGGGCCAGCTCCCCAGCGTAGGCGCGCACCAGGTCGTGCATCCGCCAGCGGCCGGTCCCGGGGTCCTGGCGGATCAGGCTGGCGCGGGAGAGCGCGACGAGTCGGCGGCGGACGTCGCTGGTCTTGCTGATGCCGGTGGCTGCCGCGGCGGCGTCCAGGGACAGGTCCGGGCCGGGGTTGACGGCCAGCAGCCGGAACACCTCGGCATGGGTGGGCGCGAGGCGACGGTAGGAGCGTTCCAGCACGCTGCGGACCGCGCGCGAACCGTCGTCGAGCAGGTCAAGCCGCTCGGTCAGGTCGTCCAGTTCGTCGGCGAGCCGGGCCGGTCGCAGGCTGCGGTCTGCGGCGAGCTGCGCGGCGGCGATCCGCAGCGCCAGCGGCAGGCGGCCGCACAGGTCGGCGAGCCGGGCCGCGCCGTCCGGGTCGGCCGTGATCCGCGCGTCCTGCGGGAGGGTCAGGCGCAGGGCGGTGTCCAGGAGTTCGGCGGCGCGTTCCGGCGTGAGGACGTCGAGGTCGATCAAGTGGGCGTCGAGGACGGCGGCGAAGTCGTCGCGAGAAGTCACCAGCAGGCGATGCGCGCCGGGCGGCGGTACCAGGTGGTGGACCTGGTCGGCGCCGGAGGCGTTGTCGGCGAGGACCAGGACGCGTTCACCGGCCCGGGCGCGGGCGTCGAGCTGGGTGCGGTAGAGGGCGGCCCGCTGGTCGGGGTCGGGCGGGATCTGTTCGGGCGCGGTGCCCAGAGCCCGCAGGGCGGTGTCCAGCACCTGGCCGGGGTCGAGGGCGTTGTCGTCGTAGCCGTGCAGGTCGAGCAGGAGCACGCCGGTGAACAGGCCGCGCCGGACGGCGGCGTGCCCGGCGGCGAGGCCGAGCGTGGTCTTGCCCATGCCGCCCATGCCGTGGACGGACGCCACCAGCACGGCCTGTTCGTCGCCCGCGGCGGGGGTGAGGACGGCCAGCAGCTCTTCCAGGTCGGCGCCGCGCCCGGTGAACCCGGGCGGTACGGCGGGCAGCGGGGCGAACGGGGGCAGCACCGGTCCGTCCCGGTCGAGGCGGTCGAGCGTCTTGACCAGCTCGCCGTGCCGCTTGCGCCAGTGGGCGACATCCCCCAGCGGCTCCGCCAGCGCGATGCCCTTGCTCGCGGCGTGCGCCCGGCATCCGCCGACGAACGCCCGGACGGTCTCCCACTGCGGGATCCCGAACTCGCCGCGTTTGCCTCTCAGCAGCTCGCTGATCCCGCTGGTGCTCAGCCCGGCCCCGGCCGCCCTGCACAGTTGCGGGCCGCTGGGATCCCCGGCGTCGGCCTTCAACTCCGCCAGCTCCCGGGCGAACTCCCCGATCTCCGCCTGCGCCCGGGCGCCCTGCCCGCGTCCCCGCCCCACCCGACCTCCTCCGCCCGTCCGCCGCCGTCCGCCGCCGTCCGCCGAGCGGCCTCTCACCCTAGCGCCCACCTGCGGCGACGCGGGCCGCTTCCGGGCCGGTCCGGGTCCGTCCGCCGATCCGCCAACTACCGCTCCGCCCAAGGATCGTGGTGTTCACACCGGTCGGCCGACCCGGATCCACCACGACCCGTCAGGGGAGGAAACGATGTCCCGCAAGCAGCGCGTCCGCACCATGAAGAGGCCCGCCCGGACCACCGACCGCACGCTCACCGCCCAGGTGGTGCGCGGCCTCGCCTCGGGGGTGGCCCGCGCGGTCACGGCCTGGGTGATCGATCTGCTCGGCTGATCAGGGTCGGCCCGGACGGCGTCGGCCAGGGCGGTCGTGTGCCGCACCGCAGCGGCGTGGCCGGACCCGGCCGGGCCGGACCCTTCACTACGCTGGGCGTCCAGGTACTCACGCTCCGCAGGAGGACACCCGTGCCCCGTCTCCTCGCCCTGCTCGCCGCGCCCGTGCTCGCCCTGGGGGCGCTGGGGGCGGCCGCCGCGCCGGCGTCCGACTCGGATCTGCGGGTGGTGCGGCTGGACCCGGAGCCGGTGGCGCCGGGCGGGGTGACGACGGTGCACGGGTTCGTCGGGAACGGCGGTCCGGAGGCGACGGGTTCGCCGTTCACGGTGGTGGTCGACCTGCCGCCGGGGTTCGCTCCGGAGGGGCCGTACTTCCCGTCCTCGTGCACGGCCGCCGGGCGGACCGTCAGCTGCGTCTTCCCGGCGGGGCTGCCGCCGCTGCGGTCGGCGACGGCGCTGGTGCCGGTGCGGGCGGACGCGCGCCTGCCCCACGGCCGGCGGGCCGTGGGGCAGGTGCGGGTGGTGAGCGCGGACGACCACGACCCGGCGGACGACCGGACGCCGTTCACGCTCACCGTCTCGTGAGCGGGCGCCGGCAGGGGCCGGCGACCGTCAGCGGTAGACCCGCAGGTAGTCGGCGCTGAACGAGACCGGCGCGCTGCCGCTCGCCGCCGGGTGGTACTGCCCGGCGCTGAGCGACAGGTTGAGGATGGGGTAGGCCGACCAGTTCGCGCCGACGCCGGTGCCGTCGGAGAACACCTTCGCCCCGTTGACGTACCAGTCGACCGAGTCGGCGCCGTAGTAGGTGCCGATGGTGACCCAGCGGTCGGGGGCGACGGCGTTCGCGTCGGTGTGGTAGTTCAGGCCGGAGCGGATCCGGTTGGAGAGCTCCAGCAGGTTCGGGTTGTCGGGGTGGTACTCGAAGCTGTCGATCTCGTTGTTGCCGTCCTTCCAGGTCCACAGCGCGGGCCAGGCGCCGCCGCCGGTGGGCAGCTTCACCCGGGCCTCGATGTAGTCGCCGGTGCGGACCTGGAAGCCGTCCTTGCTGTACTCGGTGGTGAGCAGGCCGGTGTCCCACGCCTGCTTGCCGTTCTCCAGGGTGTGCGCGGAGGGGGTGGCGGTGAAGGTGGCGACGCCGCCGGAGACGGTGACGGCGGACGGGGCGAGCCAGTCCAGCTTGTTGTCGTCGGGGTTGTGGCTGCCGTAGCGGTAGGCGCTGCTGCGGTCACCGGTCCACTTGCTTCCCCAGGCGATCGGCCCGGAGAACTCCTCCGACCAGGTCAGCGCCTTGCCGGGGACGGGCACCGCGCTGGGCGCGGGCGTCGGGGTCGGCGTCGGCGTGCCGGGGTTCGGCGTCGGGGTCGAGGTGGGCGTCGGGGTGGGCTTGGGCGTCGGCGTGGCCGTGGCGCCCGCCACGGTCAGCGTCCGCGCGGGCAGGTTGTGCCAGCCGCCCGCCGTGTCCTGCCAGAACCCGAACTGGGTGTAGCTGCCGGCCGGGAGCGTGCGGGCGGCGGTGGTGACGGTGGTGCCGCCGGGGCAGACCCGGACGTTGCTCGCGCTGCCCGGGAAGTCCAGGTTCGCGCCGGCCGCGTCGCGGATGCCGACGCCGACGGTCTTCGCGGTGAAGCAGCGGTTCGCGTGCAGGGTGAGCGAGGCGGTGCTCGCGGTGCCGGCGGTCATCCCGGCCGGGGCGAGCCGGTCCTGGACGACGGTGGTGGCGGTGGCGGCACCGGCCGGTCCGGCGGCGGCCAGCGGTACGCCGACCAGCGCGGCGGCACCGGCCAGCACGCCGAGGCGGGCGGGGGTGGCAAGGGTGGTGGGTCGCATGGGGTGGGGTCCTCCGCGACGCCTGCGAGGTGAGCTGTCGGGTTCGGGCGCTGAGGCCGCCCGGCCGCGCGCGGGTGCGCGGCTTCACCCCGAGCCGCGCCCGTCCCGCCGCCGAACAGGGCGGGGGCAGGGCAGGGCGTACTGCCGTGGGTCCCCCGCTCCCGCCCGTGTGTGCTGTGGGAAGACGCCGTCGGTCGGGCGGGACTCGGCGTCCCGACGGCGGGTGCGCCCGGTCGGGGGCGCCCCCGCAGGCTAGGCAGATTGTCGCTTTGTCTCCAAGGGCCTCCGCCCGGCTGAGAGCACTCTCACACCACGCTCCGTCACCCCGACCGGGCGGCGGCCCGGCCGGTGCCCGGATGTCAGGACCGCACGGCGGGGACGCCACTGGCGGCGGTACGGCACAAGTCGGCCGGGTTCCAGGCCAGTTACCCGAAAGTGAAGTGTTCGCGCCAAGGGTTCCGCCGGGGTCCGGCCGGCGTCACACTGCTGGCATGCGAATGACTCTACGCGCGTTGAAGATCCGTGCCGTCTCGGTCGCCGCCCTCGGCCTGCTGACCCTCGCCCCCGCCGCCGTGGCCACCGGCCAGGCCCACGCCGCCGTCAGCGGGAACATCTGCTACTCGGCGCTGCCCAGCCAGGGCCGCGACACCATCCGCCTGATCGACGCGGGCGGGCCGTTCCCGTACTCGCAGGACGGCGTGGTGTTCCAGAACCGCGAGGGCGTGCTGCCCGCGCAGTCCTCCGGCTATTACCACGAGTACACCGTGATCACCCCGGGCAGCTCGACCCGCGGCACCCGGCGGATCATCACCGGCAAGGTCCACCACGAGGACTACTACACGGCCGACCACTACGTGACGTTCCGCCGCGTCGACTTCGGCTGCTGACCCGACCCCCGGTCCGATAGGTTGGGCGGGTGCGGCCGATCCGGCCGCACCCGCCCGCCGCTCCGACCGCCCGAAGGACCTCCATGAACGCCCCCCTGCCGGGCTTCGCCGGCCGCACCTACCTCTTCGAGGTCGACAACGGCGCCTCCTTCCGCAACTCGTACTCCGCGGACGGCACCCGGCTGCGCTGGGAGGGCCTCGGCGAGTCGGCCGGCCAGTACGAGGACGTCCCGCTGCACGTCGCGGCCGTCGCCCCCGGCGTCTGGTTCGTCTCCTGGACGGAGCGCAGCGGCATCACCGTCAGCCACGTCATGGACCTCACCGCCCTGACCGTCAAGGTCTTCTGGACCTGGGAGGGCGAGACCGGCCGGGTCGGCGAGCTGCACACCGGCACCCTCACCCCGGCCTGACCCCCACCGGCCCCGGACCGGCCCCGGACCGCCCCCCCTCCCGGCCCCGGCTTCAGGCTTTCAGGCTCTCAGGCTTTCAGGCGCTGCGACAGGAACCGGAAGCCGGCCGGCAGCAGCTTGATCCACGTCGTGTAGTTGTGCCCGCCCTCGGGGACGGAGGCCACCGCGGTGGTCAGCGGCGGCCCGGCGGCGGCGGTGAACGCGTCGGCCTCGGCGCGGAAGTCCCCGTCGCCCTTCTCCGCCCCGCTGAGCATGACTCCGGTGGCGGGCATCGGCAGGTTCCGCAGCCGCCAGAGCAGGTCGGCCTCGTCGCGGCGCCGCCCGCTGCCCTGGAACAGGTCGCCGGTGGTGACGTCCTCGGCGGCCTTCAGGTAGCCGGAGATGGAGACGCCGCCCGCGAACACCTCGGGGTGGCGCATGGCGAGCTTGGCGGCGCAGTAGCCGCCGGTGGAGTTGCCCATCACGCCCCAGCCGCCGGGGCCGTCGGCGGTGCGGTAGGTCGCGCCGATCGCGCGCGGGACGTCCTTGGCGAAGTACGTCTCGGCCTGCGTCCCGCCGGGGACGTTCTCGCACTCGGGGTCGGCGGGCATCGCGGGCGAGGGGCGCATCAGCACCAGGACGGTGGGCTGCATCCGTCCGGCCCGGATCTCGTCGAGCGCGACGCCCGGGTAGTTGAAGCGGGTGATCAGCGCCTTGGCGTCGCCGGGGAAGCCGGTCATCGCGATGACCGCCGGGAACTTCCGCTGCTCGTTGCCGGGCTGGAAGTACTGCGGCGGCAGGTAGACGTACCCGTCGGTGCTCAGGCCGGTGCGGGCGCCGGGAATCCGCACCGCGCGGATCTCGCCGACCCGCCCGGGGTCGAGCGGGCCGCCGGTGTTGACCGGCTCGCGGCCGGTCTCCTGGGCGGGCAGGACGGGGAGGTTCGGCGGGTCCGGCTCGGTCGACGGGGCGGCGGACGGGGCCGGGGCGGCCGGGGCGGCGGGCGCGGCGGCGGCCCGCACGGAGACCGGGGCGTCCTGGCCGGTGCCCAGCAGGTCGTTCCAACTGCTGTAGAACGAGAAGTAGTTGTTCGCCAGCAGGCCGATCACGGCGAGCAGCGCGAGCTGGCTGCCCAGCAGCATCCCGACCCGCCCGAGCACCGCCCGCCAGTGCCGCCGGGCGAGGGCGGGCCACCACCAGACGGTCGCCCCCAGCGCCGCCACCGCGACCTCGATCGTGAACAGCAGCAGCGTCGTGCTGGTCAGCCCCATGCCCCGTGGTCCCCGTGTCTTCCGCTCGCGGTGCCCGCCGCCCGGCGCGGGCGTGGCGGTGCGTGCACGCGCGGATACCCGCGCACGGCGAGCAGTATGCCCGCCGCCGGGGTGACGCCCGGACCCGGTCCCGCGGTTCCGCGCCCCGGGACGGGGGAACGGCCTCGGGGGTGGGGCCGCCGAAGCGCACGGCACGACCGGCTGGCACGTTGCGCCAACTCCGCACCCCGTGCCACCCCCCGGCTAGGCTGGTGACCCGCCCGCGCGACCGCCCGCACCACCGTCCGCCCCGCCGCCCGCGCAGCCGTCCGCGCAGCCGTCCGACCGCACGACCACGCACCGGGGGAGACAGATGTCCGAGTCCCACGATCCCGCCCGGCCGACCCGCCCGGCCCGTCCGGTCCCCGCCCCGCCGCCGCTCTCCCTCACCGAGCGCCGCAAGGCCGCCACCCAGCAGGAGATCGCCCTCACCGCCGCCCGCCTGTTCGCCGAGCACGGCGCCGAGGGCACCACCGCCGAGGACATCGCCCGCGGCTGCGGCGTCTCGCTGCGCACCTTCTACCGCTACTTCCGCGCCAAGGAGGACGCGGTCGCCCCGCTGCTCGCCGAGGCACTCCGCCGGTGGGTCGCCCTGCTCGCCGCCACCGCCCCCGGCACCCCGGCGCTCACCGCCCTGCTGGACTCCGCCCGCGCCGCCCTGGCCCCCGCGCCCGGCCCGGCCGCCGAGTCCCTGGAGCGGACCCGCGGCCTGCTGCGCGCCATGCCCCGGGACCCGGCGCTGCGCGACGTCTGGCACCGGGTCCACCACGACGCCGAGACCGCGCTGCGCCCCGCGCTGGCCCGGCTCACCGGGCTGGACCCGGAGGACTTGGACGTCCGGCTGCCGGCCGCCGCCGCGAGCACCGCGATGCGCCTGGCCGTCGAGACCTGGGCCGTCGGCGACCCGCCCCCCGCCACGGCCGCCGCGCTCGCCGGCACCGTCGTCCGCCGCCTCGTCGGACCGCTCCTCCCGCCCGCCTGACGCGCCGTCACCCCGCCCGCCCCATCCCCCATCCCCCATCCCCCGTCCCCCGTCCCCCCGCCCGCCGTCACACCGGGACGACCGCCACCGGGCAGTGCGCGTGGTGCAGGACGGCGTGCACGGGGGTCGCCAGCCGCAGGCCGAAGCGCGGCGCGGGCTCGTGCCGGGAGAGCACCACCAGGGCGGCGGTCCGGGACTCCTCGACCACGGTCGCGGCGGCGGAACCCGTCACCTGGTGGCTCTCCACCTCGACGCCCGGGTACTCCTCGCGGACCGGGTCGCAGGTGCGGCGCAGCAGCTGCTCGTG
Source organism: Kitasatospora sp. NPDC090308 (assembly GCF_044769485.1). NCBI lineage: Bacteria > Bacillati > Actinomycetota > Actinomycetes > Kitasatosporales > Streptomycetaceae > Kitasatospora > Kitasatospora sp. NPDC090308. The sequence continues at coordinate 460,940 of NZ_JBIVXY010000003.1, read as the reverse complement.
CAGCCGGGCCTCCTCCCCCAACTCGTCGACCATGGGCGCCATCCGCCCGACGTCGGCGACCACCGGCGACCAGGTGTGCACGGCCCGCACCGGCAGGCCCCGGCGGGCGGCGGTCTCGCAGCCGAAGCGCAGCGCGGCGGTGTCGCGCTCGTCGTGGAGGGCGACCAGCACCGGCCCGTCGGGGTGGCCGGCGGCGCGCACCACCGTGACCGGGCAGGCGGCGTGGGCGGCGACCCGCAGGCTGACCGAGCCCAGCAGCAGCGAGGCGAACCCGCCGTGGCCCCTGGTCCCGAGCACCGCGAGCGAGGCGTGCTCGGCGGCGGTCAGCACCGCGTCCCCGGCCTCGCGCGGCACCACGTCGCCGGTGATCCGCAGCCCGGGGTGGGCGGCCGCCAGGGTGGCCCGCACCGCCTCCAGCAGTTCGGCGGCCTCGCGCAGGATCAGGTCGGTGACGGTGGTCCCGGTGCGCGGCGAGAGCGTCACCGTCCCGGTGTTGACGGCGTGCACCAGGTGCAGCCCCACCCCCCGCCGCTCGGCCTCCCGGGCGGCCCACTCCGCCGCTTCGGCGGCGGGCACCGACCCGTCGACCCCTACCACCACCCCGTTCGCTGCCCTGGTCTCCGTGGTCTCCATGGCGCATCTCCGTGGCGCACTCCTCGGGGCCGGCTCGCCCCGGTCGCCCTTCCAGCATGCGCCGCCCGCCCCGCCCGGGACAAACCCGGGCGGACCCCGGGCGGACCCCCGACGGACCCCGGACGGGGCGGGGACGTCAACGGCCTTCGGCGGCCTGCCACTCCGCGCGGTAGTCGTCGAAGATGGTCTTCAGGTGGTGGCCGATCTTGAGGTAGTCGAGGTCGTCGAGGTTGGCCAGGGAGACCCGGACGGACCACTCGGGGCCGTCGAAGCCGCCGCCGTTGAGCAGGACGACGCCGGTCTGTTCGGCGAGGCGGAAGAGGGGTTCGGTGGGTTCGTAGTTCTGCCGCAGGTAGGTGGCGAACTCGGTCCCGGAGGTGCGTTCGGCCTCGGCGAGCAGGTCGAGTTCGACGTAGTAGCCGGCCCGCTTCGGGTCCTCGGAGATCTTCATCCCGGACCCTTCGAGCAGCAGGTCGAGGCGCTGCTTGACGATGGACTGCACCTTGGCCTTGTACGCCTTGCCCTCGGGGAGCATCGCGAAGAGCGAGAACAGGGTGAGCTGGGCCTGCTGCGGGAGGGAGAGCCCGGCGGTGTGGTTGAGGGCGACCTGCCGGGAGTCGGCGACCAGCCGGTCGATGAAGCGGATGCCCGCCGGGTCGAGGCTGAGGCTGCCGTAGCGCTTGGCGAGCCGGTCCTTCTCGGTCTGCGGGAGGGCGGCGAGCGCGTCGTCGATGACGTTGTCGCGCTGGAGGCCGATGACGCCGAGGCGGTGGCCGGTGCAGCCGTAGTGCTTGGAGTAGGAGTAGACGAGCAGGGTGTTGCGGGGCAGGTCGGCGGCGATGCTGCGGAAGTGGTCGACGAAGGTGCCGTAGACGTCGTCGGTGACGATGATCAGGCCCGGGTTGTCGGTGGCGACGATGGACTTGATCTGGTCGGTGACCCGCTGGGAGAGCGCCAGGGAGGGCGGGTTGCTGGGGTTGACCAGGCAGACCAGTTTGACGGCGGGGTCGGCGAGCTTGGCGACCTCCTCGGTGGGGTAGCGCCATTCGCGCACGCCGGCCTCGGCGAAGGAGGACGCCTGGACCTGGACCACCTCGAACTCGTAGGTGTCGAGTTCGGGGATCTCGATGTAGGGGGTGAAGACCGGCACCATCAGGGCGATCTTGTCGCCCTTGTGCAGGATGCCGTTCTTCGTCAGGGAGTCGAAGATGTAGCACATGGCGGCGGTGCCGCCCTCGGTGGCGAACAGGTCGAGGGCGCCCTCGGGGGGCCGGCGGTCCATCAGCTCGTCCTGCAGGTAGCCGGTGACGATCTGTTCGGCGCAGGTCAGCATCCGGTCGGGGACGGGGTAGTTGTCGCCGATGGCGGCGTCCGCGAGTTCGTGCAGGAGGGCGTCGCGGTCGAGGTCGAAGCGGTCGACGGCGAGGCCGACGGAGGCGGTGAGCAGGTCGATGCCGGGCAGTTCGGGGTGCGAGCGGGCGAAGTGGTCGTAGCGTCCGGCGATGCCGGTCTGCTCGGGCATGCCGCCGAGGTTGTCGGCGGTCCAGACCCGGCGGGACTCGCTGAGCGCGAAGTGGCCGAGGGCGAGCATGGCCTCGCGGGGGCCGGTGCAGACCCAGTTGGGGTTGCCGCGTCCGGCGTTGAGCATGTTGGCGGTGGACTTCTCCTTCTGCCCGGGCTGGTCGGCCTGGTAGTGCTCGGCGAGTTCGATGAACTTGCCCTTGAGTTCGAACGGGCTGAGCTGGGAGAGCCGGTGGATCTCCTCACGGCTGATCGAAGGCTTGCTCATGGGTGCGGGTCCTTCCGGGGAGGCGGCTAGCCGAGCAGGGCGACGATGACGGCGCCCCAGATGGTCAGCAGGACGTTGCCTGCGGCGTACGGGATGGTGTAGCCGAGCGTGGGGATCTGGCTGCGGGAGGCTTCGTTGATGGCGCCGATCGCGGCGGTGGTGGTCTGCGCGCCGGCCACCACGCCCATCAGGATCGGCGGACGCATCCGGAACACGAAGTGGCCGATCAGCAGGCCGACCACCAGCGGGACGACGGTGGCGACGGCGCCCCACACCAGCAGGCCCCAACCGGCCTGCGAGAGGCCGCTGGTGAAGCTCGGTCCGGCGTTGATGCCGACGATGGCGACGAACGCGCACAGGCCGAGGGTGTCCATGAACCACTGGGCGCCGGGCGGGACGTTGCCGAAGGTCGGGTACTTGCCGCGGATCCAGCCGAACACCAGGCCCATGATCAGCGCGCCGCCGGAGGTGGAGAGGCTGATCGGCACCCCGCCGAGGGTGAGCGCGGGGATGCCGATGCAGCCGCCGAGGAAGATGCCCAGGCCGACCCAGGTCATGTCGGTGGCGAAGCTGGTCGGCACGGGCTTGCCGATCGCCTTCCCGGCCGGCCCGACCAGCCGCTGCGGGCCGGACAGCACCAGGGTGTCGCCGCGTTCGAGCTGGGTGGTGAGCCGGTACGGGAACTCGGCGCCGGAGCGGTAGACCTTGTCGACGAAGACGCCGACCATGAAGGGTTCGCGGCGCAGGTCCGCGATGGTCCGGCCGAGTTGGGCCTTCTCGGAGACGACGACGTGCAGCTGCTCGGTCTGGTAGCCGAGCAGTTCGACGTCGTCGGTCTCCGGGCCGATGCCGGAGACCGGGTCGAACTCGACCAGGTCGTGGCGGATCGCGCTGACGGCGAGCACGTCGCCGCGTTCGATGACGGTCTGCTGGTCGTGGTCGAGGATCTTGCCGTCCCGGCGGACCCGGGTGAGGTAGATCCGGCGCCCGGCGGCCTGCTCGCGCTGCTCGAACTGCTCGATGGTGGAGCCGGCCGGGCCGTTGACGACGGTGTAGGCGCGCAGCACGACCTCGTAGTAGCCCTGGGCGAGGTCGGGGTCGTCGGCGGGGGCGTCGAGTTCGGCGGCCAGTTCGCGGGAGTCGGCGGCGAGGTCGCTGTGCAGGAAGCGCGGGGCGATGTTGGCCAGCAGGATCGCGCACAGGATGGTGCCGAGCGGGTAGGTGACGGCGTACCCGATCGGGACGAGGTTCTGCTGGGCGGTGATCTGGTCCTGGCTGAGGCCGGGCAGTCCGCCGATGGCGTCCTGGGCGACGCCGATCACGGCGGACTGGGTAAGCGCGCCGCCGAGCAGTCCGGCGCCCAGGCCGGGCCCGTAGCCGAGCATCTCGGCGAAGCCCCAGCAGATCGCCAGGCCGCTGAGGCAGACCGCCAGGGTGACCGCGACCTGCGGCAGGCCGTCCTTCTTCAGGCCGCGGAAGAACTGCGGGCCGACCTTGTAGCCGAGGGCGAACAGGAACATGATGAAGAACACCGACTTGACGGTGCCGTTGACCTGCACGTCGGTCAGCCAGCCGGTGAACAGCCCGGCGACCAGGCAGCCGGTGACCGCGCCCAGGCCGATGGCCTTCCAGTGCAGCCGGCCGACGAGGAAGCCGATCGCGATGGTCAGGAAGATCAGCAGTTCCGGGTACGGCTTGAAGACGTGGTCGGTGATCCAGTCCACCGTCACCCTCCGTTCAGGCCGACCAGGCCGACCAACAGCGGGCCGGTCAGCGGGAGTAGGAAGTTGGAGATGGTGTACGTGATGGTGTAGCCGAGCATCGGGACGCTGCTCTGCGCGGCGTTGCCGACGGCGGTGATCGCGGGGGTGGAGCACTGCTGTCCGGCGATCGCGCCGACCAGGATCGGCGGTTCGATCTTGAGGAGGCGGCGGCCGATGAACAGGCCGAGGAAGGCCGGGACGACCACCATCAGGATGCCGGAGACCGGCAGCAGCACCGGGTACTGCTTGAGCAGCGGTCCGGCGTCGGGGCCGGCGGCCATGCCGGTGACGGCGATGAACACGGCCAGGCCGAGGTCCTTGATGGTCTGCGCGGCGGCCGGCGGGTAGGCGCCGAAGGTGGGGCGCAGCGAGCGCAGCCAGCCGAAGACCAGGCCGGAGATCAGGCAGCCGCCGCCGGTGCCGAGGGTCAGGCTGATGTCCCCGAAGCGGACGACGATCTTGCCGAGCAGGACGCCCAGGCAGATGCCGAGCGAGATGTAGATGTAGTCGGCGGTGTCGGAGCGGACGGTGGCGCCGACCTTCTCGGCGAACTTCTCGACCCGGGAGCGGGCGCCGATCACGGTGAGGGTGTCGCCGCGGTGCACCTCGGTGTCGCCGACGGCGGGCAGGTGGTGGTCGACGCGCTGGATGTCGGTGAGGAACACGCCGCCGGTGGCGTCGTGGTCCCGGTCGCGGACGGCGTTGAGGGTGCGCCCGGCGACCTCCTTGTTGGTGACCACGACCTGGCGGACCGCCATCGGGCTGTCCAGGCCGGGGACGCCGCTGGTCTCGGGGCCGAGCTCGTGCCCGGCGTCCAGCACGGCGGCCCGGCGGCCGACCACCAGCACCTGGTCGCCGCGGCGCAGCACCGGGTCGTCGTCGACGCCGAGCTTCTTGCCGCCCCGGTTGACCGCCTCGACGGTGACCAGCTGGCCGGAGCGCTCCTGGATCTGGCTGACCCGGGTGCCCTCGCCCTGCGAGACCAGGTAGGTGCGGCCGACCAGGGCGGGCAGCGCGGGGGCTTCGCCGGGTTCGAGTTCGTTGCCGCCGCCGCGCATCTTCTCCCAGACCTGGCGGGAGGCTTCGGGCAGCTTGATCCGCATCAGCATCGGGAACAGCTGGCTGGTCAGCAGGACGATGCTGATCAGGCCGAACAGGTAGCAGACCGAGTAGGCGGTGGCGACGTGCGCCTGGAGCTGGGTGGTCTGGTCCGCGGTGATGCCGGGGAGCTTGGCGATCGCGTCCTGCCCGGTGCCGACGGCGGCGGACTCGGTGGCGGCGCCGGCCAGGATGCCGGCGGCGGTGCCGACGTCCAGGTCGAACGTCTCGGCGATGCCCAGGGCCATCAGGACGACGACGACCGCCTCCATCACGGACAGCACGCCGAAGCGCAGGCCCTTGGCGTTCAGGTTGGCGAAGAACTGCGGGCCGGCGATGTAGCCGAGCGAGAAGATGAACAGCGCGAACGCCACGTTCTTGACGTCCGCGTTCACCGAGACGTGCTGGGCGCCGACCAGCATCGAGACGATCAGGACTCCGCAGATGCCGCCGAGCTGGATCGGTCCGACGCGCAGTTTTCCGACCAGGTAGCCGAGGCCCAGGCAGAAGAAGAGGGCGAGAACGGCGTTCTCACGCAGGAGACTCATGAGCGTATTAGATGGGATTTGTACCCTGATGTCCGTTTCAACACGCCGTCATGATCACTTGGCTTCGACCGGCCGCCCGCCCGCGCGGCCGTACGGGGGCGCGGGCGGGCGGGGGCGCGGGCGGGCGGGACGGGCTCCCGGGGGTCAGGCGGTGACCGGCTGCCGGGCGGGGGCCGGGGTCTCGCCGGGCTCGATCCGCAGCTCGGGGAGCAGGCGGTCCAGCCAGCGGGGCAGCCACCAGTTGTGGCGGCCGAGCAGGGTCATGGTGGCGGGCACCAGCACCATCCGGACCACGGTGGCGTCCACCAGGACGGCGACGGCCATGCCCACGCCGATCATCTTGACGGTGATGTCGGGGTCGATCGCGAAGCCGGTGAAGACCGCCACCATGATCGCGGCGGCGCTGCTGATCACCCGCCCGGTGGCGGACAGCCCGCGCACCACGCTGCCGCGGGCGTCGCCGGTGGCCAGCCAGTCCTCGCGGACCCGGGAGAGCAGGAACACCTCGTAGTCCATCGACAGGCCGAACAGCACGGTGAACATCAGGATCGGCACCCAGCTGGAGACCGACACCGCGTGCGGCAGCCCGAGCAGCTTCGCGCCCGCGTCGTGCTGGAAGACCGCCGTCATCACCCCGTACGCGGCGGCCACCGACAGCAGGTTCATCGCGGCGGCCTTGAGCGCGATCACCGGCGCCCGGAACAGCACGGTCAGCAGGACCAGCGAGAGCGCGACCACGAACGGGATCACCACCCACAGCCGCTGCGCGAGCCGGTCGGAGATGTCGGAGAACGCGGCGACCTGGCCGGTGACCTCGACCCCGGCCGGCAGTTCCCCGCCGCGCAGCCGCTTCAGCAGCTTCTCGGTGGCCCGGTCCTGCGGGCCGGTCGTCGGCTGGACGCTGACCACGGCCGCGTCCCGGGCCGCGCTGAGCCGGGCCGGCTGGACCGCGGCGACCGCCGGGTCGGACGCCAGCTTCCGTTCCAGGGCGGGCAGTTCGGACTCCGGCAGCTGCTCCAGGTCGACCGCGAGCAGCAGCGGCCCGTTCGCCCCGGGGCCGTACGCCCCGGCGATCAGGTCGTACGCCTTGCGGGTGGTGTTGCCGGCCGCCTGGCTGCCCGCGTCCTGCGGCCAGGTGCGCATGCCGAGCACCGGCGCGGCCAGGCCGAGCAGCACCACCAGCGAGAGGACGACGGCGGTGACCGGGCGGCGGCCGATCAGCCGGGCCCAGCGCTCGGTGCGGGTCGGGCCGGCGCTCTCGGCCTCCGTGCTTCCGGCTTCGGCGGGCGCGGCGGCGGCGCGGCGTTCGGTCCGGCGTTCGGCGCGGCGCAGCATCCGGGGTCCGGCGAGGGCGGCCAGGGCGGGGACCAGGGTGAGCGCGGCGGCCATCACGGCGCCGACGGTGGCGAAGGTCGCGTAGCCGAACGAGGCGTAGGTGGCCAGCCCGGCCAGCTTGAGGCCGAACAGCGAGACCAGCACGGTCGCCCCGGCGACCACCACCGAGGAGCCGGCGGTGGCGTTCGCCTCGGCGGCGGCGGCCCGGCCGTCCAGGCCCCGGCGCAGCCCCTCGACGTGCCGGGAGACCAGCAGCAGCGCGTAGTCGATGCCGACGCCGAGGCCGACCATGGACGCCACGGTGGGCGCGATGTCGCTGATGCCGGTGACGGCCGCCATCAGGGTGATCAGCCCGGTGCCCGCGCCGAGCCCGGCCAGCGCGACCAGCAGCGGCAGGCCCGCCGCGGTCACCGTCCCGAGCGCGACCACCAGGATCACCAGCGCCGCGGCCATGCCGATCGCCTCGGCCGCGCCGTCGGGGGCGGTGAAGTTCTCCGGCAGCTCCCCGCCGAACTCCACCTGGTACCCGGCGTCGGTGGTCGGCCGAGCGGCGGCGCGCAGCGCGTCCAGGCCCTCCGCGCCCTTGAACGCGGTCGTCTTGACGTCGTAACCGACCGTCAGCAGCGCGGTGTCACCGGCCGCCGACGGTATCGGCTCGCTGACCGACAGCGCGTGCGGCAGTCCGGCGAGCCGCTCCCGCAGGCCCACCAGCGCCGCCGCGGGCAGCGCCTTCCCTTCCCGGTCGTGCACCACCACCCGGGCGCTGGTCCCCGAGCTCTCCGGGAAGCGCGCGTTCAGCAGGTCCATGCCCGCCGTGGACCGCGTCCCCGGCACCCGGTAGTCGTCCCGCGGCTCGCCGCCGAACGCCTGCGCCAGGCCGAAGATCGCACCGATCAGCAGCACCCAGGCCGCGACGGTGCGCCAGGGTCGGGCCGCCGCGGCCCCGCCGAGGCGGCCGAGGAGTGTGGACATGGCAGAAGCCTTCCGTTCAGGGGTCGACGCGGTGTCGGACCCCAGTGTGGAAGGCGGCGCTTGGAGCCCGCTTGGCACCGCCGCTCCAAGTCCCGCCCCGGGCGCGGGCGGCTCGGGGCGGCCCCGCGGGTCACTCCCCCGGCTCCCCCGGTGCCGGCAGTTGCTCCAGTGCCGCCCGCGCCTCGGCCTCCCAGCCCGGCGCCTCCCAGCGGTGGGCGACCTCGGCGGCCCGGCGGAAGTGCTCGGCGGCCTCGGCGGTGCGGCCCAGGTGGCGGGCGAGTTCCCCGAGTGTGAGGGCGACCGGGCGGACCGCGATCGAGGTGGACGCCGCGCCGGCCACCAGGTGGCCCAACGGGCGCATCTCGTCCAGGAGTTCGGCGGCCTCGGCGCGTTCGTCCAGGGCGATGACCAGGTCGGCGCGCAGTTGCAGGAACAGCGAGCGGAAGTAGTCGGCCTGGACTCCCCGGCGCTCGCCCCGGGCCCGCCGGGCCGCCTCCGGGCCGTGCCCGGCCGCGAGCAGGGCGAGCGCGGTGACGTCGGCGACCAGCGGGCCGTACTGCGCGCGGTGCTCCTCGATCAGCGGGAGCATCTCGGCCAGCCGGCCCTGCCGGTGGGCGATCACCACCCGGATCAGCGCGGCCAGGCCGCCGGCGTGCAGCGAGTCGCGGGCGCGCAGACCGGCCAGGGCCTGCTCGTAGCGGGCGACCGCCTCGTCGACGCGGCCGGCGGCGAGTTCCAGCATGCCGCGCTGGAACAGCACCACGTCGGCGAGTTCGGGCAACCCGTAGCGGTGCGCGATCTCCTCGCCGGCCGCCAGGTGGCGGCGCAGCGCGGGGAGGTCGCCGTGCACGGCGGCGGCGGTGGCGGCCAGGTGCTCGGCGTGCCAGCGGTAGGCGGGCAGGTCGTGCTCGGTGGCCAGCTCGGCGAGTTCGGCGGCCAGCCTGGCCCGGTCGATGGGCGCCAACTCGTGGTCGCAGGAGCGGGCCTGGGCGGCGATCGCCAGGCAGAGCAGCAGCGGGTCTCCCTCGGCGCGGGCGATCGCGACGGCCTCGCTCCCGGCGGTGAACGCCTCCGGCGAGCCGGTGCAGTCGAGTTCCTGGGTGAGCGCGTCGAGCAGGCGGCAGCGGGTGGCGGGCGGCAGGTCGGTGCGGCGCAGCAGCCGGGTCAGCTGGTCGACGGCCTCCTGGTCGAAGGTGCCGTACGGGTGGGTGACCCACGGGGTGGGCTCGGTCCAGGCGGTCCAGGCGGCGATCAGCAGTTCCTCCCGGCCGCTCTCCCGGGCGAGCCGGAGCGCGCGCGCCTTGGTCCCGGTGGCGGCGGTGACCTGCCCGGCCCGGACCTGGGCGCGCAGCAGCGCGCCGAGCAGCTCGATCCGGCGGGCGGCGCGGTCCTCGCCGGGCTGTTCGGCGGCGCGGTCCAGGTTGTCGACGGCCTGCCGGAGCAGGCTGACGGCGCTGGGATGGGCGTAGCGCCGCTCGGCGGCCTCGGCGGCCCGGACGCAGTGGTCGACCGCGAGGGCGGCCGTGGCGGTGGTCGCGGCCTGGGTGAAGTGGTGGGCCAGTGCGGTGAGTTCGCCGGGCCGCAGGTCGTGCAGGGCGTGTCCGATCCGGCCGTGCAGGCGGGCCCGGCGCAGGCCGCCGAGATCGGCGTACAGGGTGTCGCGCACCAGCACGTGGGCGAACCGGACGGTGCCGGGCCGGGGTTCGAGCAGCAGGCCGCCCGCGACGGCCGCCTCGACGGCCTCGGTCGCGGTGTCCTCGTCCTGCTCACCGGCCCGCAGCAGCAGGTCGACGTCGCTCTCCCGACCGGCCACGGCGGCCAGCCGCAGCAGGTCGACGGCGGGGGCGGGCAGCCGCTCGAACCGGCGGCGCAGCACGTCCCGGACACCCTGCGGGACCTGCCGCAGCGCGGTCGACTCCCCCTCCAGGGCGAGGAGTTGGGCACTCTCGGCGAGGTAGAACGGGTTGCCGCCGGTGCGCTCGGCCAGCGCCCGGACGGTCTCGGGACGGACCGGAGCGGCACACACCGCCTCGATCAGCCGCCCGGCGTCGGACTCGGCGAGCCCGCCGAGCGGCACCCGGACCGGAGAACGACGGGCCAACCGGGCCAGCACCTCGGCGAGTTCACCCTCGCCCGGACGCAGGGCGGCCACCAGCAGCAGACCGCCCCCGGCCCCGAAGGACGCCTGGTCGGCGGCCAACTCGCCCAGCAGCTCCCGGGTCTCCGGGTCGGCCGCGTGCAGGTCGTCGAGCAGCACGGCGAGCGGCGCCGTCCGGGCGGCGGCGTGCAGCCGGGCGACGACCGCGCGGTGCAGCCGGAAACGCCCCGACAGCGGGTCCTGACGGCCCGTCAACTCCGGCCCGGCCAGCAGCGGGGCGAGCAGCGGATCGGCGGCGGTGTCCGGTTCGTGCCAGGCGAGTTCACGCAACACCTCGGTCCACGCCCAGGCCGCCGGGGCCCCCGCGCTCTCCGGGCAGCGCCCGGTCAGCACCCGCCAGCCGTCCGCCGCCAGCCGCTCCCGCAACCGCCCCAGCACCGTGGACTTCCCGACCCCGGCCTCCCCGCTCACCAACGCGAACCCCACCCCGCCCCGCGCCCGCCCGGCCGCCCCCAGCAACGCCGCCAACTCGCCCCGCCGCCCGACGAACACCTGCGGCCGACCGCTGGCGGGCCGATCGGGCCCGGCACCCAGGAACGCGGGGAGGGAGACGGACGCGGGACCGGACGCGGGCACGGGGAGGGAGGTGGAGGTGGAGAGGGACGCGGAGGCGGAGGAGGAGGCGGGCACGGGGAGGGGACCGGGACCGGAGGCGGACGCGGGACCGGAGGCAGAGGCGGAAGCCCGCGTCGGCCCGAGGACGGAACCGGCCACCGCACCCGCGCCACCTCCGCCGAACAGGCCAGCTCCGCCGGGCAGGCCGACCTCGCCATCGCCGCCGACCCCGACGACCCCGCCGGACAGACCGATCCCGCCGACCCCTCCGGGCAAGCCGGACAGGCCGGGGAGGCCGGGCAAGCCGGACAGGCCGGGGAGGCCAACTCCGTCGGCCCCACCGGCTCTGGCAGGCAAGCCAACCTCGCTTACCCCACCGACCCCAACGCCCGCGCCAGGCAGGCCATCGCTGCCGACCCCAACGACCCCGCCGGACAGACCGACCTCACCGACCCCGCCGGGCAAGCCGGACAGGCCGGACAGGCCAACTCCGTCGGCCCCACCGGCTCTGGCAGGCAAGCCAACCTCGCTTACCCCACCGACCCCAACGCCCGCGCCAGGCAGGCCGACTCCGCCGATCAAGCCACTCCCACCGGCTCCGCCCGGCAGGCCGCCCCCGCTCGGCAGGCCGGTGGTCTGCGTCGTCGTCTCGGCCGCGAAAGGGCCCTGACCGGGGGCGAGTTGGTCGGTGCGCTGGTGCAGGATCGCGGATTCGAGGGTGGTGAGCAGTGGTCCCGGGTCGAGGCCGAGCTCGGTGGCGAAGTAGGTGCGGGCGCGGCGGATCGCGGCGAGGGCGTCGGCCTGGCGGCCGCTGTGCCAGAGGGCGAGGGCGAGCAGGCGCCAGGTCTGTTCGCGCAGCGGGTGGTCCTCGACGAGGGTGGCGGCCTCCTGCGCGGCGGGGCGGGCCCGACCGGCGGCGAGGTCGGCCTCGATCGCGGATTCGCGGGCGGTGGTGCGCAGTTCCTCGAGTCGGGCGATCTCGGGGGCGGCCCAGGCCCGGTCGGCGAACTCGTGGTAGGCCGGTCCCTGCCACAGCCCGAGCGCCGCCCGGAACCGCTCGGCCCCGGCGGCCCCGCCCACCGTCCCCGCCCCCGCTCCTGCCGCTGCCCCCGTCGCCGCGTCGAGCAGGTCCTCGAAGTCCTGGGCGTCGGTGCGGACGCCGCGCAGCGCGTAGCCGCCGGCCTCGCTGACCAGCAGGCGGGCCGCCTGCCGGGGGCCGCGTTCGGGTTCCAGCAGGCGGCGCAGGTTGGAGACGTACGCCTGGAGGGAGGTCGCGGCCTTGGCGGGCGGGCGGCCGTCCCAGAGGCCGTCGATCAGCCGGTCGGCGGGGACGGCCGTCCCGCGGGCGACCAGCAGTCGGGCGAGCACGCCGCGCTGGCGCGGGCCCCCCAACCGGGTGGCGGCCCCCGCCACTTGCGCCGTCAGCGTCCCGAGCACAGTGATCCGCACCATCGTGGGGTCGAGCCTATGCGATGCCGTCGCGCCACCCCCGCCCACCTGCGCTCCAAGCCGGTTCCAAGCGGGTTCCCGCCGGTCGCCGGGGCGGCCCCGTCCGGGTACCGGTGGGGCGCGGGAGGGCCGCCGCGCACCAGTGGGACAGGAGTGACGGGTGGGACGAGTGGACGACTTGTGCCAGGGCAACATCCGTCCATCCCACCGGCCTTCCGCGCTCCCGCCGGGCACGCCAAAGTAGAGGTGTCGGCAGGGGAGAAAGAGCGAAGAAAGCGAATGCCGACAGCACCGGACCGCACTCCGCAAAAGCCGGAGAATGCCGGAGAATGCCGCAGCAGAATCGATTTCCCGAGGGAGAGAAAATTCCGTGAACGCCACCCGTACGGCCCGAACCGCGCTCGCCGGACTGCTCGTCGCCGGGCTCTCGACACTGGTCGGTCTGACCGGCCCGGCGCTCTCCTCCCCGCACGGCACCGCCACCCGGGCCGACGGCCCGGGGGTGTCCGCCACCTCCGTCCCGTCGCCCACCGCCACGCCGTCCGCACACCCCGACGACGTGACCTGGGGTCAGTGACCCACCGATCTCGCCAAGGAGTCCGCCATGCACGCCACCTCGAACTTCCTCGCCGACTCGCCGGAGTCCGCGGAGCGCACCGACCGCGTCCTCGGTGACACCCGCCGCAACCTGAACCAGGGCTGGATCGTCGCCTGAACCGGCGCCCGAACCGCCGGGAAAACTCCGGAGCGGAAATTCCGGAACGGAAATCCGCACCACCAAGGGAAACCGAGATCCACGACCACGGAAAGGGGTGGACGACGTGAAACGCAATCACCACATGTTCGCCGGGGATGATCCGCACTTCTACGACCACCCCGTGGACCGCGCCGAGAGGCGCCGGTTCGCCGCCGCCGACCGTCCCGCCCCGGCGGGCTGGCGGAGCCACGAGGACGGGTCCTGGTTCTTCCTCACCCCCGAGCAGGCCGAACTGCCGGACCAGGGCTGGAAGATCCACGTCTCCGCGGTGCCGGCCGAGGCCGCCGAGGTGATCGACCTGGTCTCGGCGTACTGTCTGGAGACCGGGCTGCCGCACAAGTTCCTGGTCAACCCCCGAATACACCACCTGAACAACAGCAAGTACGCCCGCCGGGGCAGCAGCGGCAAGCTGATGACGCTGTACCCGGCCGACGACACCCGGCTGCGCACCGTGCTGGACGCGCTCGGCCCGCTGCTGGCCGGCCGCCGCGCCCCGTACGTGCTCGGTGACCTGCGCTGGCAGGACGGGCCGCTCTACCTGCGGTACGGCGGCTTCCTGGAGCGCTGGTGCACGCTGGACGGCGGCGAGCGGGTGCTGGCCATCGCGGCACCGGACGGCACCCTCGTCCCGGACCGCCGCGACCCGTACTTCGCGCTGCCGCCGTGGCTGGAGCCGCCGGAGTGCGTCGCCGAGCAGCTGCGGGCCGACGAGGCCGCCGCGGCCGGACAGCCGGGGCTGCCGTACGAGATCGAGCGGGCGCTGCACTTCTCCAACGGCGGCGGCGTCTACCTGGCCCGGGAACGGGACGGCGACGGCGCGCCGGTGGTGCTGCGCGAGGCCCGGCCGCTGGCGGGGCTGGACGGCTCCGGGGCCGACGCCGTGGCCCGGCTGCGCACCGAGGCGCGGGCCCTGCGGGCCCTGGCGGGGCTGGAGTTCGTGCCCCGGCTGATCGACGAGTTCACCGTCTGGGAGCACCACTACCTGGCGGAGGAGTACGTCGAGGGCGAGACGCTGCGCCAGTTCCTGGCGCGCTCCAACCCGCTGACCCGGCCCGAGCCCTCCCCCGGGGACCTCGCCCGCTACACCGCGCAGGCCCTTGACGTCCTCGACCAGTTGCAGCGGGCGGTCGACGCGATGCACGCCCGCGGGTACGCCTTCGGCGACCTGCACCCGGCGAACGTGCTGCTGCGCCCGGACGGCCGGATCTGTCTGGTCGACTTCGAGGTCGCGCACCGCCCCGGCCTGGACCCCGAACCGTCCGTGGCCTGTCCGGGCTTCGTCGCCCCGCACGCCATGGCCGGCTTCGAACGGGACAGATACGCGCTGGACTGCATCCGGCTCGCCCTGTTCCTGCCGTACACCATGCTGCTCGACCTGCGCCCCGCGAAGGTCGACCAACTCGCGGACGCCATGGCCGAGTTCTTCCCCGTGCCGACCGCCCACACCGCACGCGTCCGGCGCGGCCTGCGCCGCCCGGGCATCCCCGACCGCCCCGCGGACCGCTCCGGCGACGAGCTCTTCGACCGTCCGGACGCCACGGGACTGCCCGAGGCGCTCGCCCGGGCGATCCTCGCCTCCGCCACCCCGCAGCGCGCCGACCGCCTCTTCCCGGGCGACCCGGCCGGTCTCAACGACGGCGGCTACACCCTGGCCCACGGCGCGGCCGGCGTCCTGCACGCCCTGCACGCCACCGGGCAGCCGGTCGACGAGGAGCACACCGACTGGCTGTGGCGGGCCGCCCGCCGCTCCCGCGACCTGCGCCCCGGCCTGTACGACGGCCTGCACGGCGCGGCCCTGGTCCTGCACGAACTCGGCCGCGAACAGGAGGCGTTGGACGTCCTCCAGCGCGCCGGGCGCAGCCCCGACCCTTCCCCGCCCGGCGACCTGTCGCTGCGCAGCGGCCTGGCCGGCATCGGACTGGCCCTGCACCGGCTGCACCGCGCCACCGGCGACGGCGGCCTGCGCGACGCCCTGGACCGCACCGCCGAACGGCTGGCCGCCGCCCTCGACCCGGCGGCCCCGACCCCGGCCGGAGCGGGCCTGCTGACCGGACAGAGCGGGATCGCCGCGTTCTTCCTGCACCTGCACCAGGACAGCGGCGACCCGGCCCACCTCGACCTGGCCGCCCGGGCGCTGCGCGCCGACCTGGCGCAGTGCCGCACCAGCGAGGAGGGCGCGGTCAACCTGCTGGACGGCACCCGGCTGCTGCCCTACCTGGGCAACGGCAGCGCGGGAGTCGGCCTGGCCCTGGGCCACTACCTGCGGCACCGGCCCGACGAGGAGGAGTTCGCCCTCGCCCTGGACGGCGTCCTGCTGGCCGCCCGCGCCCGGCTGGTGATCTTCGGCGGCCTGTTCCACGGCCGGGCCGGACTGCTGGCCCTGCTCGCCGCCCACCCCGACCGGCCCGGCGCCGCCGAGCGGATCGCCCGCCAGCGCCGCCTGCTGGCCTGGCACGCCGTCCCGTACCGGGGCGGCACCGCGATCGCCGGCGACCAGCTGCACCGCCTGTCGATGGACCTGGCCACCGGCACCGCCGGCGTCCTGCTGGCCGTCCACACCGCCGGCGGCGCACCGCTGGACCTGCCCGGCGCCACCCTGCCGGCCCTCGCGGTCGGCCGCCCCTGAGCCCGTGCCGACACCGGGCCCCACCTGCCCTCCCGGGCGACCGTCCGGGAGTCGACGCACCACCGAGAACAGAGGAGTTCACCATGTCCGAGGTCCTGAAGCTGCAGAACCTGTCCGTCGCCGACACCGACGAGGGCGAGCTCAACGAGTGGAGCACCGTCTCCAACTACTGCGGCAGCAAGATCGAAGAGGACGCGCTCTAAGCCTCCCCGTTCGATCCGGCTCCACCCCACTGCGCCACAACCACCCACAACCACCCACAAC
>NZ_JBIVXY010000003.1:444178-444895 GCF_044769485.1 Kitasatospora sp. NPDC090308 | reverse complement strand
ACCACAGAGGAGTTCACCATGTCCGAGATCCTGAAGCTGCAGAACCTGTCCGTCGCCGACACCGACGAGGGCGAGCTCAACGACTGGAGCACCGTCAGCAACCACTGCGGCAGCAAGATCGAAGAGGACGCGCTCTAAGCCCCCTCCGCTCGATCCGCCCGGTACCGCTCCACCCCACTGCGCCACAACCACCGACAACCACCCACAACCACAGAGGAGTTCACCATGTCCGAGATCCTGAAGCTGCAGAACCTGTCCGTCGCCGACACCGACGAGGGCGAGCTCAACGACTGGAGCACCGTCTCCAACCACTGCGGCAGCAAGATCGAAGAGGACGCGCTCTAAGCCCCCTCCGCTCGATCCGCCCGGTACCGCTCCACCCCGATCCATCCCGATCCACCCCACCGCACCACAAAAACCCACGATCACAGAGGAGTTCACCATGTCCGAGATCCTGAAGCTGCAGAACCTGTCCGTCGCCGACACCGACGAGGGCGAGCTCAACGAGTGGAGCACCGTCAGCAACTACTGCCACAGCAAGATCGAAGAGGACGCCGTCTGATCCTCGCCGGACACCGCCCCCCGGCCCGCCCTTCACCCCCGTAGGGCGCGGCCGGGTCCGGCCGGGGGGGGCGGGCCCCGCCCGGGGGGGGGCCCCCCCCCCGGTGGGGTCCCCCCGCCGTTTACACGCCCCATGCCACTGCCCCATACCACTGC
>NZ_JBIVXY010000003.1:0-444168 GCF_044769485.1 Kitasatospora sp. NPDC090308 | reverse complement strand
ATTTGTTCGTGGCGGCTGTGTGTGCCGCGCCTTACACGGCCCCCCGGCCCCCCCCCCCCCCCGGTGGGGGGGGGGGGGGGCGGGGGGGGGGGGCGGCCACCTCCGGGGGCCGGCCCGCCCCGGCCGTTCCGTTCCCCGCTCGATTTCCAGCCCGATTCCCAGTCCCGATTCCCAGTCCCGATTCCCCGCCCGCTCCGGATCCGGGAGGACCGCCGTGGCAGACGCCCCGCCCACCCCGCTGTACCGCAACCCCGACTACCAGCGCCTGTGGCTGGCCCACGCCCTGTCCGCGTTCGGCTCGCAGGCGACGTACATCGCGCTTCCCCTGGTCCTGCTGGCGGCCACCCACTCGATCACCGACTTCGGCCTGGTCACCTTCGCCGAGATCGTCTCCTCGCTGTTCGCCAGCTTCCCGGCCGGCGTGCTGGTCGACCGGCTGAGCCGCCGCACCGTGATGCTCTTCTGCGACCTGGCCCGGGCCGCGGCCTTCGCGCTGTTCGCGCTGGCGGTGCTCGCCGACCGGGTGAACCTGCCGCTCGCGGTGGGCCTGGCCGTGCTGAACAGCCTGCTCAGCGCCCCGTTCGGGCCGGCCGCCTCGGCCGCGCTGCGGCACGTGGTGCCGCGCAGCCAGCTGACCACCGCCGTGTCGATGGCGCAGGCCCGCTCGGCGGTCGCCACCCTGGGCGGGCCGATGCTCGGTGCCGCGCTGTACGCCGTCACGCCGGTGCTGCCGTTCGTGGTCGACGCCGCCTCGTTCGCCGCGTCCGCGCTGTGCGTGCTGTTCGTGCGGCTGCCGAAGGAGACGCCGGGCGCGGGGCGTCCGAAGGCCGAACGCCCGCCGTTCCTGCGCGACTTGACCACGGGGCTGGTGGAGGTGCGGCGCAGCGCGTTCCTGCGGTACACGCTGGTGAACGCGGCGCTGGTGAACTTCGTGTTCAGCGGCATCGTGGTGGTGCTGGTCGCGCAGGGCGCGCAGGCCGGGCCCGGCGGCAGCTACCACAACGGGCTGATCATCGCGATGTCCGGCGCGGGCAACCTGGTCGGCGCGGTGTTCTCCGCCAAGGCAGGACGGACCCTCGCCCCGCGCACCCTGGTGCTGGCGGTCTGCTGGAGCACCGC
Organism: Kitasatospora sp. NPDC090308; assembly: GCF_044769485.1. Taxonomy (NCBI): domain Bacteria; kingdom Bacillati; phylum Actinomycetota; class Actinomycetes; order Kitasatosporales; family Streptomycetaceae; genus Kitasatospora; species Kitasatospora sp. NPDC090308. The sequence continues at coordinate 443,049 of NZ_JBIVXY010000003.1, read as the reverse complement.
GCTGCTGACCCCGCTGCTCGCGCTCGGCTACGGGGTGGCGTTCACGGCGCTGGTGATCGGCCTGTGCGGCCTGACCTCGCCCGCCGCGAACGCGGTGATCTCCGCGGCCCGGCTGCACTCCGTCCCGGACCACCTGCTGGGCCGGGTGCAGACCGCCTGCGGCATCGCGCCCGCGCTGTTCGTCCCGTTCGGCCCGCTGGTCAGCGGCGCCCTGCTGGACCACTTCTCGGCGTCCACCGTGCTGCTGCTGAACGCGGGCGTGCTGCTGGCGCTGGCCCTCTACAGCACCGTCAGCGGCGGCCTGCGCCGCATCCCCGACCTGCGCGAGCCCCGGGCGGCGGAGCCCGCCGCGCCGAAGGCCCGGACGGTGGAGCCGCGCCCGGTCGAGCCGCGCCCGGTGGCGAACACCTGACCGGGCCGTCGGAACCCGGCGCCCGGCCGTCGGAACGCGTCGCCCGGCCGTCAGGGCGCGGCGCCGCCGGAGGCCAGGCGGACGGCCGCGAGCGGGACGAAGCCGCCGCTGCCGCCGTCGGTGCCGCCCCCGTCCAGGCGGCGCAGCATGGCGACGGCGATCCGCTGGGCCTGGGCCTTGGCGCGTTCGGTGACGGGGCCGGTGTGGCGGCCGTCGAGGGTGGCGCGCCAGAGCTGGACCCAGCGGCCGAAGTGCGCGGCGGTGAGCGGGGCGACGGCGTGCAGGGCGGCGTGCGGGGCGAGCGCGTTGCCGCGGTAGGCGGCGGTGCGCAGCAGGGCGCTCTCCCAGAAGTCGGTGATCCGGGGGAGGTGGGCCTCCAGGTCGAGGCGGGCGACCTCGGTGAAGTGCGGGCCGATCAGCGGGTCGGCGAAGGCGGCGCGGTAGAAGAGCCGGAGGGCCCGTTCCAGGTCGGCCCGGCTGGTGATGTCCGGCAGTGCCACGGCGGTGTCCTCCTGGTGCTGTCACGCGGGCCGTCACGCGCGCCGTCACCCGCCCTCACGCGCTGTCACGGGCGGTGGCGCGCCGCGGTGCCCGCCCGGCCAGGCTACGCCGGGGCGGTGTCCGGGGGCAGGGCCGTTGGTCCCGCCGGGGGTCGCCACCTGGCAGGATGCTGGTCATGAGCTTCCTCCCTGCGGACGACCGCTATGCCTCGATGACCTACCGCCGCGCCGGGCGCAGCGGCGTGCAGCTGCCCGCCGTGTCGCTCGGCCTGTGGCACAACTTCGGTGACACCCAGCCGCTGGACGTGCAGCGCGCGGTGCTGCGCCGGGCCTTCGACCGGGGGGTGACCCACTTCGACCTGGCGAACAACTACGGCCCGCCGTACGGCAGCGCGGAGCGCAACTTCGGCTACCTGTTCGCGCAGGACTTCCGCCCGTTCCGGGACGAGCTGTTCATCGCCTCGAAGGCGGGCTGGGACATGTGGCCGGGCCCGTACGGGGACGGCGGCAGCCGCAAGTACCTGCTGGCCAGCCTGGACCAGTCGCTGGGCCGGATGGGCCTGGACTACGTCGACGTCTTCTACTCGCACCGGTGGGACCCGACCGTCCCGCTGGAGGAGACCATGGGGGCGCTGGACACGGCGGTGCGCTCGGGCCGGGCGCTGTACGCGGCGATCTCCAACTACCCGGCGGAGCAGCACCGGGAGGCGGTGGCGATCCTGCGCGAGCTGGGCACGCCGTGCCTGCTGAACCAGGCCAGCTACTCGATCCTGAACCGGGAGCCGGAGCAGGGCCTGCTGGACGCGGTGGGCGAGACGCAGACCGCGCTGATCGCCTACTCGCCGCTGGCGCAGGGCCTGTTGACGGACCGTTACCTGTCGGGTGACGTGCCGGCCGGGTCGCGGATGTCGGTGGGCCACTTCCTGAAGGAGGAGGCGCTGACGGACGCCAAGCTGGAGCAGCTGCGGGCGCTGGCGAAGGTCGCGGAGGGCCGCGGGCAGAGCCTGGCGCAGCTGGCGCTGTCCTGGGTGCTGCGGGACGAGCGGGTGGTGTCGGTGATCATCGGCGCCTCCAGCGTGAAGCAGCTGGACCAGAACCTGGACGCGCTGGCGGCCGGTCCGCTGACCGCCGAGGAGCTGGCCGAGATCGACCGGCTGAGCAGGTAGCCGACCGGGTAGGCGGCCGGCCGGGCGAGGAGCCGGGTGGACGGGCGGGCGGCCGGGGGAAGTTCGGCCGCCCGCCGGTCCGGGCTCGGGCGGTCCGGGCTCAGGGGCGCACTCAGGGGTGCAGCTTCGGCAGGACGGTCTCGGCGACCCGGTACGCCTCCTCCAGCAGCGGGTTGCCGGACAGGATGAAGGTGTCCACGCCCAACTCCTGGAACTCCCGCAGCCGTTCGACGACCTGCTCGGTGGAGCCGACCACGGCGGTGCCGGGGCCGGGGCGGAACAGGCTCATGCCGGGCCACAGGTTGGGGTGGGTCTCCAGCTCGCGGGCGCGGGCCGGGACCCGGCCGCCGTGCTGGCGGAACTGGCGCTGCCAGCCGACGCCGTCCTCGCCCGCCCGGCCGCCGAGCTGGCGGGCGTAGGTGGCCTCGCTGGTGACGTCGAGCAGCCGGTCGGCGGCGGCCCACGCCTGTTCCTCGGTGTCGCGGACGATCAGGTGCAGGCGCAGGCCGAGCCGCAGGGTGCGGCCGTGGGCGGCGGCGCGTTCGCGGACGCGTTCCAGCTTCTCCTTGAGCAGGTGCGGGGGTTCGCCCCAGGTGAGGTAGACGTCGACGTGCTCGGCGGCGACCTCGATGCCGGCCGGGGACGAGCCGCCGAACCAGAGCGGGATGTGGCCCTCGCGCAGCGGCGGCAGGTCGCGCAGCGAGGCCCCGGCGTTCTTGAGCTGGTAGAACTCGCCTTCGTGGTCGAAGACTTCGCCGCTGGTGAGGCGCTTGACCAGGCTCCAGTACTCGGCGGACAGCCGGTAGCGGTCGTCGTGCTCGACGTGCAGGCCGTACTCGCGCAGCTGGCCGGTGGAGCCGTTGACCACGTTGAAGCGCAGCCGGCCGGGGCCGTGCAGGTGCTCGAAGGAGAGCGCCATCTTGGCCAGCAGGGTGGGCGAGATCAGGCCGGGGTGGACGGCCAGCAGCGGCTGGAAGCCGGGGCCGGTGGCGGCGGCCAGCGCGGAGCCGAGCGCCCACACGTCGTACTGGTCGGTGGCCAGCAGCGCGCCGGTGTAGCCGAGCCGCTCGACCGTGGCGGCCAGGTGCTGGAGGTAGCCGAGGTCGACCGGGCGGCGGCCTTCGGGCTCCCACGGGTAGTGGCCCTCGCGCGGGATCAGGTACCAGAGGACTTCGGTGGCCACGGCGCTCAGCCTTCCTGCGCGGCGCGGGCGATGGCGGCGGCGACGGGCTGCTCCAGCTCGGGCAGGTGGATGTCGGCGACGGTGACGGGGCGGTCGATGAAGCCGACGCCGTGGAAGATGTCGGCGGCCTCCTGCTGCTCGGCGACGAACGCGGCGGTGGCGGGCTCCAGCCGCCAGGGCAGCGCGGCGAGCGCGGTGTGCCAGTCGGCGGCCTCGCCGCCCTGGTCCTCGGCGGCGAGCGCGGCGGCCTCGGCGGGGTGGGCGGCGGCCCAGTGGTCGGCGCGCTGGAGGGCGGTGACGATGGCGGCGACCACCTCGGGCCGCTGGACGGCGAGTTCGCGGCGGGCGAAGAACACCGAGCGGTCGGTGATGACGTCCCCGGTCCGGATCAGTTCGCGGAACTCGCCGGTGCGGCGGGCGGCGGCGAGTTCCGCGCCCTGGGCGATCCAGCCGGCGATCCGGCCGTCGCGCAGCCGCTCGGCCTCGTCCCCGGCCGGGCGCTCGGCGCTGATGTCGTCGCGGTACGAAAGTCCGTGCTGGTGCAGGGCCTTGGCGAGCAGGTGGGTCTGCCAGGAGCCGATCCCGAGCACCACGGTGGCGCCCTTCAGGTCGGCGACGGAGTGCACCGGGCCGTCGGCGGCGACCAGCAGCGCGCCGTGGTCGGGGCGGGGCGCGGAGACGGCGGTGTAGACGATGTCGTGGCCGGCGGCCTGGGCGGTGATCGGCGGGGTGGAGCCGGTGCCGCCGAAGTCGATGGTGCCGTCGGCCAGGTAGGGGCCGGTCCTGGTGCCGTCCGTGTAGTGGTGGAACTCGGCGCTCTCGCCGAGCGGGGCCAACTCCTGCTGGAGGTAGTCGAGTCGGGCCAGGTGGTAGAGCGACGGGTTGGAGCGGTGCACACCGACGGTGACGGTCATGGCGGTCTCTTCTCTCGGGCGGTGGGTCAGTTGGCGTGCTGCGGTGCGGTGTCCCGGTGCACGCCGAGGTCGGCGAGCAGGCGGCGGCGCAGCGCCGCGAAGTCGGGGTCGGCCGGGTCCCGGGGGTGGTCGACGGCGACGGTCTCGTCGCGGACGAGCGCGCCGTCGCGCAGGACGGCCACCCGGTCGGCGAGCCGGATCGCCTCGTCCACGTCGTGGGTGACCAGCAGGACGGCGGGCCGGTGCTTGCGGCACAGTTCGCCGACCAGGTCCTGCATGCGCAGCCGGGTGAGCGCGTCCAGGGCGGCGAACGGCTCGTCCAGCAGCAGCAGTTCGGGCTCCCGGACCAGGGCCCGGGCGAGCGCGGCGCGCTGCGCCTCGCCGCCGGAGAGGGTGCCGGGCCAGGCGTCGGCGTGGTCGGCGAGGCCGACCTCGGCCAGGGCCCGGCGGCCGGTCTCCCGGGTGGCGGCGCCGCGCGGCAGGCCGACGGTGACGTTGCCCAGGACGCGCTTGGACGGGATCAGCCGGGGCTCCTGGAAGACCACGGTCCGCGAGGGCGGCACGAGCACGGTGCCCCCGTCGGCCCGGTCGAGCGCGCCGAGGATGCGCAGCAGGGTGGTCTTGCCGGTGCCGGACGCGCCGAGCAGGGCCAGGAACTCGCCGCGGGCGATGTCCAGGTCGACGCCGTCCAGGACGGCGCGGGTGCCGAACACCCGGCGCAGGCCCCGGAGGTGGACGGCGGGGGTGCGGGTGTCGCTCATCGTCCGGCCCCCCGCCGTCCGGTGCCGGGGCGCCAGGGCATCAGCACGCGTTCCAGGACGCGCACCGCGCCGTCGGCGGCCAGGCCGAGCAGGCCGTAGATCAGGATGCAGACGGCGAGCACGTCGGTGCGCGAGAAGTTCTGCGCCTGGGCCATCAGGTAGCCGATCCCCTCGGTGGAGTTGATCTCCTCGGCGGCGATCAGCGCGATCACGCTGAGCGTCATCGACAGCCGCAGCCCGGACAGCAGCGCGGGCAGCGCGCCGGGCAGCACCACCTCGCGGACGATCGCCCAGCGGGAGAGCCCGAAGCTGCGCATCGCCTCGACGAGCTTGCGGTCGGTGTTGCGGACGCCGCCGGAGGTGGAGACGTACATCGGGAAGGAGGTGGCGACGCCGATCAGCGCGATCTTCGCGGTCTCGGTGATGCCGAACCAGACCATGAACAGCGGCACCAGCGCCAGGAACGGGACGGTGCGCAGCACCTGGACGGCGGAGTCGAGCAGTTCCTCGCCGAGCCGGAAGAAGCCGGTGACCACGCCGAGCACCAGGCCGGCGCCGGCGCCGAACAGCAGGCCGAGGGCGGCCCGGGTCAGCGAGGTGGACAGCGCGTCGGTGAGCTGCCCGTTGCCCCACAACTCCCGTACGGCCTGGACGACCTGGCCGGGCGAGGCGAGCACGTCGGGGGTGAGCGCGCCGGTCGCGGAGGAGATCTGCCAGGCGGCGAGCAGGACCAGCGGGCCCAGGGTGCGCAGGGCGAGCGAGACGCCGCGCGGCCGGGTCGTGGCGGCCCGGGCCCGGGGGGCGACCAGCCCGGCGGCCCGGGCCGCCTCGGTGCCGGTCGCCGCTTCGGTGCCGCCGGTGGTGGCCCCGCCGGTGGTGGTGGCGGTGGTCACTTCCCGCTCCCGGCGAGGGAGTTGATGTCGATCAGGTAGGGCTTGACGTCCACCTGGGTCTTGGTGACGCCCTGGTCGGCGTAGAACTTGGCGACCACGTCGAAGCGGGCGGTGTCGGCGGCGGTGATCGGGGCGTCCACGGCGCGCTGCCTGCCGAAGTCGACCGCGATCGTCCGCTCGGCGGGGGTGACGGCGGTCGGCCCGGCGTCGGTGAAGACGTTGAGGTAGGCGGCCGGGTCGGCCTTCTCCTTGGCGCCGTTCTCGTGCAGGTAGTCGTAGAACGCCCGCACCACCTCGGGGTGCTTGTCGGCGAAGGCCGAACGCACCGCCCACACCGCGTAGTTGTCGCTGCCGACGGCCTTGCCGTCGACCAGGAAGTGCGCGTCGGCGTTGGCGATGGCGGGGATCGAGAAGGTGTTCCAGGTCGCCCAGGCGTCGACCTGCCCGGAGTTGAAGACGCCGGAGGTCTGGTCGGCCCGCAGGTAGACCCGCTCGACCTTGTCGGCCGGGATGCCGTTCTTCTCCAGTGCCTTGAGCAGCAGGTACTCGGAGGTGCCGCCCTGCGAGACGGCGACCTTCCGGCCGACCAGGTCCTTGACCTCCTTGATCGGCGAGCCGTTCTTCACCAGGATGCCCTCGCCGGCCTGGTCGGGCTCGGTCTGCGAGAACAGCTTGAAGCCGGGCTTCTGGGCGAGCGCGGCGACCGCCGAGGTGATCGAGCCCTGGGCGACGTCCAGCTGGTCGGCGTTCAGGGCCTGCGCGGCGGGGGCGAACGGGCCGGCGCTGCCGGTCCAGGTCACCTTGGCGTGCACGGCGGCCAGCGCCTTGTCCAGCGAGCCGTCCTGCTTCCCCTTGGCGAGGAAGCCGGAGTTGCCGGGGTCCGGCACTCTCAGCACCACCTCCGCGCCGCCCTTCCCGTCGGCCGAGGCCGCGGCGTTCTCGGCGGACGAGCCGCAGGCGGTCAGGGCGAGTGCGGCGACGGCGGTCAGGGCGGTGGCGGCGAGCAGGGAGCGGCGGCGGACGGGGGTGTGCATGGGTCTCTCCAACAGGGGGGTGCCGAGCGGGGGTCAGCGGGGGATCAGGAGGGCCGGAGGGGGCGGGCGGTCACGGCCGCCGCGCGAGCAGGTCGCGGGCGGCGGCCAGCGGGGCGGGGTCGGCCCAGGCGTGGACGTCGACCCGGTCGGCGAGGAAGCCGTGGGCGTGCAGGAACTCCTCCTGCCGGGCGAGCAGGTCGAGGCGGTCGGCGGACAGGTCGGGGTGCAGGGTGCGGTGGCCGCCCTCGGCGTACGCGCCGGCGACGCCCTCGGGACCGGCGCCGGTCTCGGCGCCGAGGATGCGGGCCACCTCGCCCGGCTGCCCGGCCGCCCAGTCGGCGGCCCGCAGCAGGACGGCCAAGAAGCGGGCCACCAGCTCGGGGTGCTCGTCCAGCAGTTGCTGGTGGACGGTGATCGGGCGCGGGGTGCCGTTGTTGACCCGGTGCCGGCGGTCCGGCAGCGCGTCCAACTCCACGGCGGGGACGGCCCCGTGGCGGCGGGCGGCCTCGACGGCGAGCGCGCCCTTCACGTACACGGCGTCCACCCGGCCGTCCGCCAGCGCGGCGAGTTCGGCCTCCCACTGGCCGCCGCCGGGGGCCGCCTCGACGTCGACCGGTTCGGCGTCGTCGAGGGTGAGCCCGGCCGAGGCGAGCGCCCCGTGGTGGCCGGCCAGCGCCATCGCCCGCCAGAAGTCGATGGCGATCGGGTGCCGGGGCAGGGCGAGCCGCCGTCCGCGCAGCTGCTCGGCGGAGGTGATGCCGCTGCCCTCCCGGACCAGGACGCTCTGCCGCTCCTCGATCCAGGTCAGGCCGATCAGCCTGGTCCGCTCGCCACGCGAACGCGCCCACAGCGCCGGGACGTTGCCGCCCTCGCGGAAGAGCCCGGCCAGCGCGTGGGTGTAGTGGTGGTCGGCGGCGACCTCCGGCGGGACGTCCTGGAGGGAGCGCACCGCGATGCCCTCGGCCGCGAACTCCTCGGCCAGCCAGCCCCGGTCGGCGGCGATGCCGGTGGCGGTCGGCACGGGGCAGCGGGTGAACCACAGGGTGTCGGGGTACGGCGGCGCGGCGGGGGACGTGCTCATGGCGGGGCTCCGGGGATCAGCGGGCGGCGCGCGCCGAGCCTTCCGCATGGTGGGAAGGCGGGCGCGGCGGGAAGAGGGCTTCGGGCGCGGTCAGCGACAACAGGAGGAGTGGCCCCGGTACGTCTTCACGGTGGACTCCTTCCTGTTCGGACCGGCTGGTGAGCTGAGCGTTCCACCCGGCCGGGGGTGGAATCAAGCCTTGCCAGATGATGGGATCACCTGTTCACGGAAGGCCGGACAGCCGCAATACTGCCGACACACTGCCGCAGTGATCACTCCCATATCCTGGTAAAAGCACGGAAGTTGACCCGACGAGCCGACCCACGAAGAGGTGCGATGCCCGGCCCCGGAACCCTCCCCGCCCCGCCGACCGGCGCCCAGGCGGTCCACCGGGCGCTGGGCCTGCTGCACTGCTTCCACGACAACGGGCCCGACCTGAGCGCCTCCGAACTCGCCCGCCGGATGGGCCTGTCCGTCTCCACCGCGCACCGCCTGGCCCGCACCCTGGTCGCCACCGGCTTCCTCGACCAGGACGAGCGCACCGCCCGCTACCGGCTCGGCCCGGCCGTCGCCGAACTCGGCCAACTCAGCTTCCACCAACGCGGACTGCACCTGGCCGGCCCCGAACTCACCGAGCTGGCCCGGCGCACCGGCGCCACCGCCGACCTCGCCATCCGCTCCGGCCCGCACGCCGTGATCCTGGTCGGCGGCTCCGTCCTGCCCTCCATCGGCCTCGGCCTGCGCCGCCCGCTGCACTCCACCGCGCTCGGCAAGGTGCTGCTCGCCTGGCCCTCCCCCGCCGAGACGCCGCTGCGCGGACCGCTGCCCGCCTACACGCCGCGCACCCTCACCGACCCGGCCGCCCTCGACGCCGAACTCGCCCGCACCCGCGAGCGCGGCTACGCCCTCAACGACGGCGAGTCCGCCACCGGCGTCCGCACCCTGGCCGTCCCCGTGCTCGACCGCGCCGGCACCGCCCGCTTCGCCCTCGCCGTCCGCTCCACCCCCGCCCACCTGCCCGACGAGGCGCTCCCCCGCACCCTCGCCCACGCCCACACCTGCGCCCGGGCCCTGGCGGTCCTCCTGCTCCCCCCGGACCAGCGCTGAACACGCGGCGAGGCCGTGGCCGGGACGACCTGTCGTCGTCCCGGCCACGGCCTCGCCGGTGGGTACCGCTCGCGCGCGTTCCCCCGTCGCGCGTCGCGCCCGCTACGCGGCCGGCGCGTACTTGTAGCCGACCCGGCGGACGGTGACGATCGTGTCGCGGTAGGCCGCGCCGAGCTTGCGGCGCAGGCGGGCGACGTGCACGTCGACGGTGCGGCCGTCACCGACGTGGCCGTAGCCCCAGACGGTGTGGACCAGCTGGTCGCGGGTGTGCACCCGGTGCGGGTGCTCGGTGAGGTGGGCGAGGAGCTCGAACTCGAGGTAGGTGAGGTCGAGCAGGGAGCCGTCGACGTACGCGTTGCGGCGGTCCAGGTCGACGGAGATGCCGCTGTCGGCGGGGCGGGTGAACGGGCGGGCCGCGGGGGCCTCGGCGACCGCGGCGGTGGTGGCGGCGGCGCTCTGGCTCTCCGCGGGCACCAGCACCAGGTAGCCCACCAGCGGGGAGTTGGCCGCGCCGAGCTGCGCCAGCAGCGCCTGCGGCAGGACGGACTGCGGGAGGGCGGCGACCACGGCCGCGCCGTCCTGGAGCCCGGCCAGCAGGCTCTCCGGCGCGGGGGCCGGGGCGACGGACACCGGGGCGGGGGCGACGGCCGCGCCCACCGACCGCGGCGGGATCGGCCGCCGGTGCTCGGTCACGGTGGTGGCGGGGGCGAGGTTGGGGAGGGCGCGGACCGCGCGCAGGTGCGGAGTCGAGGTGGTGGCGGCGGTGGCGGTGGCGGTGGCGTACGACATGTGAGGGCTCTTTCGCGCGTGACGGTCGGGGGGTGGTCGTCGTCTGCGCTTCCGGCGCACGGGGGTTGACGGTGGGTCAGGTCCGGGGCCGGGAGGCGCGGGGTGCGCGCCGACAGGTCTGGTCGAAGTGGTGGTTCCGGCGCGAGGGCCAGAACGGTTCGAGGAGGGTGCGAAGGTGCACGGCTGCTCTCCGGAGCGCGGCAGGGGGTCGTCGGGACGCACGGAACCGCCACTCCCCGGCGTCGAGCGGGGAGGAGTGGCGGTGCGTCAGCGACAGCAGGTGCTGTAGATCCGGCCGTGGTCGATGTACCGGCGGACGGTGAGCACGGGGAGTGCGGCGAGGCGGACCGAGACGGTCATGGCGCTGCTCCTCCCCCGAAATGGTGTCGGGCCCGCGGCGGAACGGCGGCGGGCACGGGTACGAGACTTCCACGCCCGGTGCCCGGAAGGCAACCCACTGCACCACCCCATCCGCAGACCGAGACGGAAACCGTCCACCATCCGGACGCCACCGCGCTGACCTGCACGGACGTCAGAAGTCTTCAGTGGCAGTGCAACGGACACACGACAGCCCCACGACAGCCCCACGACGGCCGCGTCACGGGCGCGCCACGACGGTGCCGCGGCGGTGCTGCGGGCGCGCCCCGGCGGTGCTACAGCCGCACCCCGGCACGGGCCGCCGCGTGCTCGACCAGCCGGATCAGCAGCTCCTTGCCGTCCTCGCGCCGCCGGGCGTCGCACAGCAGCACCGGCACCCCGGCCGGCAGGTCGAGCGCGGCGCGGACGTCCTCGGGGGCGTAGACCTCGGTGCCCTCGAAGCAGTTGACGGCGACCACGAACGGGATGCCGCGCTGCTCGAAGTAGTCGACCGAGGGGAAGGAGTCGGCCAGCCGCCGGGTGTCGGCGAGGACGACCGCGCCGAGGGCGCCGCGGGCCAGCTCGTCCCAGACGAACCAGAACCTGTCCTGGCCGGGGGTGCCGAACAGGTAGAGGGCCAGGCCGGGCCGGAGGTCGATCCGGCCGAAGTCCATGGCGACGGTGGTGGTGCGCTTGGCCTCCACCCCGGCGGTGTCGTCGACCGGCCGGCCGACCTCGCTGAGCAGCTCCTCGGTGCGCAGCGGGCGGATCTCGCTGACCGCGCCCACCAGGGTGGTCTTGCCCGCGCCGAAGCCGCCGGCGATCAGGATCTTGACCGCGTCGGCGCCCCAGGGGGCTTTGCGGGCGGCGGGGGACGACGGGGCGTCAGAGTGCACGGAGGCCATTGATCACGTCTCGCAGCAGGCGCTCGTCCGGTTGTTGGGCGAGCTGGACGGGTCGGGTGACGCTGATCAGGTCGGCGTCGTGGAGGTCCCCGAGCAGGACCCGGACCACGCTCACCGGCAGGTCGGTGTAGGACCCCAGCTCGGCGACGCTCAGCGGCTCGTCGCGGCAGAGTTCGAGGATCGCGTGGTGTTCCGGGTCGAGCGTGAGGTCGGGCGTGAGCTCGGGCCGGGCGCCGCCGGGGCCGGGGTCCGGCCCGGCGGCGGTGACCAGCGAGATCAGGTCGAACAGGCCGTCGTCGACCGGGCGGGCGCGCCCCCTGGTCATGGAGAAGAGCCGGACCACCGGTCCGGCCTCGTCGTCGAACCAGCGGTCGTCCACCGGGGTGCGGGGGGCGAACAGGTCGGCCGGTCCTTCGCCGGCCGCCTGCCCGTCCGCGGTCGCACCGCTGAGGTCGGCCGGGGCGGGGGCCCCGGTCGGCTCGGTCGGCTCGGGCTCGCTCATCGAATCGGTCATCTCCCGGGCGGCGTGGTGTCGGTCCTCGGCTCGGCGGCCAGGTGCTCGCCGACGCGCTTGACCAACAGTGCCATCTCGTAGGCGATCTGGCCCACATCGGACTCGGCGTCGCTGAGCACGGCCAGGCAGCTGCCGTCGCCGGCGGCGGTGATGAACAGGAAGGCGTCGTCCAGCTCGACCATGGTCTGCCGGACGCCGCCGACCCGGAAGTGCCGTCCGGCGCCCTTGGCGAGGCTGTGGAAGCCCGCGGCGACCGCCGCGAGGTGTTCGGCGTCCTCCCGGTCCAGGCCGCTGGAGACGCCGGTGGCCAGGCCGTCGCTGGACAGGATCACCGCATGCCGAAGGGTCGCCACCCGGCCGACCAGGTCGTTGAGGAGCCAGTCGAGGTCCCCGGACGGCGGTGTTGTTGCGGTCATGATTCGGTTCCTTCTGCTGGTGCGGGCGGTGCGGTCGGCGTCGGGTGCGCCGGCGGGACGGAGCGGGCGGGGGCGGCGGGCAGCGCGTGCGGCACCGGTGCGGACGGCAGCGCGATCCGGAGCCGGGGCGGCTGTCCGGGCCCCGGGGGGCGGAGCGGCGCGGGCCGCTCGGGGGTGCGGGCGCCGTCGGGGGACTCCGGCTCGGAGCGCACCACGGTGAGCGAGGCGGGCTGGAGCCGGTCGCCGCGGCCGCGGGCGAAGCCGCGCTGGAAGGAGGCGAACGCGGAGCGGGCCTCCTCGGGGTCGCGCTCGCGGGCCGGTTCGGCGGCCTCCGGTTCGGCGCCGGGCCGCAGTTGCGGGGCCAGGCTGGCCTGCCGGACCCGCTTGGGCAGCAGCCCGCCGGCCACCGGGGTGAGCGCCGGTCCGGCGGCCGGTCCGGCGGCCGGTCCGGCGGCGGTGGCGGTGGAGGCGGCGGCGGGCAGCGCGGGCCGCTCGCCGTCCTCCTCGGGGCGGCGGTGGCGCCCGGTGCCCCCGGCGGCGGCCTGCGGGGCCGCGGCGGCGGCCCGGCGGCGGGGCAGCCCGCCGGGGGTGCGGGACGGCTCGGCCTCGGACGGGCGGGGCCCGCCGAGCGCGGCGGCGGGCGCGGCGTGCGCGCCCTGGCCGCGGGCCGGGACGGCGACCGCGGTGGAGGCGGCGGCCGGGGCGGGCGGGCGGCGGTGGGTGCCGGTGTCCTCGGCGCCCTGCCGGGGTGCGTCGGGGGCGGTCTCGACGGTCTCGGCGAGCAGTTCGCGCGGGATCAGCACGACCGCGGAGGTGCCGCCGTAGGGGCTGGGCCGCAGGTGCACCCGGATGCCGTGCCGGCGGGCCAGCCGGGAGACCACGAACAGGCCGAGCCGGTCGGTGTCGGCGAGGTCGAACTCCTGCTCCACGGACAGGCGTTGGTTGATCTCCTCAAGGTGCTGCTCGCCCAGGCCGAGGCCGCGGTCGTCGATCTCCAGGCAGAAGCCGTGCGCGACCACCTCGCCCTGGACGGTGACCTGGGTCTGCGGCGGCGAGAACACGGTGGCGTTCTCGACGAGTTCGGCGACCAGGTGGGTGACGTCGGCGACCGCGGAGCCGAGCAGGCCGGTGCCGGGGAACGGGCGCACCTGCACCCGGGCGTAGTCCTCGACCTCGCCGACGGCGGCGCGCACCACGTCGACCATCCGGACCGGCTTGCGCCAGGCGCGGCCGGGCGAGCCGCCGGAGAGGATGATCAGGCCCTCGGCGTGGCGGCGCATGCGGGTGGTGAGGTGGTCGAGCCGGAACAGGTCCTCCAGTTCGCGCGGGTCCTCGGTGCGGCGCTCCATGGTGTCGAGCAGGGTGAGCTGGCGGTGCAGCAGCACCTGGGAGCGGCGGGCCAGGTTGACGAAGACGGCGGAGACGCCGCGGCGCAGTTCGGCCTGTTCGACGGCGGCCTCGACGGCGACCCGCTGGACTTCGTTGAAGGCCCGGCCGACCTGGCCGATCTCCCCCGCGCCGAACTCCAGTTGGGGCACCTCGGTGACCACGTCGACGGCCTCGCCGCGGCGCAGCCGGAGCATCACGGAGGGCAGCCGGGTGGCGGACAGGTCGGCGGCGGCGTTGCGCAGGCCGACGAGTTCGCGCACCAGGCGGCGGCCGGTGCGGTAGGAGATGACGATCGACAGGACGACCGCGGTGAGGCCGATCAGGCCGGCCGTGCCGCCGCGCACCAGGGCGTCGATCGCGCTGTCGCGGGCCCGGTCGCCGAGTTCCTTGGCCAGCCGGGAGTTGATCGCGTCGATGTCGGTGAGGACCTTGTCGGCGGGGTCGCCCCAGGAGTCGGTGGGGCCGCCGCGCACCTCCAGGGCCCGGTCGGCGGCCTTGTCGAAGCCGGTCTCGGCGGCGGTGAGCCAGCTCCAGTTCCAGCCCAGGCGCAGCGCGTTGTACGCCTGCCGGTCCTGGTCGTCGAGTTCGGCGATGTAGATCCGGAACAGCGCCTGCTGGGCGTTCATGGCGTCCAGGGCGACCTGCTGCTTGCGCGGGTCCTGGGCGTCGGCCAGGGTGGCGGCCCGCAGGGCGCGCATCGCGGCGGTCTCCTGGGAGAGGTACTCGCCGGCCCGGGAGAGCTCGACCAGGATGGTGCCCTGGCGGGGCAGCGAGCCGGTCTGCTTGGCGATGAAGGAGGAGCGGAACGCGAAGACCGGGTTGATCAGGTCGCTGTAGTCCTTGAGCGCGCCGTCCCAGCTCTGCCGGGACTGGGCGATCTGGTTGCGGATCGCGCCGAGCTGGTCGGCGACCGCGAGCACGTCCTGGTAGCGGGCGCGCTGGTCGGCGTCGAGCTTGCCGGCGTCGTGGCTGGTGCCCTGGTAGCGCAGCAGTTGGAGGTCGCGGTCGGTGGTGGTGCGGGCCTTGTCGTAGGCGGCGGCGTAGCCGGCGTTCGCGGGGGCGGCCAGCCGCAGCACGGCGGCGGCGCGTTCCTGCTGGAGGTCGTAGGCGTACCGGTCGGCGGGGTCGCCGAAGGCGGTGTAGGTGGAGCCGAGGTCGATCTGGCTCCACACGTCGCCGGTGGTGACGAGCGTGGCGTACACCCACAGGCCGCTGAGCGCCGCGATGGGCACCAGGAGCAGCGCGACGATCCTCGCGCGGATCGAGCTGCGGCGCAGGCGCATACGGGTCCTTAGTGGTCCTCGGGCGGGAAGGTTGTCGGACGCGGGCGGGCGGGGGCGGGTGCGCGCGGGCAGGGGTGGGTGCGGGCGGGTTCGAGAGCCGCGAGCCTACTACTTCCTGACCGCCCGTTCGTAGGGTGGAAGTGCATCGTGATCGGCTGTTGTCCGGATCGTCCTTTAATTTCCCCGCCGGGGTCTGGCATGGCCCCGACCTGCGGGGCTTCCTCCGGTGCGGGGCGTCGCCGGACGGTGACTCTGGGCAGCGCCGCGCCGATCGGGTAGCTTCGCCGGTACCGCGGTCCGGCCCTCGGCCGGCCGGGCGGACCGGGCCGTGCGGGCCGGGTCCGGGTGGGTGGTTCGGGGCGGGATCGGGGCGGGATCGGGGGGTACCGTGCGAGAGTTCAGCAGCCCCGCGCTGGGCGGCGGGCCGGCCGGCGGGCTGGCCGACTCGGTGTTCGACCGGGCCGAGCGGGAGCCGCGGCTGTCGCTGATGTCGCGGCTGGTGGACGGCGTCTGGACGCCGGTGACGGCGGCCGGGTTCCGCGACGAGGTGCTGGCGCTGGCCAAGGGCCTGCTGACCCGGGGGGTGCGCTACGGCGACCGGGTCGCGGTGATGTCGGCGACCCGCTGGGAGTGGACGCTGTTCGACTACGCGCTCTGGTCGGTGGGGGCGATCCCGGTGCCGGTGTACCCGACGGCCTCGGCCGACCAGGTCCGCTGGATCCTGGCGGAGACCTCGGCGGTGGCCTGCGTGGTGGAGGACGAGGACCAGGCGATGACGGTCGGCGCGGTGTGCGACGCGCTGCCGGAGCTGACCGGCATCTGGCAGCTGGACCGCGGCTGCGTGGCCCAGTTGGCGGCGGACGGCGCGGGCGTGCCGGACGCGCTGGTGCACCGTCAGCGGCTGGGGGTGACGGCGGACTCGCTGGCCAGCGTCATCTACACCTCGGGCACCACCGGCCGCCCCAAGGGCTGCCTGCTGACCCACGGCAACTTCGCGGCGGTGGCGGACGCCCTGCTGGCGGGCTGGGACGAGGTGTTCCGCGACACCGACGGCGGGCAGCCGGCCACCCTGCTGTTCCTGCCGCTGGCGCACGTGTTCGGGCGGCTGACCCAGGTGGCGGCGGTGCGCGGCGGGATCCGGATCGGCCACCACGCGAAGCTGGCCTCGGACAGCCTGCTGCCGGCCCTGGCCGCGTTCCGGCCGACCTTCCTGCACGCGGTGCCGTACGTCTTCGAGAAGATCCACCGACGGGCCCGGGAGGCCGCCGAGGCGGCGGGCCGGCTGGAGCTGTTCGAGCAGGCCGAGCGGGTGGCCGTCGAGTGGGCGGCGGCCTGGGAGCGCCGGGCGCACCGCACCGGCCCGGGCCCCTCGCCGGCGCTGCGGGTGCGGCACGCCGCGTACGAGCGGCTGGTGTACCAGCGGGTGCGGGAGGTGCTGGGCGGCCGGGTGCGGGCGGTGATGACCGGCGGGTCGATGCTGGGCCGGGAGCTGGGGCTGTTCTTCGCGGGCGCGGGCATGACGGTGTACGAGGGCTACGGGCTGACCGAGTCGTCCGCGCCGGTGACCGCGAACCCGCCGCGGCGGCCGAAGTTCGGCACGGTGGGGCGTCCGCTGCCGGGTTCGACGGTGGCGATCGCCGAGGACGGCGAGGTGTGGGTGAAGGGCCCGGGCGTGTTCTCCGGGTACCTCAACCACCCGCGCTGCTCGGACGAGGCGCTGTGCCGGGGCTGGCTGGCCACCGGGGACCTGGGGGTGCTGGACGAGGACGGCTACCTGACGCTGACCGGCCGCAAGAAGGAGGTGATCGTCACCTCCAGCGGCAAGAACCTGGCCCCGGCGGTGCTGGAGGAGCGGGTGCGGGCGCACCCGCTGATCGCGCAGTGCCTGATCGTGGGCGACGACCGGCCGTACCTGGCGGCGCTGATCACGCTGGACGCGGTGGCGCTGGCGCACTGGCTGCGGGCGCGCGGACGGCCGCCGCTGGAGACGTGGCAGGCGCTCACCGACCCGGAGCTGCACCAGGAGGTGCAGCGGGCGGTGGGGGCGGCGAACACCACGGTGTCGCGGGCCGAGTCGATCCGGGCGTTCCGGCTGCTGCCGCGCGAGTTCTCCCTGGAGGAGGGGCTGTTGACGCCCTCGTTGAAGATCCGCCGGGCGGCGGTGGCAGAGCGGTACGCGGCGGACATCGAGGAGCTCTACGCCGGTTGACCGATCTCGGCGGCCGGTCGGCGGGTTCCGCTTGACCGCCGGGATTGGTCCAGTCCATTGTGTGCACCGGCCTGGTACGGCAGGACCCCCACCCGATCCCCGCCCCTCCGGGGTTCACCCCTCCGCCCGTCCCCCACACTGGAGTTGACCCGTGCTCAGTTCCGCCCGTCGCCGTCTCGCGGCGCTCGCCGCCACCGCCGCGCTGGCCTCCGCCGCCACCGTCCCGGCCGCGCACGCGGACGCCCCGGCCCCCGCGCCGAACCTGGCCACCAACCCCGGCTTCGAGATCCCCACCCTGCCGCTGGCCGACTGGGGCTCGGTCCCCGGCTGGCACTGCGCGCCCGGCGAGGGCGCGCTCACCACCGCCGCCCGCACCGGCACCGCCGCCCTGGTGATCACCCCCGCCGCCGGCGACTCCACCGGCCAGTGCACCCAGACCCTGGCGGTGCGCCCGAACACCTCCTACACGTACCGCGCCTGGGTGCACGGCTCGTACGCCTTCCTCGGCGCCACCGGCACCGGCCACGACGTCGCCCCGGCCTGGACGGCGTCCACCGGGGACGGCTGGCAGCGGCTGTCGACCGGCTTCACCACCGGCCCGGCCACCACCTCGGTGCAGCTGTACGTGCACGGCTGGTACGGCCAGGGCCCGGTCGCGGTGGACGACGTGGCGGTCACCGGCGACCGCCCGGCGCCCGCGCCCGCCACCTGGAACGTGCCGACCGACGACGAGGTCGTCTTCCTGACCGTCGACGACGGCTGGACCCGCACCCCGGAGGCGGCCCGGCTGATCGCCGACCGCGCGCTGCCGGTGACCGCCTTCCCGCTGCCGATGCCGGAGGGCTTCGAGCCGGACTACTTCCGCCGGGTCACCGCCGCGCCCGGCTCCTCGATCCAGGACCACGGCGTCTCGCACCGCGACCTGACCACGCTCTCCCCGGCCGAGCAGCAGGCCGAGATCTGCGACGCCCGGGACGCGGTCACCGCGCGCTACGGCACCGTCCCGACGGTCTTCCGGCCGCCCTACTTCGCCTTCGACGACGACACCCTCCAGGCCGCCGCCAACTGCGGCATGGCGCACGTGCTGACCGCGACCGCCGACTTCACCTCGGGCGCCGCGAACGTCTACCACGGCGGCCCGCTCCAGCCCGGCGACGTGATCATCATGCACTTCACCGACACCCTGGCCGACGACCTCCGGCGCGCGCTGGACGCGGCAGGGCAGGCCGGTCTGCGGCCCGCCGCGCTCGGCGACCACCTGCGCTGAGCGCCGCCCCGGGAACGCCGGTGGCCGGGCTCCTTCCACGAGCCCGGCCACCGGTCGTCCGTCCCCCCGGACGGGCTGCCGCCTACCGCCGGTGCGTCAGGCCGCGGCGCTGAACGACGGCAGGTAGCCGCCGGCCTGGCCGCTCGCGTTCGGGTGGTAGCTGTCGCTGATCGGCAGCGCGGTGCTGTTCAGCCACTGGGTCGAGGAGCCGCAGATCTCGTGCTCGGCGAAGACCGTCCGGACGTCCTTGAAGGTGAACCCGGCGTTCGCCGCCTGCTTGGCGATGACCGTGTCCAGGGTGTCCGCCGCGCCGTTGATCGCGGTCCGCTTGGTGTCCGAGATCCCGAGGATGCAGCTGCCGGGCACCTTGTACAGGTGCGGGTAGCCCAGCACCACGACCTTCGCGTTGGGCGCCTTCGACTTGATCTGCCCGTACAGGTTGGTGAGCTTGCCCGGCAGGGTGTTGGTGGCGTAGCTCTTGGCCGTGTTGACGGCGCTCAGGCAGGAGCTCTCGCTGTTCAGCACGCAGGTCTGCATGGTGGAGGCGAAGCCCGCGTCGTTGCCGCCGATGGTGATCGAGACCAGGGTGGTCGAGGTGTTCAGGACGCCCAGTTGGTTGGCGATCACGTCGTCGGTCCTGGCCCCCGAACAGGCCACGAACGAGAACGAGGTGGGCGCGTGCGCGGCGTTCCACAGGTACGGGTACGCCTTGGTGCTGCGGCTGCAACTGCCGCTCTCGCTGGTGTAGCTGCCGGAGCCGACGCCGGCCGAGTAGGAGTCGCCGAGCGCGGCGTAGCGCACGCCGGCGGCGTTCGCCTCGGTGGCGGCGGCGAGGGTGGTGAGGGACAGGGCCGCCGCGGTGAGGGCGACGGAAACGGCACGGACGCGAGACATCTGATCCTCCATGAGTGACGCAGGCCACACATTGGATACCAGTCGGTAGGTCCGGGGGGAAGCGCTCATGCCAAAGAAGTTGACGAACGTTCACGGAATGCCGCCCCAACGGGGAGCTACGCGCGCAGACCCACCCCTGACCTGGGCTGCGGAAATACCATCAGCGGGTGATCGCACCATCGGAAAGGGTGCTTGACGTCCGGTCGGACCGCCGGACCCGCCCGGCGGGGGACGACCGGGGAGCGGCCGGGGAACGGCGGGGGCGCGGCGGGGCTCAGCGCAGTCGGCAGCCCGCGGCCGGCAGCTCCTCGATCGTCTCGTCCGCCCGCACCGGCACCCCCCACCGGGCGGCGGCCGCCGCCACCGCCGCCCGCGCCTGCCGCAGCCCCGGCAGACCCCAGCCGAGCAGCTCCACCGCGAGGCCCGGCGCCACCAGCAGCCGCCGGTAGTGCCGCCCCGACGCCGGGTCGGGCGCCGAGGGCCCCGCCCCCAGCAGCGCCGCCGCCATCCGCACCCGCGCGCACTCGTGCCCGCCGTTGGCCGACCCCACCCGGTCGTACAGGTAGCCGAGGTAGACCGGCCCGCCGATCAGCGCCTGCGCCTCCTCCGCCGCCTCCCGGGCCAGCGCCCGCCCCGGGTCCCCCGCGTCCTCCGGCTCCAGCGAGCCGCCCGGCAGGCTGACCACCCCGTCGCGCGGGTTCACCAGCGTCAGCACCCGCCCGTCCGGCGCGAACAGCCACCCCCAGGACTGCTTCACCGGCAGCCCGGCCGGCACCGCCTCCGCCGGCCGCCACGGCCACCCCGCGTTCGGCCGGCGCCGCACCCGCCCGAGCAGTTCGGAGATCTCCGGGCTGTACTCGATGCCCATCCCACTCCCTCCGCTCTCCCGGTAGGCCCGCGGCACCACCTGATGATCTTCCCCGAACACCCGACCGATGAACAGTCCCGGCCGCCACCCGGGTCACCGCCCGCACCGCCGCGCGCCCGGAGCGCTGTCCGCCACCTGTGATACTCGTACTCGGCCGGACCGGACCACCGAATCGACGAGGAGTGACGGGACATGCTGCGGGGAGCGTCGGCGTGAGACTGCTGCACACCTCGGACTGGCACCTGGGGCGGTCCTTCCACCGGGAGAGCCTGCACGAGGCCCAGCGGGTGTTCCTGGAGCACCTGGTGGCGACCGCGGCGGCCGAGCGGGTGGACGCGGTGCTGGTCGCGGGGGACGTCTACGACCGGGCGCTGCCCGGGCTGGAGGCGGTGGCGCTCTTCGACGAGGTGCTGTGGCGACTGGCCGAGCTGGGCGTGCCGACGGTGTTCATCTCCGGCAACCACGACTCGGCCCGGCGGCTGGGCGTCGCGTCCCGGCTGATCGACCGGGCCGGCATCCACCTGCGCACCGACCCCGGCGCGCTGGCCGAGCCGGTGCTGCTCGCCGACGCGCACGGGCCGGTGGCGGTCTACGGGCTGCCCTACCTGGAGCCCGCCCTGGTGCGCGAACGGCTGGGGCTGGCCCGGGGCGGCCACGAGCAGGTGCTGGCCGCGGCGATGGACCGGGTCCGCGCCGACCTGGCCGCCCGCCCCGCGGGCACCCGCGCGGTGGTCCTGGCGCACGCCTTCGTCACCGGCGGCGCGGCCAGCGACAGCGAGCGCGACATCGCGGTCGGCGGGGTGGAGTCCGTCCCCGCCGCGGTGTTCGACGGCGTGCACTACGCGGCGCTCGGCCACCTGCACGGCTGCCAGACCCTCGCCCCGCACCTGCGCTACTCCGGCTCCCCGCTGGCGTACTCCTTCTCCGAGACGGCGCACGAGAAGTCGATGTGGCTGGTCGAGCTGGACGCGGCGGGCGCCGTCGAGGCCCGCCGGGTGCCCTGCCCGGTGCCGCGCCGCCTCGCCCGGCTGCGGGGCCGGCTGGACGAGCTGCTGGCCGCCGAGACGTACGCGTACGCCGTCGACCGCTGGGTGCAGGCCACCCTGACCGACCCGGTCCGCCCGGCCGACGCGATGGAGCGGCTGCGGGCCCGCTTCCCGCACACCCTGCAACTGCTCTTCGAACCGGAGGGCGGCGAGCGGGCCGCCCGGACCTCTTACGCGCAGCGGGTGCGCGGGCGCACCGACCAGGAGGTGGTGGAGGGCTTCGTCGCCCACGTCCGCCCCGGCCGGGAGCTGGACGGCGACGAGCAGTCCTGGCTGCTGGAGGGCCTGGAGTCGGTGCGCCGCGCGGCGGCCGGCCGGGCCGAGGAGAGCGCCCGATGACGCCCCGCCCCCTCCGCTTGGAGCACACCCGATGAGGCTGCACCGGCTCACCGTCACCGCCTTCGGCCCGTTCGCGGGCACCGAGCGGATCGACTTCGACCTGCTCTCCGCCGCCGGCCTGTTCCTGCTGCGCGGCGCCACCGGCGCGGGCAAGAGCAGCGTGCTGGACGCGGTCTGCTACGCGCTGTACGGCGAACTGCCCGGCACCCGCCGGAGCAACGGGGTGCGCAGCGACCACGCCGCACCGGGCGTGCGCACCGAGGTGGTGCTGGAGGCGACGCTCGGCGGGCGGCGGCTGGAGATCACCCGCAGCCCCGAGCAGTGGCGGCCCAAGAAGCGCGGCACCGGCCTGACCCCGGAGAAGGCGCAGACCCTGCTGCGCGAGTGGGCCGCCGACGCCGGGGCGGGCGAGCCGGGCTGGGTCGCGGTCAGCCGCTCGCACCAGGAGGCCGGCGAGGAGCTGACCCGGCTGCTGGGCATGAGCCGGGAGCAGTTCTGCCAGGTCGTGCTGCTCCCGCAGGGCGACTTCGCGCGCTTCCTGCGGGCCGACTCCAAGCAGCGCGCCGACCTGCTGGGCCGGCTCTTCGACACCGGCCGGTTCGAGCAACTGGAGCGCTGGACGGCCGAGTTGCGGCTGCGCCACGAACGCGAGGTGCAGGGCGGGCGGCAGCGGCTGCACGCCCTGGCCGCCCGCGCCGAGGAGGCCGCCGGGCCGCTGGCCGGGCCCGGCTGGGACACCGCCGCGCACCGCCCCGGCGAGGACGCCCCGGTCGGCGAGGTGCTGGCCTGGGCGGCGATGCTCCGCGTCACCGCCGCCGAGCGGGCCGAGTCCGCCGCGCTGCGGCTGGCCGCCGCCGAGGCCGGACGGGCCGCGGCCCGCACCCGGCTGGAGCGGCAGAACGCCCTGGCCGAACGGCAGTCGCGGCACCGGCTGGCCCAGCGGGAACGCCTGCGGCTCACCGACCTGGCCGCCCGCTCGGCCCCCGAACGGGCCCGGCTGGAGGCCGCGCTGGCCGCCGAGGCCCCGGCCCCGCTGCGCGCCCCGCACCGCGCCGCGCTGGCCGCACTGGAGCGCGCCGAGGCCGAGGAGGCCGCCCGCCGCGCCGAGCTGGCCGCCCGCGCCTCCGCCGCCGGCTGGTCCGGCCCGCTCGGCACCGTCGACGAACTGCGCGCCGCCGAAGGGGTGCTGCGCGCCGAGGTGGGCCGACTGGAGGCCGCCGGGGCCGACGAGACCCGCTACCGCGCGCTGCTCGCCGAGCGCGCCGAACTGACCCGCCGACGGGACGGCGCGGACGACCTCGCGGCCGACTCCCGCCGCTGGCTGGACGACTTCGAGAACCGGCACGAACGCCTCCAGCAGGACCGCGAGGCGGCCCGCGAGGCCCGCGCCGGGCTCGACCAGCTCGACGCCCGGCACCAGGAGCTGACCGAGCAGCGGAAGTCCGCCGACCGGCACCTGCGGCTGCTGGCGGACCGCACCGGAGCCGAGGACCGGGTCCGCGCCCTGACCGACGCCGCCCAGGCCGCCCGGCAGCGCACCCTCGACCTCCAGGAACGCCGACTCACCGGCATGGCCGCCGAGTTGGCCGCCGCCCTGGCCCCCGGCGCCCCCTGCCGGGTCTGCGGCTCGCCCGCGCACCCGGCCCCCGCCGAGCCCTCCGCCGACCAGGTCACCGCCGGGGACGAGCGCCGCGCCCGCGCCGCCCAGCACGCCGCCGAGGACGAACTCGCCGCCGCCGCCCGGCACCTGAGCGCCCTGACCGCGGCGGCCGCCGCCGCCGAGGCCGCCGCCGGCGGCCACACCGTGGACGAACTCACCTCCGGCATCCACGCGTTGACCAGCCGCCGGAACGCGCTCCTGCACGCGGCGGAACGCTGGCTGCCGCTCGGCCAGCAGCTCGAACG
The DNA here is from genome assembly GCF_044769485.1 of Kitasatospora sp. NPDC090308. Classification (NCBI taxonomy): domain Bacteria; kingdom Bacillati; phylum Actinomycetota; class Actinomycetes; order Kitasatosporales; family Streptomycetaceae; genus Kitasatospora; species Kitasatospora sp. NPDC090308. The sequence continues at coordinate 419,817 of NZ_JBIVXY010000003.1, read as the reverse complement.
ACTCGAGCGGGACGGCGCGGCCCACCGCGAACAGCTCCGCCAGGCCGGCGAGCAGAGCGCCCGCCTGACCGGCCAACTCGGCGCGCTGGCCGCCGAACTCGCCACCCTGGAGGAACGGCTCGCCACCGTCCGCGGGGACGCCCCGTCGGTGGCCGCCCGCACCGCCGCCGTCACCGCGCTGTCCACCGCCACCACCGCCCTGCTGGACGCCACCCGGGCCACCGCCGCCGCCCGCGCCCACCGCGACGAGAGCACCGAGGCGCTGCGCCGCGCCGCCCGCGCCGCGGGCTTCGCCGACCTGGCCGCGCTGGACGCCGCCGTCCTGCCCCCGTACGAACTCGACGTGCTGCGCGGGAAGTTCAAGCAGCTCGATGCCGACCTCGAACTCGCCGCAGCCCAGCTCGCCGACCCCGCCCTGCGCGCCGCCGCCGAACTCCCGCCCGCCGACGCCGAACCCGCCCGGGCCGCCGCCGCCCGCGCCGACGAACTCCTCGCCCGCGCGCACTCCGCCCACGACCAGGCCCGCCGCCGGGTCGCCGACCTGGCCCGGATCGGCCGCGAACTGGCCGCGCTGGCCACCGAACTCGCCCCCGTCCTGGACGCCCACGCCCGGATCAGCCGGCTCTCCGCCCTGCTGGCCGGCGCCCCCGCCGAGAACGCCCTGCGGATGCGCCTGGAGTCCTACGTGCTGGCCGCCCGGCTGGAGCAGGTCGCCGCCGCCGCCAGCCGGCGCCTGCTCCGGATGTCCGGCGGCCGCTACACCCTGGTCCACAGCGACGGCCTGGTCTCCGGCAACCGCCGCTCCGGCCTCTCCCTGCACGTGGTCGACGCCTGGACCGGCCGCGAGCGCGACACCGCCACCCTCTCCGGCGGCGAGTCCTTCTTCGCCTCCCTGGCCCTCGCCCTGGGCCTCGCCGACGTCGTCACCGACGAGGCCGGCGGCATGCCCCTGGACACCCTCTTCATCGACGAGGGCTTCGGCACCCTCGACGAGAACGCCCTCGAAGAGGTCATGGACGTCCTCGACTCCCTCCGCGAACGCGACCGCGCCGTCGGCATCGTCAGCCACGTCGCCGACCTCCGCACCCGCATCCCCGCCCAACTCCTGGTCCGCAAGCACCGCACCGGCTCGACCGTCCACCACACCACCCGCGAGAACGCCTGACCCCGCCCGGACGCCGCGCCCGGAGCAGCCCGCTCAGCCGGTCCAGCCGGTCCAGCCGGTCCAGCCGTTGGCATGCGCGAAGCCGCCCTCGACGACGGCGCGGTCGGCGGGGACGAAGGCGCAGGTGCCGCCGTCGCTCCGGCTCGGGCCTGAGCGGGTGCGCTCGATCACGAACGCGGCGGCTCTGGCGCGCCCGAGGCCGTCCCAGCCCTCCTCCACGGTCAGTCGCAGGCGGGTGGCGAGGGGTTCGGGGGCACCCGCAGGCCGGCGATCACCCGGCAGGTACCGAGCGCGTGCTCCAGCAGGCTCTGCCGGAAGGCCGGATCGCGCTTGCCGCCCCGGTGGGCGGGCGCCTCCTCCCAGTCCGGTTCAGGCCCCGGCACCTGGATCGTTCCCGTGCCGCCGCCCTCCTTCCGCCAGGAAGTCGGCCGCCAGCCGGTCCCAACTCCGTACGTCGGCGAGGGTGTCCGCGACGTGCAGGCGGGCGTTCGGGAGGTGGGCGGCGAGGGTGCGGGCGGTGGTGAGGGGGTGGAGCGGGTCGGTGTCCCAGGCGAGCAGGAGGGTGGGGTGGGGGAGGGCGCGCAGGGTCTCGGGGATGGGGAGGTCGGAGGCGGCGGCGGCGCGCAGGGCGGCCGGGAGGAGGGGTTCGGCGAGGTCGAACTCGGTGGTGTACTGCGGGGCTTGGGCGAGGACGGCGGGCGGGCCGGAGAGTTTCGCGGCGGCGTCCAGCGCGCCCCGGCCGCGCCGCTCGACCAGGGTGGCGGCGGCCCGCAGCCCGCTGCGCCGGGGCTCCCGGGCCGCCCAGGCGACGGCGGGGACGGCCAGCACCAGGCGGTCGAAGCGCTCGGGGCGGGCGAGCGCGGCCCACAGCACGGTGGCCGTGCCCATCGAGGCGCCGAAGCCGGTGACGGGCGCGTCGGGCGAGAGGTGGTCGCAGAGCGCCAGCAGGTCGTCCGCGAGCACGGGGTAGTGGTAGTCGGCGGGGACGGCCCGGCCGGTGGATTCGCCGTGGCCGCGCGCGTCGTACCGGGCCAGCCGGTGCGTCGCGGTGACGGCCGTCCAGTCGAACAGCCCGGCGCGCCGTTCGTGCGCCCGGCTGGAGAGCGCCCCGTGCGCGTGCACGGCGAGCGGGCCGTGGCGGGGGCCGGTGGTGGAGTAGGCGAGGGTGGCGTGCGGCCGCGCCAGCCGCCCCGCGCCGGGGGCCGGCGTCACGTCAGCCGGAGCAGGCGGCGCGCTGGGCCTGCTGCCAGGTGCAGACGGGGCACAGCGGGCTGCCGGACGCGTCGGCCGGGTACTCGGTCGGCTCGCCGCACAGCACGCACGCGGCCCGCTCCCCCGCACCGCCCGGGCGCAGTCCGCGCAGCGCCTGCCCGGGGTCGGCGGACACCTCGCAGACCCGGTCCTCCGGCTGCTGCGACGGCTCCCGGGACTGCTGCCGTGAGGACTGCTGCTGTGAGGACTGCGGCGACGGCTGCGGCGAGGACGACGGCTGCCGCCGGTCCGCTGCGGGTTCTCCCATGCGTCCAAGGGTACGGCCCCGCCCGGCCGGGCCCCCGCCCCACCCGGCGGGCCCGGCTGTCGGGAGCGGGCGGGGGTCAGCCGAGGAAGGAGAGCCGGAGCTTGCGCTGCGGGTTGTCGCGGTTGGTGTCGATCAGGACGACGGACTGCCAGGTGCCCAGCGCCATCCGGCCGCCGATCACGGGCAGCGTGGCGTGCGGGGCGACCAGGCCGGGCAGGACGTGGTCGCGGCCGTGGCCCGGGCTGCCGTGCCGGTGCTCCCAGCGGTCGTCCGGGGGGAGCAGTTCGCGCAGCACGGCGAGCAGGTCGTCGTCGCTGCCGGAACCGGTCTCGATCACGGCGATGCCCGCGGTGGCGTGCGGGACGAAGACGTTGAGCAGTCCGTCGCGGCCGTCCGCGACTTCTCTGAGGAAGGCGTGGCAGCGGTCGGTGACGTCGAGGGCGACCTCGTCCCGGCCGGTGGCGACGTCGAGGGTCTGGGTGTGGAAGGTGTCGGACATGGGGCCATCCTGGCCGATCTTGGTGCGGACCCCGTAGGGGCGCCGGCCGAACGCCACCCGACCGCCAGGGGCCCGCCAGGGCGCGCCAGTGCACCGCCACCGCGCGCCGGGCCGGTCCGGCCACCGGGCCGGACCGCGCCCGGGGACGCCGAAGGCCCGACGGACTCCCCGTCCGTCGGGTCGTGGCAGCGGGCGGCCCGTCGACCGGTCCGGGCGCTCGCGCGTCCGGACCGCCGGGTCAGCCCCGGCTGCCGAAGAGGCTCCGCTTGAGGCGGCGCAGCGGGGCCATCAGGGAGACCCGGGCGCTGCGGCGCGGCGAGGCGGCGGCCGCGGGGGCGCTGGGCCCGCGCGGCGTCAGTTCCCTTATCAGGCCGAGCGCTTCCGCCGTGTCCACCACCGGGAGCGCGGGCGCGCCGAGGACGGACAGGTGTCGGTCGATCCGGCGGCCGGTCGTGCCGACACCGCACTGGATCGCGGGCACCCGGGGCCGCGGCCGCACTTGCATCTGTTCCATCTGTTTCCCACCCCTACGAGGCGCCAGGGCCGTGAGGCGAAGACTATCCGGCTACGACGGCCTTCACACAACCGTCCTGGTGTTCCGCCACCGTACCGTGCGAACGGAACTGACGCTTCACCAGGGGCCGGTGGTCTCGGTCACGACTGCGCATCGGTTGATGGTGCACCATCCAAGCCCTGAGCGGGCGTCAGGCCCTGCGGCGGCCCGGGGCGTTGCCGGGGCGTGCCGGGGCGTGGTGGGTGCGCCGGGCGCGCGGACGGCCGCTCCGGCCCCGGGTCAGCGCAGTTCGGCCTCCTCGACCTCCCCGAACTCCTCCCGCTCGCGCCGCGGTCCGGCGCCGGGCGGCGGGTCGATCAGGGCGGAGACGCCGTAGCCGCACAGGCCGAGGCCGAGCAGCGCGGTGAGGACCAGCACGGCGATCCAGCCGCCGGGCTGGTGCCAGGAGACCCGGGCGCCGTAGCGGACCAGGCCGGTCAGCCCGAGCAGTCCGGTGAGCACCATGGCGGCCATCCCGCCGCGGACCCGGCGCAGGTCGCACTCGCGGGAGGCCGCCGCCAGACCGGCGCCGAAGGCGAGGGTCCAGGCGCCGAGGGCGCGCACGTCGATCGGGCGGGCGGTCCAGGGCCAGTGCGCGGCGAGCCGGTCGGGGCGCAGCACGAGGACGAGGCCGAGCAGGGCGAGCAGGGCGCCCGCGCCGACCATCGGGGCGGCCACCCACCAGGGCAGCCGGGGGGTGCGGGCGGGGGCCGGGCCGGGGGTGCGCAGCTGGGCGACGAGGGCGGCCAGGCCGGCCGGCGGGGCGGCGAGGTGGACGGCGAGCCAGCCCCAGGCGGCCAGGAAGCCGAGCAGCGGGCCGCCGTCCAGGTGGAGGTCGCGGCGGCCGGCCAGGGTGGTGGCGAGCATCAGCAGCATCAGCAGGCAGCCGGCGGCGGTGGCCACCCGGACCTCGGCCCAGCAGCGGGCCCGGGTGGCAAGGGCCAGCATGGCGGCGGCGCCGCCGTGGGCGGAGCCGAGCAGGACGGCGGTGACGGGCGACATCGTCCAGGCGAACAGGTCGCCGGTGGCGCCGGCGGCGGGCCACAGGACCAGGAAGGCCCAGCCGGCGGCGAGGGCGAGCGGACCGAGCAGGAGGGCCTTGAGGAGCGGGCTGGCCGGTCGTACGGGCGGTGTGGCGGCCATCCTCGGTGTACCCCCCACTTGTGAGACGTGGCGTCAATATAGGAGCGGCCCGCGGGCCGGGCAATGCTCCGCACACGGCGTCCCCGCGCGCAGGACATCCTGTGTTCAGAAATTGAACACATACGAGGGATTGACGTGGCCGAAACCTCCAAGCAATATCTGTATCGACACGGGATAGCGGGGAACACCCACCCATCCCCGGTCGGGTGATTTCGAGTATGAACGAATCACCCGACCATCCCGTTATGCTTCCGACACCACGGTGAGTCACTGTCAGGCCGTCTCGACGCTGCGGCGGCCCGGCTCCCCTGTGGTGGACGGACCGGCGGTCGACCGTTGAGGGTCGGTCGGATCGCCAACCGGGCTGCCGGTGCCGCCGCTGGTACGGCGCGGCACCGGCGGTCGCGTTTCCCCGCCGTCCGCGACACCCCGGTCACCCCGACCACCTGCGCCCGGGGTGCCGCGGCCCGGCGCGGAGCGCCACCGGCCCGGGCCCGCAGCCGCCCCGCTCCCAGGGAGCGCCCAGTCCCGCTCGGTAGAGTGTCCGTACCGGGCGACCCGCCGGCAGCCACCCTCCTTCCCTTCGCGGAGTGAACGCACGTGCCACCTCTGCTCAGCATCGTCCTGCCCGTTCACGGCGTGGAACGCTTCCTGCCGCAGTGCCTGGACTCGCTCCGGGCCGACGGCGCCGCCCCCGGCGAGGTCGAGCTGATCGCGGTGGACGACCGCTCCCCCGACGGCTGCGGCGCGCTGCTCGACGCGCACGCCGCCGGCGACCCGCGGATGCGGGTGCTGCACCTGGCCGAGAACCGGGGCCTGGGCGGCGCCCGCACCGCCGGCCTGGCCGAGGCCACCGGCACCTACGTCTGGTTCGTCGACAGCGACGACTGGCTGCCCGAGGGCAGCATCGACGCCGTCCTCGGCGAACTGCGCGCCGAGACGGCCCGCGAGCTGCCCGCCGACGTGCTGCTCACCGACTTCACCCACGTCTACCCCGACGGCGGCCGGGAGCCGAACCCCTGGCGCAAGGTGCTGGCCGGCTCCCCGCTGGTCTCCGGCTGCACCGCCGCCGAGCACCCGGCGCTGTTCAACGCGGTGCTCGCGGTGTGGAACAAGGTGATGCGCCGGGAGTACCTGCTCGGCCTGGACGTGCGCTTCGGCCGCGGCCACTACGAGGACATCTCGGTCACCTACCCGCTGCTGCTCGCCGCCGACCGGCTGCTCTACCTCGACCGCCCCTGCTACAACTACCGGCGCGGGCGCCCCGGCGCGATCACCGCCACCGCCTCCCCCAAGCACGCCGACGCCTTCGCCCAGTACGACGCGATCTTCGCCTTCCTGGACCGGAACGAGCGCGCGGACGCCCTGCGCACCCTGGTCTTCGACCGCACCGTCAAGCAGGCGCTCACCGTCTACGACACCCCCGGCCTGGTGCCCGCCGAGCTGCGCGCCGAGTTCTTCGCCCGGATCACCGACCACTTCGCCAGGCACCGCCCGGCCGGCTACCGCTACCCGTCCGGCGTGCGCGGCGTCCAGTACCGGCTGGCCGCCCGCGGCTCCCGGCGCGCCTACGCCGAGCTGCGCCGCGGCGGCCGGCTGCCCGGCGCGGTCAAGCGCGGCACCCGGTCGGTGGCGCCCGGGGTGAAGAAGGTGGTCCGCAGCGGGGCCCGGTTCACCGCGTACAACGCGTTCAAGCGGCTGCCGATCGACGAGAACCTGGCGGTGTACGCGGCGTACTGGCACCGCGGGTACGCCTGCAACCCGGCGGCGATCTACGCCAAGGCCAGGGAGCTGGCCCCGCAGGTGCACGGGGTGTGGGTGGTGGAGAACGCCGAGCGGGCCGCCACGCTGCCCGCCGGGGTGCCGTACGTGATCGTCAACACCCCCGCCTACCTGAAGGCGATGGCCACCGCCAAGTACTTCGTCAACAACGTGAACTTCCCGCACACCATGACCAAGCGGACCGGCACCGTGCACGTGCAGACCCAGCACGGCACGCCGCTGAAGGCGATGGGCATGGACCTGGTGGACCGGCCGCTGGCGGCCGACGGGATGGACTTCGACCGGCTGCGCGAGGTGGTCGGGCGCTGGGACTACCTGGTCTCGCCCAACCCGCACACCAGCAGGCACTTCGCCCGCGCCTTCCCCGGCACCTACCAGATCCTGGACACCGGCTACCCGCGCAACGACCGGCTCGCCCTGGCCACCCCCGAGCAGTGCGTCGACGCCCGCCGCGCGCTGGGCATCGCCGACGGGCAGCGCACCGTGCTGTACGCGCCGACCCACCGCGAGTCCCGCGGCGGCTACCTGCCGCTGCTCGACCTGCCCGCGCTGGCCGAACGGCTCGGCCCCGGCTGGACGGTGCTGGTGCGCACCCACTACTTCCACGACGGCGGCGCGGGCGACCTGACCACCGGCCCCGGCGCGGCGACCCTGCTGGACGCCTCCGACCACCCGTCGGTGGAGGACCTCTACCTGGCCGCGGACGTCCTGGTCACCGACTACTCCTCGATGATGTTCGACTACGCGGTGCTGGACCGGCCGATCGCCGTGTACGCCCCCGACTGGGAGGAGTACCAGGAGGTCCGCGGCGTCTACTTCGACCTGATGAAGGAGCCGCCCGGCGCGGTCACCACCGACCAGGAGGCGCTCACCGGGGCGCTGCTGGCCGGCGACCCGGAGCCGGAGGCCCGGCGGCGCTTCCGCGAGCGGTTCTGCCCGTGGGACGACGGCCGGGCCGCCGAGCGGGTGGTCAGCCGGATCTTCCCGCTCCGGTCCTGACCGCCCGCCCCGCGCGCGCCGCGCACCCCGCCGTCTCGCCGTCCCGCCGTCTCACCATGCGGGACGGCGGGTGACCGACAGGCGGTCGTGACGAGGATCGCAGCGCCACCGCCGCACGGAATGTGGACGGACCTCGGGGTGCATGTCGTAGTCTGCGGTCCGTTACCCAGTGGTTCGGTACCCGCGCGGTTCGGCCCTGCTCCGAGCCGCGCGCCTCGCCCCGCGGCGAGACCCCGGCCGGGGACGTCCCCCGGCCGTACCGTTTGTCCGGCCAGGGAGGGCCACACCGTGATCGACCTCGTCACCAAGCTCGTGCTCAAGCCGCTCGCCAAGGCCCTCTACCGGCCGACGATCGAGGGCCTGGAGAACGTGCCGCGCAAGGGCGGGGTGATCCTGGCGAGCAACCACCTGTCGTTCGTGGACAGCGTGGTGATCCCGCTGGCCGCGCCGCGCCAGGTGTTCTTCCTGGCCAAGGCCGAGTACTTCACCGGCAAGGGCGTCAAGGGCGCGGTCTCCCGGTTCTTCTTCACCCACGTGATCAACGCCGTCCCGGTGGAGCGCGGCAGCGTCCGGGCCGCCACCGCCTCGCTGGACGAGGGCCTGGAGATCCTGAACTCCGGCCGGGCCTTCGGCATCTACCCGGAGGGCACCCGCTCGCTGGACGGCCGCCTGTACCGCGGCAAGACCGGCGTGGCCTGGCTGGCGCTGACCGCCGGCGTCCCGGTGGTGCCGGTGGCCCTGGAGGGCCCGCAGCACATCCTGCCGGTCGGCAAGCGGATCCCCCGGCTGCGGAAGATCCGCGTCACGTTCGGCGAGCCGCTGCACTTCGACGAGCTGCACGGCCAGGCCCGCTCGGCCAAGGCCCGCCGCCAGGTCACCGACGAGGTGATGGCCGCCATCCAGGCGCTCTCCGGGCAGGAGCCGGCCGCGCAGTACAACGAGTCGCCGAAGGCCGCCTGACCCTCCGTCAGTACGACTTCTCCGGGCCGGGAACATCCGGCCGGGTCCGCCGGTTCGGCATCCACGTGGGCGCGCCCAGCCGTCCACGAACCGAACCGCGGCACTGGCCCGAGAAGCACGGAGCACACCCCATGAAGATCGGCATCATCGGAGCGGGCAACATCGGCGGCAACCTGACCCGCCGCCTCACCGCCCTCGGCCACCAGGTGACGGTGGCCAACTCGCGCGGCCCCGAGACCCTGGCGGACCTGGCGGCCGAGACCGGCGCGACGCCCGTCCCGGTCGGCGAGGCGGCGGCCGGGGCGGAGCTGGTCGTGGTCACCATCCCGCTGAAGAACGTCCCCGCCCTGCCGGACGACCTGCTGGCCGGCGCGGCCGACGGCTTCGTCCTGCTCGACACCAACAACTACTACCCGCGCGAGCGGGACGGCCGGATCGCCGCCATCGAGGACGAGGGGCTGACGGAGAGCCGCTGGGTGGAGCGGCAGCTCGGCCACCCCGTGGTCAAGGCGTTCAACGGCACCTACGCCCAGGACATCCTGGACGCGCCCCGCCCGGCCGGCGACCCCGAGCGGATCGCCCTCCCGGTGGCCGGCGACGACCCGGCCGCCAAGCAGGTGGTGCGCGAGCTGATCGACGCCCTCGGCTTCGACACGGTCGACGCCGGCGGCATCGACGACTCCTGGCGCCAGCAGCCCGAGACGCCGGTCTACGGCCTGCGCGCGGGCGTCGAGGGCGTCACCGAGGCCCTGGCCGCCGCCTCCCCGGAGCGCCCGGCCAACTTCCGCGGCTGACCGACCGGCCACGACCGGCCACCGACCGGCCCGGGGTGCGTGCGCGCCCCGGGCCGGTGCGCGTCGGGCGGCCGGCGGTCCTGGCCGCGGGCGGCGGCCCGGCGGCGTCAGGCGGCCGGTACCGGCAGCGCCTCCCGGTTGAGCAGGGCGGCGTAGCGGCCGTCGCGGGCCAGCAGTTCGTCGTGGGTGCCGAGTTCGGCGATCTCGCCGTGGTCGAGGACGGCGATCTGCCCGGCGTCGCGGACGGTGGAGAGCCGGTGCGCGATGGTGATGGTGGTGCGGCCGGCGGCGAGCGCGTCCAGGGCCTGCTGGACGGCGTGCTCGGTCTGGTTGTCGAGGGCGCTGGTGGCCTCGTCCAGGATCAGGATCGGCGGGTTGCGCAGCACGGTGCGGGCGATCGCCAGGCGCTGCTTCTCACCGCCGGAGAAGCGGTAGCCGCGTTCGCCGACCATGGTGTCGTAGCCGTCGGGGAGGGCGGCGATCATGTCGTGGATCTGGGCGGCCCGGGCGGCCCGGACCAGTTCGGCGTCGGTGGCGTCCGGTTTGGCGAAGCGCAGGTTGTCGGCGACCGAGGCGTGGAACAGGTAGGTCTCCTGGGAGACCACGCCGACCGCCCGGGCGAGCGTCTCGAAGGACAGCTCGCGCACGTCCACCCCGTCGATCAGGACCCGGCCGCCGGTGGCGTCGTACAGCCGCGGCACCAGGTAGGAGAGGGTGGACTTGCCGGAGCCGGTCTCGCCGACCACGGCGAGCGAGCCGCCGGCCGGGACGGTCAGGTCGATGCCGGTCAGGGTGGGGCGGTCCTGGTCGGGGCGGTAGTGGAACTCGACGTCCTCGAAGCGGACGTCGCCGCGGACGCGCTCCAGGCGGACGGGGTGCTCCGGTTCCTCGATGTCCACCGGCAGGTCGAGGTACTCGAAGATCCGCTGGAACAGGGCGAGCGAGGTCTGCACGTCCACGCCGGTGGAGAGCAGGCCGATGGTCGGCCGGAACAGGCCCTGCTGGAGCGAGACGAAGGCGACCAGGGTGCCCAGCGAGACGATCGGCGCCCCGGCGGCGGAGGCCAGGCCGGCCGCCCAGTAGATCAGCGCGGGCATCGCGGCCATCACGATCCCGATGGTGGACATCCGCCACCGCCCGGCCATGCTGGAGCGCACCTCCAGCTCGGCGAGCTCGTCCGAGCGCTCGGCGAACTCGCGGGTCAGCGAGCCGGAGCGGCCCATCGTGCGGCCGAGCAGGATGCCGCTGACCGACAGCGACTCCTGCACGGCGGAGGACAGTTCGGCGAGCTGGCGCTGCCGCTCGCCGGTGATCTTCTTGCGCTCCCGGCCGACCCGGCGGCTGATCCAGACGAACACCGGGAGCAGTAGCAGCGAGACGATCGTCAGCCGCCAGTCGAGCGCGACCATCGCGACCACGCTGGCGACCACCGCGGTCAGGTTCGACACCAGGGAGGTGGCGGTGCCGGTGACGGTGGCCTGCATGCCGCCGATGTCGTTGGCGATCCGGGACTGCACCTCGCCGGTGCGGGTGCGGGTGAAGAACGCCAGCGACATCCGCTGGAGGTGCCGGTAGACGGAGGTGCGCAGGTCGTGCATGACGCGCTGGCCGACGGTGGTGGAGATCAGCGTCTGGAGCACGTTCAGCACGCTGGTGACCACCGAGGCGGCGATCATCCCGAGCGCGAGCAGACTGAGCAGACCGGTCCGCCCCTGCGGTATCGCGGTGTCCAGCACCGCCCGCAACAGGAACGGCGTCACCACCGACACCACGGCGGAGGCCGCCACCAGCAGCCCCACCACCCCCAGCCGCCCGGCGTAGGGCCGGAACAGCCGCAGGATGCGCCGCACCTCGGCGGGCTGCTTCGACTGCCCTTCGGGCGGTGTCCAGTCGATCCGGTTCGGTCGCACGGGGCCTCCTGGGGGTCGGCGGGCGGGACGGGACGAGTTTAACGAGCCTTGCTCATCATTAGCAAACCTAAACTTCTCGGCATTCCCGGCAACGGCGCCGGGGGCGGCCGGCGGGGGCGGCGGAGCGGGGCGACGAGCCAGGGGGCAGCCGGTACGGGGACGGCGGAGCCAGGGACCGTCGGCGCGGGGACGGCGGACGCGGGGGACGGTGAGAGGGCGGCGGAGCCAGGGGACGACGGGCCCTGGAACGGTGGAGCCGGGGCGACGAGCCCGAGGGCACAGCCAGTACGGGGACGGCGGAGCCGGGGAGGCGGGCTCAGGGACGGCCAACACAGAGACGACCCGCGCGGGGTGGTGGACGCGGCGGACGCAAGGGTGGCGGACGCGGGGACGGCGGAGCCGGGGGCAGCCGGTACGAGGAGAGCCGACGTGAGGACAGCAGATTCGGGAGGCGGCGGACGCGAGGGCAGCCGACCCGAGGATTGCGGACGCGGAAGGCGACGCCCTCTGGCGTCCGGCCGGTCGGTGTGGACAATCCTCTCCGAGAGGCGTCCGTGCCCGCCGCGCGGGCGGTCCGGCCGCCACCGGCACGTACCGAGGGGGCGACGCGCATGACGCAGCAGGGGTTTCCGGAGGTCCCGGAGGACCGGCACCCGCGACGTCGGGCGGGCTGCCTGGGCCTGGTCCGGGACGGGCACGGGCGGGTGCTGTTCGTCCGGACCGGGTACGGCAAGGGCCTGATCCTGCCGGGCGGGGCGGCTCACCCGGGCGAGTGGTTCGACGCGGCGGCCCGCCGGGAGTGGTGGGAGGAGACCGGCCTGCACCTGGAGCCGGGGGTCCTGCTGGCCGTCGACCAGGTGCCCGCGGACCCCGCCTCCGGCGCCGCGGAGGGCGTCAACTTCGTCTTCGACGCGGGCGTCCTCACCCCTGAGCGAGCGGCGGCGCTCCGGGTGCCCACGGCCGCGGCGGACGAGGTCGCCGGGTACGAGTGGGTCCACCCCGACGACTTCGACACCCACCCCGGCCTCGCCCCGTACACCGCCCGCCGGGTCCGCCAGGCACTCGCCGCCCGGCACGCGGGACGGGGACTGCCGCTCCTGCACCACGGCGAACCCGTCACGGACGGCGGAGCCGGAACCGGGCCCGCAGGGAACGGCGGCAGCGGCTACGCCTCGCCGTAGTCACACCTCGCGGCACCGGAGAACGCACCGCAGCCGCCTGTCCCTGTCCCTGTCCCCCGCCGCCCGGCCAGGGCCTCCCCCGCCGTCGGAGAACGCACCCCAGCCGCCCGACGGCAGCCCCCCGTCAGGGCGTGCCCCGTCCCCCGGCACCCTGCCAGGGCCTTCTTGCCGCAGCCACGGCAACGACCCTCCCCCGCCCTCGTCAGGGCTTCTTGCCGTAGTCAGGCCCCGCAGTATGGAAAATCTCGCCGAGGCCGCCGGACGGCAGCCCCTCCCCCGTCCCCCGCCGCCCGGCCAGGGTTTCCTGCCGCAGCCACGCCCCGCCGTGCCGGAGAACGCACCCCAGCCGCCCGATGGCAGCCTCCCGTCAGGGCTTCTTGCCGTAGTCGCGTCCCGCTGTGTTGGAGATCTTGCCGAGGCCGCCGGGCGGCAGGAGTCGGGCGGCGGTGACGGCGGCCTTGTAGCGCTTGCTGGGGACGCAGAGCGGGCGGTTGCGGGCGAGGTCGCGCAGGGAGGCGTCGACGACGCGGTCGGCGGTGAGCCAGCCCCAGGCGGGGATGGAGGAGGTGCCCATGCCGGCGCGTTGGTGGAATTCGGTGCGGGTGAAGCCGGGGCAGAGGGCCTGCAGGCGGACGCCGCTGCCGGCCAGGTCGCGGGCGATGCCGAGGGTGAAGTTGACGACCCAGGCCTTGGTCGCGCCGTAGGTGCCGCGGGGCAGGAACGCGGCCACCGAGGCGACGTTGACGACCGCGCCGAAGCCGCGCTCGCGCATGCCGGGGACGGCGGCCGTGGTGAGCCGCAGCACCGCCTCGATGTGGACCTTCAGCATGTCGAGCTCGTCCTGCACGGGGACGTCCAGGTAGGTGCCGCGGTGGCCGAAGCCCGCGTTGTTGACCAGCAGGTCGACGGGGCGGGAGGCGTCGCGCAGCCGGTCCTCGACGGCTTCGATGCCGGCCTCGGTGGCGAGGTCGGCGGAGAGCGTCTCGACCTGGACGCCGTGGCGGGCGGTGAGTTCGGCGGCGGTGGCGGCGAGGCGGTCGCCGTCGCGGGCGACCAGCACCAGGTCGCGGCCGTCGCGGGCCAGGCGGTTGGCGTAGGCGGCGCCGATGCCGGCGGTGGCGCCGGTGATGAGAGCGGTGGTCATGACCCGACCGTACCGGGCGGTAGCCGGTGGCCGCATCGACCGACCGGGCCACCGGTCTCTCGGCCCTTCGGGCGACCCGCGGGACGTCGGCGGCGCGCCCCGCACCGGCGTTCGTCCGATCACCCTACGGTTTCGGGCAGCGCCGCAGTCCCACGCGGCGCCCTTCCCTCCCAGGAGAACTGATGTCCGTTCGGCTCCTTGCCCGCTCCATAGAAGTCGTACCGCCGGCCCGCCCCCGCCGCCCCGCGCGGCACTGACGGACCGGCACCGCCTTCGCACCTCCGGGCCCGCCCCTCCCCACGGGGCCGGGCCCGACGCGCGTCCGGTGCCGGTCGGTGGGCGCCGCTGCCGCACGACGGTGGCCGCGGCTCGCCTCGCGGCGCGGGCGGGCTCCGGCTCAGTTCCGCCTGCGGCCGGCGATCTCGTCGGAGAGCCGCTGCACGTGGGCGGGGTCCGCGTCCCGGGCGAGGGCGACGTAGTGGTCCATGACGGCCGGCCGGTAGCGCACGGGCAGCGTCTGTCCCGGGGCGAGTCGGGTGAGCTCGGTGATCGTGAGGTCCTCGTCGGCGATACCGCGGAACGAGGTGCCCTCGGCGGTGTCCACGTCGAGCATCAGGACCACGCGCGGGCTGCCGTCGCTGCTGACCTCCCGCCAGTCGACGAGAACGCCGAGCGCGAGCACCCCCGTCCGCAGTTCCGCGGTGCGCTTCCGTGCGTCCCGGCTCAGGAGCGGGTTCGGGGCGATGCCCGGGAAGTCGGGCCCGACGCCGAGCGACTCCCGGCTCAGGTCGGGTCTGAGCTGCGCCACCAGATCGTTGAGCTTCTTACTCGAACCGAACATCCCGACCCCTCCCTCGCGCCGGTGCCGGAACCCCGGCCCGGCGCTTCGCCTTCCGCACGATTGTAGGGCGCGGCCGTTCCCGGCCTCCGTCCATCGGCGGCATCAGGTGCCTGCGCAAGCTCCGCACCCCGTCCCGAGGCGATCGGTGAATCCGGTCGGACGGCTTGACGGCCCGTCAGGCGCTCGGGATTCTCGGGAGACCGCACCCGGGTGGGGGCCCACTCCCCCGCCGCCGCCTCCCCCGAGCCGAGAGGTGTCCATGACCGGGAACCGGAACCACCGCGCCAGGAACGTCCTCGCCCGACTGCTGCCGCCGCTGCTGCTCGCCGCCGCCCTCGTCACCGGCGCCGCGCCCGGCCCCGCCGCCGGAGCCGCCGGCGGGTGGTGGGACCCCACCGCCAGACCCGTCCCGGACTCGCGGATCGACGTGACCGGCGAACCGTTCCGCGGCACCGGCCCCGACGGCGCCGTCCGCGGGTTCGTCGACGCGCACAACCACCTGATGTCCGCCGAGGGCTTCGGCGGCCGGGTGATCTGCGGCTCCGCGTTCTCCGAGCAGGGCGCCGCGGACGCGTTGAAGGACTGCCCCGAGCACTACCCGGACGGTTCGCTCGCCCTGTTCGAGAACGTCACCGGCGGCGCGGACGGCCACCACGACCCGGTGGGCTGGCCGACCTTCGCCGACTGGCCCGCCCACGACTCGCTCAGCCACCAGCAGGACTACTACGCCTGGGTGGAGCGGGCCTGGCGCGGCGGCGAGCGCGTGCTGGTCGACGACCTGGTGACCAACGGGCTGCTCTGCTCGATCTACCCGTACAAGGACCGCCCCTGCGACGAGATGGCGGCCATCCGCACCGAGGCGCAGAAGTCGTACCGGCTCCAGGACTACGTCGACCGGATGTACGGCGGCCCCGGCAAGGGCTGGTTCCGCATCGTCACCGACTCCGAGCAGGCCCGCCAGGTCGTCGCGCAGGGCAAGCTGGCCGTGGTGCTCGGGGTGGAGACCTCGGAGCCGTTCGGCTGCAAGCAGGTCCTGGACGTGCCGCAGTGCGACCGGGCGGCGATCGACCGCGGCCTGGACGAGTTGTACGCGCTGGGCGTGCGCAGCATGTTCCTGTGCCACAAGTTCGACAACGCGCTGTGCGGGGTGCGCTTCGACGAGGGCACCACCGGGGTGGCCGTCAACGCCGGGCAGTTCCTGTCCACCGGCACCTTCTGGGCGACCGAGCAGTGCACCGGCCCGCAGCGCGACAACCCGATCGGCCTGCCCACCGCGCAGGCGGACGCGCTGCTGCCGGCCGGGGTGAGCGTGCCCGCCTACGCGGCCGCCGCGCAGTGCAACACCCGCGGCCTGACCGAGCTGGGCGCGTACGCGATCGACGGCATGGTGAAGCGCCACATGATGCTGGAGGTCGACCACATGAGCGTCAAGGCGGCCCGCAGCGCCTTCGAGCTCCTGGAGTCCAGGGGCTACCCGGGGGTGCTCTCCAGCCACAGCTGGATGGACCTCGACTGGACCGAACGCCTGTACCGGCTGGGCGGGTTCGCCGCCCAGTACCCGCACGACGCGACCGCCTTCGTCGCCGAGGCGAACCGGACGAAGGCGCTGCGCGAGCGGTACGGGGTCGGCTACGGCTACGGCAGCGACCTGAACGGCGTCGGCGGCTGGCCCGGCCCGGTCGGCCCGGACGCGCCCGATGCCGTGGTGTACCCGTTCCGTTCGGCCGACGGCGGCTCGCTGCTGGACCGCCAGGTGACCGGCGAGCGGACCTGGGACGTCAACACGGACGGCCTGGCGCACGCCGGGCTGCTGCCGGACTGGATCGAGCAGATCCGGCTCTCCGGCGGGCAGGGCGTGGTGGACGACCTGATGAAGGGCGCCGAGTCCTACCTGGACACCTGGCGGGCCACCGAACGGCACACCGCCGGAAGGGAGTTGGCCACCGGCGCGGCGGCCTCGGCCAGCTCCGCGGAGTGGAGCCCGTTCACCTCGTACCAGCCCGGCCGCGCCGTGGACGGCGACCGCGCCACCCGCTGGGCCAGTGACTGGAGCGACGACCAGTGGCTGCGCCTCGACCTGGGCGCCGTCCGCACCGTCGACCGGGTCACCCTGGACTGGGAGCGGGCGTACGCGCGGTCCTACCGGATCGAGCTCTCCACCGACGGCACCACCTGGCACACCGCCTGGTCGACCGCGGCGGGCGACGGCGGTCTGGACACCGCGGCCTTCGCCCCGACGTCCGCCCGCTACGTCCGCTTCCACGGGACGGCCCGGGCGACCCAGTGGGGATACTCGGTCAACGAGGTCTCGGTGCACGGCACCTGACGGCACATCAGCACGCGGAAACGGGCGGACGGTCGGCTCCCCTCCGGGCCGACCGTCCGCCCGTCCTCGTCCCCGGTTCTCATCCCCCGGTTCTCATCCCCCGGTTCTCACCAGCCGGTCACTCCGCCCCGGCCGCCCGGCTCGCCCGGGCCTCCTGGTCGGCCTGTCCGCCCGCCCCGACGGGGGCCAGCCGGGTGGCGGCGGTGGCCTTCAGCTCGGGGGCGAGGCGGGCGACGTCGCGGGAGCCGACGGCGGCGATCAGGCCGGGCAGGAAGCCGCGGATCGGCTGCATGCCGCGCAGCCACGCCTGGGCGTAGACGTGGGCGGAGCGGCGGGCCAGGCCGGCCACCAGGCGGTCGACGGCGGGGCCGATCGGGTAGGTCTTGTTGGCGGGCCAGGGCAGCTTGGCCCGCATCTGGCGCAGCACGGCGTCCTGGTCGGCGCCGCGCACCATGTCGGTGTCGGTCCAGCTCAGGTAGCCGACGCCGACCTTGACGCCCTGGTGGGCGACCTCGGCGCGCAGCGCGTGGGCGAAGGACTCGACGCCCGACTTGGAGGCGCAGTACGCGGACATCAGCGGGGCGGGGGTGAGCGCGGCGAGCGAGGCGATCTGCAGCAGGTAGCCGCGGCTCTCGGCGAGCGCGGGCAGGAAGGCCCGGGCGGTGGCGACGGAGCCGAACAGGTTGACCTCGACCACCCGGGTCCAGGCCCGGTGGTCGCTGTCCTGCATCGGCCCGCCGAGCGCGATGCCGGCGTTGGCGACCACGGCGTCGATCCGCCCGTAGCGGTCCTTGATCCGGTTCGCGGTGTCGGTGAGGGCGTCCAGGTCGGTGACGTCGGCCTCCCAGGCGGAGGCGTGCGGGCCGCACTGGGCGGCGACCGCCTTGAGTTCGGCGGGCTCCAGGCCGACCAGCGCGACCTTGGCACCGCGTTCGGACAGCTTGCGGGCCATCAGCGCGCCGAGGCCGCGGGCGGCTCCGGTGATGACGACGACCTGCGAGGACAGCGGCGGGGTCATGCGGTCTCCTCCAGCGGTTCTGCGGTCAGCGGTGCTGCGGTCGGTGCTTCCGCGGTCGGCGGTTCCGCGGTGGCCAGGGCGGCGACGCGGCGGATCTCGGCGGCGACCTCGGCGGGCCGCTCCAGCGGGCTCATGTGCCCGGTGCCGGGCAGTTCGAGCAGGCCGCGCGGGTCGGCGAGGGCGGCGGCGATCCGGCGGGCGTGGACCGGCGGGGTGAGCCGGTCGTGGCTGCCGGCGATGACGGCGGTGGGGGCGGTGAGCTTCGCCAGCCCGTCCTGCACGTCGAGGGTGTCGAGCACGGTCGCCCAGTGGAAGCGGACCCTGGCCGGGCAGGCGTGCACCACCTGCGCGCAGGCCTCGACCCGGTCGGCGGGGGTGGCGGGGCCCATGGTGGCGTACTTGAGCGCGGCCCGGGTGAGGCCGGTGACGGGGCCGAGCGGGAGCCGGGAGCGCAGGATCTGCCGGTGCAGGAAGCGGCGCAGCGCCTTGGCCCGGACGGCGGGCGGCAGCACGGTCAGTTCGGCGATCAGCGCGCCCGGGCCGGTGTTGACCAGCACGTTGGCGGCGGTGCGGGCGGCGACGGCGGGGCGGTCGCCGGCGGCCATGATGGTCATGCCGCCCATGCTGTGCCCGACGACCACGGCGCGCCGCCCGTCGGGGACGGTGGCGGTGAGCACCGCTTCGAGGTCCTCGGCGAGCTTGGCGGTGGCGTACCCGGCGGGGCCGGCCGGGGCGGGGCTGCGGCCGTGTCCGCGCTGGTCGTAGGCGACCACCCGGAAGTCGGCGGCGAGCCGGTTGACGACCGGCGCCCAGAACGCGGTGGAGCAGGTCCAGCCGTGGGCGAGCACGACCAGCGGCGCGCCGGCGGGCCCGTACTCCTCGACGTTGAGCTCGGCGCCGTCGGCGGAGCGGACGGTGCGCACGGCCGCCGGGTCGGGCAGCACGCAGTCGGCGGGGATGCGGCGGCTCACGCGGACACCGCCTCGGCCTCGGGCGCGGCCTGCGGGGCGGTGCGCTTGACGAGTTCGTACTCGGCGAGGTCGACGTGCCGGGTGGCGCGGCGGAAGGCGCTGGTGGAGGCGGGCCAGAGCACGGTGTTCTTGCCGCCCTCGTCGAGGTACCAGCTGCGGCAGCCGCCGGTGGTCCACACGGTGCGGCCCATCTTGTGCTGGAGTTCCAGGTTCCACCGGCGCTGGGCGCGCTCGGTGGGCTGCATGGCGGTGGCGCCGACCGAGTCGAGGGTGGTGAGGGCGTCGATCAGGTAGTTCAGCTGGGACTCGATCATCAGGATCATCGAGTTGTTGCCGAGTCCGGTGTTCGGGCCGATCAGGAAGAACAGGTTGGGGAAGCCGCGCACGGTGGAGCCGCGCAGCGCCTCCATGCCGTCCTTCCAGGCTTCGGCGAGGGCGGTGCCGCCGGTGCCGAAGACCCGTTCGGCGATCGGCAGGTCGGTGACGTGGAAGCCGGTGCCGAACACGATCGCGTCGACCTCGTGCTCGCTGCCGTCCGCGCCGACCAGGGTGGAGCCGCGCAGTTCGCGCAGGCCGCCGCGGACCACCTCGGTGTTGGGGGCGGCGAGCGCCGGGTAGTAGGTGTTGCTGAGCAGGATGCGCTTGCAGCCGATCCGGTAGTCGGGGGTGAGGGTGGCGCGCAGGGCCGGGTCGGCGACGGCCTTGCGCAGGTGCCGCAGGGCGACCTGCTGGACGAGCTTGAGCAGCTGCGGGCGGCGGACGAACGCGTCGACCTGGAGCTCGCGCATCGCGAACAGCCCGGCGCGGCGCAGCAGTCCGGTCGGCGGGAGCTTGGCGTGCAGCCACTTCTCCAGGCCGCTGACCTCGCGGTCGGCGCGCGGCAGGACCCAGGCGGGGGTGCGCTGGAAGACCGTCAGGCGGCCGACGGCGGGCTGGATGGCGGGGATGATCTGGGCGGCGGAGGCGCCGGTGCCGACCACGGCGACCCGCTTGCCGGCGAGGTCGTAGTCGTGGTCCCAGCGGGAGGAGTGGAAGACCTTGCCGGGGAAGGCGTCCAGGCCGGGCAGGTCGGGGATCTGCGGGTCGGCGAGCGGTCCGGCGGCGGAGACCACGGCGTCGGCGGTCCAGTTGCCGACCGCGGTGGTGACCTGCCAGCGGGTGTGCTCCTCGTCCCAGCGCAGTTCGGTGACCTCGGCGCCGAAGCGCAGGTGCGGGCGGAGTCCGAAGGTGTCGGCGACCCGCTCCAGGTAGGCGCGGATGTCGGGCTGGCCGGAGAAGACCCGGGGCCACTCGGGGTTGGGCGCGAACGAGAACGAGTACAGGTGCGAGGGGACGTCGCAGGCGCAGCCCGGGTAGGAGTTGTCGCGCCAGGTGCCGCCGACGGAGTCCGCGCGCTCCAGGATGACGAAGTCGGTGATGCCGGCCCGGCGCAGCCGGACGCCGGCGCCGAGGCCGCCGAAGCCGGAGCCGATGACGGCGACCCGGACGTGCGGCGCGGGCCCGGTGCCGTCCGGGCGGTCGGGCGCGGGTGCGGTGGGCTTCTTGCTGCGGGGTGCCATGGGCGGGCCTCCTGGCGAGGGTGGGGGGTGCGGGTGGCCGGCGGTGCTGCGGGCGGTCCCGGGGGTGGTGCGCGTGCTTCGGGTGGGCCCGCCGACGCTGCCAGTAATCACTGGCGCGTTTGGCAGAGTAGCCCTTGTTGACACCGAGTGGAATAGCGCGGGACGCGACTGTTTCCGCGCCGCCCGACGGCCCTATGCTGACCGGCGTGGCGGAGACCGAACAGGACCACGAGCGCCCCCGCGCCTACCGCGTCGCCGAACTGGCCGAGGCGGCCGGCGTCAGCGTGCGCACCGTCCGCTTCTACCGCGAGCGCCGCCTGCTCCAGCCGCCCCGCAAGGAGGGCCGGATCGCCTGGTACGGCGAGGAGCACCTGGCCCGGCTGCGCCTGATCGCCGAACTCCTCGACCGCGGACACGCCCTGGGCGGCATCGCCGAACTGATCGGCGCCGGCGAGGACGGCCGGGACGTCGCCGAACTGATCGGGCTCCAGGCCGCGCTGGTCGCCCCCTGGTCCGACGAGACGCCGGTCCACCTCGACTGGGACGAGCTGCGCGCCGCGTTCGGCGACCAGCTCACCGAGGCCAACACCGCCGAGTCCATCGCCCAGGGCTACATCACCGTCCACCCCGACGGCATCACCCACGTCAGCCGCCGCCTGATGGACGCCACCGTCGCCCTGGTCGACGAGGGCGTGCCGCTGGCCGCCGTCCTGGACGTCAGCCGCCGGGCCAGCGAGTACGCGGACGCGATGGCCGACATCTTCGTCGCCCTGATCCGCGACCGGCTGCTCGGCGCGCTCACCCGGGTCCAGGACCTCACGCCCGCCGAGGCGGCCCGGCTCACCGAGCAGATCCAGCGCGTCCGCCCGCTCGCCCGGGCCGTCAACGACGCCCAGTTCGCGCTCGCCATGGACCGCCGGGTGCGCGCCGAGTACGACTGCCTCACCGAGGACTGAACCGCGCCCGGCCGCCGACGCCCGCCCCACCCGCCACCTGCGCACCGTCCGTACCGCCCCGGCGTGGGAGAGTGGGGTCGGTGAAGGGAGCACGGGCGTGTTGATGGAGAAGGTCACCGAGATCCTCGTCGAGGCATCGGCGGAGGCGGTCGAACCGAGGTTCCGGGCGCTGACCGACGGCGAGGTGATGGAGAAGGCCCCCGGCGAGATCGTCACCGTCGCCGACCGGGAGGCCGAACGGATCATCGCCCGCCGCCTGCGCGAACTGCTCCCCGTCCCGGTCGTCGGCGAGGAGGCCGTCGCCGCCGACCCCGACCTCGCCCGCGCCCTGTCCACCGAACCCGCCGCCTGGCTGGTCGACCCGGTCGACGGCACCCGCAACTTCGTCGCCGGACGGCCCACGTACGCGGTGATGGCCTCCCTGGTCCGCCAGGGCGAGACCGTCGCCTCCTGGATCTGGCAGCCCTGCACCCGCACCGCGTACACCGCCGAACTCGGCTCCGGCGCCTGGCGCGACGACCGGCGGCTCACCCTCCCCAAGGCCACCACCGCCCCCGAGAAGTGGACCGGCATCCTCAAGACCCGCTACTTCGCCCCGCCCACCGGCCACCGCCTGCTCGCCAACACACTCGCCCTCGGCCCCCTCGACCCCGGCCGCGGCGCCGCCGGCATCGAGTACCCCCTGATCGCCACCGGCGCCCACGACTTCGTCCTCTACTGGCGCACCCTCCCCTGGGACCACGCCCCCGGCTCCCTCCTCGTCACCGAAGCGGGCGGCCGCAGCGCCCGCTTCGACGGCACCCCCTACCGCCCCGAACCCCCCGGCGGCACCAACGGCCTCCTCGTCGCCACCGACCCGGACCAGTGGGAGACCCTCCGCGAGATCCTCCTGAAAGGGCTCTGACCGAACCCACCGCCGCGCGGGCGGGACGGCCCCCGCGCCTTGAGGTGCGTCCGGAGACAGCCGGGGCCTGTCGCGCGAACCGGCCGAGACCACGGGACGACCGCCTCCCGCGGCTCGGGGACGAAGCAGCCGTGGTCCTGCCATGGTTGCGGATCGTCCAGCACGATGTGCCCGAGCCCGCCGGCGGGCGGGAGACCGTTCCACCAGGCGATCGAGCATGTCGTCGGCGACGGTGCGGACCGGCCGAGTGAGCCGCTCCACCGCATGTGGTCGCTGCGCGACAAGGTGGTGCCGGTCGCCTCGGAGGACCTCCATGGTGCGGCGACCGACCTCGCCGACGCTCTCGGTACCGCGTACTGGCATGGCCGCTGCTGGCGCGTGGTCGGCCGGACAGCCGTCCGGTGGCGTGGCCGGAAGGATTCGTCCCGGCCGGAGGGCTAGTCGTGGATCTTGGTGCCGGCGTCGACCACCGCGTGCAGGAGGGCGGTCAGGTCGGCTTCAGTGGTGTGGGGGTTGAGCAGGGTCAGTTTGAGGCGGATTCGGCCCGGGCCGTGGCCGGGGGTTTCGGTGCGGCCGATCACGGCTCGGCCGGTGCGGAGGAGGTCGCGGCGGAGTTGGGCGTTGATCCGGTCGCTGTCCGCCGGGTCGGGGGGGAGGTAGCGGAAGACCACGGTGGTCAGGACCGGGTCGCAGTGGAGTTCCAACTCGGGTGTGGCGCGGATGAGTTCGGCTGCCCGTAGGGCGCTCCGGTGGCAGCGGTCGACCAGGGCGCCGAGTCCTTCCCGGCCGAGGGCGCGGAGGGTGACGGCGAGTTTGAAGGCGTCGGGGCGGCGGGTGGTGCGCAGGGACTGGCCGAGCAGGCTGGGGTAGCCGGCTTCCTCGTCGTCGGCGGGGTTGAGGTAGACCGCGCGGCGGGCGAGCGAGGCGTAGGTGCGGGCCTCGCGGGCCAGGAAGACGCCGGCGGCGGCGGGTTGCCAGCCGAGTTTGTGCCAGTCGAGGGAGACCGAATCGGCCCGGTCGATGCCGTCGAGGAGGGGCGCGAGGCGTTCGGAGAAGAGGGCGCCGCCGCCGTAGGCCGCGTCGACGTGCAGCCAGGTGCCGTGGCGGGCGGCGAGGTCGGCGATGGCGGGGAGCGGGTCGATCGCGCCGGTGTCGGTGGTGCCGGCGGTGGCGACCACCGCGAGGGGGGTGGCGCCCTCCCGGCCCGCTTCGGCGAAGGCGTCGGCCAACGCGCCCGGGTCCATCCGCAGTTGGCGGTCGACCCGGACGGTGCGGACGGCGCGTTCGCCGAGGCCGAGCAGGGCGGCGGCGCGCTGGACGGAGAAGTGCGCGGCTTCGGAGGCCAGGATGCGGGGGCGGACCCCGGCCGGCAGACCGTTCAACTCGACGTCGGGTCCGAGGCGTTGGTCGCGGGCCAGCATCAGGCCCATCAGGTTGGACTCGGTACCGCCGGTGGTCAGCACCCCAGCCGCCCGGTCGGGGTGGAAGCCGACCGACGCGGCGAGTTCGGCGAGCAGTTCGCTCTCCAGCGCGGTCGCGGCGGGGGCCTGGTCCCAGGAGTCCTGGGACGGGTTGAGCGCGCTGACGGCGAGGTCCGCGGCGACCGCGACGGCCAGCGGCGGGCAGTGCAGGTGCGCGGCGCACCCGGGGTCGGCCGGGTCGGCGGCGCCGTAGGCCAGCAGGTGCGCCAACTCGCCCAGCGCGGACGGCCCCCGGGCCCCGGCCAGCGCCTCCCGGACGGCCGCCGCGACCTCCTCCGGCGCCCCGGGGGCGATCGGCCCGCCGCGCCGCGCCGCGCCGGCCGCGAGCCCAGCCAGCACCTCGTCGATCAGCGGCCGCAGGGCCGCCGGCCCGGCGGTTCCGCCGGAGAGTTCGGCGCGCCCGTCGGAGAGTTCGGTCGTCCTGCCGGAGAATTCGGCGTGCTCGCCGGAGAGTTCGGTCGTCCCGCTCATGCCCCGCCCGCCAACCTTCCCATCCGATGCTGCACATGACGTTCCGTCACGTCCGGTGTCCTGGATATCACTTGTCGCCCGGCTGCCGCATCGCGGACTCGATCGCCTCGCAGAGCCGTTCGAGGACGGCCTCGGCCTGCTCGTCGGTGATGGTGAGCGGGGGCAGCAGCCGCAGGACGGCGTCGTGGCGGCCGCCGAGTTCGACGATCAGGCCGCGGGCGAGGCAGGCTTCGCGGACCCGGACGGCGAGGCGCGGGTCGGCGGGGTGGGCGCCGCAGCTGTCGGGGGTGCCCGCGGGGTCGACGAGTTCGACGCCGAGCATCAGGCCGCGGCCGCGGACGTCGCCGATCACCGGGAGGCGGTCGCGGGCGCCGTCGAGGCGGGCGGCGATCCGGGCGCCGACGGTCTCGGCCCGGGCGACCAGGCCGTTGGCGGCCACGTACCGGAGGGTGGCGGCGCCGGCCGCCATCGCCAGGGTGTTGCCGCGGAAGGTGCCGGTGTGGGCGCCGGGCTGCCAGCCGTCGTACTCGTCGCGGTAGACCACGACGGCGAGCGGGAGGCTGCCGCCGATGGCCTTGGAGAGCACCATCGCGTCGGGTTCGATGCCGCTGTGCTCGACGGCCCACATCCGTCCGGTGCGGCCGACGCCGGTCTGCACCTCGTCCAGGATCAGCGGGATGCCGCGTTCGGCGGTGATCCGGCGCATCTCGCGCAGCCAGGCATCGGGGGCGGGGACGACGCCGCCCTCGCCCTGGACGGCTTCCAGGATCATCGCGGCGGGCGGCAGCACGCCCCCGGCCGGGTCGTCCAGCAGGCGCTCGGTGTAGGCGGCGGCGAGTTCGGCGCCGCGTTCGCCGCCGACGCCGAACGGGCAGCGGTAGGCGTAGGGGTAGGGCAGCCGGGTGACCTCGCCGCCGCTGGGCAGCGGGGCCTTGACGGCGGTGTTGCCGGTGACGGCGAGGGCGCCGGCGGTCATGCCGTGGTAGGCGCCGGTGAAGGCGAGGGCGCCGCGCCGGCCGGTGGCGGTCTGCATCAGCTTGAGGGCGGCCTCGACGGCGTCGGTGCCGGCCGGGCCGCAGAAGTGCACCCGGGACCGGGCGGCGAACTTCTCCGGGAGGCTCTCCAGCAGGGCGGTGGTGAAGTCGTCCTTCTCGGCGGTGGCGAGGTCGAGCAGGTGCAGGGGGGCGCCGCTGTCCAGGGTGCGGCGGATCGCGTCGAGCACCACCGGGTGGTTGTGGCCGAGCGCGAGGGTGCCGGCGCCGGAGAGGCAGTCGAGGTAGCGGCGTCCGTCGGCGCCCTCCACCGTCATGCCGTTCGCGCGCACCGGGACGATCGGGAAGGACCGGGCGTAGGTGCGGGCGGCCGATTCGCGGATGCGCTGGCGGCGCAGGATCGCGTCGCCGGCCGGTGCGGCGGGGGTGCCGACGGTGAGGGTCACAGCAGGAGCTCCCTTGGGAAGTTAGGTAAGCCTAACTTTATCTCCGAGGGGTCGGCGCTCGCCGCCGCCGGGCCCTTTGATCACCCGTCCGGGTGAGCGCGACAGCCCGGCTCCCCCGATCGGGCACCGCTGGACACCCCGACGGACCCCCCGCCCCTCCAACGAGCCGGAGCGCCCCGGGTCACGGCCGCCGCCCGGCCGCTCCCCCGCCCAAGTACCCTCCCGTCCATGGACACTTCGCCGCCCCCGCCGTCCGCCGCCCACACCCGCGAACTGGCCGGGACCCGCGCCTTCTTCGCCGAACGCGCCGCCCGCTGGGACAGCACGTACCCCGACGACAGCCCGCGCTACGCCGCCGCGATCGCCGACACCGGCCTGGCCCCGGGGCAGTTCGCGGTGGACGCGGGCTGCGGCACCGGACGCGCCCTCCCGCTGCTGCGGGCCGCCGTCGGCCCGGACGGCACCGTCCTGGGCGTCGACCTGACGCCCGAGATGCTCGACCGGGCCCGCGCCCACCGCGCGGACGCCGCCCTGCTGCTGGCCGACTGCACCCGGCTGCCGCTGCCCGACGCGGTCGCCGACCTGGTGTTCGGCGCGGGGCTGATCTCCCACCTGCCCGGCCCCGCCGCCGGCCTGCGCGAACTCGCCCGGGTCACCCGCCCCGGCGGCCGGCTCGCGCTCTTCCACCCGCTCGGCCGGGCCGCGCTGGCCGCCCGCAAGGGCCGCCCGCTCACCCCCGACGACCTGCGCGCCCGCGAGCACCTCTTCCCGCTGCTCGCCGCCAACGGCTGGGCCCCGCTCTCCTACGTCGACGAGCCGACCCGCTACCTGGTCCTCGCCGAGCGCGCCTGAACCACCCGGCGGCCCGGCCACCCGGCGGCCAGCGCGGCCCGGTCCGGGACGCCTCAGCCGCCGCTCCAGCGGTAGCCCAGCTCGGGGCGGCCGACCTGGCCGTAGCGGGGCTCGCGGGTGGCGCGGCCGGTGGCGACCAGGTGTTCGAGGTAGCGGCGGGCGGTGATCCGGGAGACGCCGGTGGCCTCGCCCGCGGCCCCGGCCGAGAGGCCGTCGGGGGCGGCGCGCAGCGCGGCGGCGACGGTGTCGAGGGTGTCGGCGGACAGGCCCTTGGGGAGGCTGCTGCGGTCGCTGCCGCGCAGCAGGGCCAGCGCCCGGTCCACCTCGTCCTGGCCGAGCGCCCGGCCGGGCCGGTCGAGGTTGGCCCGGTAGCGGGCGTACTGGCGCAGGCGGTCGCCCAGGGCGGCGGCGCCGAAGGGCTTCAGCAGGTACTGGACGACGCCCGCGCTGACGGCCTGCCGGACCATGGCGAGGTCGCGGGCGGAGGTGACGGCGATGACGTCCGCGCCGTGGCCCGCGGCGCGCAGCGCGGCGCACAGTTGCAGGCCGTGGCCGTCGGGCAGGTAGAGGTCGAGCAGGACCAGGTCGACGGGGGCGCCGGCGGTGCGGGCCCGCTCCAGGGCGCGGACCGCCTCGGCCCGGGAGTGGGCGACGGCGGCGACCGCGAAGCCGGGGGTGCGGGCGGTGTAGCGGGCGTGGGCGTCGGCGGCGACCGGGTCGTCCTCGACCACCAGGACGCGGATCGGCTGTCCGGTCACCGGGCCTCCACCGCCTCGCGCCGGGCCGGGAGGTGCAGCGGGAGCCGGACGGTGAGCACGGCGCCGCGCTCCCCGTGCCCGCCGGGACCACCACCGGGTACGCCGCCGGATTCGCCCTCGGGTCGGCCGCCGAGCCGGACGTCGCCGCCGTTGCGGCGGGCGGTCTGGGCGACCAGCGCGAGGCCCAGGCCGCGGCCGTGCTGCTTGGTGGTCCAGCCGCGCCGGAAGACGTCCTCGGCGGCGGCGGGGTCGACGCCGGGGCCGCTGTCGGCGACCCGCAGCAGCAGGTGGCCGTGGTCGGTGCGGGCGGTGACGCGGACTTCGGGGGCGGCGTGGGCGGCGTTCTCGACGGCGGCGTCCATGGCGTTGTCGATCAGGTTGCCGAGCAGGGTGACCAGGTCGCGCGGGGTGAGCCGGTCGGGCAGCACGCCGTCGTCGATCCGGCTGTCCTCGGTGAGGTGCAGGTCGATGCCGCGTTCGGCGGCCTGGGCGGCCTTGCCCAGCAGCAGGGCGGCGAGCACGGGTTCGCCGACGGCGCCGACGACCTGGTCGGTGAGCCGCTGGGCGAGGGCGAGTTCGGCGGTGGCGAACTCCACCGCCTCGCGGTGGCGGCCGAGTTCGATCAGCGAGACCACGGCGTGCAGCCGGTTGGCGGCCTCGTGGGCCTGCGCGTCGAGGGCCGCGGCGATGCCCCGGACGTTGTCCAACTCGCCGGTGAGCCCCTGGAGTTCGGTGTGGTCGCGGAGGGTGACCA
Organism: Kitasatospora sp. NPDC090308; assembly: GCF_044769485.1. Taxonomy (NCBI): domain Bacteria; kingdom Bacillati; phylum Actinomycetota; class Actinomycetes; order Kitasatosporales; family Streptomycetaceae; genus Kitasatospora; species Kitasatospora sp. NPDC090308. The sequence continues at coordinate 391,839 of NZ_JBIVXY010000003.1, read as the reverse complement.
CGGTGCCGAGGCCGGGCCCGACCGGGGAGGTGTTGAGCAGCACGACGTGCTCGGCGGTCAGGTGCACCTCGCCCCGGACCGGTTCGGCGCTCTCCAGCGCGCGGGTGAGCGACTCCGGCAGGTCGAGCTGACGCACCGTCAAACCGTCTACTGAATCGGCAGGTTGGAGGAGTTCGCGGGCGGCGTCGTTGCACAGCAGGACGCGGTGGTCGCGGTCGAGCAGCAGCAGTCCCTCGCGGACGGAGTGCAGCGTCGCCTGGTGGTAGTCGTACAGGTGGGCGAGCTGTTCGGCGTCCATGCCGTGGGTGTGCCGGCGCAGCCGGGCGGCGAGCAGGTAGCTGGCGGCGGCGCCGAGGGCGAGCGCGGCGGCGGCGACGCCGGTCAGGGCGAGCAGCGGGGTGCGCAGCCGGGCGGTGATGTTGTCGACGGTGATGCCCGCGCTGACCAGGGCGACCACCCGGTGCCGCTGGTCGAGGACGGGGGTGACGACCCGGACGGACGGGCCGAGGGTGCCGGTGTACGTCTCGTGCTGGGTGCGGCCGGCCCGGGCCCGGTCGGTGTGGCCGAGGAAGGGCAGGCCGATCCGGCCGGGGTCGGGGTGGGTCCAGCGGATGCCGTCCGGGTCCATGACGGTGATGAAGTCGACGCCGGTGTCGGCCCGGACCTGCTCGGCGTAGGGCTGTAGGACGGTGCTGTGGTCGGGCCGGACGGCGGCCTCCCGGACGGTGGGGGTGTCGGCGACCGCGAGGGCGACGGCGGTGGCCTGCCGGAGGGCGGCGTCCTCGGCGCGCTGGGCGGTGAACAGGTAGGCCAGGACGGCGCCGCCCGCGACCACGGCCGCGACGATCACGACCTGGACGGCGAGCAGCCGGGCGGCCAGGCTGCGCCGGCGGCGGGACGGCGGCGGGCTGCTGGTCGGGTGCATGCCGACCAGTGTGCACGCCGGGGCCGGTGCGCCGAAGGCCGTTCGCGGACGGCGGGGGCGGCAGTGGCGGCGACGGTGGCGGTGGCGGTGGCGGCCGCAAGGGCGTGAACAGTATGAACGCAAGCGTGCTCCGGTCGCGGCCCGGCCGGATAGTCGTGCGCGGCCCGCCACCCACGGGCCGGGCGCCCTCCCCCGGGGCGTGAACCGAGCCTACGGCGAAGGAGCCGCGAGCATGGAGCCGACCCAGCACGGAGCACCGTCCGGCGCGAGAAGGGCCGACCGCACCCCCTACCTGTACCTGGCGGTGATCGCCGCGGTGGTCGCGGGCGTGGTGGTCGGGTTGGCGGCGCCGGGGTTCGCGGTGGAGTTGAAGCCGGTCGGCACCGGCTTCGTCAACCTGATCAAGATGATGATCTCCCCGGTGATCTTCTGCACGATCGTGCTGGGCGTGGGCTCGGTGACCAAGGCGGCGAAGGTCGGCCGGGTCGGCGGTCTGGCGCTCGGGTACTTCCTGCTGACCTCGACGGTCGCGCTGGGCATCGGCCTGCTGGTGGGCAACCTGCTGGAGCCGGGCAGCGGCCTGCACCTGACGGCGGCGCTGGCCGATTCGGGCCACGCGCAGGCCGCGGCGGGCGCGGAGTCCACCACCGACTTCCTGCTCGGGATCATCCCGACCACCCTGGTCTCGGCGCTGACCGCGGGCCAGGTGCTGCAGACCCTGCTGGTGGCGCTGCTGGTCGGGTTCGCGCTGCAGGCGCTGGGCGCGGCCGGGGCGCCGGTGCTGCGCGGGGTGGAGCACCTGCAGAAGCTGGTGTTCAAGGTGATGTCGATGATCATGTGGGTGGCGCCGGTCGGCGCGTTCGGCGCGATGGCGGCGGTGGTCGGGGCGACCGGCACCGCCGCGCTGAAGAGCCTCGCGGTGATCATGATGGGCTTCTACGCCACCTGCGTGCTGTTCGTGGTCGTGGTGCTGGGCCTGCTGCTGCGGCTGGCCGCCGGGGTGAACGTGTTCGCCCTGCTGCGCTACCTCGGCCGGGAGTTCCTGCTGATCCTGTCGACGTCCTCCTCGGAGAGCGCGCTGCCGCGGCTGATCGCCAAGATGGAGCACCTCGGGGTGAGCCGCCCGGTGGTCGGCATCACGGTGCCCACCGGCTACAGCTTCAACCTGGACGGCACCGCCATCTACCTCACCATGGCGTCGATCTTCGTCTCGGAGGCGATGGACAGGCCGATGTCGCTGGGCGAGCAGCTCTCCCTGCTGCTGTTCATGGTGCTCGCCTCCAAGGGCGCGGCGGGCGTGACCGGTGCGGGCCTGGCCACGCTGGCCGGCGGCCTGCAGTCGCACAAGCCGGAACTCGTCGACGGCGTCGGCCTGATCGTCGGCATCGACCGCTTCATGTCCGAGGCCCGGGCGCTCACCAACTTCGCGGGCAACGCGGTCGCCACCGTCCTGATCGGCCACTGGACGGGCGAACTCGACCGCATCCGGCTGACCGCCGTCCTCTCCGGCGCGCTCCCCTACGACGAGACCGCCACCGCCGTCCCCGCGCCCGCCGACCTGCCCGCGCAGTCGCCGGCCCCCTCCGCGCAGCAGCCCGTCACCGGCTCCTGAGCCGGAGCACGGAAGGGCCCTGAGACCCGGTCAGGCCCGGTCAGGCACGGACAGGCGCGGTCAGGCCGGGTCGGGGGTGGTGCCGGAGAGGGCCCAGGCGAGGCCGGTGGCGGGGTCCTCCAGGGCGAGGTGGAGGTGGCGGAGGTCGTCGGCGGGCTCGGTCCAGGCGAGGCAGTGCAGGCGGGCGACCAGGGCCTCGGCGCGGGGGCGGGAGGGGGCGGTGGCGCCGTCCATCGCGGTGAGGAGCCGCCAGACGGCGAGGCGGCCCTGGGCGGTGCCGCGGTCGGGGCGGGCGGAGGCGAGGTGGACCAGAGCGGGGTAGAGGGCGGCGAACGGGAGCCGACCGCCGGTGACCTCGGGGCCGCCGGCGAGTTGGGCGGCTGCGTCGGCGGCGCGGCCCCGGACGCAGACGGCGGTGGTCCAGCCGGCCAGGGCGGCGAGCGCCTCGGTGGCCGCGAGGCCGGTCAACCGGGCGCCGGGGTTGGGGAGTTCGAGGACAGCGAGCCCTTCCCGGGTGGGCGGGGCCAGGTGCAGGGCGCGCCGGGCCCCGCCGCCGGGCAGGTACTCGCGGACCCGGGTGTCGCGCTCCCAGCCGCCCTCCTCCCAGGGCTGGAGCCGGTACGGGACCCCGGTCTCGTCCGGGGTGTCGTCGCCGGGGTCCTCGCCGAGCAGGGCGCGGGTGTGCGCGGCCAGGCGGCGGATCGCGGGCGGCAGCGGGAGGGCGTCCAGGACGGGCCGGGGGTGGCGGGTGGCCAGCACCTCCCAGAGCGGTCCGGCGTCGTGGTCGGCGGCGGTCGCGGGGGCGCCGGGCCCGCCGTCGGGGTCGAACAGCCGGGCGGCGAGGGCGGCGGGCGCGCCGTACGCGACCAGGTGGCCGAGCGGCCCGGAGAGCGGGTCGCCGAGCGCCCGGGCCAGCCGGAAGCGCTCCAGCAGCTCGTCCCAGCGGCCCTGGTCGGCGAGCCGCCGCCCGGACGGGCCCCACCCGTAGCGCTCCGGCCGCGCGGGCCCCGGCCCGTTCTCCACGATCATCCGCTCAATGTACGACCGTACCGGCGCGATCGACCGGCACCCCGCCGGTGACGGAGTGTCACGGAACGCCGGGCCCGCCCGGCCGGTAGGGCTGCGCGCCCATCAGGCCGTGCCGGTACGCGACGGCCACCGCCTGCGAGCGGTCGCGCGCGCGCCGAGCTTGCCCAGGACCCGCTTGACGTGCGTGTTCACGGTGGACTCGGCGAGGTGCAGCAGCGCGGCGATCTCCCCGTCGGGGTGCCCCTCGGCGGCCGGCCGCAGCACCTCGCGCTCGCGGACGGTGAGCGCCGCCGGCGGGCCCGGGTCGACCGGCGGCCTGCTCCCCGCCCCGCACGGCCTCCACCCGCCCGTCGCGCCGCTCGGCTTCACCGTCCTCGCCCTGCCCACCCTGGCCACCACCGCCCTCGGCCTGCACCACGCCCGCCACCGCCGCCTCGCCGCCTCGCCGCCCACCGGGCCCGGATGCTCCGCTCCTGCGCCCTGGTGTTCACCGCCGTCACCTTCCGCCGCTGGCTCCTCCGGCTCACCCCGACCCCCTCCCGGCCGCCGCCGTCCACGCCTCCGGTGCCCGGGTCTCCTGGCTGCTCAACCCGGCCGTCGCCGAGAAGCCGGTGCGCGGCCCGCGCCCGGCGGCACTGAGCACGGCGGTTCGGGGGCAGTAGGTTCGGTGAGGAGCCCGCCGGCCCCGGCCGGTCCGGCCGGGCGGTCGAGCGGGCCGGACGGGTCGAGCGGGCCGGAGCCGAGGAGCGATGACAGTGGTGGCCATCCGGGAGTATCCGCTGGTGGACGGGCCGGTGGAGGTGCGCGGCGCGCTGGACCTGGAGCGGACGCCGGCGGGGGTGATGCCGCGCCGGCTGCCCGCCTGGACCAAGGAGCAGTACCAGGACCGGTCGGTCTACGGCGGCACCCTGCTGCCCTCGGGGGTGCGGCTGGTGTTCCGCACCGACGCGCGGGTGCTGGAGTTCGAGGTGCTCACCTCCACGGGGCAGCTCGACGGCGCCCCCGAGCCGCAGCCGCCCGGGATGCTGGAACTGACGGTGGACGGCGCCCTGGTCGACCGCCGCCGGGCGCCGCTGGGCCACGTGCTGCGGATGGCGGGCCCCGGGGCCGAGCAGCGGCTGGTGCCGGGGAAGCCGGGGACGGTGCGCTTCGCCGGGCTGCCGGCCGGGATGAAGCGGATCGAACTCTGGCTGCCGCAGCAGACCCCCACCGAGCTGGTGGCGCTCCGCGCCGACGGCGAGGTCCTGGCCCCGCTGCCCGACGGCCGGCCCCGCTGGGTGCACCACGGCAGCTCGATCAGCCACTGCCCCGGCGCCGACGGGCCCACCGGCACCTGGCCGGTGGTGGCGGCCAGGCTCGGGGGCGTGGAGGTGACCAACCTCAGCCAGCCGGGCAACGACCTGCTGGACCCCTACGTCGCCCGGACGATCCGCGACCTGCCCGCCGACCTGATCAGCCTCAAGACGGGCATCAACATCGTGGGCCTGGCCGCCTTCCGGCTGCGGACCTTCGGCCCGGCGGTGCACGGCTTCCTGGACACGATCCGGGACGGGCACCCGGACACCCCGCTGCTGGTGGTCTCCCCGGTGAGCTGCCCCGCCCTCGACACCCGCCCCGGCCCGACCTCGGTGGGCCCGGACGGGAGGATCACCGCCCTGGGCGACCCGGCCGAGCTGGAGCGCGGGGCGCTCTCGCTCCAGGTGGTCCGCGACGAGCTGGCCAGGATCGTGGCCCTCCGGCAGGCGCACGACCCCCACCTGCACCACCTCGACGGACGGGAGCTGCTCGGCCCGGCCGACACCGACGACCTCCCCGACGGACTGCACCCCTCCCCCGCCGCCTACCGCCGCATGGGCGAGCGCTTCGCCGCCCACGCCTTCGCCCCCGGCGGCCCGTTCCACTCCCCCGCGCGCACCGGGCCGACCGGCTGAACCGACCGACTGAACCAGCCGACTGAGCCGACCGACTGAGCCGACCGGCTGAACCGGCCGACCGAACCGGCCGTCGGGCTCAGTCGGTCGGGGCCCGGCGGTCGAGGGCGAGCATGGCCGCGGCGACCTCGGCGGCGGCCGTGGCGGGGAGCGCGGTGGCGGCCCCGTCGAGGACGAGGAGGCGGGCGCCGGGGATCTCGCGGGCGAGCGCTTCGCCGTTGCCGAGCGGGAAGAAGCGGTCGCGGCGGCCGTGGACGACCAGGGCGGGCAGGGACAGGACGGGAAGGCGTTCGCGCCAGCGGGGGGTGCAGTCGAGGCGGGCGAAGACCGTGCCCAGGTGGTTGGCCAGTTGGACGGGGGCCGTGGTGGCGGAGGCGCGGTCCCAGATCCGGGCGGCGGTGGTCCGTGCGGCGGCGGGGTCGTCGCCCAGGATCTCCGCACCGGCCGCGGCGAACCGGGCGACGGCCGCGCGGTCGGTCCAGTCGGGCATCGAACCGGCGAACAGCCGCGCCATGGTGGGCCCGTCGTGGTCGGGCAGGTCCGGGTCGGGCGGGCCGGGGGCGACCGGGCGGGTGCCGACCAGGGTGAGGGCCGCGAACGCGTCCGGGTGGTCCAGGGCGGCGACCTGCGCGACCATCCCGCCGACCCCGATGCCCGCGAGGTGGGCGCGGCCCCCGCCGAGCGCGCCCGCCAGGGCCGCCGCGTCGGCGGCCAGGGTGCGCAGGGTGTAGGCGGGCGCCTCCGGGTCCGCCGTCGCCGACTCCCCGCTGTCGCGCAGGTCGTAGCGCACCACCCGGCGCCCGCCGGCCGCGAGGCGCTCGCACAGCGCGTCGGGCCAGGAGAGCATCGTCGGCCCGCCCGCGAGCAGCAGGAGCGGCGCGTCGCGGGCGCCGAAGGACTCGATCCCCAGGACGGTTCCGTTGACCTCGACGGTGCTCATCGGGCCACCCGGCGGACGTGGCGGGTCGGGCCCGGTGTCCCGGCGCTCCGGAGCGGTCCGGGGCCGAGGTGGGGACCGGTGGTGGTGGCGGTGGTCATGGTGCGAGTCATACCAGGTGGGACGGGGCCCGCCGCCGGAACTCGTCGTCGCGGCGGGAGGGAGTTTCGGCGGGGGCCCGTGGCGTCCGGCGGCTACGCCCTCCGGCGCAGCGCGAGGGCGGCCAGCGGCGGGGTGGCGGCGAGCAGCAGGCAGCTGGACAGCGGGAGGTGGGCGAGCAGCGCGCCGGTGAGCGCGGTGGCGGTGGAACTCCCGGCGTTGAAGGAGGAGTTGACCCAGGCCCCGGCCCGGGTGCGTTCGGCGGGGGCGGCGAGTTCGTCGGTGAGGAGGTAGGCGGTGGTGAGGGTCGGGGCGACGGCGAGGCCGGCCAGCGCGGCGACGGCGGCCAGGGCCGGGAGGGTGGGCGCGAGGGCGGCGAGGGCGAGGGCGGCGGCGAGGGCCGCGGTCAGCACGGTGAGCCGGGTGGCGGCCGGGGCGCGCCAGTCGACCGCGCCGAGCACCAGCCCGCCGGTAGCGCTGCCGGCGGCCAGCGCCGCCTCCACCCAGGCGACGTCCGCGGCGCTGCCGTGGCGCCCGGCGAAGACCACCGCCAGCAGCGAGAACGCCGCCAGGCCCGCACCGGCGCCCGCCGCGGCGGACAGCGGCTGCCGGGCCCGGGCCGGCAGGTGCCGGGTGCCGGAGCGCGCGGTGGCCGCCGCGCCCCGGACCGGCACCGGGACGGCCACCGGGACGGGCACCTGGACGGCCACCGCCGCCAGGGTCAGCGTGCCGCCCAGGACGAGGGCGGCGCTGAGCAGCACCCCGGCGGCCGGGCGGGCCGCGGCGGCGAGCAGCCCGGCCAGCAACGGGCCGGTGACGTAAAGGAGTTCCTCGGCGACGGTGTCCAGGCTGTAGGCCCGGCGCCGCAGTTCGGGATCGGCGGCCAGCACGCTCCACTGGGCCCGGGTGACCGGCCCGAGCGGCGGGGCGAGGACGCCCGCGGCGGCGGCGAGGCCCAGCAGCGCCGGGTAGGGGACGCCGGGGCGCCAGGTCGCGGCGGCCAGCGCGAGCAGGGCGGCGGCGTACCCGGCGGCCATCGGCGGCAGGGCCCGGCGCGGCCCGTACCGGTCGACCAGTCCGGCGCGGGTCGGGAAGAGCAGGACGCTGACCGCCGAGAACAGGGCCGTCAGCCAGCCGGCCCGGGCGTACGAGCCGGTGGTGGCGGCGGTGGCGAGCAGCAGGGAGAGCGGCAGGGTGCCGTAGGAGAGGCGGCCGAGCAGGGCGGCCGGGAGGAGCCGGGCGGCGCCGGGGGCGCGCAGCACGGCCAGGTAGGACGCGGACATGGCGGAGTGGTTCCTCAGCGGGGACGGCGCACGCGGTGCGCCGGTGGACGGGGACGCCGGAGCGACCGCGACGCCGGGTGCGGCGTGCGGTCGCGGTGCGGTCCCTAGTCACGGGTGGGGAACATGCCGGTCATGCTAGCGGCGCGGGCCCGCCCCGGCCTCCCCCTTTCCGGTCCGTCCCCGCCGGTCCGTCCCCGCCGGTCCGTCCCCGGTCAGCCGCGGGTCCGGTCAGCCGCGGGTCCGGGCCAGCACCCGGGCCGCGTGCGCCTTCCCGGCGTGTTCGACCAGGCTGATCAGGACGTCCTTGCCGGAGGCCCGTTCGCGGGCGTCGCAGAGCACCACGGGGGTCGCCGGGTCGAGGTCCAGGGCCCGGGAGACGTCCTCGGGGCGGAAGGCGCGGCTGCCCTCGAAGCGGTTGACGGCGACCACGAAGGGGATGCCGCGGTGCTCGAAGAAGTCGACGGCGGGGAAGCAGTCGGTGAGGCGGCGGGTGTCGGCGAGGACGACGGCCCCGAGGGCGCCCCGGGCGAGTTCGTCCCAGAGGAACCAGAAGCGGTCCTGGCCGGGGGTGCCGAACAGGTAGACGGACAGGCCCGCGCGGATGGTGATCCGGCCGAAGTCCATGGCGACCGTGGTGGTGGTCTTGCGCTCGGCGCCGCCGAGGTCGTCGACGTGGGTGCCGGCGGCGGTCAACTGCTCCTCGGTGCGCAGGGGTTTGATCTCGCTGACGGCCCCGACCAGGGTGGTCTTGCCGACGCCGAAGCCGCCCGCGACCAGGATCTTCAGGGCCAGGTCGGTGCTGTCAGAGGGCGCGGAGCCCATGGATGACCTCCTGGAGGACGTGTTCGTGCGGGAGCAGCTCCGGCGGGACGGGGCGGCTGACCCGGATGAGTTCGGCGTCGAGCAGGTCGCCGAGCAGCACCCGGACCACGCCGAGCGGCAGGTCGAGGTCGGCGGCGATCTCGGCGACGGAGAGGGCGTTGCCCCGGCAGACCGCCAGGATGGCGGCCTGCTCGGGGCCGACCGGCAGCACGGTCGGGTCGGGGACGTCGGTGACGACCAGCGCGATCAGGTCGAAGGACCGGCCGGGGCGGGTACGGCCCTTGGTGAGCGCGTAGGGGCGGACCATCGGACCGGCGTCCTCGTCGTACCACTGGACGGGGCGGGCGGGCGGCGGCGGGTAGCCGAACGGGGAGCCGGGCAGGTAGCGCCGGGGCGGGTAGGCCATCGGAGGTCACCCCTTCTGACGGACGGTCGACGTACTACTGGCTACTGGCTACTGGGCGGTGCGGTGCCGGTCCGGCCGGTCCGGGCCCCGTCGCGGAGTGGTGCCCGGTGCGCGCGTTCCCGCCGCACGCACCGGACACCGCTCCGCGACGGGGCGGAGGTCGCCCGATGCGGCACTAGAAGCCGCGCGGGGCGGCGTGCAGGTGTTCGCCGACCCGGCGGACCAGGCGGGCCATCTCGTAGGCGACCAGGCCGAGGTCGGCGTCGGGTTCGGCGAAGACGGCCAGGCAGGAGCCCTGTCCGGCGGCGACGAACAGGTAGCCGCGCTCCAACTCGACCATGGTCTGGCGGACTTCACCCGCGTCGAAGTGCCGTCCGGCGCCCTTGGCCAGGCTGCGGAAGCCGGAGGCGACGGCGGCCAGGTGCTCGGCGTCCTCGCGGCCGAGGCCGGTGGAGTTGCCCATCGGCAGTCCGTCGGCGGAGAGCACGACGGTGAACCTGACCCGGGCGGCCCGGGTGGCCAACTCGTCCAGCAGCCAGTTGAGTTCGCCGCTCTGGTGGGGGGTGCCGATCATCGGGCCCGGTCTCCTCTGTCGAAGTCGTTGCGGTCGGCGGGGTGGTCGGCGGGCCGGCCGGCGGGCCGGTCCGCGGGCGGCTGGGCGTGGCCGCGCTGCCAGCCGCGCTGGAACGCGGCCATCGCGGTGCGGGCCTGCTCGGGGTCACGGTCGGCGGCCCGGTCGGCGGGGCGCAGCCCGGGGCGGGCCGGGGCGGGGGCGTCGCGCAGCTGCGGGGCGAGGCTGGCCTGCCGCACCCGGCGCGGGAGTTCGCCCTCCGGCCCGACGGCGGCGGCCGGAACCACCGGAGCGGGCGGCGCGGACGGCGCGGACCGCGGGCGCGACCCGGCGGGGTTCGGCGCCGGGGCCGGAGCCGGGGCCGGAGCCGGGACCGGGGCGAGCGCCTGGGACAACGTCCGTACCGTCGGCGTGAGTTCGGGAACGGCGGCCAACTCCCGCACGTCCGAGAGGTTGTCACCCTCACGCAGGTCGAGCAGGTCGAGCGGCAGCAGCACGATCGCGGTGGTGCCGCCGTACGCGGAGGGGCGCAGCGAGACCCGGACGCCGTGCCGCTTGGCGAGCCGGCTGACCACGAACAGGCCGAGGCGGTCGCTGTCGAAGAGGTCGACCTGTTCGCTGGCGTCGATCCGCCGGTTGGCGTCGGCGAGTGCTTCGGGGCCCATGCCGAGGCCGCGGTCCTCGATCTCCAGGGCGTAGCCGTTGCCGACCTGTTCGCCGCGGATCTGGACCTTGGTGTGCGGGGGCGAGAACCCGGTGGCGTTCTCGACGAGTTCGGCGACCAGGTGGGTGAGGTCGGCGACGGCGGGGCCGGTGACGGCGGCGGGCGGGAGGCGGTGGACGTCGACCCGGGCGTACTCCTCGACCTCGGCGACGGCGGCCCGGACCACGTCGGTGAGCGGGACGGGCTTGCGCCAGGCCCGGCCGGGGGCGGCGCCGGAGAGGATGATCAGGCCCTCGGCGTGGCGGCGCATCCGGGTGGTGAGGTGGTCGAGCTTGAACAGGTCGTCCAGTTCGGCCGGGTCCTCGGTGCGGCGCTCCATCGCGTCCAGCAGGGTGAGTTGGCGGTGCACCAGGACCTGGCTGCGGCGGGCCAGGTTGACGAACACGCCGGAGACGCCGGAGAGCACCTCGGCGCGTTCGACGGCGGCGGTGACGGCGGCCCGCTGGACGCTGTCGAGGGCCTGGTGGACCTGGCCGATCTCGTCGCCGCCGTGCTCGCGCGGCGGCACCTCGGCGTCCACGTCGACCTCCTCGCCGGAGCGCAGCCTGCGCATGGTGGCGGGCAGGGTGCGCCCGGCGAGTTCGAGCGCCGAGTTGCGCAGGGCGTGCAGCTCGGCGACCAGGCCGCGGCCGACCCGGACCGAGACCAGCAGCGAGGCGAGGACCGCGAGCAGGCCGAGCAGCACGGTGGCGCCGGAGGGGGTGAACAGGCCCAGCGCGTACGGGTCCGCGCGGGCGGCGGCGGTCGCGCCGGCCTGCCGTTCGAGGGCGGCCAGGGCCTGCCCGGTGGTGTCGGTGACGGCGGCCCAGCGGGTGGCGGGGACGGCGGCGAGGGCGGCGTCCGGGTCGGCGGCGGCCAGCAACGCCTCCTCGTAGCGGCGCAGTTCCTGGTACTCGGGGCCGTCGGTGAGGACGGCGAGCGCGGCCCGGTCGGCGGGGCGCAGGTCGGGGACGGCGGTCCGCTCGAACTGGGCGCGGGCGTACGCGGCCTGGACGATCTGCCGGTACCCGGCCTCGGTGAGCCGGCCGGCGCGCTGGGCGGCGCGCAGCAGGGCGTCCTCGCGGGCGAGCTGCTCGCGGGAGCGGGCGAGTTCGAGCAGGACGCGGGCGTCGGCGGCGACCCGGTGGTCCTGGAGCGCGGTGAGCGAGCCGGTGACGGCGAGGGCGTCGTCGACGGCGGCGGTGTAGACGGTGAAGGCGTCGCTCCAGGGGACGTCGCGGTCGAGCAGGCGGGCGCGCAGCGCGGGGAGGGCGGCGACGGCGCGGCCGAGGGTGTCGAGGCGGCCGGCGGCCTCGGGGCCGAGCCCTTCGGCGTCGGCGCGGTTGTAGTCGGGGGCCAGGGTGAGCGGGGCGGCGGCCAGGTCGGTCTGCCGGGCGGTGCCGCGCAGCGCGGCCTCCTGGTCGGGGCCGGGGGCGGCGAGGAACTGTCCGGCGGCGGCGCGTTCGGCCTGGAGGGCGGCGGCGGTGCGGTCGAGGGGGGTGCGCAGGGCGGCGTCGACGCTCTTGATCCGCCGCAGGTCCCGGACGTCGCCGGCGGTGGTGACGGTGGCGAACGCCCACAGCGCCATCACGGACACCACCGGGACCATCAGCACGGCGACGATCCGGGCCCGGACGGTGCGCGGCCGCAGCCCGGGCCGGGCGGGCGCCGGGGCGGTGAGCGGCGTCTCGTCGGCGGGCGGCCCGGCGTGGGCCCCGCGCCGGGGTGCGCCGGGCCGGGTGCGGGCGGGGCCGCGCGGGTGGCTGGGGGCGGGCGGTCCGCTGCGGGAGGTGCCTCGGCTTGCGCGCATGGGTGTGGGACGGCCTTTCGGGCTTCGGGGGGTCGTCGGGGCGGCGGTCGTACGGGCGCGGTCGGGCGCGCGGCTGCGGACGCGCCGCGGGCGTACGGGCGCGGTCGGGTGCGGCGGAAAGGCGGGCGCGGGGGTCAGGCGGCGCGGCCGAGTTCCTCGACGGCGAGTTCGCCGGCCTCGCGGTAGGCGGCGTGCTCCTGCGCGGTCGGGGAGAGCGCGACGAAGGCGGAGGTGAGGAAGAGGAAGGAGCCGAGTCCGACCGCGAGCGGGAAGACGAACTCCAGCGGGGTGGCGCCGCCGAGCCCGGTCCGGGCGGGTTCCAGGTGGACGTGGACGGCGGCCATCCCGGTGTAGTGCATGCAGCTGACGGCGACGCCCATCACCAGCGCGGCGGCCGCCGCCGCGTACGCGTTGCGGATGGTGACGGCGGCCCAGAGCGCGGCGGTGGCGGCGCCGACCGCGATCAGCACGGACAGCGCCACCGTGCCCGCCTGGTAGCGCAGTTCGCCGTGCATCCGGACGGCGGCCATCCCTAGGTAGTGCATCCCGGCGACGCCGACGCCGGTGATGAGGCCGCCGAGCAGCAGGCTGCGGCCCCGGTGGCGGCCGTAGCCGACCACGAACACCCCGAGGCCGACCACGGCGACCGCGACCAGCAGGCTGAGGACGGTCAGCGGGACGTCGTAGCGCAGCGCGGTGCCGTCCACGGTGAAGCCGAACATCGCGACGAAGTGCATCATCCAGATCCCGGAGCCGATCGCGGCGGCGGCGGTGAGCAGCCAGTTCCGCCGGGAGGCGCCGGTGGCGGACAGCGCCCGCAGGGTGCAGCGCAGGCCGAGGGCGGCACCGGCGCAGGCCATCGCGTAGGAGAGCAGCGGCGTGAGCCAGCCGAAACTGAAGTGGTCCATCGATCCCATCGGGTGCCTCCTGCGAGGGACGGACGCCGCTCGCCCGAGCTCGTGCGGTCCAGGAATCGTGGACGCTACCCAGAGTTGACGAATGGTCACCAGAAGATGTGAAAAGCACTACGGACGATGGGCGTTGTGTGCTCGAATGGCGCGACGACGTGTGCCTCCGCGCACGCCCCCGCACGCGCCCCGCGCACGTTCCGACCCCCGCCGCGCCCCGGCCTCCTGCCCCGCCGGGCGACGGACGAGCGACGGACGGGCGACGGACGGACCGGCAGCCGAACGGGCAACGGGACGGGCACCGGGACGGGCCGGGACCGGACCGCGTACGGGGCGCGCGCCGGCCGGGCACGAACGGCCCGGCGAAACCGGAGTGCGCACTGTCCTCCGGACCCGCTACTCTCCGGCCGAACCGTCGCGCGGCGCAGCGGAGTCCCGCTGCCGCCGGAGGCCGACGGCCGTCGTCCGCCTTCCCCCGCGTGCTCCCGCACGCCCCCGCCAGAGGAACTCCGTGTCCGTACCCGTCACGCCCCCGCCCGCCGACCCCGCCGCGCCGGCGGCCTTCCCCGCCGCGCCGCCCGCGGGCGCCGAACCGGCCGGGTGGGCGGCGCCCGCCGCGTCCGGCCCCCAGCCGGGCCCGTTCTGCCGCTTCTGCGGTTCCGTGCCCGCCGCGAACGTCACGGTCCGCGGCCACCAGGGCTTCCTGGTGATGATGCGGTTCCTGCGGGTGCCCGGCCCGTTCTGCCGGGACTGCGGGACGGCGACCCTGCGGCGGATGACCGCGGACAGCCTGTGGCAGGGCTGGTGGGGCGTGGCCTCCGCGGTGATCAACCCGGTCACCATGCTGATGAACCTGGTCGTCTGGCTCAAGCTCCGGAAGCTGCCGGCCCCCGTCCCGGGCGCCCCGGGCACGCCGCTGCCCACCGGCCGCCCGCTGTACCTGCGGCCGCAGGTCCTCGGCCTGCTGATACCCGTGGTCGCCGTCGGCGCGCTGCTCTACAGCATCCAGCAGGACCCGGACTACGCCGACGTGGGCGACTGCGTCCACAACAGCGGGTCCACCCTGTCCCCGGACGTCTCGGTCGTCGACTGCGGCGGCTCGGACGCCGACTTCCGGGTCGTGGGCCGGCTCTCCTCCTCCGACGCCGACGCCTGCACGGCGTTCCCCGAGGCCGAGGCCGGCTACTGGGTGGACAAGGGCAGCAGCTCGTACACCCTGTGCCTGGCCAGCGTCACGCCCTGAGCCGCCCCGCACCGCCGGTGCTCCGTGCCACCGGCACCCTGTGACACCGGCCCCCCGTGACACCCGCACCGCCCGTCCCCGCGCCCGCCGCGTCGGGGGCGGGCGGTGCGGCGTCCGCCGTCCGCCGTCAGCCGCGCGGGGTGAGCCTGACCCGGACGGGGCCGTGCAGCTCCAGGGTGATGCCCTGGGCGAGCGGGACGTCCCGGTCGATCGCGGTGACCTCGAACTCGCGCAGCAGGGCGGCCAGCGCGAGCACCGACTCCAGCATCGAGAAGTGCTGGCCGATGCAGGCGCGCGGGCCGCCGCCGAACGGGAACCAGGCGTAGCGGTGCCGGGCGGCCTCCCGTTCGGGGGTGAAGCGCTCGGGGTCGAAGCGCTCCGGGTCCTCCCAGTGCCCGGGGTGCCGGTGGGTGACGTACGGGACGACCAGGACGTCGGCGCCGGCCGGGATGGTGACACCGCCCACCGTGGTGGCCTCGACGGCCCGGCGGCCGACCGAGGGCGCGGCCGGGAAGAGCCGCATGGTCTCCTTCAGCACCCTTGTCAGGTAAGGGAGTTCGGCGTAGTCGGCGGCGGTGGGGCGGCGGCCGTCGGCGAGCAGTTCGGCGGCCTCCCGGTGGGCGCGGGCCTGCTGCTCGGGGTGCTTGCCGAGCAGGTGGAGGGCGAAGGTGAGCGAGGTGGCGGTGGTCTCGTGGCCGGCCAGCAGGAAGATCAGCACCTGTTCGCGCAGTTCGGTGGGGTCCAGCCGGTTGCCGTCCTCGTCGCGGGCGGCGGCCAGCAGCGCGAGCAGGTCCCGGCCCTCGCCCTTCCCGTCCGCTCCGTCCGCTCCTTCGGCCCCTTCGGCGGCGCGGCGCGCGATGATGCCGTCGCAGACCTCGTACAGCGCGCGTTCGGCGGCGAGCGCCTTGCGGTGCCCGGGCAGCGGCCACTGCCGGGGCAGCCGCAGCGGGGAGAAGCCGCGGTCGCGGACGAAGCCGTTCAGGACCGGGAAGGCGTGGTGGACCGTCTCGACGGCCTCCTCGACGTCCTGGCCGAACAGGATCCGGGCGACGGTGCGCAGGGCGAAGCGGTTCATCTCCTCGCCGAGGTCGACGACGCCGTCGGGGGCGGCGGCCCACCGGGCGGCCAGGGCGGCGGTCTCGGTGCCGATCGCGTCGGCGTAGCCGTCGACCCGGCGGCGGGTGAACAGCGGTTGGACCAGGCGGCGCTGGCGCAGGTAGTCGGCGTCCTGGGCGGTGAGCAGGCCGTTGCCGAAGCTCTCCCGGATCTCGCCGTAGAAGACGTTGTCCTTGCGGAAGTTGGCGGCCTCGGTGGCCAGCACCTGCTGGGCGCCCTCGGGCGAGAAGACCATCCAGAGCTCGGCGCGCAGCCCGGGCGGGCCGGCCTGCACCCGGATCACGTCGCCGTGGTCGCGGCGGGCGGCGAGGTAGGTGCCGAGCGCGTCGCGCTTGAGGTCGAGCAGGGAGCCGATCAGCGGCAGCCCGGCCGGGCCGGGCACGCGGGTGGCGGTCATGGGGTCCCCTCCGTCGGACGAACCCCCGTGCGGTGGAGGTTCGCTGAAACCGCGTCAGTATCTCCCGGGCGGCCGTCGGGGGGCGAGGGGGCAGCGCGGCGGGGACGGCGGGGTCTTGAGGTATTGCACATGCAACCCTTAAGTTCGGCTTAAGGTCGCTTGTGCGATGAGACAGCAGTCCTGGACCCCGCAGCTGCGGCACTATGATCGCCTGATCGCACCCCACCCTCGCACTCCGCTCCGGCCCGCCACCGTCCACCACGACCAGGGGAAACCATCCATGCGCAGCGTCAGACGACTCCTCGCCGCCTCCGCCGTCCTCGCCCTCGCGGCCGGCCTGACGGCGTGCAGCAGCTCCGGCAGCGGCTCCGCCTCGAACAGCTCCGCCCCCGCCCGCCCCGAGGTCAAGGGCACCGTGACGGTGTTCGCGGCGGCCTCGCTGAAGGAGTCCTTCACCGAGCTGGGCAAGCGCTTCGAGGCGGCCTACCCGGGCACCACCGTGACCTTCAACTTCGGCGGCTCCTCCGCGCTGGCCCAGAGCATCGTCTCCGGCGCGCCGGTGGACGTGTTCGCCGCGGCCAGCCCGGCCACCATGAAGACCGTCACCGACGCCAAGCTGACCGGCGGCGACCCGACCGTGTTCGTCCGCAACACGCTGGAGATCGCCGTCGCCAAGGGCAACCCCCGGCACATCGCCGGCCTGAAGGACCTCACCGGCGTCAAGACCGCGCTGTGCGCCAAGGAGGTGCCGTGCGGCGCCGCCGCCGTCACCGCGCTGAACGCGGCCGGCGTGCAGCTCACCCCCGTCACCTACGAGCAGGACGTCAAGGGCGCCCTGACCAAGGTCGAGCTGGGCGAGGTCGACGCGTCGCTGGTGTACCAGACCGACGTCAAGGCCGACGCCGACAAGATCGAGGGCGTGAACTTCCCGGAGGCCGCGCAGGCCGTCAACGACTACCCGATCGCCGCCCTCGCCAAGGCGCCCAACAGCAACGGTGCCGCCGCGTTCCTCGGCTACGTCGGCTCCGCGGACGCCCGCCGGGTGCTCACCGAGGCCGGCTTCCAGACGCCGTGACCCGGCCCGGCACCCCCCGCACCACACCCGCACCACACCCCCGGGGCCGGCGGCGGCCCCGGGGGGCCGGGCGGGTCCCCGCCGCGCTGCTGCTGCCCGCGCTGCTCGGCCTGGCCTTCCTGGTCCTGCCGCTGCTCGGGCTGCTGGTGCGCGCGCCGTGGAGCGCGCTGCCCTCGCTGCTGACCGGCACCGAGGTGTGGCAGGCGCTCAAGCTCTCGCTGCTCTCGGCGACCCTGGCCACCGGCGTCGCGCTGGTGCTGGGCGTGCCGCTGGCCTGGCTGCTGGCCCGCACCGAGTTCCCCGGGCGGCGGCTGGTGCGCGCCCTGGTCACCCTGCCGCTGGTGCTGCCCCCGGTGGTCGGCGGCGTGGCGCTGCTACTGGTGCTCGGCCGCAACGGCATCCTGGGCCGCTGGCTGGACGCCTGGACCGGCGTCACCCTCCCGTTCACCACCACCGGCGTGGTGGTGGCCGAGGCGTTCGTCGCGATGCCGTTCCTGGTGATCAGCGTGGAGGGCGCGCTGCGCGCCGCCGACCCGCGCTACGAGGAGGCCGCGGCCACCCTCGGCGCCTCCCGGCTGACCGCGTTCCGCCGGGTCACCCTGCCGCTGGTCGCCCCGGGCATCGGGGCGGGTGCGGTGCTGGCCTGGGCCCGGGCGCTGGGCGAGTTCGGCGCGACCATCACCTTCGCCGGGAACTTCCCCGGCCGGACCCAGACCATGCCGCTGGCGGTCTACCTGGCCATGGAGTCCGACCCGGAGGCGGCCATCGCGCTCAGCCTGATCCTGCTCACCGTCTCCGTCGCCGTCCTCGCCGGGCTGCGCGACCGTTGGATGTCCACCCCGTGAACCCCGTGACCCCCGCGAGCCCCGTGAACCCCGTGAACCCCGTGAACCCCGTGAACCCCGCGAAGAAGCCTCCCGCTCCCGCCCTGGACGCCGAACTGCGCGTCACCCGGGGCACGTTCACCCTCGACGTGCCGCTGGCCGCCGAGCCCGGCGAGGTGCTCGCCCTGCTCGGCCCGAACGGCGCGGGCAAGTCCACCGCGCTGCGCGCCCTGGCCGGGCTGCTGCCGCTCACCGACGGGCACCTGCACCTGGACGGCACGGCGCTGGACTCCCCCGCGGACGGCGTGTTCCGGCCCGCCGAGCAGCGGCCGATCGGCGTGGTCTTCCAGGACTACCTGCTCTTCCCCCACCTGTCCGCGCTCGACAACGTCGCCTTCGGCCCGCGCAGCCGGGGCCTGCGCCGGGCCGCCGCGCGCGCCGAGGCGCTGCCCTGGCTGGAGCGGATGGGCCTGGCCGAGCACGCCGGGCACCGCCCCGCGAAGCTCTCCGGCGGCCAGGCCCAGCGGGTCGCGCTGGCCCGGGCGCTGGCCGTCCGCCCGCGGCTGCTGCTGCTGGACGAGCCGCTGGCCGCGCTGGACGCCCGCACCCGGCTCGACGTCCGGGCCGAACTCCGCCGCCACCTGGCCGAGTTCGAAGCCGTCGCGGTGCTGGTCACGCACGACCCGCTGGACGCCATGGTGCTCGCCGACCGCCTCGTGGTGATCGAGTCCGGCCGGGTCGTGCAGACCGGCCGCCCCGCCGAGGTGGCCCGCCACCCGCGCACCGACTACATCGCCCGGCTGGTCGGCCTCAACCTCTACCAGGGCACCGCCGCCGGCCGGCAGGTCACCCTCCCCGAGGGCCAGGTCCTCAGCACCGACGAGGAGTTGACCGGCCCGGCGTTCGTCGCCTTCCCGCCCGACGCGGTCACCCTGCACCGGCACCGCCCCGAGACCAGCGCCCGCAACCTCTTCCCCTGCACCGTCGCCGGCCTCGACCTGCACGGCGACCGCTTCCGGGTCGACCTCACCGGCCCCCTCCCGCTGGCCGCCGACCTCACCCCCACCGCCGCCGCCGAGCTCGACCTCACCCCCGGCACCCGGGTCTGGGCCGCCGTCAAGGCCACCCAGACCCACGCCTACCCGGCCTGAACCAGGCGCTCCCCCGGGCCGTGGACCGCGCCGTTCGCGTGCCGTGAAGCACGCGGCCCGCGTGCCGTCCGCGTGCGGTCCGCGTGCCGCCCGCCCTCGCGTACAGTGGCGGCCATGCATCGCGGCGTCCTGCCCCCTCCCGCTCGCTGAGCGGGCGGCCGGCCACTTCCTGAGCCCGCCCGGGCCCGTCGTCCCCTCCGGACGGCCGCCCCGGGCCGGTCGGTGCCGCCCGCTTCCGTGGCCCACCGACCATGACGGCTTTCCGGGAGTCCACCCGTGTCCTCGTTTCCTTCCTCGCACCCCTCCGCCCTGCCCGCGCGGCGGGGCCTGCTGTACGTCGCCCTCGCCGCCACCGCCTGGGGCACCGCCGGGGCGGCGGCCGCGCTGCTGTTCCCGCGCAGCGGTCTGGGGCCGCTCGCGCTCACGTTCTGGCGCTCGGTCGGCGGCGTGGCGGTGCTGCTGGCGCTGCGCCCGTTCACCGGGCGGGCGGCCCGGCCCGCACCGCGCCCCGCCGCGGGCCGCGTCCTGCTCAACGGGCTGGGGCTGACGCTGTTCCAGAGCGCGTACTTCCTGGCCGTCCGGCACACCGGGCTGGCCGTCGCCACCGTGGTGACGCTGGGGGCGGCGCCGGTGCTGGTGGCGCTCGGCGGGCGGCTGCTGATGGGCGAGCGGCTGGGCCGGGCCGGGCTGGCCGCGGTGGCCGGGGCGCTGCTGGGCCTGGGCGTGCTGGTGCTGGGCGGCGGCTCCGGCCGCGGCGGGGTCGAACCGGTCGGCCTGGCCTGGGCGCTGGCCTCGGCGGCGGGCTACGCGGCGATCACGGTGGCCACCCGCCACCGGGCCTCGCGCACCGCCGTCCCGGACGACCCGGCGACCACCACCCTGTGGTCGTTCGCGGTCTGCGCGGTGTGCCTGTTCCCGTTCGCGCTGGCCGAGGGCCCGCTGCCGTCCACCGGCGCGCTGCCCTCGACGCTGCTGCTGCTCGGCTACCTGGCCACCGTGCCGACCGCGCTCGCGTACGCGCTGTACTTCGCGGGCGCGGCGGTGATCCGGGCCGCGACGGCCTCGGTGGTGGCGCTGATCGAGCCGCTCAGCGCCACCGTGTTCGCCGCGGCCGTGCTGGACGAGCCGCTCACCCCGGCGGCGCTGCTGGGCACGGCGGTCCTGCTGCTGTCGGTGACGGCGCTGGCCCGGGCCGAGCTGCGCGCGGGCTGAACGGGACGGGGGGGCCGGGGGGGCGCCCCCGCCCCCCCCCCCCCCCCCCCCCCCCCCCCCCCCCCCCCCCCCCCCCCCCCCCCCCCCCCCCCCCCCCCCCCCCCCCCCCCCCCCCCCCGGGGCCCGGGGGGGCGGGGGGGGGGGGGGGCGGGGGGGGCCCGGGCCGGGGGGGGGGGGGGGCGGCCGGGGGGGGGGGGCGGGGCGCCCCCCCCCCCCCCCCCCCCCCGTCCGCCCGTCCGTCCCTCCGTCCCTCCGTCCGGTCAGCCGCAGTGCGAGGCCAGGACGGTGGTGTCGGCGACCTTGCTGTTGCTCGGGTCGTCGACGCGACCGTAGACCATGACGCAGCGGTTCGCGGTGCCGGTGACCTTCGCGGGACCGGCGTACCAGGCGAAGTTGCCGTCGTCGCTGTCGGACTGGTCGTAGCTGCAGAAGTCACCGGCGTGGGTGCCGGCCACGCAGCGCCAGAGGTAGACGGCCTGGTACTTGGTGACGCCCGAGGCGAAGTGGGTGTCGACGGCGGCCGCACAGTTGGTGCCGCCGTTGGCGCTGGAGTAGTAGAGGTACAGCTCGCCGTACTTGGTGCCGGTGCCGTTGTCGGTCTTGAGGTCGTAGGTGCCGACCAGGCTGCCGCTGCAGCCGTACGTGTCGGCGGCGCTCGCCTGCGGCGCGAGGGAGATGCCGCCGAGGAGCACGAGGCCGGCGGCGGCCAGGGCGGAGAACGTCCTGCGCATGGGGGTACTCCTGGGGGTCGGGGCGCGGTCCGGTGCGGTGGGGGCGCTGCGGTGGGGGCGCTGCGGTGGAGAGGGGATTCCGGTACGGGAGTTCAGCCGCAGTGGACGTCCAGGCGGTACTCGTAGGCGGTCTCGATCTCGCCGCCCCAGTCGATGCACCGGCCGGCCGCGGAGACGTACACCGGGCCCGCGTAGGTGGTGTAGTCGCCGTAGTCGCCGATCCAGTTGGCCGAACCGGCCAGCCTGACCAGGGCGTTCATGTAGAGGGCGGCGCCCGGCTGGTTCCGGACGGTCACGACGCAGTTCTTCCCGGTCGCGCTGCTGTAGGTCAGGAAGACCGTGCCGTAGCCGTTCAGCGTGAGGTGGTCGATCTCCCGGTACCCGCTGCCGCAGGCGCTGTTGTAGGAGGCCGCCTCCGCGGTGCCGGGGGCCAGGACCACGCCGGCCACCGAGGCCGCCGACAGGAGGGCGGCCGCGGTGGCGCGGCCCGTGAACGTGCGCAACGGGTGTTCTCCTTCGAACGTGCTTCTTCTGACGGGGAGTCGGTGGGGCCTCCGCCGAGGTCCGCACCCGTCCGGGACGTTAGGAGGCCGGGATAGCGCGGCCGTATCGCGGCTTCCCGGGCCCGGTCGCGACCGCCGTCCGGCCCCCGGGAGGCCGCGCGATCGGAGCGATCCGGCCGCGCCGCCTCCCCTCGTCAGCACGGGTCCGCCACCGGCCCCGTGCTCATCGGCGGGGCCTCGCCACCCGGCGGCCCGGGGGTCGCCGCGCAAGCGGTGCCCCGACCACCCGGGTGGACGCCCGGTACGGCCACCCGAGCGCGGCCCTGCCGGCCACCTGGGGTTACCACCCCGAGGGCGGGCGGCCGGCCGGGGCGGGCGCGCAGCCGGCCGGCCCTCGGTGACGGCGCAGCTGGAACTCGTCCTCCGGGGCACCGACGACCAGGCGGCGCGGGCCGGTTCGGGCGGACGGACGGACCGTCAACGGGCGGGCGGGCGAGCGGTGCCGGAGCGCGGCTGCGTCGGCGCGGCGGTCCGGGAGCCGACCGGCGCCGCGGACGGTGAGATCGGCGGCCCGGTGTTCGCGGAGGACGCCGATTTCACGACGCTGGAGCAGGCCCAGAACGACGAGCGGACCGGGCGGTGATCCGCCAGTGGTCGCCGTGCACGACGGAGGCCGGTTTCGACTGCCCGGACCCGCTCGCGGCCCTGAGCGACCCGCGGTGGCGCAGGACGCCGCGGCCGACCCCGCAGGAGCTGAGGACCGCCACCGCGGACGCCGGCTACCGGCGGCAGGTGATCGAGGCCGACCCGGAGGCGACGGCGAAGGCGAAGGCCGCGGTGGAGTTCCAGGTGGCGGCGGCGGCCCGGGTGACGGCCGGCCGAGCGACCGGCCGCCCGGGGGCGGCTGCTGACGGGACATCACAGCCGTTCGCATCACGGGCAAATCACCCGGACTCC
The DNA here is from genome assembly GCF_044769485.1 of Kitasatospora sp. NPDC090308. NCBI lineage: Bacteria > Bacillati > Actinomycetota > Actinomycetes > Kitasatosporales > Streptomycetaceae > Kitasatospora > Kitasatospora sp. NPDC090308. The sequence goes on along the minus strand of NZ_JBIVXY010000003.1, from coordinate 369,594 downwards.
CGCTGACGCCACGTCGGCGGGAGTTATGATGATCACACGTGCACCGCCCCCGGGGCGGCTGTCCGGCCTGCCCGGATCTCCGCTGTCCGTGCACATGGTGAAGGAACTCCCCGCCTCATCGGAAGTTCCCCGGAACGAACTGTCGATCCGCCAGGTGAGGAGAGCCCGTGGCCCGCAGACCGCGTCCAGTCGATCCCGCCGACGGGCCCGTCCCCGCCTTCGCCCACGACCTCCGACTGGTCCGGGAACGGGCCGGCAACCCCACCTACCGCGTGCTCGCCGAACGGGCCGGATTCGGCGCCACCACCCTCAGCGACGCGGCCGGCGGCGTCCGGCTGCCCAGCCTGGAGGTGACCCAGGCCTACGTCGGGGCCTGCGGCGGCGACGTCGAGGAGTGGACGCGGCGCTGGAACGAACTCGACCGTGAACTCGGCCGCGGCGCCGGGGCCTCGTCTCCGGCCCCGGCCCCGGCTGCGGAGAAGGCGGCGGACACCGCACCGGCGGCTGCGGAGAAGCCGGCCGTCGAGGGGACCACGACGGACGACGCCCCGGGCTCGGGCTCGGGCGACGTCGTCACCGGGGCGGTCCCGCTGTCCGGACACCCGTCGGCCGAGACGGTGCACGACGGTCGACGGCCGCGCTGGACGACCGCCGGGACGGCCGCCCTGCTCGTCCTCACCGTCGTCCTGGCCCTGGTCGCGGCACGGACGTCCGGTTTCGGCCACAGCCGGAGCGCGACCGAGAACGCCCTGACCTCGACCGTGTCCGCCGCGAACGCGACGCCGAACCCCAACGCGGCCGACTGCCCGGTCGCCACCCTCACACCGTCCACGGCCGTGTTCTCCGGCACGACCTACATCGAGAGCACCCGGCTGCGCGCCGGAGCCAGCCTCAGCGCCGACGTCGTCCTCCAACTGCCCGCGGGCTGCCGCCTCCAGCTCACCGGCTTCTGCCTGGGCGACATGGTGATCGACGCCACCTCCGGCTCGCCCGACGTCCGCTGGTTCAGGACCGCGACCGGCGGCTACGTCTCCTCCGCCGTGATCCACGGCAACCCGCCCGGCGACCTCCAACCCACCGACTGTCCCGATGCGGTGGCCCCGCCCGCCTCGATCACACTCACCGTCACACCGGGCTCCGGCTCCGGCCAAACGCCCGGCCGCTACGAACTCCACGCCACCGGAGACCGCCTGGGCATCGTCGGCTACGCCGCGTACCTGCCCAGGACGGGCAGCACGTCCCAGTGGCAGCAGATCGGCATGTCCGCGGACGCCTCCGCCGGGTTCCCCGTGCCCTGGCAGCCCGGCCCGGCCCCGGACGGCACCGACCCGCAGACCGCGGTGGGGGTGGTGGCCGTCGCCTGCTTCGGCGGCGAGGGCCCCAGCAGCATCGCCGACCAACGCCTCGTCCCCCGCACGGTCACCGGCCCCCTCCAGGTCGCCGAACTCGGCGAGACCGAACTCGCCCGCGCCCGCAAAGCAGCCTGCCGCTACCCGGACACCGCCCGCGGCTGACCCCCCACCGGCCCGGCCCCCTCCACCCCGCAGCCGCGCGACGCAGCAGCCGGGCCGCGACATTCCGGCCCCCGACCCGCCGCGCGGTTGCCCCGACCCCGGACAAGACCCGCCGAAGACGGCGCAACCCGGAACGCCGACGGCCGGAGAACACGCGCGGACGGGAGGCGGCGGCCGGAGCGCGGGCCGGGAAAGGGCGTCGGCCGGAGAACACGCAAGCCGGGAAGGGACATCGGCTGGGAACCCGAACCGGGAAGGGACGTCCCCGGAGAGCACGCGCCGGAAACGGCAGCGGCTGGAGAACACGCGAGCCGGGAAGAGGCGCCCCCGGAGAGCACCCGCCCAACAGGCGAGGCGACCGCCGGAAAGCGCGCACCGGGAGGGGCCGCGATCCCCGCGCGACTCAGACGCTACGGCGGGCGTGCAGGATGTGAACCGGCGGCGGCGGCGGGCGCCGGCCCGCCGTCGCCGTCGTGTCCACAACCGCCTTCCGCCACCCGAGGAGAACGGTGAGACCCACCCGCTTCCCGCGTCGCGCAGACGTCCTGGCCACCGCCGCACGCGCCCTCACCGCCCCGGACGCCGCACCAGCCGCTGTCACTGCCACCACGGCCTCCGCCGGTGTCGGCCGCACCTGCGCGGACGCTCCGGCCCACAACCCTCCCGGGCAGCAACGAGTTCGAGCACAGCTGCGTCGGCGAGGCCGGGTCCGTGCGGAGCGCGTCCGCCGTGTCGATCCCCGCCCCCGCCACCCCGGACCCCGCCGACGGCTACCGCACGACGGCTACGCCACCCCGGTCGCGGCCACCCCGCACACCCCGTACACCCCGGCCCGGCTCTGCGGCGGCGGCTACCTCGACACCATCTGGACCAGCGGCTGAGCTCCCGCCGCACGGGATTGATTGACCGAGCGGCCCCGACCCCCCGGTCAATCCGCCCCCGGCCCCACCCTCGCCACCTGTCACCCCACCGTCCCACCCCCACCCCCGCCGCCTCGACCTCGGCCCCGAAGACCATCCCGAAGGCCATCGCGAAGACCGGAATTGATTGACCGACACCGCGAGATCCGCCGGTCAAAACCGCCCGGGCATAGAACGGACCACGCCGGGTGGCCGTCGGGGGACGGGCCCCGCCGTCCGGCGAAGCAGGCCGAGGTGTCAGGGGAGGCGTGGGGGATGGAGTTCGGGATTCTCGGACCGCTGCTCGTACGGGACGAAGGGGGGAGCCGTTCGGTCCCGGCGGCCAAGCAGCGGGCGCTGCTCGCGGCGCTGCTGGTCCGGCGGGGGCAGGTGGTGCCGACCGAGGTGCTCGCGGACACGGTCTGGGACGGGTGTCCGCCGCGCACCGCCGCCACCACGCTGCGCAACTACGTGATGCGGCTGCGCAAGGCGCTCGGCGAGGCCGGTGAGCGGCTGGCCACGGAGACGGGCGGCTACCTCCTCGACGTCCGCGCCGAGGAGTTCGACACCGACCGGTTCACCCGGCTGCGCGACCTCGGCCACGCCCGGTTGCGCGAGGACGATCCCGGGCGGGCCGCCGCCCACTACGAGCAGGCGCTGGCGCTCTGGCGCGGACCGGCCCTGGTCGACGTCCCCTCCGAAACGCTGCGCCGGGCCGAGACCGGCTGGCTCACCGAGGCCCGGCTGGACGTGGTGGAGGGCCGCACCGAGGCCGGGCTGGCGCTGGGCCGGCACACCGAACTGCTCGGCGAGCTGCGGTCGCTGACCGCCGCGCACCCGGAGCGGGAGCGGCTCTGGGCGCAGTTGATGACGGCCCTGTACCGCAGCGGCCGCCAGTCGGAGGCGCTCGCCGTGTACGGGCGGGTCCGCCGGGTCCTGGCGGAGGAGCTGGGCGTCGACCCGGGCCGCGAGCTGCGCGCCGTGCACGGGGCGATCCTGCGCGCCGACCCGGCCCTGGCCGCACCCGTCCGGCCCGCCCGGGCCCGTGCCGGGTTCGTCACCCCCTTCCAACTGCCGCCCGACCTGACCGACTTCACCGGCCGGACCGCCGAGGTCGCCGACCTCGCCGCCCGGCTGGCCGAGGCGGGCGGGGGCGCCGGGTGCCGGGCGCCGCTGATCGCGGTCGTCAGCGGCCAGCCGGGCGCGGGCAAGACCGCGCTGGTCCAGCACGCCGCGCACGCCGCCCGCGCCGGGTACCCGGACGGCACCCTCTACGCCGACCTGCGCGGCAGCCGGCCGCGGTCCGCCACCCCGCACGCCGTGCTCGGCGGCTTCCTGCTCGCCCTCGGGGTGCCGGCCGCCGTCGTGCCGGCCGACACCGAGGCCCGGACGGCGCTGTTCCGCTCGCTGCTGGCCGGGCGGCGGACGCTGGTGGTCCTGGACGACGCCCGGGACGGCGCCCACGTCCGGCCGCTGCTGCCCGCCGGCCCCGGCAACGCCGCGCTGGTCACCGCCCGCACCCGGCTGCCCGACCTCGGCGGGGCGCACCCCGTCCACCTCGGGCCGCTGCCCGCGGACGAGTCCCGGGAGTTCCTGGCCCGGCTGCTCGGCCCGGCCCGGGCGTCCGCCGAACCGCGGGCCCTGGCCCAACTCGCGGCCGTCTGCGGCGGGCTGCCGCTCGCGCTGCGGATCTGCGGGGCCCGGCTGGCCGCCCGGCCGTCCTGGGCCGTGCGGCACCTGGTGGAGCGGCTCGCGGACGAGGACCGGGCCCTGGACGAGCTCCGGCTGGGCAGCCTGGACGTCCGGGCCGTCTTCACGGCGGGCTGCGCGGCCCTCGACCCGCCCACCGTCCGCGCCTTCCACCTGCTCGCCCTCGCACCGACCGGCACCGTCGGCCTGGCCACCGCCGCCCGGCTGCTCGGCGAGTCCCCGGTCCGCGCCGAACGCGTCCTCGAACGGCTCGCCGACGCCGGTCTGCTCACCGCCCGGGAGCCCGGCCGCTACCGCTACGAGCCGCTGATGCGGGCCTACGCCCGCGAACTCGTCCGCCACCGCCCCTCCCCCGCCCGGCCCGGCCCCCGCGCCCCCCGCCGCTCCGCCCTGGTCGGCTGACCCGCGACGACCCGCGGCGGCGACCCGCGAGGGCGGCCCGGCGCTCAGGTGCCGGACGGCCCCGCGGGGTTCCCGACCGCCGCCTTTTACCCTCACCCTCATCCTCACCCTCACCCTCACCCGCGCCCGCGCCCGGAACGGAATCCGCTTTTCCGAATTGGCGTGCGCATGGAAAATAACCCTTGCTCCCCTCGGAAAACCCTTCCCTACGCATACGAACTCCACAATCCGGTGTTAGCCTCCAGCTGTTTCGCTCGCCGCGTGAGCGTTCCGGGCCACGGCGGGGCACGCTGCCCGCACCCGGTCGGCCGCGCCCTCGCGACCTGAACATGGGGGAGAACGTTGGAAAGGGAAACCCGTACACCCCGGATGACGCCGGAGATGGCACCCGGGACGGCACCGGGGATGTCGCGCCGCGCGCTGGTCAGGGGGGCGGCGCTCGGGGTGGCGGCGGTCGGCTTCAGCGCCGCCGCCGGGGCCTGGGTCGCCGAGGCCGCGGCGGCGGGCCCGTTCGACCGGGTGCCGCGCCTGGACGGTGAGCTCCTGCTCGACACCGGCAGCAGGGCCGCCGACAGCGTCGACCAGGGGCGCATCGTGGCCCGCACGCCGGGCGCGGTCCTGCGGCCCGGCTCCGTCGACGACGTCGCCAGGATGGTCAGGTTCTGCGCGGACCGCGGCATCGAGGTGTCGGCGCGCGGCCGGGGCCACACCACCCACGGGCAGTCGCTCAACGAGAACGGCCTGGTCGTCGAGATGCGCGGGCTCGGGCGGATCCACCGGGTCGGCCCGCGGGGAGCCGACGTCGACGGCGGCGTGCTGTGGACGGAGCTGATGACGGCCGCGTTCGCCCGCGGCCTGACACCGCCGGTGTTCACCGGCTACACCGACCTCACCATCGCCGGCACCCTCGCGGTCGGCGGCGCGTCCCCGGGGGCCGGGTCCACCCGCGGCCTGCAGATCGACCACGTCCAGGAGTTGGAGATCGTCACCGGGCGGGGCGAGGTCCTGGTCTGCTCCGACCGCCGCCACGCCGACCTCTTCCGGGCCGCCCTCGGCGGACTCGGGCAGTGCGGCATCATCGTGCGCGCCAGGCTCGACCTGGTGCCGGCGCAACCCTCGGTCCGGACCTACCAGTTCACCTACCCGACCGGCGACGGGGCCGTCGGCGACCTGCGGACCCTCACCGAACGCGGCGAGGTGCTCGGCGCCTACGCCCTCTGGGCCCCGACCGGGACGTCCCTCGTGGGGCAGCTCCTCGTCAGCGTCCCCTTCACGCCCGGCTCCCCGCCCGACGGCCGGCAACTGCTGCGCGGCCTCAGCCAGCCCCCGTCCGCCGCCGCCGTCACCGACCTGAGCCACCCGGACTGGGTCACCCAGGTCAACCGGCAGGTCGCCCAGCTGGAAGCCGCCCTGGACTACGGACGCCTGGTCAAGCCCTGGTTCGACGTCTGGCTCAACAGCTCGACGGTCGACCGCTTCCTGCGGGACGTCCTCACCGGCCTCAGCCCGCACGACCTCGCCCCCGGCTCCACGCTCCTGCTCATCCCCGCGAAACGGACCGGCGTCGACCACCCCGCCTTCCGCGGCCCCCGGGCGGACGCCACCCCCTGGATGTACCTGTTCGACATCCTCGACAACTCCGCCGCCCCCGGCCCGGACCCGGCATTCGCCGCCGACCGGCTCCGGCGGAACGCCGAGCTCTACCGCAGGGCCCGCGCCGTCGGCGGCTCCCGCTACCCCATCGGCGCACTCGAATTCACCAAGGCCGACTGGATCGCCCACTACGGCGACGCCTGGCCCGCATTCCGACGGGCGAAAAACCGCTTCGACCCGCGCAACATCCTCAACCCCGGCCCCGGAATATTCTGAACCCCCTTCTCGGGACCGGAAGAAACCCGAAGAAACCCGCCCCGCCCGGGGCGGTTCCCCGAAGGCGCGGGACAGTACACTGGGCCCGGCACCGGGCCCAGTGATCCCTTCCCGAGGAGGTGCGCCGATGACTGCCGAAACGGTCGCTCCCGAGTGGATGCACCACCAGATCACCGCGGACGAGTACGACTCCTGGTCCGAGGAACAGTGCGCGGGCATCGAGATCGTGGACGGGATGGTCGTCGTGAGCCCGAGCGCGTCCAAGCGCCACAACCGCCTGGCCCGCATCCTGGCGAACGCCCTGGACGCGGCCGCCGGGCCGGAGTGGAACGCCGACACGGACTTCGACGTCCGCCTGCAGGACGTGCCGCTCACCAACCGTCGGCCCGACGTGGTGGTCTACCGCGCCGAGACCATCGACCTCACGCCCACTCGCCCGGAGCACGTCCTGCTGGTCGTCGAGGTCGTGTCACCGGGCTCGGAGACCACGGACCGCGTCGTGAAGGTGAACCAGTACGCCCGGGCCGGCATCGCCTTCTACTGGCGGATCGAGCAGACCCCCCACGGCGTCCCGCTCGTCTACACCCACCTCCTCGACCCCGCGACCCGCTCCTACCGCGACGCGGACGTCTTCACCGGCACGGTCAGGGCCACCGCCCCGTTCCCGGTCGAGATCGACCTCGGCACGGTCTGACCGGACTCCGGCGCGTCCGGCCGCTCCCGTCCCTCCGCCCGTCCGCAACAGCGCGGCGTACCGGTAACCGGGAGAAGCGGTACGCATCCGCCCGCGGGCACGCTACGTTGATAACCCGTCACAGACTTCCGAGGGGAACCAGCGGCGTGACCAGCGAGCAGGATGCCATCGACACGGCCGTGGGCGCCGTCATCTCCGCCGTACGGGCCGGCGACACCGCCGGTCTGTACGAGTCCGTGATGCCACCGGCCGGCGGGCGGACGCCTCCCGCCGAGGCCGGCCAGTGGTTCGGCCTGCTGCTGATCCGCCTGGCGCTCGCCGCCGCGGAGTCCTGCGCGCTGGAACCGGGCTGCTCGCGGGAGGCCCTCGTGCAGTGGATCGCGGACGTGCTGGGCCCGCCGCCCACCCCCGCGCTGATCCGCGGCGCGGACCCGGCCCGCATCGACCACGTCACGGCCACCACTGCCGCGGCCGACCACGCCCGGTACGTCGCGTACGCCGTCGACCTGATGCGGGTGGGCCTCGCCGCACCGGGCGACGACGTGGACCAGCAGATGATCGACGCCCACCAGGCGGCGACGAACGACAAGACCGCGCGCATCAACGTGATCGCCCTGCTCGCCCGACTCGCCGCCACCCCCTCCCGCCACGGCTGAGCCCGGGCCGCACCACCGACCACCGCCGTCGACGGCCGGACCCCGGCGGGGCCCGCCACCCGCGAGAGGCGGTTTCGGACCGCCCCGGAGAGGGGCCGCCGAAGCGGTGCGTCCCGCCAACTCCTTCGCCACAGAACCGCGTTGGCCCGTACGATGCTGACGGCGTTCGAGCGGCCCGGGCACCTGCTCGCGGCACGTCCGCCGCCGACAACCCGGCACCGGGCAGAGCACCGGGGCGGAGCCGTCCGGCCTCCAGGCGAGCCGGAACAGCAGGTGGAACAGCACCTGTCCGAGTGCGGCGGCCAGGGTGGCGGCCAGCGGGCCGCGCCGCCGGGCGGCGGCCACCACCGACGCCGAGAACACGAACAGCCAGCCCGCCGCGAGCGGCCGCCACGCAAGGCCGCCGCACCCGGCGGCGTGCCCGGCCGAACCGAGCACCGCGCCCGCCGCGGCGAACGCGGCGGCCCGCACCAGCCGCACGTCGAGCGCGGCCGGACGGGGCGGCTGGAGGCGAGGGGCGGCTGCCATGGCGGGCCCATTCTGACCGGTCCCGCCCTCCGGTCGGCGTCGTTCCGAGAAGCGCCCGGGCGGTCCGCGGTGGCCCGAGCGGTCCGCGGTGGCACGGGCGGGGATCCCGACGCCTCGGACGGGACGGGAGCGGCGGGGGCCTACGGGCCGTAGGCGCGGACGGCACTGGCCGACCGCCGCCCGTCGAGCCGGGCCGCGACCCACGGGATGCTGCGCCCGGTCTCCCCGGCGAGGTCGCCCAGGGTCGCCCCGGCCGCCCGGCGCTCGGCCAGCCACTGCCTGATGTCGTGGGTGCCGACCCGGCGGGCGGCGTGCGCGTCGTTGAGCCCGACCCGGGAGCGGCGTCCGGCGGCGGAGTTCACACCCGTGGGGCGCAGGGGGATCCCGTACTCCTCCAGCAGGGCGCGCACCCTGGCCCGTCCCACCCGCAGGTGGACGGCGACCGCGTCGATGCCGCCCTCCCGGCGGACGTAGAGGGTGCGCAGGGCGTCTTCGAGGTCGTCGAAGCCCAACCCGTCGAGTGCTTCGCGCAGTCGTCGCGCCCTGCGGGTGGACTGGGTGCGGCGTCCGGCGTCCAGCTGGGCCGCGCGGGTGCGGACCAGTTCCTCCGGCTGCGGCTCACCCGCCCTGTTCGCTGCGGCACGCCGGAGTTCTCCGGAGCGGGACATGGCGTGGCCGGTCGCGAGCCGCTCCCGCAGCTCGGCCGAGGTGCGGAAGTCCGCCGCCTGGCGCACGGACCGGTGGCGGGCCAGGGCCCGCGAACTCAGCGAGCGAAGACGGCGCAGCCCGTAGCGGGTGCGGTACTCGTCGGCGCTCAGGCCGTGGCTGCGCAGGTGGGAGCCCAGGGCGCGGAAGCCCTGCCCGCACACGTGACACACCACCAGGTCGGCGCCCTCGTCGCGTACGAGCGTGCCGAAGTCCGGGTGGTCGGTACGGGGCCCGGCTGTCCGTCCGCCCGGGTCCTGCGCTCCGGTCCGGCCGCCTGCGATCACCGAAGGGTCCACCTCGCCACCTTATTGCAGAGAATGTGCAACTGCTTACTTCTCGCAAGAATGCCCGGCGACCGCCCGCGCTCGCGCCCCGGGCGGTCGCCGGTGGTGCCGGGGACCGAGCCGTCCTGCGACGAGACCGGCGCGCGGCCGGTGCGGGACGGGGTGCTGCCCGGGCAGGCGGCGGCCTCCAGCCCGGACGGGCCCGCCCGCTACGGCGGTACGGCCTTGGAGCCGGCCTGGTTATCCCTCGCCGACGCCGACGCGGTGGCCGCCACCACCGACCCCGGCCGGTCCGGCGCATTCCAGGTCGGCGTGGCGGCGGCGAAGGGCTACGCGTTCTCGCTCGGCGTGCCGCCGTACGGCGTGCACCACCCGGCCGGACACGTCGCCGCCGCCGCGCTGGAACACGCCGCCCGCACCCTCCTCGCCAGGACGGCGGCATGACGCCGTACCAGGTCCGGCCGCTGCCGTCCGGCGAGCTGCTCGCCGCGCCGACGCCTCCCCGGAGCGGCCGGCCCAGGACGCGCTGCGGCGCTCGCCCTCATCCCCCTGCCGGCCACCGCGCGCCGCCGTCCGGCCGAGCTCCCGCCTGCGGCCTGAACGCCCCGGAGGGGCCGACCGCGTCCGACCGGCGCCCAGTGCTCGAGGTGCCGGTGCGGTCGACGGCCGGACGGATCGCGGACTCGTCGCTGTCGCCCGTGCCGGTGACCCGTCCGGTCCCGGTCGGCGGCGACCGCGGGAGGGCGACGAGCCGGGCCCTGACGGTCTGCTCGCAGTGGGCGCGGCTCGCCGCCCCGACGGCCAGGACCGTGGCACCGGGCGGCTTCCTCCCCCGGTTGCCTGTCGATGTGTCCTGTCGGCCCCGAACCGTTTCCGGCAGTACTGGCACCCCTTCTGTCTGCGACCTATCACCTCTCACCGGTTGTCCGGCTCCGGGCCCCTCGCCCGTTGCCGAAGGACGGTCACCACGGAGACGGGACGGCCCGGGGAGAGCCGTCACCACCCGACCGTTTCTGATCGGACGGTCGCGCTTCAAGCCAGTTATTGTCCTCCTGTGAGGACGTGCCGGGGACCGTCCGCCCGAGGACCCGTCCCGCCCGGCGCTAGGGTGGCCCCGTGGCGGACACTCCGACGGCGGCGGCCCCCTCCCTCGAAGACCTGAGCGCCGTGGTCGACCGCGCCTGCGAACCCCCCACGGGCGCCTCCCGGGCGAAGCAACTGCGCTGGGTGGCCGGGGAACTGCGCACCGCCCTGGAACGCGGCGCGATCCCGCCGACGGCCGCCCGCTCCCTCGCCGCGCTCCTCGCCCCGGACACCCTCGCCGCCTACCTCACGGCCGCCGAACGGGGCCTGCTGCGGCGCAGACCCGCCGCACGGCCGGAGCACCCCTCGCCCGCGTCCATCCGCGTGCGGGAGGACTGCCTGCGCATCCTCGGCGTCCAGGCAGGCGTCCCCCTCACCCTCCCCGAACGCGACCTGCCCAAGGTCGCGCTCCGGTCGGTGGTCGCCGCCCGCCCGCGCGGCATCCTCCTCGCCCACCTGGAACACGCGGCCCGCCCCGGCCAGGGCGACGCCCGCACTCGCATCCTCGCCATCATCGGCACCGTGCTGGACACCGGGTGCCGGGCCGGCGAACTCTGCGCCCTGCGCACCCACGACGTCGACCTGCGCCGCGGCACCATCCGCCTCACCCGGCTCCCCCAGCACCGCGACCCGCACGCCCCGCCCGCCACCGAGACAGTCGCCCTCTCCGGCACCACCCGCGCCGCGCTGCGCCACTGGCTCGCCGCCCGCGCCCGCCTCACCGTCCGCGACGCCGCCCAACCCCCCGGCCCCGGCAACGAGACCACCGACGCCCTGTGGGTCAGCATCGCCCCCAGCGGCCACCCCCGCCCCGGCCTCCCCCTCCACTTCCGCGGCCTGGCCCGCGCCTACGCCCGCGCCATCCACGACCTCAACACCGACATGGCCGGCCAACCCGGCTGGCAACCCCTCCCCCAACGCATGGAACCCCTACGCCGCGCCATCGAACTCCACCCCGCCGACCCCGCCGACCCCGAGCGAGGACCACGGCAGGCCCGCCGCGGCCACCGATGACGCCCCCACCGCCGGTGCCCCGTACTCGCCCTACGAACGTCGCGGACGTCGCGGACGTCGCGGTGCACGGTCTCGTCGTAGCTGTCGGGGTGAGGGCCGGCGGCCTCGATGCGGTGGACGTGGCAGCCGGTGCGTTCGGCGGCCTTGCGGGCGAGGAGTTCGGTGGTCCCGACGGCCGGGGTGGTGCGCCCGCCGTTGAAGTGGTTCCCGCCGGGGCGCCCGGGCCCGGGTGCGGGCGGGCGCCCCGGCATGGTGTGCCGGGGCGCCCGGGGCCGGGTGGAGGCACAGGTCAGTTGTCGAGGCGACGCTTGCTGAGCCAGGCGACCATCTCGGGGTCGTGGTGGTCGAAGAACAGGGTCTTGCCGGTGTCGAGGGCCGCGACGGCGGCCATCTGGTCGTCGGTGAGGGCGAAGTCGAAGACGTCGAGGTTCTGCGCCATCCGGTCGGGGTTGACGGACTTGGGGATGGTGACGATGTCGCGCTGGATCAGCCAGCGCAGCACGACCTGGGCGACCGACTTGCCGTGCGCCTCGCCGATCCCGCTGAGGACGGGGTGGGTGAACAGGTCGTTCTTGCCTTCGGCGAAGCCGCCCCACGCCTGGTGCTGGACGCCGTGCTCGCGCATCAGGGCGTGGTCGGCGCCGCGCTGGAAGAACGGGTGGGTCTCGATCTGGTTGACCTGCGGGGCGGTCTCGTTGTTGATGATCAGGTCCAGGAGGCGGTCGGGGTGGAAGTTGGCGACGCCGATCGCCCGGGTCAGTCCCTCGCGCTGCGCGGCCTCCATGGCGCGCCACTGGCCGTAGACGTCGCCGTAGGGCTGGTGCATCAGGTACAGGTCGACGCGGTCGAGGCCCAGCTTGGCCAGCGAGGTCTCCAGGGCGCGGCGGGTGTTGTCCTGGGCGGGGGCGTCCTGGACCCACAGCTTGGTGGTGACGAACAGCTCCTCGCGCGGGATGCCGCTGTTCTTGATGGCGTGGCCGACGGCCTCCTCGTTGCCGTAGGCGGCGGCGGTGTCCAGCAGCCGGTAGCCGGCGGCGAGGGCGTCGGTGACGGCCCGCTCGGTCTTGTCCGCGGGGATCTGGTAGACGCCGAAGCCGAGGATCGGCATCTCGACGGCGTTGTTCAAGGTGACGTACTGCACGGGATTCTCCTGAGAAGTCGGCCGGTCAGGGGGTGGTGGGGCGGTCGTCCGCTTCGGCGGCCCGGGCCGCGGCGGTGGTGGCACCCGTGGCGGCGGGCCGGCCGGCGTAGCAGGCCGGGTGGGTGGTGGTCTCGGTGAGTTCGGCGCGGGCGGGGCCGTTGTCGGGGGAGCGGCGCAGCCGGGCGTCGCGCCCGGGGGCGACCAGGGCGGCGACGGTGACCGGGCTGCGCTCGCGCGGGGACGGGCCGGGGCGCTGCCGGACGTCGGCGAGCAGGACGTCGTCGGTGCGGTCGGCGAGTTCGGGGGCGTGGCGGCGGGTCAGGTCCGGGGCGCTGCGCGGGTTGGTGCCGCCCATCAGCGTTCCATCATCCGCATCTGGGCCTCGTTGTGGGTGTCGCCGGCGGCCGGGGGCAGGCTGCTGAGCGCGGTGAGCTGCTCGTCGGTGAGGCGGAGGGCGTCGGCGGCGGTGTTCTCCTCGACGCGGGCCACCCGCTTGGTGCCGGGGATCGGGGCGATGGAGTCGCCCTGGGCGAGCAGCCAGGCCAGCGCGACCTGCGCCGGGGTGGCGTCGACCTCGGCGGCGACGGCGGCGACCCGGTCGGCCAGGCGCAGGTTGTGCTCGAAGTTCTCGCCGGTGAAGCGGGGGTTGTCGGCGCGGAAGTCGGTGGCGTCGAACTGCCGGGTGTCGCGGATGGCGCCGGTCAGGAAGCCGCGGCCGAGCGGGGAGAACGGCACGAAGCCGATGTTCAGCTCCCGCAGCGCGGGCAGGACGCGGGCTTCGGGGTCGCGGGTGAACAGGGAGTACTCGGACTGCACCGCGGTGATCGGGTGGACGGCGTGGGCGCGGCGGATGGTCTCCGGTCCGGCCTCGGAGAGGCCGATGTGGCCGATCTTGCCCTCGGCGACCAGCTCGGCGAGCGCGCCGACGGTCTCCTCGACGGGGGTGCCGGGGTCGACGCGGTGCTGGTAGTACAGGTCGATCCGGTCGGTGCCCAGGCGCTTGAGCGAGCCCTCGACGGCGGCGCGGACGTTGGCCGGGCTGCTGTCGGTGCCGCCGTCTCGGCCGGTGTGGGAGATCAGGCCGAACTTGGTGGCGAGCACCACCTCGTCGCGGCGGCCCTTGAGGGCACGGCCCACCAACTCCTCGTTGGTGTAGGGGCCGTAGACCTCGGCGGTGTCGATGAAGGTGACGCCCAGCTCCAGGGCGCGGTGGACGGTGCGGATCGACTCCGCGTCGTCGGTGCCGGCACCGGTGTAGCCCTGGGACATGCCCATCGCTCCCAGGCCGATCCGGGAGACCTCCAGGTCACGCAGCTTGATGTGCTTCACGGTGTTCCCTTTCGTTCGACGGCCGGCCCCGCAGGCGCTGCGGGCGCCCGGCCGGGCCGGGGGTGGTTCGCAGGGTGATGTTCCGCATGGGCGTTTCCGTGCCGATCGGGCCGTCGCCGCAGGAGGGGACGCCGACCCGGCTGACCGTCCCGCCGTCGCGCACCACGGCGAAGGAGGTGGCCAGGGTCTGCATCGAGCCGACGCACTCCAGGACCGCGCCCACACCGCGCCCGGCGGTCAACTGCCGCACCTGCTCGGCAGCTTCGTCGCCGACGGCGGGGACGACGTCGGTCGCACCGCACTCCGCACCGAGGTCGGTGCGCTCCCGGTGGCGGCCCATCGGCACGACCTGCTCGGCCCCCGGCCGCCTGACCGCCAGCACCGCGCACAGCCCTACCGCGCCGTCCCCCGCGCCGTCCCCGACCACCGCGACGCTGCTGCCGGGCCGCACCCGGGCGGTGACGGCGGCGTGGCGGCCGGTGCAGAACACGTCGGTCAGCGCCGGCGGCGAGGGCGGCAGCGCCTCGTCGAGCGCGGCGGGGACCTTGACGGTGCCGAGGAACTCGTGCCCCATCCGTGGGCCCTGCCCGGTGGCGGGGGCGGAGCGGTAGGGGTGCAGGTCGCTGCCGCACACCGCGGCACGCGGCACCCGCACGACCGCGTCCGTCGGGTTCTCGATCACCGGGCCGGGTACGTCCTCGACACGGACGTCACCGGCTCCGTGCAGCGTGGTCGTTCGCATGGATTCACTCTCCTGGCTTCGACGGGCACCGCCGGGCAGGGCGGAGCGTGTCGCGGACGGACGGGGATCGGTCTTCCCCCGGACGGCACCCGGCAGCCGCGGCGCCCGGCACCGGAACCGGGCCGGTGGCAGGCATCGGGGCGACTCCTCGGACGGACGGATCGGTCACGCCCTCCAGCCAACCGCGCCCCGACCGCCCACGGGGGCGGGAGGCAGACCCTGACGAGGTCCCCCACGCCCGTGCTCCCGCGAGGCAGCCGGCCGTAGTGTCGGGACATGGACCGACGCACCGAGATCCGCGACTTCCTCACCACCCGCCGCGCCCGCGTCACCCCCGAACAGGCCGGCCTCAGGCCCTCCCCGCTCGGCGGAGCACGCCGCGTCCCCGGCCTGCGCCGCGAGGAAGTCGCGCAGCTCGCGGGCGTCAGCGTCCCCTACTACACCCGCCTGGAGCGCGGCGACGCCCGCGGTGCCACCGACGCCGTCCTCGACGCCATCGCCCGCGTCCTCCTCCTCGACGACGCCGAACGCGCCCACCTCTTCGACCTCGTCCGCGCCGCCAACGCCACCGCCGCCGAAGCCCGCACCCCGCGCCACCCCGCCCGCCGCACCCTGCGCCCGGAACTGTGGAACATGCTGGAGGCGATGAACGGCGTCCCCGCCTACGTCCGCAACGCCCGCCTGGACCTGCTGGCCGGCAACGCCCTCGCCCGCGCCCTGTTCGCGCCCGTCTTCGACAGCCCCGCCCGGCCCGCCAACTCCGCCCGCTTCACCTTCCTCGACCCCGCCGCCGCCGAGTTCTACCCCGACTGGGACGCCGTCGCCGACCAGAACGTCGCCACCCTGCGGGCCGAGGCCGGCCGCAACCCCTACGACAAGGCCCTGTCCGACCTGATCGGCGAACTGTCCACCCGCGGCGACACCTTCCGCCAACGCTGGGCCCGCCACGAGGTCCGCCGCCACCGCGCCGGAGCCAAACGCCTCCACCACCCGCTGGTCGGCGAACTCACCTTCACCTACGAGACCATGGAACTCACCGCGGACGACGGCCTGTTCCTCGTCGTCTGCGGCGTCGCTCCCGGCAGCCGCGACGCCGACGCCCTCGACCTCCTCGCCGGTTGGACCAGCCCCCGGCCCACTAACGAGGCACCCACGCGCAGGACTTGACCTGGACGCACCGGGAAAGCCCGAAGCCGGGCCGCCGGGCCGGGCTCGGCGCGGTGCCGCTCACGGGCGCCGGAGGCGGTCGACGGGGACGGGGCCGCCCCGTGGTCACGGCCGGCGGGATCGCGCGGCCAAGGCGTCGGCGACGGTGGCGTGCAAGGTGAAGGCCCCGGTGAGGTCGGAGACGTCCAGCAGGCACAGCATGGGCGGGCTCGGGGCGATCAGTGCGAGTGCGGCGTGGTGGCGGGCGGTCTCCTGGCGGGCGTGCAGCAGGAGGGCCAGGCCGCAGCAGGCGAAGAAGGTGACGTCGTCCAGCATCAGGCCGAGCATGTCGTACGGGCGCCGCGTGGCGCGGGCGAGGGCGGCGCGGGCGGCGGGTTCGGCATCCATGTCCAACTCGCCGTCGAAGTGCACCAGTGCGGTGGTGCCGAGGTGGGCGGTGCGGACCGCGAACGGCACGCCGGTCGCGGGGACGGCCCGCGGGGACGTGCCCGGCGGGAACATGTGCGGGCAGGCATCGGTCGATCGGGCGGGCATGGGGTGCCTCCTCGTCCCGCCGGAACCCCGCGTCCGGAAGCGCGGGGCCCACGCCGTGACGGCCGTGCCCGGAAGGGTTTTCCGGAAGCGGAGGCTGCGAACGGCGGGGCGGCGGCCACGATCCGGCGGAAGGCGACCGACACCCCCAGCCTACGCTCCCGCACCCGGCCGCCACCGCCGCGCCGACCGGCACCGGGCGGAGGGGGCGGGCGGGCCTGCGACCGGTCCGGGTGCCGGACCGGGTGATCCGGGACGGCGGTCGGCGCGGGCACCGCGGAGGCGGTCAGGGCGGGGTGCGGTCCGTCGGGTGGGGCGGACGAGCGGCTACTCGCGGGCGCTGGGCACCTGGAGCGGGTCGTTCGGCGCGTCCGCCTTGGCGGCCGTCATCTCCTCGCCGAGTTCGGTCAGGCGGTTGCGGCCCATGGCCTTGCGGACCTCGGGGAACCACTCCTCCTCCTCTTCCTCGACGTGGTGGCGCACGTTCTCCATCAGCACCGTCATCTTGGCGTCGAAGCGCTCGTCCGCCGGGTCGAGTCCGGCGAGTTCGGAGAGCATCCAGAGCACCACGTGGTGCTCCTCGACGCTCTCCAGCACGTGGTCGGTGGTGTCCGGCACGGCCTTCCGGGCGGCCGGGTAGAAGATCTTCTCCTCGATCCAGGTGTGCACGGTGAGTTCCCGGATCACCTTGTCGGCGATGTCCCGCTTGTGCTTGTGCGCGTTCTCACCGGCCTTCTCGAACTCCTTGAACAGCTTCTCGACCGTCTTGTGGTCGTCCTTCAACAGCACGATGGCATCCATCGGGACCCTTTCGGAGGCGGTGGCGGTGGCGGCGGGGAAGTCCTGCGGGGAGGGACAGTTGACGGCGGACCGGGACACGGACACGTCTGCCCCGAGAAGTTGAACCGACTCCCCGGACCCTGGACCCTGTCCGTGCCCTGTCGTGGTGTCAGCGGGCGGGGGCCGCCGGAGCGGGGAGGCGCTGCCGGGCCCGGTGCGCGGCCGACAGCGTCCGGATGTCGCCGATCACGGTGCCGGGTCGTCGCCGACCACCGGCGGGGCCTCCGCGCCCGTGCGCCGCCGCCCGTCTCGGGGACGGACCGGTCCACGAAGCCGCCGCGATCGAAGTCGGGCGTTTGGAAATCCCGGCAGCGTGAAGACGGATCCCGTCACCGACAACGCTCGTAGGAACAGGAGAACCACATGAGCATCCTCGCTTGGATACTGATCGGCCTGGTCGCGGGTGCCATCGCGAAGGCCCTGATGCCGGGCAAGGACCCGGGCGGCATCATCATCACGATGCTGATCGGCATCGCGGGCGGCCTGCTCGGCGGCTGGCTCGGCAAGGTCATCTTCGGCGTCGACTCCATCGACGGCTTCTTCGACCTCTCCACCTGGGTCGCCGCCATCGCCGGCTCGGTCATCCTCCTCGCCGTCTACCGGCTGGTGACCGGCAACAAGCACCACGGCCACCACCACCGTCACGCCTGATCCACCCGGCACGTGCAGCGCGGCAGCCCCCACTCCTGGGGGCTGCCGCGCTGCGCGTGCCGGGCTGCCTCGTCCGGTTCGGCGCCGAACCCCGGTCCGATGGAACTCATCACCGTGCCGTACGGCGGCCGGCCCTCGTCACCACACGCACCGAGGACCACGCCCCCGGGCCCTGTCCGCGAGGAGTTCGGCCGGTGCCCAGGGGGTTGCCACACGCGGCCGGTCGTCCGGGCCGCGAGGAGTTCGGCCGGTCGCCCGGCCGGGGTTTCCCAGCCGGGCGACCGGTGTGGACGCCGCGTGGTTGACCAGTACCGCTCGCGCCCGGCCCCGGTCGCGGGCGTACCGGTCCAGGACCCGGGCCCCCCGGGCCGGAAGTCCGGGTCCGCGAACCGGCCCCGCCACGTGCGCACGGCGTCCACGTGCACTCCCACCTCGACGGCGGTACGCGCGTTGGACCTGCCTCGAGCCGCCCGGAGCGCGATCCGCGCCCGCACCCCGGCCCGGTGGTCGGTCTTGCGGCCCCAGGCCCCCTTCGACCGGTGCCGCTCGGCGGCGGTCCGGACTGCCGGGCGCGCGGCGGCAACCGGCGGGGCAGACAGGCCGATCAGCAGAAGCGGATCATGAAGGCCGGAGCCTGCCGTACCCGCTTTCACCCGGGCCCGGGCCGGGCCGGGGCGGCGGGCCCGGGCGCTCACGGGGATTCCCCGGGGTCGACAACGACGGTGCGGCTCAGGAGAGTTCGTGCCGGGTGCCGTCGGCGACGGCGTGGAGCTTGTCGGGGTTGGCCACGTTGTGGATGGCCGAGATGCGGCCTTCCACGTCGAAGTCGAAGGTCATCGTGGCGATCACGCGGTCCGGGCCGCGGAAGACCACGCCCGGGCCGCCGTTGATCGAGGTGAGTTCCGCCCGCATCCGATCGGGTGTGACGCCCTGGTAGGTCGCGGTGCCGAGTGCGGCGAACCAGCCGGCCACGGTCTCCAGGCCGATGACCGGCTTGAGGGCCTGGCGGACCTTGCCGCCGCCGTCCGTCCACAGCGTCACGTCCGGGGAGAGCAGCTCCATGAGGGTGTTGATGTCGCCGCCCGTCGCCGCCGCGAAGAAGCGCTCGGTGACGTCGCGCTGGCGGGCGCGGTCCGCGGTGAAACGGGGCCGGCGGGCCCGAACGTGTTCGCGGGCGCGGTGGGCGGCCTGCCGCACCGCCGCCTCGGAGCGTTCCACCGCCTGGGCGATCTCCGCGTAGCTGAAGGCGAAGACCTCCTTCAGTACGAAGACCGCGCGCTCCAGGGGGCTCAGCGTCTCCAGGACGACCAGCAGGGCCATGGAGACCGAGTCCGCCGCGGCGGCGCCGTCGGCGACGTCCGGGCCGGTGAGGATCGGCTCGGGGAGCCACGGCCCGACGTAGGTCTCGCGCTGACGGCGGGTCGAACGGAGCCGTTCCATCGCCAGGTTGGAGATGATCCGGGTCAGGTACGCCTTGGGGTCGGCGATCTGGGAGCGGTCGGCGGACGACCACTTGAGCCACGCGTCCTGGACCACGTCCTCGGCGTCCGCAGCGGTACCGAGGAGGCGGTAGGCGACGGAGAACAGCAGGCTGCGGTACTGCTGGAAGGCGAGCTGGTCAGGGCTCTTCTGCTGCGGCTGGATCACTTGGCGCTCCGAATCCGGGTGTAGCGGCCGCCGTGCGGCCAGAACGCGCCCGAGACGGGCATCTTCTTCATGCGGGCGAAGGTCGGCCACGGTGCGGCGGTGACGGTCTCCTTGTACTTCGCGGCCCGCTTGCCGGTCAGTACGAACCGGCGCGGACTGTCGTCGGGGTGGGTGAACTGCACGACGGCGTCGCCCCGGCCCAGGCTGACGGGGGTGTGGTAGTAGCCGAACCGGAAGGGCCGGGGTTCCTTGCCGGCCAGCACCCGCAGGATCGAGAGGGCCGCGTGCACGCCGGTGGGCATGCCACCCTGGCAGGTCCCGTGCATCACGCCGTAGCCCTGCCGGATCGCCGCCGCGTCGCCCACGGCGTAGACGTCCGGGTGGGAGACCGAGCGCAGCGCACTGTCGGTGACCACCCGGCCGCGCTCGTCAACGGTCAGGCCCGCGGCGGTTGCCAGCGGCGAGACCCGGGTGCCACTGGTCCACAGCACCGCAGCCGCCGGGATGCTGGAGCCGTCCGCCAGTTCGACGCCGTCCGGGAGCACCTCGGTCACCTCGACGCCGCTGCGCACCCGGATTCCGAGCCGGGCGAGCGCCGCGTCCAGGTACGCCTTGGCCTTCGGGTGCATGCCCGCACCCGGCTCCCCCCGGCCCAGCAGCACCACCTGGAGCTCCGGGTGCCGTTCGGCGATCTCCGCGGCGGCCTCGACGCCGGTGAGGCCGCTGCCTCCGACCACGACCGTCCCGCCGTCGAGCCGGGCCAGCCGTTCGGCGAGGAGGACGGCGTCCTCCGGACCGTCGAGGGTGTAGGCATGGTCGTCCACGCCGCGGACGGCGGCCGTGTCCGCGATGCTGCCCAGGCCGTAGACCAGGGTGTCGTAGCGCAGCACCCGGTCGTCGTCGATCCGGACGGTCTTCGCACCGGCGTCCACGGCGGTGACCCAGCCGCGGACGAACTCGGCACCGGTGCCGTCCAGCAGCTCCGGGATGTTCAGCTCGGCCGTCTCCTGGCCGGTGGCGGTCATGTGCAGCCGGAGCCGCTCGGTGAAGGCGTCGTGGGGGTTGACCAGCGTCACTCGCAGGTTCCCGCGCTTCCCGGTGCGGGCCGCGAGCTGCATCGCGGCGGAGAGCCCGGCGTAGCCGGCACCCAGGACCAGGACCTCGTGCTGTTGCGTCGTCGTGCTCATCGCTCTGTCGCCTCTTCCGTGTGGACCGTTCCCGCGTTGCGGACGACCACCAGACGCACACTGCCCTTCCGTTCGTGACACGGGGCCGGTGTGACCCGCGTCACCTCGTGGAGAGAGGGCGGACGCGACGCGGCACCAGCCCCCCGGAGCGCCGCGACGCAGCATTCAACCATGATCGACCGACTCCGCGCGGGAACTGACGGAACAGCAGGAGCCGCAGATCAGCGGCAGGATCTGATGCTTCCGTGCCGCTCGCGAGCGCGACCGCCTCTGCCCCCTCCTCCGACAAGCGGCACGCCACCCTCATCCACGTGATCGCGGGCTTCACTCGATCGGGACAGGGTGGTGCGTTCACGGGCGCCGGAGGCGCGGGGCGGGACGGTGGTGCTCGCCGAGGTCGGCGACGACGGTCGCGCTGCCGGGGGCGATCTCGGTGAAGCCGGCGTCGCGGACCACCGGGAGTCGGCCGTCGGTGAGGGTGGGCCAGGCGGGGGCGGGGGCCGTGCGGACGGCCAGGGGGAAGCCGTCGGCGGCCCACTTCTCGCGTTGGGGGGTGTCCAGTTCCCACCAGGCGAGTTGGGCGGCGTGGCCGGTCTGGGCCATGGTCTTGCCTGCGCTCATCTCGAGTGCGGGGTTGAGCCAGAGCACGGGGACGCCCTCGGGGGCGGGGCCGGGGGGCCGCGGGTCGTCGAGGTCGGTGCCGGAGACCTGGAGCTTGGCGAGTTCCTTGGGCCAGCCGTCCAGCGGGATCGGCGGGAACACCCGTACCTCGGCGCTCTCCCCGGTGACGGTGATGCCGGGGAGTTCGGCGGCCTTGCGCCACTCGCCGCCGCGGGCGCGCCGGACCACCTTGCGGATCCGGGCGTCCTCCCAGGCGGCGACCCGCTCGGCCCACTCGCCGTCCGCGTCGGTGACCCGGGGGTCGGCGAGCAGGGTGAGGACGGCGCGCGCGGAAGTCTCCAGCGCGTCGGTCCGGGCGGGCGGGTCGGCCCGCTCCAGCCGGACCACCAGCGGCAGCACGTACTGCGGGCGGGTGTCGCGGTCCTCCGCGTGCCCGCCGACGGCGGGGGCGGCGGACGCGGAGGGTTCGGGCTGCCGGGCGGGGAGGTCGAAGGGTGAGCTCACCCGTCCAGCATGCCAGTTCAGCGGCGGTAGCCCCGGCCGGGGTCGCGCTCCTCGGCGTCCTCGTAGCCGAGGAACCAGCCTTCGGGGTGGGTGGCGGCCAGCAGCCGGTCGATCCGCTGGTCCGCGTCGAGGTCGCTGTCCTCCTCGTCGGGGCCGTAGACGCCGAACAGTTCGTCGCCGCAGCCGTCCCAGTCGTAGTCGTACAGGTCGGCGGGCAGGTCGCCCATCATGTCGGCCACCGACTCGGGCTGCGCGCCGAGCAGGGCGCGGGCGTCGGCCAGGGCCAGGCGCAGCGCGACGTCCTCGGCGGGGCAGCGGGGCAGCGGCCACTCGCCGATGGCGAGGTCGTCGGCGAGGTCGTCGAAGGCCCGGGCGAAGGCGCGCCGCCAGCCGCGGTGCAGGCTCCAGGTGCGCTGCGGGAGGCGGCCGAAGACCGTCCACTCGCCCTCGTCGGCGACGGTGACGGGGTCGTCGCCGTGGTCCTCCAGGTCTTCGTAGGCGGCGTCGGCGAGGCCGATCAGCTGGGTGTGCAGCAGGCAGGCGGTGCGCGGGGTGAGCGTCCAGTCGCCGGTGTCGCCGTCGTCGTCGAGCGGGAACAGCTCGGCGAAGTCGGGGGCGAAGTCGTCGGTGACGCTGATCTCCAGGGTGCCGCCGAGCGCCTCGATGCCGGGCAGGGACGCCACCAGCCGGTCGGGGTGGAGCAGCGCGCCGAGGGCCGCGTTGGGGTCCTCGGCGACCTCGCGCAGCAGTTGGGCGCGCTGGCCCTCGGGGTCGATGCCGTCGAAGTCCAGCTCCTCGACGGCCGCCCGCGCGGCGGCCCGCAATGCCGGCCAGTCGGTGATCCGCAGCCCCAGCACCACCGTGGCCTCGATCTCCTGCGCGCCGGATTCCTCCGCCGCGTGCGGCCCCTGTGGATGATCGCTTCGCTCGCCCATGCGACAAGGTTGACAAACCCGGTGCCCGGTGTCCATCAGCTCTCGTGATCCGGTGTCCGGCGGCGGTGGCGCGCGGGCGCGGAGCGCGATCGCCCGGCGCGCCGGGGCGGGCTGCGGGCCGTCCGGGCGGGAGGCTGGTGGCATGAGCGAACTGAACGATTTCGGCGGCGGGCAGGACCCGTCCGGCGGCGTACTGGTGGTGACCACGAACGACGTGCCCGGGCACCGGGTGGTCCGGGTGATCGGCGAGGTGTTCGGCCTGACGGTGCGCTCCCGGCACATCGGCTCGCAGATCGGCGCCGGTCTCAAGTCCCTGATGGGCGGCGAACTCAAGGGTCTCACCAAGACCCTGGTCGAGACCCGGAACCAGGCCATGGCGCGGCTGGTCGAGCAGACCAGGGCGCGCGGCGGCAACGCCGTCCTGATGATGCGCTTCGACGTCTCGGAGGCCGCCGACGTCGGAACGGAGGTCTGCGCGTACGGCACGGCCGCCGTGATCGAGCCGCTCGCCTGACCCGCCCCGCTCCCCCGGCCCTCCGGCGGCCCCGGACCGGCGCGTTCCGGGGCCGCCGGCCCGGGCCGGTACGAGCCGACGCGGGCCGACGCGGGCCGGTACGAGCCGGCGCGGGCCGGGCCTACAGCATGACGAGCACCCGGGTGCCGGGCACCAGCTTCCGGTTGACCGAGGTCGACTGGACGAACACGGTGTACGCCGGGTTGTCGCCCGGCTTCACCGTGGTCTCCGCGGCGGGCAGGCCCAGCAGGCTGCGGGCCGCCGGGCCGGAGAAGACCCGGCCCGTCATCAGGCCGGTGGCCGGGTCCTTCTCGGCCACCGCGAGCTGCTTGCCGCCCTGGATCCTCTCGCGCTTGGAGAGCTCGTAGAAGGAGCAGCCCGTCCGGTAGGGGTGCCCGGCGCCGGTGACGAACTCCCGGATGGGGGCCTGCCGGTCGACCGGGACGAGGGCGTAGGCCCCGGTGTCCAGGGCTTCGAGGTTGGCGCTCACGTCGGCCGCGCTCAGGTCCTGCCCCATGGCGAAGAGGCTCTTGGTGCCGCGCACGCCCTTCTCGCGGCCGCGCAGGAAGCTGGTGGCGGCGGTCTTGACGGTGTCGATGGCCTCCTCGACGCCGCCGCTGGAGTCCGCGTCCCAGATCGCGATGTTGCCCGCCGGGAAGCCGTACTCCTGGGCGGTGCGCTTGGCCAGCGAGTTGGGGACCAGGATCGCCGACGTCCAGTGGTCGGGGAGGTCGGCCATGGCGGTGCGGATGCGGTCCATCCAGCCGCGCAGGACGGCGGCGCCCTCGGTCTTCTTCATCCGGGTGTGCATCAGGCCGCTCTCCGCGCAGCCGGAGGCGTTCTCCTCGCCGTCGGTCACGACGACCTGGAGGAAGGAGTGCTCGCCGTAGCCCTCCCAGACGTGCTTGAGGTCGTCGACGGACTTCACCGCCGCCTCGATCAGCGCCGTCGCGCCGTTGGCGACCGCGTAGAGGCCCTGGAGGGACGGCAGGTGCTTGACGTCCATGTCCCAGACCAGGTTCCGCACCTCGTGGTCGAAGGCGTAGAGGCTGATCCTGGTCTCGTGGCCGAGGCGGTCGGACTCCTCCTGGAGGCCCTTCACGAATTCGTCCACCACCCGGACCAGCTGCGCCTCGTGCCGGCGCATCGAACCGGATTTGTCGACCACCAGCGAGACGTGGTTGACCTTGTGCTCGATCCTGTTCGCAGACATTTCGCCGCCCCTTTTCCCACGCCGCTCCCGACGCCTCTTCCGGCGCCCCCTCCAGCGTGTTTCCCACCTTACGGCGGCCCACTGACAATCCCGTCCGGCCCGGCGGCCCGCCCGTTCCGGGGCCCGTTCGAAAGAATTCCGTCCGGACGGATTTCCCCCGGACGCATTCCACCCGGACGCATTCCGTCCGATCCGCTGGAACGCGCCGGAACGCGCCCGAACGCGCCCGCACGCGTCGGAATGCGCTCGAGCGCACCCGAACGCACCCGAACGCGCCCGGGGCCCGCGCCGACCGGAACGATCACCGTCCGGCGCCGTCCGGCCACGCCCCGGTCATCTCGTCGGACGGGATGACATACCGGTTGACACTGGTCAGGGCCCCATAAGACGCTCGCTGCGCACTCTTCCGCCCCGACGCCAGGAGCCTCCCGTGAGCACCGCCCTGCACCCGCCCGTCCGCCGGCCCCAGCGGGTCGCGTACGCCACCTGCCGCGGGGTGGAGGACGTGGAGGCGATGCCGGTGCTGGCGGCGTTCGCGCGGCTCGGGGTGAGCGCGGAGGCGGTGTTCTGGAACGACCCGGGGGTGGACTGGGCGGGGTACGACCTGGTGCTGGTGCGCAGCGTCTGGGACTACATCCTGTACCGCGCGGAGTTCCTGGCCTGGTCGCGGCGGGTCTCCGCGCTGACCCGGCTGGCCAATCCGGCCCGGGTGCTGGAGCGCAACACCGACAAGACGTACCTGCGCGAACTGGCCGCCGCCGGGCTGCCGGTGGTGCCGACGCTCTGGGTCGCCCCGGGCGACCCGGTGGACGGCGTGGCGGCGGTCGACTGGCCGGAGCTGGTGGTCAAGCCGACGGTCTCCTCCGGCGCGCGGGACACCGTGCGCACCGCGGACCGGGCCGAGGCGCTGGCGCAGGTCGCCGCGCTGACGGCGGCCGGGCGGACCGCGATGGTGCAGCCGTACCTGGCGATGGTGGAGGACGAGGGCGAGACCTCGCTGCTGTACCTGGGCGGGGAGTTCAGCCACGCGGTGCGCCGCGGCCCGATGCTGGGCGGCGGTTTCGCGGACGTCGCCCGCGAGCCCGACGCCGACCAACTGGCGCTCGCCGCCCGCGTGCTGGCGGTGGCGGCGGAGCCGGGCGAGCTGCTGTACGCCCGGGTCGACCTGGTCCGCCTGGCGGACGGTTCGCCCGCGCTGATCGAGCTGGAGCTGACCGAGCCCCGGCTGTTCCTCGCCCTGTGCCCGGACGGCCCGGACCGGCTGGCCGCCGCGGCCTGCGCGCTGCTGCCGGGAACACCCGACCGCGCCCCGGTGTTTCACCGGCGTGACTGTTGAACGTGCAAGCACCGGGGGCGACGGCACCGTCCGCGAGGTGGACGTGCTGGTGATCGGCGCGGGCCAGGCCGGCCTGTCCGCCGCCTACCACCTGCGCCGCCGCGGCTTCGCCCCGCACACCGGCTTCGTGGTGCTGGACGCGGACGACGCGCCCGGCGGCGCCTGGGCGCACCGCTCCCCCTCGCTCACCATGGCCACCGTGCACGGCTTCCACGACCTGCCGGACTTCGAGCTCCCCGCCACCGACCCGGCCGCCGAGGCCCGGGTGGCCGTCCCCGGCTACTTCGCCGCGTACGAGGCGCAGCACGCGCTGCCGGTGCTGCGTCCGGTGAAGGTGCTCGCGGTGCGCGAGCGGCCGGACGGGCGCCCCGACGGCGGCCCGGACGGGCGGCTGCTGGTGGAGACCGACGCCGGGCGCTGGGCCGCCCGCGCCCTGCTGAACGCCACCGGCACCTGGACCAGGCCGTTCCTGCCCCGCTACCCGGGGCACTTCGCCGGGCGGCAGCTGCACTACGCCGACTACCGGGGCCCGGCGGAGTTCGCCGGGCAGCGGGTGGTCGTGGTGGGCGGCGGGGCCTCGGCGGTGCAGGTGCTCTCCGAACTCGGCGCGGTGGCCGAGACGGTGTGGGTGACCCGCACCCCGCCGGTGGTCCACTCGGGGCCGTTCACCGAGGAGTTCGGCCGCGAGGTGGTCGCCCGGGTGGACGAGCGGGTGCGGGCCGGGCTGCCGGTGCGCAGCGTGGTCTCGGTGACGGGCCTGGGCCCGAGCGTCGCCTACCGGCGGGCCGAGGAGCTGGGCGTGCTGCGCCGCCGCCCGGTGTTCGACCGGCTCACCGAGCGCGGAGTGGCCTGGGGCGACGAGGAGTTGCCCGTCGACGCGATCGTCTGGGCGACCGGCTTCCGGGCCGAGCTCACCCACCTCGCCCCGCTGGGCCTGCGCGGCCCGGGCGGCGGCATCCGGATGGACGGCACCCGGGTCGCCGCCGACCCGCGGGTGCACCTGCTGGGCTACGGCCCGTCCGCGTCCACGGTCGGCGCCAACCGGGCGGGCCGCACGGCGGTCAACGAGGTGGTCCGGCTGCTGGGGGCCCCGGCGCCGGCGCCCGCCAGGTCCGCCGCGGTCTGACGGCTCGGTCCTGCGGCGGTTCACCCTCCGGCGGTTCACCCTCCGGCGGTTCACCCTCCGGCGGTGCGGCCGCCGCCGCGAACCGGGCCGCCAACGCGGCCACCGCCTCCCGCAGTTCGGGCCCGTCCAGGACCCGGAACGGGAACGGGACGGCCGCCAGCCACTCCCCCGCGTACATCGCCGGGTTGCGGGTGCTGCCCTCCAGCAGGCAGCCCCCGCCCGCCGGTCGGAGCCGTCCCATGGTCGGGCCGACCCACGGGGCGACCTGCTCGAACGGCGCGTCGAACAGCACCCGGGTGCGGAACGCCCAGCCGCTGCCCAGGTGCCGCTCCAGCACGGCGACCGGGTCGAGCCCCTCCGGCGGCTCGAACGGCGTGCCGCTCCGCTCGGCGGCCCGGACCCGGTCGATCCGGTAGGTCCGCACCGCGTCCGACCGGTGCGAGTGGCACAGCAGGTACCAGCGGGCCCGCCGCACCACCACCGCCCACGGGTCGACCTCGGCGCGCCACTCGTCGCCGCCCGGGCTCCGGTAGCTGATCACCGCCCGCCGCCGGGACGCGATCGCCTCCACGAGCGTGCTGGCGACCGCCGGGTCGGGGTGCGCCGGGTACGGGTCGGGCGCGGCGGCGGCGTGCGCCCGCAGCGCGGCGGCCTGCCGCCCGATCGCCTCGGGCAGCGCCCGGACCACCTTGCCGAGCGCGGCCCCCACCGGGTCGTCCGGATCGGTGGCGGCGGGCCGCCCGTCCAGCACCGCCATCACCAGCCCGAGCGCCTCCTCCTGCGTGAACGACACCGGTGCCAGCCGGGCCCCGCGCCCCAGCCGGTACCCGCCGTAGGGGCCGCGCTCCGACTCGACGGGCACGCCCGCCTCCCGCAGGATCGCCACGTACCGCCGGGCGGCCCGGTCGCTCACCCCCAGCCGCTCCGCGAGCTGCTCGGCGGTCGTCCCGGGCCGGTCGCGCAGGATCTCCAGCGCGCGCAGCGCCCGGGCGGTGGGGCTGGTCTCCGTGGTCGCCACACTCGACAGCCTACGGAAGCGCGGTCCGGGGGCCAGGGGCCCCGGGGGCCGAAACGTCCCTCCCGATCAGGAAGCCGATCGTCCGGAACCCTCCCTAGCCTGGTCAGCGACCCGCTCGAACGGGCCGCTCGCGGCCTTCGGCACCTGGAGGAACACCATGGACGTCCTACTGATCGGCGGCCTCTGGCTGGACGGCACCGCCTGGGACGCGGTCGCCCCCGCCCTCGCCGCGCGCGGCCACCGCCCGGTGCCGCTGACCCTGCCCGGCCAGGGCGACGGCCGCGCGGCGGCGACGCTGGCGGAGCAGCTGGCGGCCGTGGTGGCCGCCGTGGACGCGGCGGAGGGCGGGCCGCTGCTGGTGGCGCACTCGGCGGCCTGCACGCTGGGGTGGATGGCCGTGGACGCCCGCCCGGAGGCGGTCGCGGGGCTGGTGCTGGTGGACGGCTTCCCGCACGGGGACGGGAAGGCGTACGCGGACCTGTTCCCGGTGGTGGACGGCGCGGTGCCCTTCCCCGGCTGGGAGCCGTTCGAGGGGCCGAGCAGCGCCGACCTGGACGCGGAGCTGCGCGAGCGGATCGCGGCGAACGCCGTGCCCGTTCCGGCGGGTGTCGCGCTGGCGCCGGTCCGGTTGGCGGACGAGCGGCGCTACGGCGTGCCGGTGACGATGGTCTGCGCCGAGGCCGCGCCGGCCGAGGTCCGGGGGTGGGTCGCGGCGGGCGCGGCGCCGGAGGTGGCCCGGATGGAGCGGATCGCGTACGTGGACCTGGACTCCGGCCACTGGCCGATGTTCAGCCGGCCCGCCGAACTGGCCGCCCTGATCGACGCGGCGGCCGACCGCGGTTGAGGCCCCGGTCCCCGCCGCGCCCGTCCCCTACCGGTCGTAGTCGACCGTCACCCGGTCGGAGACCGGTCGGGCCTGGCAGGTGAGCACGTAGCCGGCCGCCACCTCGGACTCCTCCAGCGCGAAGTTGCGCCGCATCTCGGCCTCGCCCTCGCACACCAGGGCCCGGCAGGTGCCGCAGACGCCGCCCTTGCAGGCGAACGGCAGGTCGGGGCGGGCGCGTTGGGCGCCGTCCAGGATGGAGCGGTCGCGCGGCAGGGCGAGCGTGCTGGAGCGGCCGTCCAGGACGAGGGTGACCTCGCTGGCGTCGGCGTCCGGCGCGGGTTCGAGGTGCCGTTCCTCGGTGATCCCGTCGGCGGCGTCCTCGGCGTGGAACAGCTCCTGGTGCACCCGCCCGGCGGGGACGCCGAGCCCGGCCAGCAGCTGCTTCGTCCCGGCGACCATCCCGTACGGTCCGCACAGCCACCAGTGGTCGACGGCGGGGACGTCGACCAGGGCGGTCAGCAGGGCGGCGACCCGTTCGGGGTCGAGTCGGCCGCTGAGCAGCTCGGCGTCCCGGCTCTCCCGGGAGAGCACGTGGACGAGCTGGAAGCGCTCCAGGTGGCGGTCCTTGAGGTCGGCCAGCTCGTCGGCGAACATCACCGTGTCGCTGCGCCGGTTCCCGTACAGCAGGGTGACCCGGGAGTCGGGGTGGCCGGCCAGGACGGAGCCGGCGATGGAGAGCATCGGGGTGATGCCGGAGCCGGCCGCGATCAGCACGTGCTCGCCGGGTTCGGCCGGGTCGGCGGCGAACGCGCCCGCGGGGGGCAGGACGTCGACCAGTTCGCCGGTCCCGGCCTCGCCGACCAGCCAGTGCGAGAACAGGCCGCCGGGCACCTCGCGCACCGCGATCCGCAGCGGGCCGCCGACCGGGGAGCAGAGCGAGTAGGAGCGGCGCTCGTCGGCCCCGTCGACGATCCGGCGCAGCGTCAGGCTCTGGCCGGGGCGGAAGGCGAACTCCCCGGCCAGGTCGGCGGGGACGTCGAAGGTGACCGCGACGGCGTCCTCGCAGAGCCGTTCCAGGGTGCCGATCGGCAGCGGGTGGAACCGCGGGCGGCGGACGGCCATCAGATCTCCTTGATCCGGTCGAAGGGTTCGCGGCAACTGCGGCACCGCCAGAGCGACTTGCAGGCGGTGGAGCCGAACCGGGACAGCTCCTCGGTGTCCTCGGACCCGCACTGCGGGCAGGCCACCGCCCGGCGGGTCGGGCCCAGCGCGAGCAGCCCGCCGGGCGCGGGCAGTCCGCCGGGCGTCGGCGGGGCGATGCCTGCGGCGGCGAGCTTGCGGCGGCCCTCGGCGCTGATTCGGTCGCTGGACCACGGCGGGTCGATCCGCAGCCGGACCTCGACCTGCGCGAACCCGGCGGCCCGCAGCCGGCGGGCCACGTCGGCGGCCATCTCGGCGACGGCCGGGCAGCCCGAGTAGGTGGGCGTCAGCCAGGCGGTGACCGTGCCGTCGGCCTCCTCGACCCCGGCCAGCACGCCCAGGTCGGCCAGGGTGAGCATGGGCAGTTCGGGGTCGGGCACGGCGGCGGCGACCTCCCGGGCCCGCTCCAGGGTGCTCACCACGTCGCCCCCGGGTGCGCCCGGGCCAGTACCTGGAGTTCGGCCAGCAGCGGCCCCATCGCCTCGGTGTGCACCCCGTGCCGCCCGGCCCGCCCGTTCACGTACGCCCGGCCCGCCGGCTCCGGGACGGGCAGCGCGGCCTCGGCCAACACCCTTTCCAGGACGGCCAGTACGGGTGCGCGCAGCTCCGACGGGTCGACGCCGAGCCGCAGTTCGGCCTCGTGCGGGGTGAACAGCTCGTCCAGCCACGGCCACAGCACCTCCAGCGCGGCCCGCATCCGCCGGTGCGACTCCTCGGTGCCGTCGCCGAGCCGCACCGTCCAGGAGGCCGCGTACTCCCGGTGGTAGGCCAACTCCTTGACGCCGAGCGCCGCGACGGCCGCCAGCACCGGGTCGGCGTGGCCGGCCAGCCGCCGGTACAGCTCCTCGCGGGCGGTGGCGAACAGCAGCAGCCGCACCACGCACTGCGCGAAGTCGCCGTTCTCCAGCTCCACCAGCCGCACGTTGCGGTAGTCGGACTCCTCGCGCCAGTAGGCGAGTTCGTCCTCGCTGCGGCCGCTGCCGTCCAGCTGCCCGGCCCGGGTGAGCAGACGGCGGGCCTGGCCGAGCAGGTCGAGGCCGAGGTTGGCGAGCGCCACCTCCTCCTCCAGCTCCGGGGCCCGGGTGATCCACTGGATCAGCCGCTGGGAGAGCACCAGCGCGTCGTCGCCGAGCATCAGGCAGTACGCGGCGAGGTCGGCCGGGTCGATCCCCTCCGGCGGCGCCGCGTCCACCCCCAGCAGCGGATCGGCGAACCCCGTGCCGTACGCCCAGCGGGCCTCGCCGTCCGGCTCCGGGCCCGCCTCGGTCAGCGAGAGGTACACGTGTTCGTCGGTCATGTCGCCTTCCCTGCTCGGTTCCTGACGGACCGTCAGTTTCCTCAGATGTGCGGGACGTCCTCGGGGATCGGGTAGAACGTCGGGTGCCGGTAGACCTTGTCGCCGCTCGGCGCGAAGAACGGGTCCTGCTCGTCCGGGCTGGACGCGGCGATCGCGTCCGAGCGGACCACCCACAGGCTCACCCCCTCGTTGCGCCGGGTGTACAGGTCGCGCGCCGCGAGCAGCGCCATCCGGTCGTCGGCCGCGTGCAGCGAGCCGACGTGCACGTGGTTCAGCCCGCGTCGGGGCCGCACGAACACCTCGTACAGCGGCCAGGAGGCCCGTTCCCCGCTCATCCCGAACTCCCTTCCCGTGCGGCCCGCTTGGCCGCGTACGCGGTGGCCGCCTCACGCACCCACCCGCCGTCCCGGTGGGCGGTGCGCCGGCGCTCGATCCGCTGGGCGTTGCACGGGCCGCCGCCCTTGATCACCTGCTGGAGCTCCGACCAGTCCGGCTCGCCGAAGTCCCAGCCGCCGCGCTCCTCGTTCCAGGCCAGCGCCGGGTCGGGCAGCGTGACGCCCAGGTGCTCGGCCTGCGGGACGGTCATGTCGACGAAGCGCTGGCGCAGCTCGTCGTTGCTGTGCCGCTTGATCCGCCAGGCCATCGAGCGCTCGCTGTTGGGCGAGGCCCCGTCCGGCGGCCCGAACATCATCAGCGAGGGCCACCACCAGCGGTCCACGGCGTCCTGCACCATGGCGCGCTGCGCGTCCGTCCCGGCCATCAGCGTCATCAGCAGTTCGTAGCCCTGCCGCTGGTGGAAGGACTCCTCCTTGCAGATCCGCACCATCGCCCGGGCGTACGGGCCGTAGCTGCACCGGCACAGCGGGACCTGGTTGCAGATCGCCGCGCCGTCCACCAGCCAGCCGATCACGCCGACGTCCGCGAAGGTCAGCGTCGGGTAGTTGAAGATCGAGGAGTACTTCTGCCGGCCGTCGATCAGCTTCTCGGTCAGCTCGGCGCGGTCGACCCCGAGCGTCTCCGCCGCCGCGTACAGGTACAGCCCGTGCCCGGCCTCGTCCTGGGCCTTGGCGAGCAGGATCGCCTTGCGCCGCAGCGAGGGCGCCCGGGTCAGCCAGTTGCCTTCCGGCTGCATCCCGATGATCTCCGAGTGGGCGTGCTGCGCGATCTGCCGCACCAGCGTCGCCCGGTACGCCTCCGGCATCCAGTCCCGGGGCTCCACCCGCGAATCGGCGGCCACCACCGCCTCGAACCGCGACTGCGCCGCCGCCTCCGCCGCCGTGCTGGTCTCCACTGCCCACCTCCCGACTGACCGTTCGGTCGGTTCCATTCTGTACACAGGGACAGCACCGTGACAAGCAAGGGCGGGGAACCAGGGGAACCAGGGGAACCAGGGAGACAGACGGCGGGGACGGCGGGGACGGCGGGGACGGCGGGGACGGCCGCCTGGGCCGCAGTTCCCCGCCGTCCCGTCGCCGTGCCCCGTCAGCGCTCGCGCAGGCGCGGCAGCGGCACCGCCAGGAGCGCGGCCAGCAGGGCGATGCGCGGGCCGAGCTGGTCGACCCGCAGGTGCTCGTGGCGGGCGTGCGGGCCGGCGCCGACCGCGCCGAGGCCGTCCAGGGTGGGCAGGCCGCGCGCACCGGCCAGGTTGGTGTCGCCCGCCCCGCCGGCGGGGGCGCCGTCGAGGTGCTGGCCGAGCGCGGCGGCCAGCGAGCGGACGTGGCGCAGCAGCGGGTTGCCGGTGCGTTCGGGCCAGGCGGGGCGGCTGGAGAGGACCTCGGTGCGGACGTCCGCGCCGGGCCGGTTGGCGGTGAGGTGGGCGAGGGTGTCCAGGGTGCGGCGCTGGGCCTCGGTGGTGGCGAAGCGCAGGCCGAGTTCGGCCTCGGCGTGCCCGGCGATGACGTTGGCCCGGGTGCCGCCGTCGATGCGGCCGGTGTTGAGTTCGGTGCCGGGCTGGCGGGCGAGGCCGCGGACGGCGATCAGCTGGTCGACGAGTTCGTCGATCGCGGAGAGTCCCTCGGCGGCGTCGTTGCCCGCGTGGGCCTCGCGCCCGGTGACGGTGAGCCGGACCCGGGTGGAGCCGCGGCGGGCGGTCTTGAGGCGGCCGTCGGGGTGGCCGGGTTCCAGGCCGAGGACGGCGGCGGCGCCGCGCAGGTGGCGTTCGACCTGGCGGCGGCCGTCGGGGCTGCCGACCTCCTCGTCCGAGACGATCACCATCCGGACCGGGCGGTGCGGGCGCTGCCCGAGGTCGGCGAGGAGCGCGAACGCGCCTTCCAGCAGGGCGAGTCCGCCCTTCATGTCGAGGATGCCGGGGCCGGTGAGCCGTCCGTCGCGCTCCTCGACCGGCCAGTCGGCGAGGGTGCCGACCGGCCACACGGTGTCGTGGTGGCCGACCACCAGCAGGTGCGGGAGGTCCTCCTGCTGGCCGGGCCAGTCGAGGACGAGGTGGTCGCCGTGCTCGCAGCGCTGCCGGACGGCGGTGGCGCCGGTCGCCGCGTAACCGGCGGCGAGTTCTTCGGCGAGGGAGTCGAGCCGGGCGGCGTCGCCGGACGGGGACTCGATCCGGGCCAGGTCGGCGCAGCGCTTGCGGACGGCCGCGGTGAGGGTGCGGGCCCGGGCGGCGAGGGTGCGCGGGAGGCCGGGCAGGGCGGCGGTGGGGGTCACCGCCGGTGCGGCGGCGGGCGGTTCGGCGGTGTCCGCGGCGGGTGGCGCGGAGGTTCCGGCGGGGGCGGGAGCGGCCGCGGGGGCTCCGTCGGGATGCGGCTCGGCGGGGTGCGGCTCGGGGGCCACGGTATGCGGGCTCACCGTTCACCCCCGGCGGGCCGCGGGGCGCCCGGTGGTATCGGCGGGACGGGCGTCCGGCGGGTCCTGCGCGGCGTCGGGCTCGGTCGCGGTGTACGGGGCGGCCTGGGACTGGGCAACACTTCGTCCTCCTCGCTCGGTCCGCGGCTCCGGCTCGGCCCGGGGCCCGGGGACGTGGGTCTCCGTTCCTCGGCGCGGACGGGCACCGGGGCAGGGGACCTGAGCGAGCCTAGAAGATCGGTTCGTCTCCCTGCGAGGTGGCCTGCCGCTCGGCGCGCCGCGACGGGTCGGGGGGCGCGCGCCCGGCGGACGGGATCCACCGGGGCGCGCGCACCGCTCCGGGCCTGGTGCGGCGAGCGGGACGCGGTCTTCCGAGTGCGTCCTGCTCCCACCTTGGACCCACGGGGGCGGTTCGGCAGCACGAATCGCCCACGATCGAGCGAACCCCGCCCGATGGGTGACCGCGGATCAGCCTTTGGTACCGGTCGCACGAACCCGCTGGCGGGCGCCCCGGGCAGCCACGGCGCTTACGGCGGGACGGGGCCGGACGCGGCGGGACGCAAGCGCCGCGACCGGACGCGCAGGAGCCCCTGCGGCCGCGCTGAGCGGGCAGGGGCGCCGGTCGGCCGTGGACGGCCCGGTCAGTCGCGGGACCTGCCGAACACCAGTCGGTAGGCGATCAGCAGGACGAGGGCGCCCGCGATCGCGGAGATCCAGGTCGGCAGGTCGAAGAAGTGCACGTTCACGGACCTGTGCAGGATCTTCGAGGAGAGCCAGCCGCCGATGAAGGAACCGGCGATGCCGATCAGGGTGGTGACGATGATGCCGCCCGGGTCCTTGCCGGGCAGCAGGAGCTTCGCGACGGCTCCCGCGAGGAGCCCGAGGATGATCCAGCTGACGATTCCCATGTCCGTTCTCCTGCCCCCGCGCCGTGACGGGCAACCACCCGCGCCCGTTCACCGGGAGGGACGCGCGCCTGCCACCGCGCGGTTCCGGCCACCTGAGCGCGGACGGACGCGAGCGGGCGTGAACGGACCCGGACGCGAGCGGGGCGGGCGCGAGCAGGCGCGGACGCGAGCGGGCGCGGACGGCGCTCAGCGGGCCCGGGGCAGCGGCACCGCCTCGGGGCGGTAGCGGACGGTGGTCGCCATCCAGTGCAGCAGCGCGTGCGCGAACCGGACCAGCGCCCGGACGTAGCAGCGCACCGGCGGCGGCCAGTGCGAGCCCCGGGCGATTCCCTCGGCCAGGAACTCCAGGGTGGTGAGTTCGGCCCCGCAGAGCGCGGCCACCTGGGCGGCCGCGGCGGCCTGCGGCAGCCGCTCGTGCACCTCCAGCGCGGACAGCAGGTTGTTGCCGTGGCCGGTGGCGGTCTCGGTCCGGTACGAGCACAGGTCGTTGGCCCAGCCGACCAGGTGGTCGAACCGGTTGCGCAGGTCGACGAGTTGGGGGTGGTGGTGGAACTGCTCGGGCAGGTCGAGGCGGTGGGCCAGCTCGACCGTGCCGGCCGCGCAGCGGGTGGCGCCGCCCCGGTCCCGGTGGGAGAGGTACTGCGGCACGGTGGGGGTGGCGCCGCGCAGCCGCAGGAATTCGAGCGAACTCTCCAGGTAGCAGCGGAAGTCGGCGGTCTGGCGGGCCCGCCAGGCCGGTCCGGTGAGGGCGACGCTGTCCTGCCAGAGGGTGCGGAAGGCCCGGGCCAGGGCGGTCCGCGGGGCGGGCGCGGCGGCGTCGGGGGCGAGTTCCGGGACGAGCAGGGCGGCGAGTTCGCGGACGGTGCGGTCGGCCTCGTCGGACGGGTCGCCGAGCCAGTGCCGGTCGAAGTGGTCGTCGAGGATCCAGCCGAGTAGCAGCCACTGGGTGGCGGTCCGCAGCCCCGGCCCGGCCGGGAGGTCGCCCCAGCAGCGGGACGCCAGCTCCAAGTGGCCCTGTTCCAGCAGGCGTTGGGTGCCCTCGTGGTCGAGCAGGCCGGTGCCGGCCAGCCAGTGCGCGAGTTCCTCGCGCAGCGCGTCGGCGTACGGGTGCGGCTCGGGGGACGGAATCCGGTCGAGCAGTGCGCCCAGTGGCCCGGCGGACGGCCCGACCGGGAGGCGCTGCACGGTGGCTCGGCTCATGGCGGGATCCTCCGGTCCGTTCGCGTGCGTGGGCACCGCGCCCGGGAACGCCGGGCACGGGCGGGGCCGACCGCGGACACGCCCGGATCGACGGGTCGCCGGGGGACGCGCCCCGCCCGACCGCCCGGGACGCGCGTCAACTTCCCGCCGGAGCACGCGTCAACCGCCCACCAGGACGGACCGGCCGCCGACGGCACGAGTCTGCTGGAACCCCAGGTCCGGACGGCGCAGAACCGTCGGCCGTTCCCCCGCCCGGCGGATACCACCGCTCATCCGATGATGTGCCCGCGAGCGCGCACCGGGCAGCCGCCCCGCCCGCTCACCGCGCACCGCCCCGCCCGCCGCCGGGGCGTCAGGCCGCGCGTTCGGCCGCGCTGCGTTCGACGCAGAACTCGTTGCCCTCGATGTCGGCCAGCACCACCCAACCCGTGCCGTCCGGGCGCCGCTGGTCGTCCACCCGTACCGCGCCCAGGGCGATCAGCCGGTCGACCTCCTCGTCCCTGGTCCGTTCCTGCGGCTGGAGGTCGAAGTGGATCCGGTTCTTCCCCGCCTTGCCCTCGGGCACGGTCACGAACAGCAGCCCGGCGCCCTCGATCAGCGCCTGCGGGTCTCCCGGGAAGTCGTCCTCGTGCAGCGGCTGCCCCAGCACCTCCGACCAGAACGAGGCGAGGCGGTACGGGTCGAGGCTGTCAACGGTCACGTGCCTGATCAAGGAAGTCATGCCCCGGATTGTCGACCGCCGGGGTGGGACCGGCAACCCGATTCCCGCCCGGCCCTTCCGGCCCGCGCGGCGGGGGCGCGGGGTGCGGTGTTACGGTGCGGTCCATGTCCGAGAGCGTCTCCACCGTCAAGGCCGAACTCGACCGGCTGACCGCCGAGTTCTTCGGCGCGTTCGACAACCGGGACGGCGGGGCCGCCGATGTCGGGCGGTTGCGGCGGCTGATGCTGCCCGGCGGGGTGATCGTGGTGACGGCGCCCCGCTACGCCGTGTACGGCGTCGAGGAGTTCATCGCTCCGCGCGAACTGCTGCTCTCCGACGGGCGGTTGACCGACTTCCACGAGTGGGAGGTCGACGAGCGCACCGAGATCGCCGACGGCGTGGCCTGCCGGATCGGCAGCTACCGCAAGTCCGGCCTGCTGGACGGCGAACCGTACGTCGGCGGCGGCACCAAGACCTTCCAGTTCGCCCGTACCCCGGACGGCTGGCGCATCACCGCCTTCTCCTGGCACGACGAGCCGTAACCGCCCACCACCGGCCGCCCACCGCCCACCGACCGCCGCCCACCGGGGCCCCTCCCCGCCCCCGCGCGGCCGCCTGTGCGACAGTCGGCGGTGGAGGTGGCGCGAGTGGCCGGGCGGGTGCTGGTGGTGGACGACGACGCGGCGATCCGGCGGAGCCTGGAGCGCGGGCTGCGGCTGAGCGGGTTCCGGGTCTCGACGGCGGCGGACGGCGCCGACGCGCTGGCGGCGGTGGCCGAGGAGCCGCCGGACGTGCTGGTGCTGGACGTGGGGATGCCCGGGCTGTCGGGGACGGAGGTGTGCCGGACGCTGCGGGCGCGGGCGGACGACACCCCGGTGCTGATGCTCTCCGCGCTGGACGAGCTCGCCGACCGGGTGGCCGGGTTGCAGGCGGGCGCGGACGACTACCTGGTGAAGCCGTTCGCGCTGGAGGAACTGGTGCTGCGGCTGCACGCGCTGCTGCGCCGCCGCCCGCCGCAGTCCGCGGACCTGATCCGGGTCGGGCCGCTGCGGATTCACCCGGAGACCCGCCGGGCGTTCTGGTCGGAGAGCGAACTCCGGCTGACCAGGCGGGAGTTCGAGCTGCTCGCCCAACTCGCCCGGAACGCCGGCCTGGTGCTCTCCCGGGAGGTGCTGCTGGACCGGGTCTGGGGCTACGACTTCGAGGTGCGCAGCGACGCCGTGGACACCTTCGTCTCGTACCTGCGGCGGAAGTTGGAGGCCGACGGCCGCCCCCGGGTGCTGCACACGGTGCGCGGGGTGGGCTTCGTGCTGCGGGCGCCGGACGAGGGCGGGGCGGGACGGTGAGGCTGTCGACCCGGATCGCGCTCGGGGCGGCCGTGCTGGTGCCGCTGCTGGTGGCGGCGGCCGGGGTGCTGCTGCTGCCGCTGGTCGGGGCGGACCTGCACCGCCGCCAGGACGACCGGTTGGGCGCCCGGGCGGCGGCCGTCCTGCCGAACGCCCGGGCGCTGCTCGCGGCCGACAGCCGGAACCGTCCGAAGGTCGAGCAGAACCAGCAGCGCAAGCTGCTGGACGCGGCGCTGGACGCGGGCGTGCGGGTGGTCGCCGCCGACGGCACGGTGCTGCTCTCGGCAGGCTCGCAGCCGGACGACCCGGCGCGGCTCCCGGCCGCCCCGAGCGGGGGCGCGGTGACGGTCCGCCAGGGCGGTTCGGCCTGGCGGGTGCTGGCGGTGCAGGTGGGCGGCGGGAGCACCGCCGGGACGCTGTGGGTGCTGGCCCCGGCCGGGGAGCCCGCGGACGAACTGCGGGCGGTGCGGCGGCGCGTGCTGCTGGTGGCACTGGTCGCGGCGCCGCTCTCGGGGCTGATCGGCTTCGGGCTGGCCGAGCGGGCCACCCTGCCGCTGCGCCGGCTGGGCCGCCGGGCGGCCGTCCTGGACCCGCGGGCGGGGCACGCGGCGTTCGCGCACGCCCGGACGGGCACCGCCGAGGTGGACGAACTCTCGTCCGCGATCGCCCTGTTGCTGTCCCGGTACGACGAGCAGGCGGACCGCACCGCGCAGGCCCTGGACACCGCCCGGTCGTTCTCCTCCGCGGCCTCGCACGAGCTGCGCACCCCGCTGATGAGCCTGCGCACCAACCTGGACGTGCTGGCCGCGCACCCGGACCTCCCGGCGGGCGAACGGGCCGAGGTGCTGGTCGAGTTGCAGCAGGACCACGCCCGGATGCTGGACCTGCTGAGCGCGCTGTCCGCCCTGGCCCGGGGCGATCTGGTGGAACTCTCCGCGTTCGGGCCGGTCGACCTCGCGGAGCTGGTGGACGCCGCGGTCGCCGAGGCCGCCCGCCGCCACCCGGACACCGTCTTCCGGATCGGCGAACTCCCCTCCGAGGTGCGGGTGTTCGGCTGGGACGCGGGGCTGCGCATCCTGCTCGCCAACCTGCTGGGCAACGCCGCCGTGCACGGCCGCGCCACCGCGCACGGCCGCGAGGCCGGCCGGAACGACACGCCGGGCACCGACCCGGACACCGGCCCGGACACCGGCCCGGCCACCGGCCCGGACGACGCCCCGGACGACGCCTGCTCCGCCGAGGTGACCGTCCGGCTGCGCGTCGGGGACGGCGCCGCCCGACTCACCGTGGACGACACCGGCCCGGGCATCCCGCCCGCCGAACGCGCCGCCGTCTTCCACCGCTTCCACCGCCGCCCGGACAGTCCGGGGTCCGGCCTCGGCTTGACCCTGGTCGCCCAGCAGGCCGCCCTGCACCGCGGATCGGTCCTGGCCACCGACCGGCCGGACCGCCCCGGCTGCCGCCTGGAGGTCCGCCTGCCGCTGCTCGTCCCGGACGCGCCGACCGTACGGCTCCCCTCCCCCCGCGACTGGCTGAGCGACCGCGAACGGCACTGAGGACGGCCCTGAGGACGGCCCTGAGGGCGGAACCGAGCGCGGACCCGAGCGCGGACCCGAGGGCGGACGGCCCCGCCGGGCCGGTCCGCATGCCCACTCCCCCGGTCCGGCAATCTCGCTCGATGAGGTGAAACAGCGTCACTTTCTCTTCCCAGCGGCGCAGTTGGGACGCTCGCGCGCCTCGCGCGCCCCCTTGTGCCGGTCCGCGCGGGCTTCCTAAGGTCCGGATCATGACCATTCCCACCGAGGCGATCGGTTCCCTTCCGCGCCCGCGCACCCTGCTGAACGCCCTCACCGACCACGCCGCCGGCCGGATCGACGACGCCGAACTGGCCAAGCACCAGGAGGCCGCCACCGCCGACACCCTCGCCCGGCTGGCCGAGCTGGGGAGCCCGGTCCTGGTCGACGGCGAGCAGGCCAAGCCCAGCTTCCTCACCTACCCGGTGGCGGGCCTCGACTCGCTCGCGCCCGGCGGTGCGATCATCCCGTTCGCGGACGGCCACACCCGCGAACTGCCCGTCCTGACCGCCGGTCCGTTCCGCTACCGGGTGCGGGCCGCCGAGTACCTGCGGGAGGCCCGCCGACACACCCGGCTGCCGGTGAAGCAGGCGGTGATCGCCCCGTCCGCGCTCAGCCTGCTCTACCCGGCGGACGGCATCGACGGCTACCCGCGCGAGGACTTCCTGCGGGACTTGGCCGACGAGGCCGAGGCCGACATCCGCGGTTGCCTGGAGGGCGGGGCGCACGCCGTCCAGCTCGACTTCACCGAGGCCCGGCTGTCGCTCAAGCTCGACCCCAGCGGCGGCCTGCTGAAGGACTTCGTCGCCCTCAACAACCGGGTGCTGAGCCGCTTCACCGAGGCCGAGCGGGCCCGGATCGGCGTGCACACCTGCCCCGGCGGGGACCAGGACTCCACCCACAGCCTGGACGTCGACTACGCCGAACTGCTGCCCACCCTCTTCCAGTTGGAGGTCGGCAACTTCTACGTCCAGCTCGCCGGGGAGGCCGACCCGGAGCGGGTGCTGAGCGTCATCGCCACGCACCTCCGCCCGGGCGCCCGGGTGTTCGTCGGCGTGACCGACCCGATCGACCCCCGGGTGGAGACCCCGGAGGAGGTCCGCGACCGGGTCCTGACCGCCGCCCGCCACCTCCCGGTGGACCGGCTCGGCACCTGCGACGACTGCGGCTTCGCCCCGTTCGCCGACGACACCTCCACCTCCCGCGAGACCGCCTTCGCCAAGATCGACGCCCGGATCAAGGGCACCGCGCTGGCCGCCGAGGCGCTCGGCCTGTAGGTCCGCCCCCTGCCGCCCGCCGAGCCGTACCCGCCGGACCCCCAGCGGGACCGGCCGCCGGAGGCGGGTGGCAGGATGCCCGGATGGAGCAGATCCTCGCGGCCGCCGCCCGCCTGCTGGGCAGCGGCCTGTCCGACCCCGTCGACCTGGGCGGCAGCCGCCGGACCACCGTGCTGCGCTGCCGCACCGAGGACGGCGGCTCGGTCGTCGTCAAGGCGTACCCCGGCGGCCCGGACGCGCTACGCAGCTTCACCGCCGAGGCCGCCGGGCTCACCCTCGGGGTGGCCGGTCCGCCGCTGCTCGCGGTCGACCCCGAGGTGCCGCTGCTGGTGCTGGGCGACCTCGGCCCCGCACCCACCCTCGCCGACGTGCTGCTCGGCACCGACCCGCGGGCCGCCGAGGCGGGCCTGCTCGCCTGGGCCCGCGGGCTGGGCGGGCTGGCCGCCCGGGCCGTCGGCCGCGAACCCGAACTCGCCGCGCTGTGGCGGCGGTTCGACGTCGGAGTGCCGACCTGGGCGGAGCAGCCCTGGATCGTGGAGAACGCCGCCGACTTCCCCGAGGTGCTCGCCGCGGCCGGGGTCCCCGCCCCTGCGGGGCTGGCGGCGGAACTGGCCGCGGTCGGCGCCGTCGGCGGCCCGGAGTACCTGGCGTTCACCCCCGGCGACACCTGCCCCGACAACAACCTGCTCACCCCGGACGGCCTGCGGCTGCTCGACTTCGAGGCCGCCTGCTTCCAATCGGTCTTCCTCACCGCCGCCTACTGCCGGATGCCGTTCTCCTCCTGCTGGTGCGTCTTCTCCCTGCCGCCCGAGCTGGCCCGGCGGGTCGAGGCCGCCTACCGGGCCGAGGTCGTCCCGGTCCACCCGGCGCTGGCGGACGACGCCCGCTGGGAGGCCGGCATGCGCGACGCCACCGCCGTGTGGACCGTCAACGTCACCGTCCGCCTGCTGCCCCTCGCCGCCGAGGACGCCCCCCTGCACCCCACCCGCCGCCCGGTCCCGACCCGCCGCCAACTCCTGCGCCACCGCTGGCAGTCGGCCACCCGCCTGGACGGCCTCCCCGCCCTCACCGAGACCTTCGAACGGCTGCTGCGGCGGACCGCCGACACCTGGCCGGTCGAACCCCTGCCCGGCTACCCCGCCTTCCGCCCCCAGACCCCCGCCACGATGCCTGTCGCCTAGCGCTCCAGCCGCAGCTCTTGATCACTGGTCCTGGCCGCCTCGGCTGCCTCCCGGAAGGTGACGACCGCCTCGCCGTTCTCCCGCGCCCATGCGGTGAGCATCCTGATGGGCTCCTCCAGGGTTCGCCCGAGAGCGGTCAGGCCGTACTCCACGCGCGGCGGCGCCTCGGCGTACGCGTGCCGCTCGACGAGCCCGTTGGCCTGGAGCCGGCGCAACGTCTGGGTCAGCACCTTGCGCGAAATGCCACCGCTCAGCTCGACCAACTCACCGTGGCGCAACGGGCCTTCGGTCAACGCGAAGAGCGTGACCATGGACCACTTGCTGGCGATGATCTCCATGGCCAGGAGAGCGGGGCAGTCGGCGAGGAAGGCGATTCCGGGTCGCAGGCTCATGCCCCGAAGGTTACCTGGAGGTACCTGGTGGCCGCCTATCGTCGTCGAGGTGCGCACGCCCCCTTGCTCGCCTCTCGCACGATTGAGGTTTCAGCCATGTTCGTCTCCCTCGCCGTCGTCACCGTGTTCATGTCGGCGCTCCTCCTGGTATCGGCCGGGGCCAAGTCCCTACGGACGCGGCACATCACCGAGCAGATGTCCACCCTCGGAGTGCCGAAGAGCATGATGGCTCTCCTGATCGGCGCTCAGATCGCGGGCGCGGCCGGTGTGATCGCCGGGCTCCGGTGGGGACCCGTCGGAATCGCCGCCGCGATCGGCCTGACGCTCTACTTCGCCGGGGCGGTCGCCTTCCACCTGCGCGTCGGCGACCGCAGGGGCGCGTCTCCGGCGGTGGTCCTCACCGTGGCCTCCGTCGCCCTGATCGTGCTGCGTGCTGCCACCCTCTGACAGCGGACGGCCGGTCTGACGCCGGCCTTGACCGTGCCGAGTGAGGTCGGCCTCCGGGCCGGAGCGTAGACCCTGCTCAGTGGCCATCGG
This sequence comes from Kitasatospora sp. NPDC090308, assembly GCF_044769485.1. Taxonomy (NCBI): domain Bacteria; kingdom Bacillati; phylum Actinomycetota; class Actinomycetes; order Kitasatosporales; family Streptomycetaceae; genus Kitasatospora; species Kitasatospora sp. NPDC090308. The sequence goes on along the minus strand of NZ_JBIVXY010000003.1, from coordinate 326,494 downwards.
TGTTCGAGGGTGTGATGGACAAGGTGGCGGGCCGCTTCGCCGGTGACCCGCAGGCGTTGAAGCACCGGAGCGGGTTGCCCCCTGCCCTGATCTCAGAGCGGCGCCGTGAATTGGTCACCGCCGCCCTGGAGTGGCACCGCGCCCACCCGTGACGGTACGACGTCCGCCGGGCCGGTGCCCGCTCGCCCACCCCTCCGTTCCACAGGGTTTCCACAAGAAGGGCCCCTACCGTCGGTCGGGTCCGGCCGGGGAGCCGGTCGGGGTCCGGAACGGAAGGGGACGGCCATGCGGATCGACCGGGCGGCGGCGGCCGCTGTCGGGGTACTGGCACTGGCGGGCGGCCTGCTCGCGGCGGGGCCCGCGCAGGCGGCGGCCGGGGCGCCGAAGTCGGACGGGGCGAAGGCGGTGTGCAAGCGGCTGCCGAAGACCCAGGAGCGGGTCGACAAGGCGCTGACCCGGCTGAACGGGGACGCCACCGTCGTGGGGTCGGTGGCGCGGCTCCAGCAGCGGGTGGACAACGCCCACAAGGCGGGGCACGCCGAGATCGAGAAGTACCTGAACGACCGGCTGACCTTCCGCCGCGGCCTGCTGCCGACGCTCCAGACCCGCAAGGCGGACCTCGGCCCGGTGGCCGACTGGTGCGCGAAGAACGCCCCGGCGGCCGGGAAGTGACCCGCCGGCCCGCCGCCGGGCGAGCGGCCCTGGCGGCGCTGGCGCTGGCCTCGGCCGCCCTGCTGTCGGCCTGCGGCCCGACCTCCGGCGGGCCGTCCGGGGGTGCCGGGCCCGACGACGCGCGGCAGGTCCAGCAGATGCAGCAGAGGGTGGACGCCGCGGACAGCGCCGCCGCCCAGGCCGAGTCCGACGCCGCCCAACCCGACGCGGACACCGGCACCGGAGGCGGCACCGACCCCGGCACCGGCACCGGCACCGGCACCGGCGGCAGCGGCGCTCCGGCCTCCGGCAGCGCCTCCGACCCCGGCAACTGAGGGCGCGGCGCGCCCCCGACCGCCCCGACGGCCCGTGCTCTCCCCGGAGCGCGGGCCGTCGGCCTGTCCGGCCAGCGGGACGGAAACGTCCGGGATGCGATCATGAGCGTGGCGGAACTTGACGCGCTGCCGCCGGGTCGTGAAGCATCAGCGGCATGAACTCCGGCACCTTCCTGGTCTGCCGCCTGCACGTCGATCTGCGACGCCAGGCGAGCGACATGTGTGCCTGTTGACGCTCACCGCGTAACCTCCGCGCGTGCCCTGTGAGTTGACCCAGGGCTCCGCGCCCCCGCCGCCAGACACCCCCTTTCCCCCGCTGTCCGCGTCTCCCCGCCCGTGCCCCGGCACGGGTGTCGGCGCCGTCGACGGCCGCCCCGGCACACCCCGGAGGAATTCCATGAGCACCGGCCTCGTCGCCACCCCCGAAACCGCCCCCGCCACCACCACCGCCGTCCCCGCCACCGCCGCCGGCGGTGCCACGCCCGCCCGCCCCCCGCTGTCCCCGAACGCGCTGCGCCGGATCGTCCGCGACCTGGCCGAGCGGCCCGAGCGCTGGCTGCACCGGGTGCGGCTGTCCGCGGAGGAGCGCTGGTACGAGCGGCTGGAGCTGGCGGAGGACTACGAGGTGTGGCTGATCAGCTGGCTGCCGGGGCAGTCCACCGGGTTCCACGACCACGGCGGCTCGCGCGGGGCGTTCACGGTGGCGCTGGGCGAGCTGGAGGAGCTGGCGCTGGCCGGGCCGGAGCACGGGCTGACCGTGCGCCGGCTGCCGTCGGGCAGCGAGCGGGCGTTCGGGCCGCAGTACCTGCACGACGTCCGCAACACCGCGCAGGGTCCGGCGGTGACGCTGCACGCGTACTCGCCGCCGCTGAACGAGATGTCGCACTACCAGTTGCGGGTCAACGGCCTGGTGAAGACCTCCACGGAGGAGGCGGCGCAGTGGTGATGGACGGAGCGGCAGCGACAGTGGCGGACGGAACGGACGGAGCAGCGGTGACGGACGGAGCGGCGGCAGCGGGCGGCCCGGTGACGCGGACGGTGGACCAGCTGGTGGCGGCGGCCCGCGCGGGCCTGGACCGGCCGGACCCGGCCCGGGCCTGGGCCGAGGTGACCGACGGGGCGCGGCTGGTGGACATCCGCCCGGCGGCGCAGCGGGCCCGCGAGGGGGAGATCCCGGGGGCGCTGGTGATCGAGCGGAACGTGCTGGAGTGGCGGCTGGACCCGACCGGCAGCCACCGCATCCCGGAGGCGGTGGACCACGGGGTGCGCTGGATCGTGGTCTGCTCGGAGGGGTACGCGTCCTCGCTGGCCGCGGCCTCGCTCCAGGAGCTGGGGCTGTACCGGGCGACCGACCTGGACGGCGGGTTCGTGGCCTGGGCGGCGGCCGGGCTGCCCACCCGTTCGGTTGATCAAGGTTTGCGGTGATGCCACCGCGGGAAGCCGGACAGGCGACGCATTCAGACCATTGTTCGATACCTGTGCCGGCCGTGCGCGCCGGGCACAGCGCCGTTCCGGCCGAGCCAGCCGTTCCGGCCGACCTTCCGAGGACCCTTCCGTGATCAGATTCGAGGGCGCCGCCAAGCGCCACCCCGACGGCACGGTCGCCGTCCGCGGCCTGGACCTGGACGTGCCGGCGGGCCGGACCACCGTGCTGGTCGGGCCGTCCGGCTGCGGCAAGACGACCATCCTGCGGATGGTCAACCGGATGGTGGTGCCCACCGCCGGGCGGGTGCTGCTGGACGGGACGGACGTGGCGGGGCTGCCCGCGGCGCAGTTGCGGCGCGGCATCGGGTACGTGATCCAGCAGGCCGGGCTGTTCCCGCACCGCCGGGTGATCGACAACGTGGCGACGGTGCCCCGGCTGCTCGGCTGGGACCGCAAGCGGGCCCGGGCCCGGGCCGCCGAACTGCTGGAGCTGGTCGGCCTGTCGCCGGAGACCGCCCGCCGCTACCCGGCGCAGCTCTCCGGCGGCCAGCAGCAACGGGTGGGCGTGGCACGGGCGTTGGCGGCCGATCCGCCGGTGCTGCTGATGGACGAGCCGTTCAGCGCGGTCGACCCGCTGGTGCGCGCCGGGCTCCAGGAGGAACTGCTGCGCCTACAGGCCGAACTGGGCAAGACGGTGCTGTTCGTGACGCACGACATCGAGGAAGCGGTCCGGCTCGGCGACCGGGTGGTGGTGCTCCGCGAGCACGGCGAGATCGCCCAACTCGCGGACCCGCACACCCTGTTGACCGCCCCGGCGGACGACGGCGTGGCCGCCTTCCTGGGCCGCGACCGCGGCCTGCGCGGGCTGGGCCTGCGCCCGGCCGGCACCGTCCCGCTGGACGGGCTCCGGCCCTCCTACGGCGAGTGGACCCTGGCGCTCGACCCGGAGGGCCGCCCGGAGCACTGGGCGCGCGGCGCCGAACGCCACCCGGCCCCGGTCTTCGCGCCGTCCCGGGACTCGCTGCGCTCCGCGCTGGACGCGGCCCTGCTCGCCCCGTCCGGCCTGGCCGTCGCGGTGGACGCCGAGGGCCGGGCGGTCGGCACCGCGAGCCGCGCCGCCGTCGTCGAGGCGCTGGCCCTGAGCCAGGCCGCACCGGCCGCGGAGGCCCCGGCCGCGGAGGCCGCGCAGGCCCCGGCCGGAAGCTCCCCCGAGTCTGCGCAGGTGCCGCATGCTGGACGGTGAGCCGCTGATCCGCTGGCGCTGGCTCGGTGACCACCTCGGCTACCTGGGCGACCTGACGGCCGACCACGCGGTGATCGCGCTGGTGCCGGTGCTGATCGCGCTGCTGCTGGCGCTGCCGCTGGGCCTGGCCTGCGCGCGCTTCCCCCGGCTGTACCAGCCGCTGGCCGCGGTGTTCAACGTGGTGTACGCGCTGCCCTCGCTGGCGGTGTTCGTGGTGCTGATCCCGTACACGGGGCTGGCCACCCGGGAGACCGTGATGGTGCCGCTGACCTGCTACGCGCTGGCGGTGCTGCTGCCGACCGCGGTGGACGGGCTGCGCGCGGTGCCGGAGCCCGTGCGGCAGGCGGCCACCGCGATGGGCTACGGCCCGTGGCGGCGGCTGGCGGCGGTCGAGCTGCCGGCCTCGGTGCCGTACCTGATCGGGGGGCTGCGGGTCGCCGCGGTGTCCTCGATCTCGCTGGCGGCGGTGGGGGCGCTGGTCGGCCGGGGCGGGCTGGGCTACCTGTTCGTGGACGGCTTCCAGCGGACCTTCCCGACGCCGATCCTGGCCGGGATCGCCCTGGTGGCGCTGCTGGCGCTGGCCGCCGACCTGGTGCTGCTGGCGGCCCGCCGGGTGCTGGCGCCGTGGTCACGGGGGGTGGCGCGGTGAACTGGCTGGGCTGGCTGCACGACTTCTTCGCCGACCCGGCGCACCGCTCGGGTCCGGACTCGATCCTGCACCGGGTGCTGGAGCACCTGGTGTTCTCCGCCGAGGCGCTGGGCCTGGCCGCGCTGGTGGCGCTGCCGCTGGGCCTGCTGATCGGCTACTCGGGGCGCGGCCTGTTCCTGGTGACGGCGCTGGCCGGCGTCGCGCGCGCCCTGCCGACCCTGGGCCTGGTGACGCTGGCGGTGCTGCTGGCGGGCGTCGGCGAGACGGCGGTGCTGCTGCCGCTGACGGCGCTGGCCGCGCCGCCGATGCTGGTGGCCGCCGCCGAGGGGGTGCGCGGCACCGACCCGGACGTCCGGGACGCGGCCCGCGGCATCGGCCTGACCCACCCGCAGACGCTGCTGCGGGTGTGCGTGCCGGCCGCCGCGCCGACCCTGCTGGCGGGGGTGCGGACGGCGTCGGTGCAGGTGATCGCGACCGCCACGGTCGCCGCGTACGTCGGCCTGGGCGGCCTGGGCCGGTACGTGATCGACGGGCTGGCCACCCGCGACTTCCCGACCACGGTCGGCGGCGCCCTGCTGGTGGTGCTGCTGGCGGTGGCCGTCCAACTGCTGTTCGCCCTGTTCATCCGGCTCGCGTCGCCGCCCGGCGCGCGCGCCGGCCGCACCACCGCAGAACCCGTACCCGTAGACACCGACGACCCCGCGGGCTCCCCCGCACTCGTGAAGGAATCCCCATGACGACCCGTCCGGTCAGAATCGCCCTCGCCGCCCTCCTGCTGACGGGCGCGGCGGCCTGCTCCTCCTCCGGCGGCGGCGACCCGCTGGCCGCGAAGTCCTCCGCCCCGGCGACCTCCGGCGGGCCCTCCAGCCCGGCGGGCGGTTCCGGGAAGACCGTGGTGGTCGGCTCGGCGAACTTCCCGGAGAACGTGCTGCTCGCCTCGATCTACTCGCAGGCCCTGCAGGCCAAGGGCGTGAAGGTGGAGGAGAAGTTCAACATCGGCAGCCGCGAGCTGCTGTACGGGCAGTTGCAGTCGGGCGCGCTGACGGTGCTGCCGGAGTACAACGGCGCGCTGCTGGCCTACCTGGACGCCAAGTCGACCGCCGCCAGCGAGGACCAGGTGAACGCCGAGCTGAAGGCCAAGCTGCCGGCCGGGCTGGCGATCCTGGACTCGGCGGCGGCCGAGGACAAGGACTCGCTGACGGTCACCCAGGAGACCGCCGACAAGCTGGGCGTGAAGTCGATAGCCGACCTGGCGGGCAAGGCGCAGGACCTGGTGGTCGGCGGGCCGCCGGAGTTCAAGTCCCGTCGTGAGCAGCAGTTCAAGGACGCCTACGGGCTGACCTTCAAGGAGTGGAAGCCGACCGGCGACACCACCGCCAACGCGCTGAAGGACGGCACCGTCCAGGTCGGCAACGTGTTCACCACCGACCCGAAGGTGGTCCAGCTGAAGCTGGTGTCGCTGGACGACCCGAAGAACGTGTTCAGCTCGCAGAACGTCACCCCGCTGGTGAACACCGGCGGTCTGGACGCCACCGGGACGGCCGCGCTGAACGCGGTCTCCGCGAAGCTCGACACGGCCGGGCTGACCGCGCTGATGAAGCGCGTCGCGGTGGACAAGGAGGACCCGGCGGCGGTCGCCAAGGACTGGCTGAAGTCCAGCGGCCTGAGCTGATCCGCGCCGCCCGTCGGCCCCGCACCGAGCAGTCGGGTGCGGGGCCGACGGCACGTCAGGACCCTGATTCCCAAGGGTTGGCAAAGCTCTCGGAGGGCCGCCCCAGCGAACTGTAAAGAGTCTTGACAGATGCAGTGGTCCAGACCAAACATGAGTCCGCTGTACTTCCCGACCGGGACGCATCGTGGGGGTGTGACCACCGGCCGGGGCGAGCCTTGCCCCGCACCACCCCGGCACTCCCTGTACCAGGCCGATCCACGCCCCCGTGCCCGAGCACCGGCACGCGGGCCCCCCTCCCATGCCTGATGGAGACTCGATGCGCCTTCACCGACCACTCCAAGCGCTGCTCGCCACCGGCGCGATGGCGGCCGCCTCGCTGGGGCTGATCTCCGCCCCCGCGCAGGCCGCCACCCCGCTGCCGCAGCACGTCTTCGCCCCGTACTTCGAGGCGTGGACCGGCGAGAGCCCGGCCGCCCTGGCCGCCCAGTCCGGTGCCAAGCACCTGACCATGGCGTTCCTCCAGGCCGCCACCAAGGGCTCCTGCACCGCCCTGTGGAACGGCGACACCTCGATGCCGATCTCGAACTCGGTGTTCGGCGCCGACATCGCCACCATCCGCGCCAACGGCGGCGACGTGATCCCGTCCTTCGGCGGCTACACCGCCGACAACACCGGCACCGAGATCGCCGACTCCTGCACGGACGTCAACCAGATCGCCGCCCAGTTCGAGAACCTGATCACCACCTACGACGTCTCCCGGATCGACCTGGACATCGAGGACAACTCGCTGACCAACACGGCCGGCATCGACCGCCGCAACAAGGCGATCAAGATCGTCGAGGACTGGGCCGCCGCCAACGGCCGCAGCATCCAGTTCAGTTACACCCTGCCGACCACCACCAGCGGCCTGGCCTCCAGCGGCCTGGCGGTGCTCAAGAACGCGGTCACCAACAACGCGCGGATCGACGTCGTCAACATGATGACCTTCGACTACTACGACGGCGCCTCGCACGACATGGCGGCGGACACCCAGACCTCCGCGCAGGGCCTGTACAACCAGTTGGCGAAGCTGTACCCGACCAAGACCTCCGCCCAGCTGTGGAACTCGATCGGCATCACCGAGATGGCCGGCATCGACGACTACGGCCCGGCCGAGACCTTCACCGTCGCCAACGCCACCACGGTCTACAACTGGGCCGTCTCCAAGGGCATCAACACGCTGTCCTTCTGGGCGCTGCAGCGCGACAACGGCGGCTGCCCGGGCACCGCCGGCTCGGACAGCTGCTCCGGCATCGCGCAGGGCACCTGGGACTTCAGCCACATCTTCTCGAAGTTCACCAGCTCCTCCGTCCCGGCCAACGACTTCTCGGTGGCGCTGAGCCCGGCCACCGGCTCGGTCACCGCCGGCGGCGCCACCTCCGCGACGGTCAACACCGCCGTCACCTCCGGCTCGGCCCAGAGCGTCAACCTGTCGGTGACCGGCGCCCCGGCCGGCGTCACCGCGTCGCTCAGCGCCTCCACCGTCACCGCGGGCGGCTCGGCCACCCTGAACGTCTCCACCGCCCCGGGCGTCGCCAACGGCAGCTACCCGCTGACCGTGACCGGCACCGGCGCGAGCGGCACCCACTCGGCGACCTACACCCTGACCGTCACCGGCGGCAGCACCGCCTCCGACTTCTCGGTCGCGCTGTCGCCCGCCGCGGGCTCGGTCGCCGCCGGCGCCGCCACCTCCGCGACGGTCGGCACCGCCGTCACCTCCGGCACCGCCGCGACCGTCAACCTGACCGTCTCCGGCGCCCCGGCCGGCGTCACCGCCGCGCTCAGCGCCTCCAGCGTCACCGCGGGCGGCTCCGCCACCCTGAACGTCTCCACCACCGCCTCGGCGGCCCCGGGCACCTACACCCTGACCGTCACCGGCACCGGCGCGGGCAAGACCCACACCGCCACCTACGCGCTGACCGTCACCGGCACCACCCCGCCGCCCACCGGCCTGGCCAACGGCGACCTGGAGAGCGGCAACCTCGCCCCGTGGACCTGCCAGAGCGGCGGCGCGGTCGTCACCTCCCCGGTGCACGGCGGCTCCAAGGCCCTGAAGGCCGTCCCGACCGCGGGCGCCACCGGTGAGTGCGACCAGACCGTCACCCTGGCCCCGAACCACGCGTACACCCTGACCGCCTGGGTCCAGGGCCCGTACTCGTACGTCGGCGTCAGCGGCGGCGCCACCGCCTCCTCCTGGGCGAACGGCACCTCCTGGACCAAGCTGACCGTCCCGTTCACCACCGGCGCCAACGGCACCGTCACGGTCTACCTGCACGGCTGGTACGGCCAGGGCGCGGTCTACGGCGACGACTTCTCGATCGCCTGACCCCCGCTCCACCCCCGGACCCGGCCCGGCCGGTGGCACCCCGCCACCGGCCGGGCCGGGCCGCTTCCGGAACCACCGGGGGGCCCGGAACCACGGGGAGTCCGGAACCGCCGGAGGGCCCGGAACCACGGGGAGCCCGGCCGCTCAGCGCTCCCGGCACAGCGGCAGGAAGGACGCCAGCGCCAGCACCGCGCAGCCCAGCACCACCGCGCCGAGCACCGTCGCCGACGGCCGCCCGCCCAGGCTGCTGAGCGGGGCGACCACCGCGCCGCACAGGTAGGTGCCGGTGCCCAGCAGCGCGGACGCCGAACCGGCGGCGTGCGGGGCCATGGTCAGCGCCCGGCCGTTGGCGTTCGGCAGGATGACGCCCATCGCGCCCATCAGCACGGTCAGCGCGGGCCACACCCCGGCCAGCCCGGTGTCCCACACCGTGGTGCACAGCACCACGGCGGCCCCGGCCAGCGCCGCGGCGGACAGGCCGCAGACCAGCAGCGTCCGCTCGGAGTACCGGTGCACCAGGAAGCGCCCGTTGAACTGGGTGACCGCCAGCAGCGCGATCGAGTTCACCGCGAAGACCAGGCTGTAGGTCTGCGGGGTGATCCGGTACACCTCCTGGAGCACCACCGAGGAGCCGCCGACGTACGCGAACAGCGCGCCGAACGCGAAGGTGCTGACCAGCAGGTAGCCGAGGAACACCCGGTCGCGCAGCAGCCCGCCGATCGCCCGGACGGTGGTGCCGAGGCCGCCGCCGTGCCGCCGCTCGGGCGGCAGCGTCTCGCGGACGCCGAGGGCGCAGGCCGCGGTGAGCACCGCGCCGAGCAGGGCCAGGGCGACGAAGGTGCCGCGCCAGTCGGTGACGTGCAGCAGTTGGGCGCCCGCCAGCGGGGCGACGATCGGGGCGAGGCCGGAGATCAGGCCCATGGTGGCCAGGAACCGGATCATCGCGGTGCCCTCCAGCCGGTCCCGGACCACCGCCCGGGCCACCACCAGCGCGGCGGAGCCCGCGGCGCCCTGCACCACCCGGCCGGCCACCAGCAGCGGCATCGAGTCGGCGAACGCGCACAGCAGGCTGGCGGCGGTGTACGCGGCCAGGCCGGTGAGGATCGGGCGGCGGCGGCCGAGGCGGTCGCTGAGCGGGCCGAACAGCAGCTGGCCGAGCACCATGCCGAGCAGCGAGCCGGTCAGGGTGAGCTGGGCGGCCGGGGCGGTGGAGTGCAGGTCGGCGGTCAGGTCGGGCAGCGCGGGCAGGTAGAGGTCGGTGGTGAACGGCCCCAGCGCGACCAGGCAGCCCAGGGTGATCACGGTGGCGGTGGCGAACGGGGCGGGCCGCGGGGTCTCCGCGCCCACCTCCTCCGGCCGGAGCGGGAGGTCGGATGCGGTCTGGTCGCCGTCGGGGTCGACGGTCGGGCCTGGCATGGGGCTCCTCACGGATGGCGGGTGTGCGCACCGTCCTATCCCATCCACCCGCCCGGGCGGAAACCGGACCCGCCGGGCCGCCACCCGGCACCCGCTCGGCCGCCGCCCGCTCGGCGGCTACCCGGTCGGCGGCTACCCGGTCGGCCCGGCGGTGCGGGCCCCGGCGGTGGCCGGGGCGCCGCGCCAGCCGTAGAGCTGGTCGCCGACCAGGGCGACGTCGTACTGCCCGCAGTGCGCGGTGGCCCGGCGCGGGGTGTCGGTCGGGAACCAGTGGGCGCGCAGGTGCGGGTCGGGCGCCGGGCTCGCCGGGGTGCAGTCGGCGGGCAGCGCGCGGCCCGGGAGGGTGGCGCGGATCAGCCGCTCGCCCTGCTCGCCGGGGGCCAGGAAGGCGATGCCGGTGGCGGAGTCGGGGAGCCAGCGCGGCACCTCGGTGCGGTCGGCCTTGGCGGCGGCTCCGCTGGGGTAGCGGACGGTCTGGTCCATCCGGTCCTGCGCCCGCTGGATCGCGGCGGGCGCCACCATCACCAGCAGCATCGCCGCCGCCGCTCCGCCGAGCACCACCGTCGCCGCCGTCCGTCCGCCGCCCATCGCCCCTCGTCCCTTTTCCCGCCGTTCCGGTCCTTCCCCTCCATGGTGGGTGCGGGCGGGGGCCCGATCCATGCGCACCAGGTACCGAGCGGGGTCCGCCGGAAGTCGGAGACCGGGGGCCGGGCCCCCGACTTCCGGCGGACCCGCGACCACCCGGCGGGAGGACCGGCGGTGCGCGCGGACGGCCCCGCCGCCGGTCCGGTGCGCCGGCCGGCGGACTCCGGTCAGCGGTAGGCGGATTCGCCGGTGATCGCCTCGCCGAGGACCAGGGTGTGCACCTCCGAGGTGCCCTCGTAGGTGAGCACCGACTCCAGGTTGTTGGCGTGCCGGAGCACCGGGTAGGCGGTGGTGATGCCGTTGGCGCCGAGGATCGTGCGGGCGGTGCGGGCGATCTCCAGCGCGGTGCGGACGTTGTTGAGCTTGCCGAAGGAGATGTGCGCGGCCTGCGCCCGGCCCTCGTCCTTGAGCCGGCCGATCCGGACCGCGACCAGGTACGCCTTCTCCAACTCCAGTGCCATGTCGACGAGTTTCTGCTGGGTCAGCTGGAAGCCGCCGATCGGGCGGCCGAACTGGACCCGGTCGCGGGCGTAGTCGACCGCGGCCCGGTAGCAGTCCCGGGCGGCGCCGACGGTGCCCCACAGGATGCCGTAGCGGGCCTCGCCGAGCGAGGAGAGCGGGGCGCGCAGGCCGCGGGCCGTCGGGAGCACCGCGTCGGCGGGCAACCGGACGCCGTCGAAGGCGAGTTCGCTGGTGACGGAGGCGCGCAGGGAGAGCTTGCCGGGGATGTCGCGGGCGGTGAAGCCGGGGGCGCCGCGCGGGACGAGGAAGCCGCGCACGCCGTCCTCGGTGCCGGCCCAGACCACCGCGACGTCGGAGACCGAGCCGTTGGTGATCCACAGCTTGGCGCCGTCCAGGACCCAGTCGGTGCCGTCGCGCCGGGCCCGGGTGCGCATCGAGGCCGGGTCGGAGCCGGCCTCCGGCTCGGTCAGCCCGAAGCAGCCGACGGCCCGTCCGGCGGCCAACTCCGGCAGCCAGTGCCGCTTCTGCTCCTCCGAGCCGAAGGCGTGGATCGAGCGCATGGCGAGCGAGCCCTGCACCGAGACGAAGCTGCGCAGCCCCGAGTCGGCGGCCTCCAGCTCCATGCAGGCCACCCCGTACTCGGTGGCGGTCGACCCGGTGCAGCCGTAGCCCTCCAGGTGCATCCCGAGGACGCCCAGCTTGCCGAGTTCCGGGGCGAGTTCGCGCACCGGGAAGGTGCCCCGCTCGTACCAGTCGGCGAGGTGCGGGCGGACGTGCCGGTCGGTGAACGCGCGGACGGTGTCGCGGATCAGCCGCTCGTCCTCGGTGAGCAGTTCGTCGACGCCGAGCAGGTCGAGCGGGTCGGGGCGGCCGGCGGGTGCGGCGGTGGCCATGGGCGGGCTCCTCGGAGGGTACGGGGGGTGCGCGGGGGTGTTCGGGCGTGTTCGGGGTAGGCGCGGGTGCGTCACCGCTGTCCCTACCGGTCGGTACGCCGCGCGGTCAAGGGCGCCACGGCGGGCCCGGTCCGCCGGCCCGGTCCGCCGACACGCGGCGGCGGCGCGCCGGGAATGCCGGGCGTCCGTGGAAGGCTGACCGGTCCAGGAGGTGTACCGACCATGGCGGACGGACAGCACGAACAGCAGCAGTGGCGGACCGAGCACGACTCGATGGGCGAGGTCCGCGTCCCGGCGGCGGCCAAGTGGCAGGCGCAGACCCAGCGCGCGGTGGAGAACTTCCCGGTCTCCGGGCAGCGCCTGGAGCGCGCCCACATCGCGGCGCTGGCCCGGATCAAGGCGGCGGCGGCCACCGTCAACGCCGGGCTCGGCGTGCTCGACGCGGAGACCGCGGCGGCGATCGGGTCCGCGGCCGAGGAGGTCGCCGAGGGGCGCTGGGACGACGAGTTCCCGGTGGACGTGTTCCAGACCGGCTCCGGCACCTCCTCCAACATGAACGCCAACGAGGTGATCGCCACTCTGGCCGCCGAGCGCCTGGGCCGCCCGGTCCACCCCAACGACCAGGTCAACGCCTCGCAGTCCTCGAACGACGTCTTCCCGTCCTCGATCCACATCGCCGCGACGGGCGCCGTCCTGCACGAGCTGGTCCCGGCCCTGGAGCACCTGGCGCGGGCGCTGGAGGCCAAGTCCGCGGAGCACGCCGAGACGGTGAAGTCCGGCCGCACCCACCTGATGGACGCCACGCCGGTGACGCTCGGCCAGGAGTTCGGCGGCTACGCGGCCCAGGTCAGGTACGGCGTCGAGCGGCTGCGCGCGACGCTCCCCCGGGTCGCCGAACTCCCGCTCGGCGGCACGGCGGTGGGCACCGGCATCAACACCCCGCCGGGCTTCTCGGCCGCCGTCATCGCCGAGGTGGCCCGCGCCACCGGCCTGCCGCTGACCGAGGCCCGCAACCACTTCGAGGCCCAGGGCGCCCGGGACGGCCTGGTCGAGCTCAGCGGCCAGCTCCGCACGATCGCCGCGGGCTTCACCAAGATCGCCAACGACCTGCGCTGGATGGGCTCCGGCCCGCGCACCGGCCTGGCCGAGATCAACCTGCCCGACCTCCAGCCCGGCTCCTCGATCATGCCGGGCAAGGTCAACCCGGTCCTGCCCGAGGTGGTGCTGATGGTCGCCGCCCAGGTGATCGGCAACGACACCACCGTCACGGTGGCCGGTGCGAGCGGGAACTTCGAGCTCAACGTGATGCTCCCGGTGATCGCCCGGAACGTGCTGGAGTCGATCCGCCTGCTCGCCACCTCGGCCCGCCTGCTGGCGGACCGGGCGGTGGACGGCCTCACCGCGAACGTCGACCGGGCCCGCGAGTACGCCGAGTCCTCCCCGTCCGTGGTCACCCCGCTCAACCGGTACCTCGGCTACGAGGAGGCCGCGAAGGTCGCCAAGCAGTCGCTGGCCGAGCGCCGGACCATCCGCGAGGTGGTCCTCGACCGGGGCTACGTGGAGCGCGGCCTGCTCACCGAGGCGCAGCTCGACGCGGCGCTCGACGTGCTGCGGATGACCCGCCCGCGGGACGCCGACTGACGGACGGACGGGCGGCCGACCGGCGGGCGGCCGGCGGGCGGCCGGTCGGCGGGCGGCCGGTCGGTCGGCCGCCGGTCAGGACAGCAGCAGCGGCATGTCCCAGTCGCGCGGGGTGCCGCCGACCGCGTACGAGTCGAGGGCGAGCGCGACACCGGCCGCCCCGTCCAGGTAGCCGGAGACGTCGCTGGCGAAGGGCCGGCGGGTCATGGTGAAGCGCAGGCCGAACGGGGCGTCCGGGTCGAAGGCGTCCAGCAGCCGGGTGGCGGTCTCGTCGCGCCGCCGCTCGATCCGCTCGTCGGCGAAGTGCTCGTTCAGGCGGCCGAGTTGGTGCAGCGCACCGGCCCAGCCGTGGCACAGCGCGTGGTCGGCGACGCCCCAGTCGTCGAGCGGCAGGCGCAGCAGCCGCTCGACCGAGTCGCGGGCGGTGGCCGTCCAGTCCGGCCGGTCCAGGACGGCCCCGGCGGTCTGCAGGGCGCGCGAGACGCCGGGCGCGCCGTAGCACCAGGACGGCCAGCCGGCGGGCTCGCGGTACGCGTCGGGGCCGGCCAGGTACGCGTCGAGGCCGAGGTAGCCGGGCCAGTAGGTGCCGTGCCCGTCGCGCACCGCCCAGCGCACCAGCAGGTCGGCGGTCTCCTCCAGCGCCTCCCGGTGGCCGGGCAGCCGGACGCCGTCGCGCCAGGCCAGCGCGAGCAGCATCAGCGGGCCCGCGACGCCGTGCGAGAGGCCGAGGTTGAGGTGGCCGTCCGGCAGCAGGTGCTCGGAGCCGGCCCGGGGCGCGTCCAGCGCCCACCAGCGCGGGACGCGGGCGCCGCGGTGGCGGGTGGTGCCGCGGGCCAGCGCGATCAGGTAGCCGAGGACCTGCTCCAGCTCCGGGCCGCAGGTCTCGGCGCGGGCCAGCAGGTAGCGGCCGACGCCGGTCATGCCGCGCACCACCTCGTAGTGCCCGATGGTGGCCAGCGGGCCGGGCGGGACGGCGGGCAGCGCGGTGCGCACCAGTTGCCGCTGGTAGGCGTCGAGCCGGTGCAGCGCGGTGGTGTAGCCGCCGGTGGCGCGGTGGGCGGCCAGCACGGCGAACGCGAGCGCGCCGGGGCCCTTGAAGATCCCGCTGGGCACGGTGTCGCCGTCGGCGGCGGCCCGGGTCGCCACCGCCAGGTAGCCGTGCGCCCGGGCCGTCCGCTCGGTGCCGGGCCGGGCGCCGCCGCTGAACGCCAGGGAGAGCCCGGGGCTGCCGCTGCCGAGCGTCAGTTCGGCCCAGACGTTCTCGCCCGCGCCGCCGCCCGCCGCCCCGCCGTCCGCGGCTTCGGCGGGTATCCGGGTGGCGGCCGCGGTCGCGGCGGGGTCGGCGAGCCGGTCCAGGATCAGGTCGGACAGCCGCCCGGCGGCCTCGCGCGACCGGGCGCGTTCCGCGGGCACGGCGGCGGTCATCGGTACAGCGGCGGTCATCGGGGGCTCCGGTCGTCGGTGGCGGGTCGGGGACGGGCGGTCCGACGGGTCGTCACTCCCGCCGCCCGCCGTGCGCCGCCCGGCCGGTCAGCGTCCGGGCGGCGCCGCGCAGGACGGCGTAGCCGCGGGCCTCGGCGGCCGGGTCGATGCCGAACAGGCGGTTGTGCCGCATGTGCAGCAGCGACATGACCGCCTCGTCGCGGTCGGCCTCGGGTGCGGCGAGCAGCAGTCGGCCGAAGTCGCGCGGGGCCGGGGAGTCGGTCCAGAGCGGGGCGAGGTCGGGGACGCCGAGGTGTTCGGCGGCGTGCCGGGCGGCGTCGCCGGGCCGGATCAGCCGGTCGGCCAGGGCGCGGTGGCGCTGGTAGGCGCGGTGGTCGTCGCCCTTCTCGAACAGGTGGACCGCCCAGGCGCACCAGTCCCAGTCGCCGAGCGAGTCCAGCAGCACGGCGTGGCCGACGGCGGCGAGCACCTCGTCGGGGACGGCGGCGGCTCCGGCGCGGCGGGCCCGCAGTTGGAGCAGCGCGGAGCGGCTGTCGGTCTGGAAGAGCCGTTCGGCGCTCTCCTGGGCGTCCGGGCCGAGGTAGCGGTCGGTCTCGGGCCGGTACGCGTCGAGCGCCATGGTGCGCAGCGCGCCGTTCCCGACGAGTCGGCGCACGTGCCGGGTGAGGGCGGGCAGGACGCGGCCGGCCAGCGCGGCGGGGTCGCCGTGCAGGCGCAGCCGCAGGTGGGGTTCGGGGTCGCGGTAGCGGAGGAAGAACCAGCGGTCGACGTCGTCCTCGACCTCGGCGAGCAGCGCGGGCAGGTGCTCGGCGAGCAGGGTGTCGTGGGTGCCGGGTTCGGCGTACAGCTTGGCGAACAGCCAGTCCTCGCCGGGGAGGTGGACCCGGGTGGGGGCGGTGCGGACCGCGGACCTGGCGAGCGGCGGCCGGGCGTCGGCGGCGGCGTCGGCGGGGGCCGGGCGGGCGGCGCGGAACAGCGGGACGACGATCTCGGTGCTGTGGCCGTGGTTCCAGCCGAGTCCGGCGCCGTCGGCGGTGAGGTCCTGGAAGAGCTGGAACCTCGGTTCGGGGGCGGTGAGTTCGGCGCGCAGCAGGTCGGCGTCCCAGCTCTCGCGCAGGTCGATCGGGAAGGTCCGGTCGTTGCTGGCGAGTTGGAGCCGGTCGGGCACCCGGTAGCGCTCGCGCCAGGCCCGCAGTCCGTCCGTCCAGGCGGCGGGTCCGGCGGTGCGGGCGGCGTCGCGCAGGCGGCGGCCGGGCAGCCAGCGGCGCGGGGTGGTGAGGACCTTGCCGTAGCGGACGGCGGGCAGGTAGGGCAGGGTGTCCAGGCCCGCCCAGTCCCAGCCGGACCAGACCCGGGGGCGGGCGGCGGCCAGGTCGGCCAGGAAGCGGGCGACGGGCGGGGCCTGCGCGTCCAGGGCGAGCATGTGCGGGAGGACCGGGACGACCGGGCGGCCGGTGTCCGGGTGCAGCAGGCGCAGGCCGTCCTCGCCGGCGGCGACCAGCAGGGTGCGCCAGTCCAGGCAGTGCGGGTCGCCGCGGTCGGCGGCGACGCCGATCGGCAGGCGGTGCGGCAGCAGCGGCGGCACCTGGACGAGGTTGAGCGAACGCGGGTCGCGCGGGGCGAGTTCGACCTGGACGGGCAGCGCCCGCCCGTCGGCGGGCCCGGCGGCGAGGGCGGCCAGGCCGTCGGTGAGGCCGGCCAGGTCGGCGAACCGGCCGGCGGTGGCCCCGGCCGTCCAGGAGCCGGTGTGCGGGCTGCCGAGCAGCAGGAACTCGCCGCGGTCGAGGGCGGCGGCGGAGTCGGCGAGGAGCTGGAAGCAGAGTTCCAGGGTGCGCGGCGGGCGGCTGCCGCCGGGGGCGTGGCCGGCGGCGTCGGCGAGGCGGTCGATGTCGGCGTCGTCGAGCACCAGGTCTCCGCCCGCCAGCACGGCCTGCTGGACGAGTTCGGCGACGGCGTTGCGGCGCGGCCGGTCGGCGTCCTGGCCGGGCCCGGAGCGGGAGTGCGCGGGCGCGGCGCCGCCGTACTCGGGCGGCAGGCCGAGGCCGCGGTGCGGGTCGGCGAGGTCGGCGAGCGGGACGGCGCTCGCGGTGCCGTAGTGCTCGACGAAGCGGTCCCGGTAGTCGCGCAGGTGGTGCAGGGTGGTCCACTCGGGGGTGATCGCCCAGATCGCGGCGGCGTAGCGGCGCGCCTCGGCGCCGACCTCCTCGGGCAGCACCAGGTCGGCGCCGGTGCGCAGGTCGACCTGGACGGGCGGGCGTTCGCCCGCGCGGCCGTCGGGGTCGAGGGCGCGGACGCGGTCCAGCAGGTGCCGCCAGGAGGCCAGGCCCGCGCCGGGGCGGTCGCGTTCGTGGGCGGTCGCGGCGGCCCGGACGGCGCGCAGTCCTTCCGCGGCCGCGGGGAGGGCGCCGTCGAGGGCGGCGTCGATCCGGTCCAGCAGGGCGTCGTCGATCCGGTGCGGGGTGAGCGAGGTGAGCAGGAAGCCGTGCTGGACGAGTCCGGCGAGCAGGCCGTCGATCCGTCCGGGGGCCACGGCGGGGAAGCGGCCGGCCAGGTCGGCCAGCAGGTCGGCGTACCCGACGGGGCGGGCGGCGGCCTCCCGGACCCGGGCGACCAGGGCGTTGTCGCGCACCGAGACCTCGCGTTCGCCGGTGTGCCGCAGCAGGCGGCCGTCGCGCAGCACGCACAGGTCGTCGAGGACCACGTCGACCCGGCGGCGGACCTCGGGCACGGCGAGCCAGTCCAGCACCCGGCGGTGCAGCCAGCCGCCGTCGAGGCGGACCCGGACCCGGCCGGGGCCGGGCGGCGGGATCTTGGCGACGGCGCCGAACCGGGCCCGGCCGACGCCGGCGAACAGGCCGAACGGGGTGGGCCGGCCGCCCGCGCGGCGGGCGTAGCGGGTCAGGGTGCGGGCGGCGCTGACGGTGCGCTTGCGGCCCAGGGCGGCGGCGCCGCCGGGTTCGGCGAGCCGCCGGAGGCTGAGCGCGAGGCTGCCGCTGGCGACCTCGACGGCCTGCCGCAGCAGCGGGTCGGCGGCCAGGCGGCGGGCGCCCGGGGCGGGGTCGGCCGGGTCGATCCGGGGCTCGGCGCCGGTCCGCGGGGTGCCGGCCGTCCGCACCAGCACCGGTTCCCGGACTTCGAACAGGTCCAGCTCTGCGCGCACGTTCGTGGGGCCCCTCGGGTTCGCGGGTGGGAAGAGCTTCGCGGGCGGGAAGGAGGGCGTCCGGGCGGGACGAGCCGCCCGGCGGGCGGGAGCGCGCGGGGCGGGCCGCAACCCGCCCCGCGCGCACAGCCGTCCGGTCAGCAGCAGACCGGGCAGCGGGTGCCGATGGCGTAGCTGCTCGGCGAGGTGTAGGTGCCCCGGCCGAACTCCTGGGTCTGCTCCGCGACGTCCGCGATGCGGAGGTCCAGGTCGAGGTCGGCGGTGTCGGACTGCACGGTGATCTCGGTGCGCATATCCCCTCCTGAGGGCTCGTGGGTCCGCCCGGAACGGTGGCCCGGGCGGTGTCCGGTCCGGACGGTGGTCCGGCCCGGCGCGAGGCACCACTGTTTCCCGGCTTCCCACGATGTGGTGAGTGTGGTCCCGGCCAACCTGCGCCCCACCCGTCACACCCCGCCCCCGGCGTCCCCGGCCTGCACTTCCGTCCCTCCCGCCGCGCCGCCCGGGGCGTCCGGTCCCGGCCGCCCGGGCGGCCGGAGGTTTCGACGGGGAAATCGGGATCACCACTGCTCCCGGCCGGGCACGAACCACCGGTGGGACGTGTGCGACGGGCCTCGACGCCGATTTCCGGTCCGAGCCGCTTTTTGACCAGAACTTGACGGAAAATTGTCCGCACGTGACGGCGGGGCCCGTGGGGGCCCCGCCGTGCCGGGGGCTTCCGGGCCCCGGTTCCGGGTCCTACCGGCGTCGGCCGGACATGCCCGCGGCGACCAGGCCGACCGCGGCCAGGGCCAGGCAGGTCATGACTCCGCCGGTGATCACGTTGGTCAGGATGGTGCGGCGGATGTGCGCTCCGCCGTTGACCGCCCAGGGGGCGACGACCGTCCAGGCGCCGATCGCCACGCACGCCCAGGCCCGGGCGTGGGTGCGGCCGAAGGCGGAGCCGTAGCCGGCCATCAGGACGGCGTAGGCGATGCCGAGCACCAGGTTGCTGACGGCCAGCCCGGTGAAGCCGGAGAAGCCGACCACCCAGGGGGAGATCGCCAGGAACAGGCCGGCGCAGACGGCGAGTGCTTCCGTCCCCTGCCCGGCGGTGGTGGATGTGACGCGCTCCGCGTGTTCACGCAGGGCCAGGATGTCCGGATGGTGTTCCATGCCCGAGGGCGCATGGGTCGACACCTGGACCACCTCCTCGTAGTCAGGACATGCGAGCCAATTGGTCGCTACCCGCCCTGGGCGGTAAATAACGCTACCCGCCGGTTTGCCCTTATTTTTTCCTTACGCGCGTACCGTGGGAGGGGAAGGGGTTCCGCCATGCACTTCACCGATCGGACCGACGCCGGACGCCGGCTCGCCGCGGCCCTCGACCCGGAGCGCGTCCCCGGCCTGCGCGACGCCGTCGTGGTCGCGCTGCCGCGCGGCGGCGTGCCGGTGGCCGCCGAGGTCGCCGCCGCGCTCGGCGCTGAGCTGGACGTGTGCGTGGTGCGCAAGGTCGGGGTGCCCGGGCAGCCGGAGCTGGCGATGGGCGCGGTGGGCGAGGACGGCGCCCGGGTGGTGAACCAGGAGGTGGTGGACGCGGCGGGCGTCCGGCCGGGGGAGTTCGCGGCGGCGGAGGCCCGGGAGCGGGCCGAGCTGGCCCGGCGCGCGGCGCTCTACCGGGGCGGGCGGGCGCCGGTGCCGCTGGCGGGGCGGACGGTGCTGGTGGTGGACGACGGGGTGGCGACCGGCTCGTCCGCGCTGGCGGCCTGCCGGATCGTCCGGGCGCGCGGCGCCGCGCGGGTGGTGCTGGCGGTGCCGGTCGCCCCGCCGGACTGGGCGCGGCGGCTCGGCGACGCGGCCGACGGCTACCTGGCCGTGCACACCCCGGCGGGCTTCCGGGCCGTGGGCGAGTACTACCGGGACTTCCGGCAGACCACCGACGCCGAGGTGCTGGCCGCGCTCGCCCCGGCCCCCGCGTCCGCGCCCGTCGCGTACGCGCTCCGGCTCGGCACCGGCCCGGCCGTCCTCGCGGTGCCCGAACGCCCGCGCGGCGTCGTGCTGTTCGCGCACGGCAGCGGCTCGGGCCGGGACAGCCCGCGCAACCGCGCGGTCGCCGCCCGGCTGCACCGGGAGCGGCTGGCGACCGTGCTGTTCGACCTGCTGGCGCCCGGCGAGGCGGACGAGCGCTGGAAGGTGTTCGACCCGGGCCTGCTGGGCGGGCGGCTGACCGGGGCGACCCGGGAGGCACTGCGGCACCCGGCGCTGGCGGGCCTGCCGTACGGCTGGTTCGGGGCGAGCACCGGCGCGGCGGCGGCCCTGTGGGCGGCGGCCGGGCCGGACGGCGGCGGGCCGGACGGCGGGCCGTACGCGATCGTGGCGCGCGGCGGCCGGCCGGACCTGGCGGCGGCGCGGCTGCCGCTGGTGACGGTGCCGACCCTGCTGATCGTGGGCGGGGCGGACCAGGAGGTGGTGGAGTGGAACCGGCAGGCCCGTTCCGAACTGGGCGGCGAGGGCGCCCTCCAGGTCGTCCCGGGCGCCGGGCACCTGTTCGAGGAGCCGGGCGCGCTGGACGCGGTCGCCGAGCTGGCGGCCGGCTGGTTCGTCCGCCGGCTGCCCGCCGGACCGGAGCGCGGGCGGGACGGCGGGCGGGCGGGCGACCGGGGAGGCGAACCGGCCGGTGACTGAGCAATCCGTACAGCCCGCACCCCGACCGGCTGCTCACCTTGTACACATTGAGCAGCCGGATTCGGACCTGTTGCCCACCTCACCGAGCAGGAGCAAGCTCTGCGCAACCGACCTCGACGTGGAGGAATGCCCCATGACCGCCGACGCCGCTGTTGAACTGACCCCCGAGGAGCTCCAGGCCGGTCTGACGGCCGAGCAGTTGCGCACCCTGGTGGGCCTGGTGGAGTACGACGCCTCGACCGACCCGTTCCCGGTGACCGCCCAGGACGCGGTCGTCTTCGTGGTGGGCAACGCGACCCAGACGGCGCAGTTCTACCAGGCCGTGTTCGGCATGGAGCTGGTCGCCTACTCGGGCCCGGAGACCGGCCGCCGCGACCGCAAGTCCTTCGTGCTGCGCTCGGGCTCCTGCCGCTTCGTGATCGAGGGCGGGGTGACGCCGGACAGCCCGCTGCTGGACCACCACCGCCGGCACGGCGACGGCGTGGTCGACCTGGCCATGGAGGTCCCGGACGTGGACAAGTGCATCGCGCACGCCCGCGCCCAGGGCGCCACCGTCCTGGAGGAGCCGAACGACGTCTCGGACGAGCACGGCACGGTGCGCCGGGGCGCGATCGCCGCGTACGGCGAGACCCGGCACACCCTGGTCGACCGCTCCCGCTACACCGGCCCGTACCTGCCGGGCTACGTGGCGCGCGCGTCGACGGTGGTCCGGCCCGAGGGCGCGCCGAAGCGGCTGTTCCAGGCGCTGGACCACGCGGTGGGCAACGTCGAGCTGGGCCGGATGGACGAGTGGGTGTCGTTCTACAACCGGGTGATGGGCTTCGTGAACATGGCGGAGTTCGTCGGCGACGACATCGCCACCGAGTACTCGGCGCTGATGTCGAAGGTGGTGGCGAGCGGCAACCACCGGGTGAAGTTCCCGCTGAACGAGCCGGCCGTCGCGAAGAAGAAGTCGCAGATCGACGAGTACCTGGAGTTCTACACCGGCCCCGGCTGCCAGCACATGGCGCTGGCCACCAACGACATCCTGACCACGGTGGACGTGCTGCGCGCGCGCGGCGTGGAGTTCCTGACCACCCCGGACTCGTACTACCAGGACCCGGAGCTGCGCGAGCGGATCGGCCACGTCCGCGTCCCGATCGAGGAGCTGCAGTCGCGCGGCATCCTGGTGGACCGCGACGAGGACGGCTACCTGCTGCAGATCTTCACCAAGCCGATCGGCGACCGGCCGACCGTCTTCTACGAGTTCATCGAGCGGCACGGTTCGCTGGGCTTCGGCAAGGGCAACTTCAAGGCGCTCTTCGAGGCCATCGAGCGCGAGCAGGACCGGCGCGGCAACCTCTGACGGGCAGTCACACCCAGGCGACAGGGAGAAGCGGGACGATGGCGTACTACCGGCAGCTGGGCTCGGTGCCGCCCAAGCGGCACACCCAGCACCGCACCCCCGAGGGGGGCCTGTACTACGAGGAGCTGATGGGCGAGGAGGGCTTCTCCTCGGACTCCTCCCTGCTGTACCACCGGTACATCCCCTCGGCGGTGACGGCCGCCTCGGTGTGGGAGCTGCCGGACCAGTCGACCACCGCCAACCTCCCGCTGCTCCCCCGCCACCTGAAACTGCACGAGCTGTTCCCGGGCGAGGAGTGGAAGTCGGCGGACGCCGTCACCGGCCGCCGGCTCGTCCTCGGCAACGCGGACGTGCGGATCTCCTACGTCGCGGCGGGCGCCCCCAGCGAGCTGTACCGCAACGGGCTGGGCGACGAGTGCGTGTACCTGGAGTCCGGGACGGCCGTGCTGGAGACGGTGTTCGGCGCGCTGGAGGTGGGGCCGGGCGACTACGTGCTGATCCCCCGGGCCACCACCCACCGCTGGGTGCCGACCGGGGACGGGCCGCTGCGCGCGTACTGCATCGAGGCCAACAGCCACATCGCCCCGGCCCGCCGCTACCTGTCGAAGTTCGGCCAGCTGCTGGAGCACGCGCCGTTCTGCGAACGGGACCTGCGCGGCCCCGCGGGCCCGCTGCTGGTCGAGGGCGGCGAGGTGGACGTGCTGGTCAAGCACCGCGGGCCGGGCGGCGTGGTCGGGACGCGCTACACGGTGCCGCACCACCCGTTCGACGTGGTGGGCTGGGACGGCTGCCTGTACCCGTACGCGTTCAACGTCGCGGACTACGAGCCGATCACCGGGCGGGTGCACCAGCCGCCGCCGGCCCACCAGGTCTTCGAGGGCACCAACTTCGTGATCTGCAACTTCGTGCCGCGCAAGGTGGACTACCACCCGCTGTCGATCCCGGTGCCGTACTACCACGCGAACGTGGACAGCGACGAGGTGATGTTCTACTGCGGCGGCGACTACGAGGCCCGCAAGGGCTCCGGCATCGGACAGGGGTCGATCTCGCTGCACCCCGGCGGCCACACCCACGGCCCGCAGCCGGGCGCGTACGAGCGCTCGATCGGCGTGGAGTTCTTCGACGAGCTGGCGGTGATGGTGGACACCTTCCGCCCGCTGGAGCTCGGCGAGGCCGCCACCGCCAGCGAGGACCCGGACTACGCGTGGACCTGGGCGAGGCGATGAACGTACCCGAGCTGTACCGCGGGCTGTTCGACGACGCGGCGGTCTTCCCGCCCGGCGACCTGCCGCTGGCCGAGGCCGTCCCGGCGCACCGGGCGCACCGCGCCGCCCGGTACGCCGACGCGGTCGGCCCGCTGCTCGCGCCGGTCGACCGGCTGGCCGAACTGCGCGCGCTGGAGCCGGAGTTCGCCGTCGGCCTGGTGGTCGGACCGGGCCGGCTGGCGGAGGCGCTGAAGGCCGCCGACGGCCTGCCGGTCACCGCCGTCGAGTACGCGGCGGGCCCGGACGTCCGGGCCGCGGTGGCCGAGTTGGACGCGCTGCTGCCCGACGGCGTCGGGGCGGCCGTCGAACTGCCCCGCTCGGCGCGGATCGAGGACGGCCTGGACGCCCTGGCCGGCACCCGCTACCGCGCCAAGTACCGCACCGGCGGCCTGGCGCACGCGGCCTTCCCGTCGGTGGCCGAGCTGGCCGGCTTCCTGCGGGGCTGCGCGGAGCGCGCGCTGCCGTACAAGTGCACGGCGGGGCTGCACCACGCGGTGCGGTACACCGACCCGGGCACCGGCCACGAGCACCACGGCTTCCTCAACCTGCTCCTGGCGGCCGGGAGTTCGAGCCGGGAGCAGGCCGTCGCCCTGCTCGCCGAACGGGACGGGGCCCGACTGGCCACCGCCGTCGAGTCACTGACGGGGCGTCAGGTGTCCGGCATCCGCGCCTCGTTCACCTCGTTCGGCACCTGTAGCATCGCCGAGCCGCTGGAAGACCTCGCCCGACTCGGCCTCCTGGAGACCCCTTGACCACCGCCGCCTGGCTCGACCTGCCCGCCGACTCCCCGTTCGGCGTCCACAACCTCCCCTACGGCGTGTTCACCGCCGCCGACCGGCCCGGCCGGCGGCGGATCGGCGTGCGGATCGGGGAGCTGGTGCTGGACGCCGGGGCGGCCGCCCGGGCGGTCGGCCCGTCCTCGGCGCTGCTGGAGGCGGAGAACCTCAACCCGCTGATGGCGTCCGGCCGTCCGACCTGGCGGGCGGTGCGCGCCGCGCTCACCTCCTGGCTGACCGACCCGGCCCACCGGGCGGCCGTCGAGCCCTGTCTGCTGCCGCTGGCGGAGGTCGAGCTGCACCTGCCGTTCGAGGTCGCCGACTACGTCGACTTCTACGCCTCCGAGCACCACGCCACCAACCTGGGCAAGCTCTTCCGGCCCGGCCAGGAGCCGCTCACCCCGAACTGGAAGCACCTGCCGATCGGCTACCACGGCCGGGCCGGCACCGTGGTGGTCTCCGGCACCCCGGTGGTCCGCCCGCACGGCCAGCGCAAGGCCCCCGCCGACGCCGCGCCGAGCTTCGGCCCGTCCCGCCGCCTGGACATCGAGGCCGAGGTCGCGTTCGTGGTCGGCACGCCCAGCTCGATGGGCCACCCGGTGGCGCTGGCGGACTTCGCCGAGCACGTCTTCGGCGTCTGCCTGCTCAACGACTGGTCGGCGCGCGACATCCAGGCCTGGGAGTACGTCCCGCTCGGCCCGTTCCTCGGCAAGTCCTTCGCCACCTCGCTCTCCCCCTGGGTGGTGCCGCTGGACGCGCTGGAGCACGCCCGGGTGCAGCCGCCGGCCCGCGACGTGGCGCCGCTGCCCTACCTGGACGACCGCGGGGCCGAGCCCTGGGGCCTGGACCTGGCGCTGGAGGTCTCGCTGAACGGGCACCCCGTCTCCCGGCCCCCGTTCGCCACCATGTACTGGACCGCCGCCCAGCAGCTCGCCCACCTGACCGCCAACGGGGCGAGCCTGCGCACCGGCGACCTGTACGCCTCCGGCACGGTCTCCGGCCCCGGGCCGGACACCCGGGGCGCGCTGATCGAGCTGACCTGGAACGGCGAGCAGCCGCTCAAGCTCCCCGACGGCACCGGCCGGACCTTCCTGGAGGACGGCGACGAGGTGTCCGTCACCGCGACCGCCCCCGGGCCGGGGGGTCTGCGGGTCGGGTTCGGCGAGGTCACCGGGACGGTCATCGGCTGATCCGCCGGAAGGACGATCGGCCGACCTGACAGCGGACCGATCCCTCCGGCGTGCTGCGGACCCGTCAACGGCGCGTCCGCAGCACGCCGCCGAACGGGTGAGATTCCGGGGCCGCACACCACTCCACCGCTAGAAGTTGACCCGACATTCCAGCGACCTCCCCCCGAGCCGGGCCTCCCACGCCCGGCGCCGAAGGGGCAGGCCGCGACCGTTCGCGGACAACTCTCTTCCCCGGAGGAACCCCCGATGATGAAGCTGCGCACCCTGGTCTGCGGAGCCGCGCTCGCCGCCGCCAACCTGCTGCTGCCCGTCCCCCAGGCCCAGGCCCTCCCGCTGGCCCCGCACCCCGTGGCGCTCTGCGCCTTCTCCCCGCGCCCGCTCGCCCCCGCCGCCGCCCCGGTCCTGCTCGCCACCCCGCTGCACCCCTGCTGAGGGCCCCCTGACGGGGCTGCCGACCGCCGCTCCCGGACGCCCGGTACGGTGCGACGGAGGATCTTCGTACTTTCCGGACGGACGGGAGCGGTGACGGTGCACACCCAGGACACCCAGGACACCCAGCGGGACGTGCTGGTCGAGCGGACCGGCCCGCTCGGCCGGATCACCCTCAACCGGCCGCGCGCCCTCAACTCCCTCACCCACGCCATGCTGGAGACCGTCCGGGCCGCCCTGGACGCCTGGGCCGCCGACGAGGCCGTGACGGCCGTGCTGCTCACCGGCGCGGGCGAGCGCGGCCTGTGCGCGGGCGCCGACATCCGGGCGATCCACGACGACGCCAAGCGCGGCGGCGCCGGCGGCCGGGCCTTCTTCCGGGTCGAGTACCCGCTCAACGAGCTGATCTCCCGCTACCCCAAGCCGTACGTCGCGCTGATGGACGGCATCACCATGGGCGGCGGCGTCGGCCTGTCCGGGCACGCGGGCGTCCGGGTGGTCACCGAGCGCTCGGCCGTCGCCATGCCGGAGACCCGGATCGGCCTGGTCCCGGACGTCGGCGGCAGCCGCCTGCTGGCCCTGGCCCCCGGCGAGCTCGGCACCCACGTCGCGCTCACCGCCGCCACCATGACCGCCGGTGACGCCCTGCACTGCGGCTTCGCCGACCACTTCGTGCCCTCCGCCGCGCTGCCCGCCCTCGCCGACCGGCTCGCCGCCGGGGACGACCCCGCCAAGGCCGTCGCCGAACTCGCCGCGCCCGCCCCGCACTCGGCGCTCGCCGAGCAGCACGGCTGGATCGACCACTGCTACGCCGCCGACAGCGTCGAGGAGGTCCTGGACCGGCTGCGCGCCACCGGCCTGCCCGCCGCCCTGGACGCCGTCGAGCAGCTGCGCGCCAAGTCCCCGACCATGCTCAAGGTGACCCTGGCCGCGCTGCGCCGGGCCCGCGCGCTGCCCTCGCTGGCCGCCACCCTGGACCAGGAGTACCGGATCTCCTGCGCCGCGCTGGCCCACCACGACCTGGTCGAGGGCATCCGCGCCCAGGTCGTCGACAAGGACCGCGACCCGCGCTGGTCCCCCGCCACCCTGGCCGGGGTCTCCGCCGCCGACGTCGCCCGCTTCTTCGAGCCGCCCGCCGACGGCGACCTGGGCCTGGCCCGGTGACGCCGGGGTGACCATCGTCTCGCCTGTCGAGACTGGCATCCGGTCCGGCGTTCGGAGATCGTATCCAGCGGCAGAGTTCCCGCTCAGCGTGGAGAGGAAGAACCGGCGATGACCGAGTACGAGACGATCCTGGTGGACCGCGAGGGCCGGGTCGGCATCATCACCCTCAACCGGCCCAAGGCGCTCAACGCGCTCAGCACCGAGCTGATGAACGAGGTGGTGGCGGCGGCCCGGTCCTTCGACCGCGACCCGGAGATCGGCGCGCTGGTGATCACCGGCTCCGCCAAGGCGTTCGCCGCGGGCGCCGACATCAAGGAGATGCAGGACAACCGCTTCCCCGAGGTCTACCTCGACGACTGGCTCGGCCCCTGGGACGAGCTGGGCCGGCTGCGCAAGCCGGTGGTCGCCGCGGTCGCGGGCTACGCGCTGGGCGGCGGCTGCGAGTTGGCGATGCTCTGCGACGTGCTGATCGCCGCCGACACCGCGAAGTTCGGCCAGCCCGAGATCACCCTCGGCGTCATCCCCGGCATCGGCGGCTCGCAGCGGCTGACCCGGGCCGTCGGCAAGGCCAAGGCCATGGACCTGTGCCTGACCGGCCGGATGATGGGCGCCGAGGAGGCCGAACGGGCGGGCCTGGTCTCCCGGATCGTCCCCGCCGATCAGCTGCTCACCGAGGCGGTCGCCGTCGCCGGGACCATCGCCGCGATGTCGCTGCCCGCCGCCGTGATGATGAAGGAGTCCGTCAACCGCGCCTTCGAGACCACCCTCGCCGAGGGCGTCCGCTTCGAACGGCGGCTGTTCCACGCCGCCTTCGCGACCGCGGACCAGAAGGAGGGCATGGCGGCCTTCGCCGAGAAGCGCCCGGCCTCCTTCACCCACCGGTAGGCGGGGCCGGTAGGCGGGGCCGGTAGGCGGGGCCGGTAGGCCGGCCCAGCCGGTCGGTCCGCCCAACCGGTCAGTCCGCCCAGCCGGTGAGCGCCGCCGCGACCGCCTTCAGCGTCGGCTTGTGGGCCGACGCCCCAGCCAGCCGCTCCAGTTCGGCCCGGGCGTCCGGGCCGCCGAGGGCGGTCAGGGCGCGGACGGCGGCCGCGGCGGTCAGCGGCGAGCGCGGGCCCAGGCCGCGGGCCGGGATCAGCGCGGCCTCCGCCAGGACGCCCAGGGCCCGGGCGCCGTCGGGGTGCGGCGGGGTGAGCGCCAGCAGGGCGGACAGCCCTTGCAGGGCGCGCCAGTTGAACGGGTCGGGGTCGTGCAGGGCCGGGCCGGAGCGGTACGGGGAGGGCAGGCCGTCCCGGCGCGGCTGCCCGGTCAGCGCGAACCACCCGGCGACGGCCTCGCGCAGCGGCCCCGGCCCGACCGCGTCCACCAGCGGCCGTCCGGCCCGCAGCCACCGCGCGGCGGGCTTGGCCCCGGTGGCGGTCAGCGCGTGGGCCAGCAGCTCCCGCCAGGCGGGCCCGGCACCGGCCAGGTCGGCGAGCGCCCGATCGGCCCACGGCTCACCGGGGTTGAGCGGCGGCTCGGTGAACCGGGCGGCGAGGGACGGGAGTCCGGCCGGGTCGGCGGCCAGCACGGCCGAGCGCCGGACGGTCGCCACCACCGCGGCGGGCAGCTCCCGCCCGGCGGCCAGGTCGGCCTCCACCAGGGCGGTCAGCCGCCAGCCCTCCCACAGCGCCAGCCGCCCGGCCGCCTCGGCCAGCAGCGGCTCCCGCCAGGGCGCCAGCTCCCGGTCCGAGAGCCCGTCCGCCAGCAGCACGTGGAGCGCGGCCAGGCCGCGGCGCTCCGGCGGGGCGTGCACCGCCGCCTGCTCCAGCCCCTCGCCCAGGCGCACCAGCAGCGACACCCGCCGCTCGACCGGCAGCGCCCGGAGCCGCCGGACCAGGCCGCCGCCGTCCAGCGTCCACTCGCCGCGGTGCTCGGCGTTGCGCCGGTACAGGTCGCGGGCCAGCGCCTCCAGGCCGTCGGGGTCCGCGGACTGTCGGTCGGTGGCCGGTCCTCCGCCGGCCAGGTGCTGCGGCACGGGCGCGCTCCCCACTGCGTCGGGTGGCCCGGCGGGTCGCCTGTCGGGTCGCCCGCCGGCACGGTCACGGGCACCCTACGCGGCGCCACCGACGGCCCGGCCGGGCCTCCCCGCCCCCCTCAGCGCCGGATGCCGAACCGGACCGGTCGGCCGTCCGGGGCGACGTCCAGGGAGAACGCGTCCGGGCCGGTGCCGTAGGTGAAGCGGTGGCTGCCGTCCTGCCCGCCGCCGGGGGTGACGACGGGCTCGGTGGCCGGGGCGAGGTCGGGCAGCCAGCGGACGGCGAAAGCGTCGGCCACCGGGCGGACGCCCCGCGCGGACGCGGCGGCCTGCTCGGCGGGGACGGCGGGCGGCGCGGCGCCCGGGTCGGCGGGGAAGGTGATGAGGTCGCGCAGCCGCCCGGAGGGCCAGTCCACCGTGAAGAAGCCCCGGTCGACGGTGGCGGTCAGCCGGTCCACCCCGGCGTCCAGGAGGCGCTGGGTGCGGATCAGCCGGGCGTCCGGGCCGAACAGCAGCGCGGTGTCCTGCCGGGCCAGCCGCTCCTGCTCCGCGCTCACCTCGACCGCGCCGGTGGCGGCCGTCGGCGTCAGCACGAAGGACTGGAGCAGCAGCACCGGCACGCCCGCCGCGGCCACCAGCAGGCCGGTGAGCCGCCACTCCCGCCGGTCCGGGGCGATCCGGCGGCGCCGGACCAGCCGCACCGCGCAGCCGAGCAGCACGCCGAGCAGGCCGCCGGTGGCGTTGACGGTGAAGTCGGCGCTGTCGCAGGCCCGTCCGATCGCGGGCAGCAGCCCCTGGACGGTCTCGGTGGTGGCGCTCAGCGCGAGCACCCCGCAGGCGGCGGCCAGCGGCCGGCCCAGGGCCAGGACCGCGGACAGGCCGATCGGCAGGTACATCAGGAGGTTGAGCCGCCCCTGCTCGGTGCAGAACGCCAGCCCGGGGTCGCCGCTCCAGGCGCAGGACGGGTCCGGGGCGCCCCCGCTGAAGGTCGGGTAGAGCGTGACGGCCACCTCCCCGGCCAGGGCGACCGCGAGCAGCAGGACGGCCCGGCGCGGCAGGCCGTGCCGCCGGGCGAGCCGGTGCCCGGCGGCGGCGAGCAGCAGGGCGAGGACCAGGAAGGCCGGGATCATCCCGGGGTTGCCGTGCAGGGCGGCGCGGATCATTAGTGCTCCGTAGGGGAGGTCCGGTGCGCGCGACCGGACCGGCACGGCTCCCCCCGCCCGCCCTGACGCTGCGTCACCGATGCGTGGGAGGAGGGGGATTGCGGTGCCGGTGTCCCCTCATCGACGCCGCCGCGGCCCCCGCCCCGCCATCGGACGAACCGTCACTGTACACACCGTCACTGGATGACGCGCGCGAGTCCGGCCCGGGTGGCGGCGATCACCACGCGGTCGCCGGGGGCGAGCCGCCGGGAGCGGTCGGCGAAGTTCCACTGGTAGTCGTGGGGGCGCCGGTGCAGTCGGACGGCGAGCACCCGGACGCCGCCGGGGCCCTCCAGGTCGCCGGTGTTGCGGCCGTCGAGCGCGGAGCCCTCCTCGACCGCGAGTTCGGCGATCAGCAGGACGTGGCGGAAGACCGAGAGGGTGCCGAGCACCTCGCGTCCCATCAGGGCGGCGGCGAAGGCGGGCGCGGCCAGGTAGGAGACCGAGCGGGAGGCGACGTTGCCCAGGGTGGCGTACACGTGGTGGGCGAAGTCGTCGTCGAACAGCCGCACCACGATCCGGACTTCGGGCCGCACCGCGCGGGCCTCCAGGGCGGCTTCCAGGTTGGCGGCGTCGTCGGAGGTGACGGCGACCACGGCGCGGGCGTGCTTGACCCGGGCCTGCTTGAGCTGGGCCTCCAGCGGACCCTCGCCGATCAGCACCGGGATGCCCAGGGCGCGGGCGGCGGCGATGCCGCGGGCCTGCGGGTCGCGCTCCAAGCAGACCACGGGCAGGCCGGTGCCGTGCACCAGGGTGGCGACCCGGGTGCCGACGTTGCCGAGGCCGACCACGATGACGTGGTCGCGGGTGCGGGCCCCGGGCGGGCGGGGCAGGCCGCGGCGCCCGCTGGCCAGCGCCTCGACCACGATGGCGGTGGCGACCGGGACGAAGGTGATGCCGCAGAAGGTGATCAGCACCTGGGCGGCCCGGGCCCAGGAGTCGCCGAGCACCTGCTCGCCCGGGACGTCGGGCTGGACGGCGCCGGCCGCGTCGAGCAGCGTGAAGTACACCGTCCAGCCGAGGCCGCCGGGGTGGGTGGTGTGGGTGGCCAGCACCAGGCCGCCGACCACGATCGCCGCGAACGCGGTGATCAGGATCATCCGCAGCCGGGTGTTGGTGAAGTACTTGAGGCTGTCGAGCAGCCACCACTTGAGCCGCTTGCGCAGCGGCGGGCGCAGCGGCGGTTCGGTGTCCAGGCGCTGCAGGGCGGCCAGGCCGCCGGGTTCCCGGGCGGGCGCCGGGTCGGGGCGGCCGACCGGGCCCAGCACCTCGCCGCCGCCCAGGAGTTCGGCGATCCGGATGAAGTCGGCGGCCCGGCCCCCGGTCTCGGGCAGCAGCCGGAGCCGGCCGAGGTCCTGGCGGTCGATCCGGTCGGCGACCAGGCATATCTGGTCGGACCGGATGTCGGCGTCGTAGGCGACGTACAGCTGCCGCCCGCCGACCTCGACGGTGTGCGGGTGGCCGAGGGCCCCGTTGGCGAAGGCGGGCGCGGCGGTGGCGGAGCCGGAGAGCGCGGCGCAGTTGGGCAGCAGCTTCTCCAGGTGCTCGCCCAGGCGCTGGTTGAAGATCCGCAGCACGATCCGGACGCCGGGGTTGCGGTTCTCGGCGGCCAGCGCGGCGTGGATGTTCTCCTGGTCGGTGCCGTCCATCAGCGCGATGCCGCGGGCCTGCTCGACCCGGGCCGCGGCGAGCGCCTCGCCGGTGACGGTGGAGTGCTCCAGCACGGCCGTGACGCCGGGTATCTGGGCGATCGCGGGCGCGTGCTCGCGGGACCGGTCGGGGACCACGGCGACCACCGGGACCTCGTACTGCTCGGTGAGCTCCAGGATCAGCCGGTGCGCGAGCGAGTTGCCGCCGCACACGATGTAGTGCCCGTCCGGCTCGGCCGCCGCGTCCGTTCCCGCCGCGTCCGCGTCCGTACTCGTGACCGCTTCCGTCCCCGTGACCGCGTCCGGCTCCGTCCCGCCCGGCTCGGCCCCGTCCTCCGGGCTCCCCCGCCCCTGGTCCGTCATACCGTCAGATGGTAGACGGCCCGTCAGGGCGGGTGGGTGAACGGACGGTAGCGGATCCGGGTGCGGACGGGGCGGCCCGTTCGTCCGTCCGGCGCATCCCGCCGCGCCCCGGGGGTGGTGGGGCGCGGAGGCTGGGGGGTGTCATGCCCGTTTCCGTCCCGCCCTTCGGAGGAGCCATGAGTGCCCCGTACCGGATCGACTCCCGCGACGACCTGCCCGGGCCGTTCCAGCAGCTGGCCCGGCTGGCCTGGCAGGCGGTGCTGGCGGGCGGGCTGATCTCGCTGGCGCTGGGGGTGGTCGTGCTGGCGTGGCCGAAGCAGACGCTGTGGGTGGTCGGCGTGCTGTTCGGCCTGTACCTGCTGGTGATCGGCGTGGTGCAACTGGTCGGCGCGTTCGGCACGCACGCGTCGACGGCGCTGCGGGTGCTGGCGTTCATCAGCGGCGCGATCTGCGTGCTGCTGGGCCTGCTGTGCTTCCGTTCGGCGGCCCAGTCGGTGCTGCTGCTGGCGCTGTGGATCGGCATCGGCTGGCTGTTCCGCGGCATCACGCACCTGGCGGCGGTGGCCTCGGACCCGATGATGCCGGCCCGCGGCTGGCAGGGCTTCGTCGGCGGCCTGAGCGTGCTGGCGGGCGTCGTGCTGATGGTCTGGCCCGCCCACTCGATCACCGCGCTGGCGATCCTGGCGGCCTGCGGCCTGGTGGTGATCGGCGTCACCGAGATCGTCGCGGCGCTTCGCATCCGCAGCGGCGCCAAGCAGTACCCGCGCGAACTCTGACGCCGCGTCGTACCCCGGAGGGGCCCGTCCGCAGCGCTGCGGACGGGCCCCTCCGGTGCGGCTACTGCTCGCGCTCCGACCGGCGGGCCTCCCGGACCTCCCGGTCGACGGCCCAGGCGTCGGCGACCGGACCGAGGTGGCCGAGCTTGTCCGGGTTGATGACCGAGCGGACGGTCTGGATCCGTCCGTCGAGCACGTCCAGGACGAGGGTGTGCAGGATCCGGCCGTCACGGTCGCGGAACAGCGCGCCGGGCTGCCCGTTGACCTGCCGCGGTTCGCAGCCGATGCCGGTGCGGAGCATCAGCGGGTGGACGACCGCGAGCAGCCGGGCCACGTTCTCGGCCCCGGCAACGGCCCGGGCCAGCTGCGGGGCCTTGCCACCGCCGTCCCCGACCAGTTGGACGTCGGCGGCGAGCAGGTTCTGCAGACCGTCGACGTCGCCCCGGGAGAGCGCCTCGAAGAAGCGCTCCGCGAGTTCCCGCTGTTCCCGGCGGTCGGCCTCGAACCGGGGCCGGCCGTCGTCCATGTGGCGGCGGGCCCGGACGAGCAGCTGCCGGCAGGCCGCCTCCGAGCGTCCGACGGCCGCGGCGACCTCGTCGAAGCCGAACGCGAAGACCTCCCGCAGCACGAACACCGACCGCTCCAGCGGGCTGAGCCGTTCCAGGAGCAGCAGCGCCGCCATCGACACCGAGTCGGCCAGCTCGGCCGCGCGGGCCGGGTCCTGGTACGGGTCGTCGAGCAGCGGTTCGGGCAGCCAGGGCCCGACGTAGGCCTCGCGCCGGACCCGGGCCGAGCGCAGCACGTCGATGGCGATCCTGGTCACGGTGGTCGACAGGTACGCCTTGGCCGACGCGGGCCGGGTGGGCGTGGCGGCGTAGCGCAGCCAGCCCTCCTGCACCGCGTCCTCGGCCTCGGCCACGCTGCCCAGGATCCGGTAGGCGATCGAGAAGAGCAGCGGCCGCAGCTCCTCGAATTCCTCGACCTTGTTCATCTCGGAACTCCCTTCCCTCGTACGGCCGTTCGGCGTGCTCAGTGGAACGAGCCCGCGACGTAGTCGCCGGCGGGCTGCCGGGTGATGGCGTTCAACCGGTTCACCATGTTCATGAACGAGACCAGCATGACGAGGGCGGTGAGCTGCTCCCGGTCGTAGTGCCGGGCGGCTGCCTCCCACACCCGGTCGTCGACCCCGGCCGCACCGTCCGCGATCCGGGTGCCCCGCTCGGCGAGTTCGAGGGCGGCGCGTTCGGCTCCGGTGAAGACGGTGGCCTCGCGCCAGGCGGCGACCAGGTTGAGCCGCTGCTGGGTCTCCCCGGCGTGCGCGGCGTCCTTGGTGTGCATGTCGATGCAGACCGCGCAGCCGTTGAGCTGGCTGATCCGCAGGGCGACCAGTTCCTGGGTGGCCGCGGGCAGCGGCAGGGCCTTCAGCTCCCGGCCGGCCGTCATGACGTGCTTGAGGACCCTGCCCGCGGCCGGGTCGGTGAAGTAGTCCAGTCGTGCGTCCATCGTGTGCTCCTCCGTGCTCGGTTGCTGCCTCCACCCCTCAGGACGAGGCGGCTCCCGGGCCTGTGACACGACGCGGTGTGACGCACGTCTCCCCGCCGACCGGCCCTGTCGTGTCACGGGACCGGCCGCGGATCGCTCTCAGTACCGGAAAGTGTCCACCGGTTCTGGAGAGATCACTGGCATGGAGATCCTGCGGTACGTCCTCCTCGTCTTCCACCTGTTCGGCTTCGCCGCGATCCTGGGCGGGCTGTTCTACCAACTGCGCGGGAAGGACCCGGTGACGGGCGGGTACATGGTGTCCAGCGCGGTGGTGCAGCTGGTCACCGGCGCCGGGCTGGTCTGGACCCGGCACGCCCTGGACCTGCCGGTGCTGTACCCGAAGATCGGCGTGAAGCTCGGCCTGGACGCCCTGGTGGCGGTGGTCGCGCTGGTGGGCATGCGCACCCGGCGGCCGTGGGCGTTCTACGCGGTGGGGACGTTCACCGCGGCCGCCGTCGTGGTGTCCGTCGCCTGGACGTAGGCCCGGACGCGGGCGCGCCCGCCCCGGCGTGGTGCGGGGCGGGCGCGCGGCGGGTCACCTCCCGGCGGCGGCGGGCCGCTCGGGGGCGAGCGAGTTGCCGGCCGGGATGCGCCCGCAGTCGGACGGGGCGGCCTTCCCGGCGAACCGGTCGTTCAGGTAGAGCACGGCGGTGGGCGCCCACGGGACGGCCGCGCCGAGGTGGCTGAGCAGGTCGTACTGCTGGTACTTGATGCTGCCGTTGCCGGTGGCGCAGTACTGCCGGGCCAGCGCCCGGACGTCGCCGGCCACCATCACGCCGTCGCCGGTGCCGATGCCGGAGACGTTGCTGAAGGTGCCCTCCAGGACACCGCCGTTGCCCTGGGCGATGTAGCCGGGGACGGTGGGGGTGGCGGCCGAGCCGAGGTTGACCTTGTTGACGGCCTCCAGGAACTCGGGGATCGAGTTCGGGTCGGCGTAGGCGGGCTTGGCGAGCTTCTGCCAGGTCAGGCCGGGGTACTGGCCGAGCGCGTTGGCGATCGAGGCGTCCTGCATCTTCGCGAACACCTGCTTGCCGTAGTCGCTCAGGTAGGGCTGGAGGTCGAAGCCGTACGCGCGGGCCACGCCGGTGACCGCCATCGGGATGACGCCGGGCCACACCACGCCCCCGGCCACGTACTTGAGGTTGTGCGCGGGGTCGACCAGCAGGCCGCCCTCGGCGAAGCCGACCAGGCGGCGGTTGACGTCGGGGGCGTAGCCGGGGGCGAGGGCGGCGGCCCAGTTGGTGGCGATCGCGCCGCCGGAGTAGCCGAGCATGCCGAACCGGGTGTCCGCGTTCATCCCGGTGGCGGACGAGGCGGAGGCGGCCCGGATCGAGTCCAGCGTGGTGGTGCCGTACTCGGGCCCGGCGGCGAAGTCCGCGGTCTGGCCCTCGGTGTCGGGGATCACCACGTCGTAGCCCTGGAGCACGAACGGGACGACGAACAGCGACTCGGCGTTGGCGATCGCGCCGCCCAGGCTGACGTCGCCCGCGACCGCCCGGGACGGGGCGTGCTCGGGGTTCAGCGAGTCGTAGAAGGACTGGTAGGAGACCGCCTTGGAGCCGTCGCTGCCCAGCCCGCGCACCACGGTGGTGACGCCCGCGCTGGGGCGGCCCTGCGCGTCGGTGGTGCGGAACAGCAGCTGGACGGCCCGCACGGGGGTGGCCAGGCCGAGCAGGTGGTACGAGAGGGTGCGGGTCTTGAGCACGGTGCCGGGCGCGATCGAGGACAGCGGGGCGCTGCCGTCGTAGCGGTAGAACGGGTCGGCCGCGGTGGTGGCGGTCGCCGCGGCGGCGGTGGCGACGGGGGCTGCGGTGGCGACCGCGGCGGCGGCGAGGGCGGTGGCGATCAACCGGGCGGCTCGGTTCATGGCGGTTCCCGTTTCTGGGTGGGGGTGGGGGCGCGCGACCTGAACAACGGTGGGGGCTCGCGGGAGTTACCTACGGGTAGGTAACCTCCGGGAAACCATGATGACCGCGCCGCCCGGCCCCGTCGCCGGGCCGCCGCACAGAGATTCGCGAGGTGGATTGTGACCGCGCCCAACGCCCGACCCGCCGCCGGACTCACCACCGTCGAACTCACCACCACCGGAACCGCGGACGGGGTCGCGACCGGAGCCGGGACCGGAGCCGGGACCGCCGCCGGGCCCGGCCCCGCGCCGGTGTCCGCCGCCGAAGCCGCCGGGCCCGCCCCCGAACCCGTCCCCGAACCCGCCGTCGAAGGCCCCCGGTTCGGCGGCCGGCCGGTCCACCTGCGGCTGCTCGCGCTGGCCCCCGTGCTGGCCGGCGAGGTGATGGCCCGGCTGCTGGACCGGCTGCCGGCCTACCACGCGCTGCCGCCCGAGCAGTTGCGCGGCGAGGTGGCCCGTCAGGTCGAGCGCGGCATCCGGGCGTTCGTCGAGGTGATGCGCACCGGCGAGCTGCCGGGCGAGGCCGAGCTGGCCCGGATCAGGGAGTCCTCGGCCCGCCGCGCCGACGAGGGGGTGCCGCTGGAGTCCGTGGTCGGCGCCTACCACCTGGGCGCCCAGCTGTGCGCGGCCCGGGTGCTGGCCGAGGCCGCCCCCGCCGACCTGCCCGACATCGCCACCGCCCAGGACCGGCTGCTCGGCTACCTGCGGGTGGTCAGCTGCGCGGTCGCCGCCGGGTACGTGCAGGAGCGGCAGGCCGCGCTCGGCGACGAGCAGGTCTCCCGGCAGGCGCTGCTCTCCCGGCTGCTGGAGGGCGGCGACCCGCGCGCCGCCGCCGACCGGGCCGGCATCCGGCTGCCCGCCCGCTACCTGGTGCTCTCGCTGGCCGTCGGCCCGCACCCCGACGAGTCCCGCCCCGGCGTCAACCGCTCGGTCGTCGCCCGGCGCAAACTCCGGCGGCTGCGCGCCGAGTTGGAGCGCCGCACGGACGGGGTACCGCTGGCCGCGCTGGCCGCCGACGGCGGCCCGGTGCTGCTGCCGGACGACTCCCCCGACCCGGCCCCCGACCGCGCCGCGCTCACCGACCTGGTCGACCGGCTCGCCCGGGCCTGCGGCGCCGACCTGACGGCCGGGGCCGCCCGCGCCGTCCCCGAGGAGGTCGCCGACGCCGCCCGGCTGGCCGCCGGGGTCCGCCGGGTCGCCGAGGCCACCGGCCGCGGCCCCGGCCTGCACCTGCTGGACGACGTCCTGGTCGAGTACCAGCTCAGCCGCCCCGGCCCGGCCCGCGACGCGCTGGCCGCGCTGCTCGCCCCGCTGGTCGGACGCCCCGAACTGCTGGCCACCCTGCGGGCGTTCCTCGCCTGCGGCCTCGACCGCCGGCGCACCGCCACCCACCTCCAGGTGCACCCCAACACCGTCGACTACCGGCTGCGCCGCACCGCCGACCTCACCGGCCTGGACGCCGTCCGCGGCCCCGACCTGCTCACCCTGCGCGCCGCGCTCGCCGCGCACGACACGGCGACGGCGCTGCCCTGACGGGCGCCCGACCCGGCGTCGGCGGGCGGCGTCCGTCCCGTCGTCCCGTCCCGCCCGCGAGCCCGTCCCGTCCCGGACGTGCGCCCGCCCCGGACATGGGCCCGTCGCGCCACCGGGTCCGGGGGAAAGCCCGGTGGCGCGACGGGGGTTCAGGCGGCCTCGCCGCGCAGCAGCGGGAGGCCGCGGCGGGCGGTGCCGAGCGCGGCGGCCGGGCCGTGGCCGGGGAGCAGCACCGTGCTGTCGTCCAGCGGGCCGCAGACGCGGCGCAGCGAGGACTCCAGCCGGGTGCGGCTGCCGCCGGGGAGGCCGGAGTCGCCGAGGCGGTCGGCGAGCAGGGTGTCGCCGGTGAACAGGAGGGCGGGGTCGCCGTCCCGGACCGGGTCGACCCGGAACATCGTGGAGCCCTCGGTGTGCCCCGGGCTGTGGTGGGCCCGGACCCGCAGTCCGGCCAGTTCCAGGTCGGCGGAGCCCTCCAGGAGGGTCAGCCGTTCCGGTTCGCTCTCCGGGTAGCCCGCGAGCAGGCGGCCGGGGAAGGTCGGGGGCAGCGGCGCGGCCGGGTCGGCGAGCATGAAGCGGTCGGCGGCGTGCAGCACGGCCGGCGCGCCGGTCCGCGCGCCCAGTTCCCGGGCGCACCAGCTGTGGTCCATGTGCCCGTGGGTGAGCAGCAGCGCCGCCGGCTCCAGCCGGTGCTCGGCGAACAGCCGCAGCAGCGGTTCGGTGGCGGCCTGCCCGGGGTCGACCACCAGGCAGGGCCCGCCCGGTTCGGCGGCCAGCACGTAGCAGTTGGTGCCGAAGCCGCCGGCCGGGAAGGAGAACAGGAGCATCCGGATCAGCCGTTCACCCGCAGCACCAGCTTGCCGGTGGAGGAGCGGTCGGTGAGGGTGCGGTGGGCCTCGGCGGCGTCGGCGAGGGCGAACTCGGTGAAGTCCACCCGGACGTCACCGGCGGCGACCAGCTCGGCGGCCCGCTCCAGGTGCCCGCGCACCAGCTCGGGGGCGCGGTGCGCCAGGTCGCCGATGTTGTAGCCGACCAGGGCCCGGGAGCCGAACCACAGGTGGTCGGGCTGGACCGGCGCGTCCTGCTGGGCGGCGTCGCCGAAGATCAGCTGGCGGCCCAGCGGGGCGAGCAGCCCGGCCGCCGCGGCGCGCTGCTCGCCGCCGACCGAGTCGAGGACCACGTCGACGCCGCGGCCGTCGGTGCGGTCCGCGACCAGCTCGGCCAGCGCCTCGTAGGGGACGACCTCGTCGTAGCCGAAGTCGGCGGCGTACTTGGCCTTGGTGACGGTGCTCGCGGCGCCGAGCACCAGGGAGGCCCCGGCCCGGCGGGCGATCTGCGCGGCGGCGGTGCCGACCCCACCGGCCGCGGCCAGCACCAGGACGCTCTCGCCGGGGAGCAGCCGGGCGGCGGACTCCAGCAGGCCCAGGGCGACCGGCACGTTGCAGGGGAAGGCGGCGGCGAGGGCCGGGTCGGCGATCGCCCGCGGGCCCTCCAGGACGACCGTCAGGTCGGCGCGGGCCAGCACGACCTCGGCGTAGCCGCCGCCGTCCAGGGTGAGCGCGGTGACCCGCTGCCCGGGGCGCAGCCCGGTGACGCCCTCGCCGACGGCCCGCACCGTGCCGGTCGCCTCCAGGCCGGGGACGTGCGGGAGGCCGACCTGGATCTGGCCGCGGCGGAACATCACCTCGGCGAAGTTCACCCCGGCGTGGGTGACGTCGACGGAGATCTGGCCCGGGCCGGGCTCGGGCACGGGCAGTTCGGCCTCGGTGAGGACGTCGGGGTCGCCGTAGCGGTCGAAGAGGACGGCACGCATGGGGTCTGCTCCTGGGGAGAGGTGGGACGGGGTGGGGTGGGGCGGAC
Organism: Kitasatospora sp. NPDC090308; assembly: GCF_044769485.1. Taxonomy (NCBI): domain Bacteria; kingdom Bacillati; phylum Actinomycetota; class Actinomycetes; order Kitasatosporales; family Streptomycetaceae; genus Kitasatospora; species Kitasatospora sp. NPDC090308. The sequence goes on along the minus strand of NZ_JBIVXY010000003.1, from coordinate 286,822 downwards.
GAAGCCGGGTCAGTAGCGGGGCGCGGCCGGGGCGGGCAGGGTGTCCAGCTCGGCCAGGACGGTGGCGTCCAGGGCGAGTTCGGCCGCGGCGGCGTTCTGCTCCAGGTAGCGCGCGGTCTTGGTGCCGGGGATCGGCACGACGTGCTCGCCCTGGGCGAGCAGCCAGGCCAGCGCCACCTGGGCCGGGGTGGTCTCCAGGCGGGCGGCGACGCCCTCGATCCGCTCCACCAGCGCCTGGTTGGCGTCGATCTCGGTGGGCTGGAAGCGCGGGCTGCCGTGCCGCCAGTCGCCGGCCGGGAGGTCGGCGGAGCTGCGGATCGCGCCGGTCAGGAAGCCGCGGCCGAGCGGCGAGAAGGGCAGCAGGGTGATGCCGTGCGCGGCGGTGTGGGCCAGCACCCCGTTCTCCAGGACGTCCCGGGACCAGAGCGAGAACTCGGACTGCACGGAGGCCACCGGGTGGATGGCGGCGGCCAGTTCGATCTCCGCGACGCTCACCTCGGAGAGGCCGATGGCCCGGGCCTTGCCCGCCTTCACGACCTCGGCCATCGCGCCCCAGGACTCCTCCAGCGGGACGGCCGGGTCGACCCGGTGCAGCTGGTAGAGGTCGACGTGGTCGGTGCCCAGGCGCAGCAGCGAGGCGTCGATGGAGGCCCGGATGTGCTCGGGGCGGCCGTTGCGGTGCATGGTGCGGCTGCCGTCGACGACCAGGCCGACCTTGGTGGCGAGCACCGCGTCCGCGCGCCGCCCGGCCAGCGCGCGGCCGACCAGGTACTCGTTGGTGAACGGGCCGTAGGCGTCGGCGGTGTCGATGAGGTTGACGCCGAGGTCCAGGGCGCGGTGGACGACGGCGATCGAGGCGGCGTCGTCCCGGCCGGGCTCGTCGTACGCCCAGGACATGCCCATGCAGCCGAGGCCGATCCGGCCGACGGCGGGTCCTGCGGTACCGAGGGTGGTGGTGTGCATTGCGGTTCGTCTCCCTGGACGTCGTGCGGAGGTGCGGGGCGGGTGGGGCGGAGCGGGCCGGAGGAGCCGGCGCGGGGTCAGCCGCGGGCGGCGGCGGGCTCCGGGGCGGTGCGGGTGCGCGGGGCCAGGCCGTCGAGGTGCCGGACCAGGTCGGCCAGGCCGCTGCGGGTGGCCGGGGCGACGTACTGGACGTGGCCGTCCGGGCGGAGCGCCACCAGGACGGGGCGGGGGCCGAGCGCGCGGAGCAGGGTGGCGGACGCGGTGTCGTCCACGGTGCGGACCACGGCGGGGCGGCCGACGAGCGCGGCGGCCACCGCGGCGCTGCCCCGGTCACCCGGTCCGGCGGGACCGGACGGGCCGGACGGGCCGGACGGGCCGGACGGGCCGGACGGGCCGGACGGGCGGCGGACCAGGACGGTGAAGCCGTCGCGGTCGAGCGCGGGGTCGGCCGGGGCGGGGGCGGCGGTGGCGGCGGCAGCGGGTCCGCCGGGGGCTTCGGGGGCTTCGAGGGCTTCGGGGGCGAAGACCGGCAGCCGGTCGCCCGGCCGCGGGTGGCCGGGGCGGGCGCGCCGGAGGCCGTCCGCCGCGTAGCTGACGTCGGTCTGGGCCATCATCGGCGCGATCCGGCGGCGCAGCAGGCCGCCCAGGGCCGCGCCGCGCACCAGGGTGTCGCGCAGGACCCGGCGCGGGCCGCCCGCGATCATGCCCCAGCGGGTCTGGGCGGCGGTGACGGCGGCGACCCGGGCGACCGCGGCGTGCCGTTCGCGGTGGTAGCTGTCGAGCACCGCGGCGTCGAGGGTGCCGCGCAGCACGCCGGCCAGCTTCCAGCCGAGGTTGAAGGCGTCCTGGAGGCCGTAGTTCATGCCCTGGCCGCCGGCCGGGCTGATGATGTGCGCGGCGTCGCCGGCCAGGAAGCAGTTGCCGTCGCGGAAGCGGTCGGCGATCCGGCAGCGGACCCGGAACGATCCGGTCCAACGGGGTTCGCCCAGTTCGCCCAGGCCGGGGGCGCGCCGCCGCAGTGCTTCGGCGAACACCCCGGCGGGCGGCGGTTCGGCCGGGTCGCGGTGCGGGATGCTGATGGCGACCCGGAACAGGCCGTCGGGCAGCGGGACGACGCCGAGCGCGCCGTCGGCGGTGTAGCAGTAGTGGAGCGTGTCGCGGGCGGCCGGGCCGTCGATCGGCGCGTCGGCGATGCCGAAGGTGACGTCCACCGTGTCGCCGTCGAAGCCGATGCCCAGCTGCTTGCGCACCGAGCTGTGCGCGCCGTCCGCGCCCACCAGCCAACGGGCGTGCGCCTGCTCCTCGTTGCCGTCGGGGTGGCGCAGCCGCGCGGTGACGCCGCGGGCGTCCTGGCGCAGGTCCTCCAGGACGACGCCGCGCTCGACGGTGCCGCCGAGTTCGGCGAGGCGCTCCAGCAGCAGGCGTTCGGTCTCGTACTGGGGCAGGGTGGCGGCGAACGGGTACGGGGTGTCGGCGATCCGGTCGACCGCGGCCCGGCCGAGCAGCCGGCCCTCGGAGCGGTAGCCGATGCCGGTCAGCCGGTGCCCGGTGGCCGCCAGGCGCTCCGCGACGCCGATGCCGCGCAGCAGTTCGAGGGTGCGGGGCCAGACCAGCACGGCCCGGGACCGGGGAGCCGGGGCGGGCGCGGCGGCGCTGTCCACCAGGCGCACCCGCACGCCGCGCTGCAACAGGTCGCAGCCCAGGGCGACGCCCACCGGGCCGGCGCCGACGATCAACACCTCGCTGCTGCCGACCGGCCGATCGGGCTCCATGGCGCTCAACTCTTCTCCTCCGGTGCGGTGGGTGCGGACGGTGCGGACGTGCGTGACGCGGTCGGACGGTGCGGACTCCGTCGGACGGTGGGGCGGTGGGACGGTGGGGCGGGCGGCACGGGGCGCCGCCCGCCCCCGGGTGACCGGCCGTCAGGGACGGTGCCGACCGGTCGGCGGGTCGGGCCGTCAGGCCGCGGCCGAGAGGTGCCGCTTGCGCAGGAACAGTCCGATCAGCAGGGCGGCGAGCAGCACCACCCCGGCGTCGACGGCGATCGCGGTGCGGACGCCCTCGGCGACCGCGCTCTCGCCGTGGCCAGCGGCGGCGATCCGGCTGGTGGCCAGGGTGCTGATGATCGGGATGCCGATGGTGATGCCGACCTGCTGCGTCATCGAGGTGATGCCGGTGGCGCGGCCCTGGTCGTCGTCGGAGACCCCGAGGGTGCCGGTCACCATGAAGGAGACGATCGACAGCACGTGGCCGAAGCCCCCGACGGTGGTGGCGGCGATCATCAGGGCCAGGCCGGGGCCGTGGTCGGTGCCGATCAGCAGCAGCGCGGCGGTGGAGACGCCCTGGATGACCAGGCCGAGGACCAGCGCGGTGCGGCTGCCGAGGCGGCCGATGATCCGGGCGGTCCGGAGGCCGCCGAAGAAGGCCGCAGTGCCCAGGCCGCTGAACGCCAGGCCGGTGACCAGCGGCGAGTAGTGCAGGGCGTCCTGGAGGTAGAGGGTCATCAGGAACACCACGGAGGACATCATGGTGAAGGTGACCAGGCCGCCGAGGTTGCCCCAGCTGATGGTGGGGCGGGCCAGCAGCCGCACCGGGAGCAGCGGTTCGGCCGTGACCCGCTCGATCGCCCAGAAGGCGACCAGCAGCGCGGCGGCGGCGGCCAGCAGGACGAGGACCCAGGTCTCCGTCCAGCCGTGCTCGCCGGCCCGGGTGATGCCGACGACCAGGGCGACCAGGCCGGTGCAGACGGTGAGCGAGCCGGGCAGGTCGATCGAGACCCGCTGACCGGAGCGGCTCTCGGTCAGCAGCCGGGGCGCGGCGACCAGTACGGCGACGGCGACGACCACGTTGATCAGGAAGGCCCAGCGCCAGTCGAGCAGGCCGGTCAGCACGCCGCCGAGGATGGCGCCCGCGGTGAAGCCGGCCGACATCAGGGCGCCGTTGAGGCCCATCGCCCGCTCGCGGAGCTTGCCCTCGGGGAAGGACGTGGTGATCAGGGCCAGCGCCGAGGGCGTGGTGATGGCGGTGGCCAGGCCCTGCCCGACCCGGGCGACGATCAGTTGGGTGGGCGTCTGGGCGAGGCCGCCGAGCAGCGAGGAGAGGCCGAGCAGCGCCATGCCGCCCAGGAAGAGCCGCTTGCGGCCGAGCAGGTCGCCGACCCGTCCGAAGATCAGGGTGAACCCGGCCGCGGTGAGGGCGAAGGCGGTGACGATCCACTGCAGGCTGCTCAGCGAGAAGTGCAGCGAGGAGCCGATCTCCGGCACCGCGACGTTCAGGATGGAGAAGTCTGCGGCCAGCATGAACTGGGTGGCCAGCAGTACGAGCAGGATCGCCTTCTGACGCTGCGACATCTGCTCGTCACCGGTCTGCACCGGTTCGAGGTCTTGCACGACGGTCACGGTGGACTCCTGGTTTGTCCTTGATTGGCCATAGACGCTTCACGCGGTATCGAGGGTTGAGTCTATAGCGATGGTCGATCAAATATAAAGACCCTGACACATGCCATGGCGTGGACGACCGGGCCGGCCGGTCGGCCGACCGGCCGGTCAGACGGTCAGGACGTGCCGCTCCTGACCGCTCCGGCCGCTGCTCAGCACGGGTGCGGGCGCGTCCACGCCCCAGCGCAGCAGGGTGAGGCCGACGTTCATGCCGCCGCCGAAACCGGCCAGCAGCACCAGTTGGCCCGGGCGCAGCTCGCCCGAGGCGAACACCGCGTCCAGCGTGATCGGCACCGAGGCCGACCCGGTGTTGGCGAACTCCCGCACCGTCAGGCGCAGCGCCGACTCCGGCAGTCCGAGGCTGGGCAGCAGGCTGCGCAGCATCTCGCCGTTCGCCTGGTGCGGGACGAAGTGGTCGATCTGTTCGGGGCTCAGCCCGTTCTCCCGCAGCAGCTCGGCGATCGCCTGGGGCAGCTCGGCGGAGACGAACTCCCGCACCCCGCGCCCGTCCATCCGGAAGAAGTGGCCGCCCTCGCGCACCGTGCTCTCCGAGGGCGGCGTCCGGCTGCCGCCCGCCGGGACGCTGATCAGGCGGTGCGCGTCGCCGTGCCCGCGCAGCACGGTGTGCAGCAGGCCGCGGTCGGCCGCCACCGGGCCGAGCACCACCGCGCCGGCCCCGTCGCCGAACAGGACGGCGGTCCGGCGGTCGGAGTAGTCGAGGATCCGGGAGTAGACGTCGGCGCCGATGACCAGCGCGTGGCCGCCGCCGCGGACCCGCAGCAGGCCCTCCGCCATCGCCAGCGCGTAGACGAAGCCGCTGCACACCGCGTTGACGTCGACGGCCGCGGCCTGCCCGGCGCCGATCAGGTGCTGCACGATGCTGGCGGTGGCGGGCTGGGGGTGGTCGGGGGTGGAGGTGGCCAGGACGATGACGTCGATCCGGTCGGCCGGCAGTCCGGCCGCCGCCAGGGCGCGCGTCGCGGCCAGCGCGGCGAGGTCCGAGGTGGCCTGGTGCGGCGCGGCCCGGCGGCGCGCCACGATGCCGGTGCGGTTCTCGATCCACTCCGGGACGATCCCGGCCGCCGGGGCGATCTCCTCGTTGGGGACGGTGCGTTCGGGCAGGTAGGAACCGGTGCCGAGGATGCCGACGGCGGGGGCCTGGTCGGCCTGGCTGTACGGGGGCATGGGGTGTTCTCCTCCTGTGCTGACTGTGCTGGCGGTGCCGGCTGTGCTGGTGCGTCGTGCCGGGGGCGCTGCGGTGCGGTCCGCCGGCCGCCGCGCACGGCGGTGTGCGCGGCGGCGGACGGGCACCGGGGCTCAGCGCCCTGGGGGTGCGCGGCGGTCGGCGGACGCCGGGGCTCAGTGCCCGGGGGCGGCGTCCAGGAACTGCCAGCCGCGGGTGCGGGCGGCCTCGGCGAGCACCGGGTCCGCGCCGACCACCAGGCCGCGGCCGACGGCCTCCAGCAGCGGCAGGTCGCTGGCGTGGTCGCCGTAGGCGAGGCAGGCGTCCAGGTCGGCGCCGCGCAGCCAGGCCGCCGCGGTGGCGGCCCTCGCCTTGCGGCCGCCGATCATCGGCCCGACCACCTCGCCGGTCAGCTCACCCCGGCGGACGATCGGCCGGGTGCCCAACGCCCCGTCCGCGCCGAGCAGTTCGGCGACCGGGTCGAGGCAGGCGAAGAACGACCCGGAGAGCAGCACCACCGCGGTGCCGCGGGCCCGGTGCGCCCTGAGGTGCGCGACCGGCTCCGCCAGCAGCAGCGACCCGCCGGCCTCCGCCGCGCCCCGCCGGGCGTCCTCGAACCAGGCGCGGCCGGACGCGGCCAGCTCGGCCGCCCGCTCCCCGGCGAACAGCCGGTAGTAGCGGCGGTTGATCTCGTGGCGCGGGGTCCCGGCGGCGGCGTCCGCGTGCAGCTGCCCGACCAACGCGTCGTAGGTCTCCGGCCGTTCGCCCCTGCGCTCCAGGTGGAACCGGAGGAAGGAGAACATGCTCTTGACCGCGATCAGCGTCTCGTCGACGTCGAAGAAGGCCATCGGGGCCGCCACGGCGGCGGGGGCCCCGGCCGGTGCGAGGGTCAGCGGCACGCCAGCTCCAGGTCCACCACGATCCGGCAGTTGGCGACCCCGTCCTGGGTGGCCAGCACCTCGACCGGGATGGGCGCGCCGGACAGCAGCGCCTCCCAGTCGGGCAGCAGCGCCTCCAGGCGCAGCGGCGAGTCCAGCTCCGCGAAGCGCTCGTACCGGGCGTCGACCGCCTGCACCCGGACCTTCCCGGGCGCCAGTCCGATGTGCTCCCGGACGGTGTACAGGGCGAGTTGGCGGGCGCCCTCGATCAGCACCATGCCGGGCAGGTGGTCCTGCGGGTGGTCGAACAGGCTCGGGTGGTCGCCGGCGATCCGCAGCGTCGCCGTCGCGCCCCGGCCGGTGGCCGCCACGTCCAGCAGCACGGCGTTCTCCGGCAGCCGCCGGCCGACGAGCGGCGCGGCCACCGGCTCCCCGGCCATCGCGCCGGTGGCGAAGTCCGCGGTGGAGCCCATCGGTCGGCCCTCCCGGCCGCGCAGCCGCAGCTCCTGGTACTCCCCCGCCGCCTTGAAGCGCAGGCCGACCGTGGCCCGCCCGGCGTCCTGGACCGCGCCGGAGCCGTCGGCCACCGCCAGCGCGAGGACGTAGTCGACGCCGGTGGTGCGGCCGTCGCGCTCCCGGACCCGTTCCGGGTCGAGCCGGAGCAGCAGGGTGGTCGGCCTGGTGCCGCGGGCGAGCAGCTCGGGCCGGGTGATCCGCAGGTCCTGGTGGGTCAGGATGAACTTGTCGGTCCGGGGCACCCCGTGCTGGAGGTGCGAGGCGGCCAGGGCGGCCTGGCGGCAGACCTCCATCAGCAGCACCGGATCGTGACAGGCGGGCGCCAGCGAGTGGTCCCCCCAGTAGGCGTGCGATCTCGGCAGCTGGGCCGAGGCCAGGGTGCCGCCGCGCGGGTCGGGGACCATCGCGGTGACGAAGACCTCGCTGAGCGCACTGCGGTGCACCAGGGCGCGGTCGATGGTGCTGTCGGTCCGCGGCAGGGCCGTGCCGGCCGGCGGCAGCACCGTGGAGATCCGTGTCGACACGGGAGCGGACGCCTCTTGGCGAGATGGAGCGGTGGACGGCATGACTGGGACACCTTCCTTGAAGAGGGATCGAAGAGGGATCACCGAGGGCTCCGGAACGACCGGCCACCGCGTGCCGGGCACGGCGACGACGGGGCTCACCGCGGGGAGTCGCGGGATCGTCCGGCACCGGACCGGGCACGACGGCGTGCCGGACGGCTCCGGTGGGGTCAGGACGTACGGGGGGCGTCCCCTCCGGCGTGCCGCACTGCACGCGGGGTCCACGAGGACGCGAGGAGGGGAGCGAAGGGGTCGGCTCGGTGGCCGACGGCTCGGCCCGGGCGAGCGGCGTCGCTGCCGCACCGGGAGGAGGAGGGGACCTGGCTGTGCTGCGGACCCGGCCCGTCGGGAATCGGACGGGAGCGCCGGAGACCGGACGCGGGGTCGGGAGAACGGGTCAGGGGGACGGGTCGGGAGGTCTGATCGGGGCGCTGTGCCCGGACGCTGGATCGGAACGCGGGGTCGGGACGCCGGCTCGGGACGCCGGGCCGGGTCGGGACGTCGGGGTGTCAGAGGGCCTGGACGACCAGGGCGGTCCAGGTGAAGCCCGCACCGGCGGAGATGACCAGCAGGTGGCCGCCGGGTGGAACGAGGCCCCGGGCGTCGGCCTCCGCCAGCGAGGCGGCGGCGTCACCGGCGCCGAGGTGGCCGGTGTCCGGGCCGAAGTCCAGCACCTCGCCCTCGACCAGCCCCGCCAGGGCGGGTAGGTACGCGCTCTCCAGGACCGAGCGGCCCAGGCGCGGCAGGGCCACCGGCAGGGTGGCGTTCGGGCCCAGCCGGGCCTGCTCCAGCGCGCCGGTCACCGCACGGCGCAGCGAGCGGTCGACCGTCTCTGCGAACACCTCCTTGCCCGCCCGGACCAGGAACGCCTTCTTGGTGCGCCGCACGTCCAGCGCCGCACCGTGCTGCCGCGGGGCCGCGGAGAAGGCGTCGTCCCCCCGGTGCATCAGCTCCAGTTCGGGCGCGGCGACGGTCGCCAGGCCCGCGACCCGGTAGCGGGCGTGCTCCCGGGTGAGCAGCAGGGCGGTGCCTCCGTCGCCGTACGCCACACCGTAGTCGGCGCGCCAGCGCTCGAACCCGGGAGCGGGGAAGCTGTCCGCCGTGGTCACCAGGGCGGCTTCCACCCCGGGGTCGGCCGCCATCCGGTCGAGCGCGATCCGCAGGGCGGCCGCGCCGCCGTTGCACATCTGCTGCACGCCGACCGGCTCGGCGTTGCGCGCCCCCAGCGAGGAGGCCACGTAGTGCGCCGGGGACCAGAAGTCGTGGCCCTGGTGGTGGATCCAGGCGTGCGCGACCAGGCCCAGCCGGTCGGCCGTCAGCCCCGCGCGCTCCAGCGCCGTCCGCCCCGCCTCGACGGCGAGGTCCGGTGCCGCGCGCCGGTCGTCCACCGGCAGCCGGCGGTAGCCGTCCCGCCGCACCTCGTCGGCGTCGGCCCGACCGGCCAGCACGGCGGCGGCCGATGTGTCGTGCCGGGGTGGGAGATGCAGAACAGCAGAACGTATTCCGCTTCTGCTCTCACCACCGCCTTTTACCTCCCGGAAATACATGGCTACCCCCCGTGTGACCTGCCGCCACTCTCCGGCGGCGACTGAAAGCTATCATGACCTTGATTCAAGTGTCATTAGATTTTTTCTCCCCTGACCCTGACACAAGACAAGGTCAGGAGCTTCACCCGACGCATCCGAACCGGTAGCCTGGAGCAACCAATGGGCCGCCGACGTCCGAACCGTGCACGGATGTCCGAACTGCGCACCGGGGTCCCACCAAGGAGGAAAGATGCCGACGACGGAGTCGGAGCTGCCGTTCGACCAGCGGCTCGGCAGTCTCATCAAGCAGGCCGAGCAGGCCCTGATCGCCGAGAAGAACCGGGTGCTGCGCCCCTTCGGCCTGACGGTCCCCCAGTACTCGGCCCTGCTCCTCCTGGCGGAGAACCCGAACATCTCGGGCGCCCGGCTGGCCCGCATCTGCGGCGTGACCGCGCAGGCCATGAACGGGGTCATCTCGCTGCTCGACCAGCGCAAGCTGATCAGCCGGACGAACTCGCCCGACCACGCCAAGGTCCTCCTGCTCCGCCTCACCCGGGCCGGCACGGCCCTGCTCCGCAAGGCGGACCGCGAAGCCGTGGCCGTGGAGCGCCGCCTGATGGACTCCTTCGACGACCATGACCTGGCCTCCTTCCGCAAGCAGCTCGCCATCGCCATCGAGGTCCTGTCGGAGCACGCCGACTCCTGAGCCCGCCGACTCCCGAGTCCGCCCCGGCCCCCGATCTCCGCTCCGGCTCCACTCCGAGCGCGCCTCAAGGCAGTTGACGCCCCGTCACCCCGACTGGGGGGCGCGGGTTCAGGCGGTCGCCGTCACGCCCGCCACGGCCAGCAGCAGCACCGCCGAGACCGCGGACAGGCGCCGCGCCGCCACCGGGGTGGCGCCGAACCGGCCACCGAGGCGGGCGGTGGCCAGGGCGACCGCCGAGTAGACGGCCGCACAGCACAGGACGTTGACCGCGCCGAGCGCCGCGACCTGCCCGCCGACCGGCAGCGCGCCGTCCGGGGTGACGAACTGCGGGACCAGCGACAGGTAGAGCAGCAGGCCCTTCGGGTTGAGCAGCGCGGTCAGCAGCGACTGCCGCAGCACCGTCCGGGCCGGCTGCGGACCGGCCGCGGCCAGGGCCCGGGCGCCGCCGCCGTCCCGGCGCAGGGCCAGCAGCATCCCGGCGGCGAGGAGCACCAGGTAGCCGGCCCCCGCCAGGCGCAGGGCGGGCAGCAGCGCGGGGACGGCCCGCAGCGCGGCGGCCAGCCCGGCGGCGGAGAGCAGGGTGTGCACGGCGTAGCCCGCGCAGACGCCGGTGACGGCGGTGAGCGCGGCGCGGCGGCCCTGGCCGAGGCCGCGGGCGGCGATGTACAGCCAGTCGGGGCCGGGCGTGCAGACCAGCAGCACGTCGACGCCGAGGAAGAGCAGCAAGGCGTGCGGGTCCATGGGCACCTTCGGGAGAGCGTTCGGGGGGGGCCACCGGGAGGGGAAAATCTCAGCACCCGGACGCTAGCCGTCCACCGTTGGCAGCCGATGTCCCGTTTTCGCTGGTCACCGCCCTGCTCTGGCAGAATGTTGCGCCATGGACCGCCTCGACCGCAGAATCCTCCACGAGCTCCAGCAGGACGGCCGGATCAGCAATGCCGACCTGGCCGACCGGGTCGGCCTGACCCCGTCCCCGTGCCTGCGCCGGGTGCGTCACCTGGAGCAGCAGGGCGTGATCCGCGGCTACCGCGCCCGGCTCGACCCGACCGCCGTCGGACGCGGCTTCCAGCCCTTCGTCACGGTGGTGATGCGGCACGAGGACCGGGCCACCGTCGCCGAGTTCGAGCGCCGGGTAGCCGAGCTGCCGGAGGTGGTCGAGGCGCACCGCCTGTTCGGCGACCCGGACTACCTGCTGCGGGTCGCGGTGGCCGACCTCGCCGCGTACGAGCGTTTCGTCACCGACGTGCTCTCCGGGCTGCCGGGCATCGCGCAGGTGCACTCGCACCTGACGATGAAGCAGGTGAAGGCCGATACCGGCATCCCCGTGGCCTGAGCCCCCGGCCGGTCCCCCCCTCGCACCGGCGCGCCGCCTCCGCGCCGCTCAGGCCGCGGCCGCGGACTCCCCGGAGGCCTGCTCGATCCGGCGCAGCGAGTGGAAGTGCACCACCGTCGGCGGGTGCTCCAGCTCGCGCAGTTCGCCCTCCGACCAGACCGGCCGGATCCGCCACATCGGCCCGGCGTACGCCCGCAGCGCCTCCTCGTCCCGCCAGCGGGTGATCATCTGCACCCGGTGGTCCCCGTCGGCGCAGGCCCGCAGCAGTTCGCCGCCGAGGAAGCCGTCCCACCGGCCGAGGCCGGGCAGCACGGTCGAGGCGAGCCTGGCGCAGAAGTCCTCGGCCCGGTGCGGGGCGACCTGCGCCTCCCAGATTCGGATGATCATCTCGGCCTCCTCGGCTGGACCCCGGACCCTGCTGCCCATTATCGGACGGACCCCGCCGTTTCGTTCCGGTTCCTCCGGTTTTCTCCGTTCGGACCGCCGCCGATTGCCGCCCGCCCGCCCCGGGCCAAGACTCGGCGGTGGACCCGTACGACGAGAGGAGCCCCGACATGGCGATCTGCGTGGTGTGCCAGAACGACTACTGGCTGTCCTTCGAGATCAAGACGATCACCGGCGACACCTACGTCTTCGACAGCTTCGAATGCGCGATGGAGAAGCTCGCCCCCCGCTGCGAACAGTGCACCGTCCGCATCGTCGGCCACGGCGTCGAAGTCGCCGGCCGCTTCTTCTGCGGCGCCCACTGCGCCCGCGCCAACAGCGTCCTGGGCGCCGAGGTCCGCGACGCGGTGGGCAGCCGCCCGTCCTGACCCCGCCGCCCGAGACCCCCGGGGCGGCCACCGCGCACGGCGGTGGCCGCCCCGCCGTCGTTCAGAAGGTGAACCCCAGCGAGCGGACCCGCGAGCCGGTCGCGGACGGGACGGTGTCGGGGGCGGTGGTGGCGCGGATCTCCGGGAGGCGGGTGAGCAGTTCGCGGAGCAGGGCGCGCAGTTGGTGGCGGGCCAGGTGGGCGCCGAGGCAGAAGTGCGGGCCGCCGCCGCCGAAGGCGAGGTGGGGGTTGGGCGAGCGGGTGATGTCGAAGGCGTCGGGGGCGGGGAAGACCGACTCGTCGCGGTTGGCGGAGCCGTAGCAGAGGAGCACCCCGTCGCCCGCGGCCAGCCGGAGGCCGGCGAGGCGGTGGTCGACGGCGACGGCGCGGCGCAGCCGGTCGACCGGGATGGCGCAGCGCAGGATCTCCTCGACCGCGCCGCCCAGGTGGGCGTCGAGGTCGCCGAGCAGCAGGGCCCGCTGGGCGGGGTGGACGGTCAGCAGGTGCAGGCCGCGGGCGAGCGCGTCGCGGGTGGCCCGGACGCCGAGGTCCAGCAGCAGCGTACAGAACGCGGCGAGTTCGCGGACGTCCAGCCCGCGGCCGTCCGGGCCGGGGGCGACCAGGGCGGAGATCAGGTCGTCGGCCGGTCGGCGGCGGCGTTCGCGAGCCGGGGCGGCCACCGCCCGCCGGACCGCCAGCCGGAGCGCCAGCCCGGCCCGGGCGGCGGCGGCGTCGCGGTCCGACCGGCCCGCGGCCCGGCGCAGGCGCTCCGGAGGGAGGCCCAGCATCGAGCAGAGCACCCGGTACGGGAGTTCGGCCGCGACGGCGGCGACGAAGTCGGTCGGGCGCTCCCGCTCCAGCCGGTCGACCAGCTCGGCGGCGGTGGCCCGGACGTCCTGCTCGACCGCGGCCAGCAGCCGGGGCGTGAACGCCCGGCCGACCGTCCGGCGCAGGTCGGCGTGCCGGGGGTCGTCCAGGTCGAGCAGCGAGTCGCCGAACAGCGCCCGCACCCACCGGCCCGGCTCCGGCCCACCGGCCCCCGGCCCGGACAGGTACACCTCCGGCGCGCGGCCGGCCGCCGTCACCTCGGCGTGCCGGACCAGCGCCCAGCAGCGCCGCCCCGTCGCCCGGTCGGTGAACCCGACCGGGCCGGGACGCTCGCGCAGCCGGGCGAACGCCGCGGCCCGGGCCTCCTCGGGGAGCCGCCAGAACGCGGGGTCGCCGAGATCGATGCCGCGCGGGGCGGCGTGCACGGTTACGGCCATGGGGACGTTATCGCGCAATCGGTGACGCTGAGTCAAGTCACCGTGACGCGTGGCGACCGCCCCGACCGCCCCGGCCGGCCAGGCCGCTCGCCGTCAGGCCCGCGGGTCGGCGCGGTAGGGGTCGGCGGCGTACGGGTCGGCGGCGTAGGGGTTGGCGTACGGCCCCCGGCCCGGCCGCGGCAGCTCGCCGCCGCCGTCCTCCGCGTCCGCGCCGGTGTCCGCGTCCGCGCCGGTGTCCGCGTCCGCGTCCTCCGGCCGCCGCGCCCCCTCGGGCTCGTACGGGGAGAGCTCCCGGGCCAGCAGCGTCGCGCCCGCCACCCCGCCCGGCATCGCCAGCACCGTCACCACCGGGATCAGGAACAGCAGCGCCAGGCCCGCGCCGAAGCCGAGCGTCATCGGCAGCCGGGAGCGCAGCAGCCGCAGCCGCTGCTTCTGCGACAGGCCGCGCTTCTGCAGCGGGGTGCCCGTCAGCTCGACGGCCAGGTAGAAGCCGGACACGCACAGCGCCACCACCGGGACGACGGTCTGCCCCAGCACCGGGATGAACCCGCACAGGAACAGCACGATCCCGAACGCCGCCGCCCGCAGCAGTACCGCGAGGCTGTCCCGCGCCGCGACCCAGAGCTGGCGCCACAGCGGAACGTCCGGCTCCGGCGGGCCGCCGCCCTCGGTCTCCTCGACCTTCGCCGACAGCGACTCGTAGAACGGCTCGCCGATCAGCAGCGCCGCCGCCGTGAAGGTCAGCATCGACAGCAGCCCGCCCGCGACGACCGCCAGCACGGCGACGACCGTCCGCACGGCGTCGCGCAACGGCTCGCTCCAGCCGTCCGCGAACGGCGTCGCCCAGGCGGCCAGGTCGCCCGCGTAGACGATCAGCACCGCCAGTGCCACCACGTACCCGACCAGGGCGATCAGCGCCGGGATCATCCCGAAGCCCCACCACCGCCCGTGCCGCGCCACCCACCGCTGCCCGCTGAACAGGAACCGCAGTCCCGCCCCGAAATCTCGCATCCCCGCACCCTAAAGGAACCGTCGACTCCGGCGGGCGCCCACCCGCCCCTGACGGGCCGTCGGCGCCGGGCGCGCAGACCCGTGCGGCCCCGGCCCGGGCCGCACGGGTGGTCTAGTGGGGGCCGCCCGCCGGGCCGCCCGCCGGGGCGGACGCGCGGGTCTGCGCGGCGGGGGCGGTGGCGGGCCCGGCGGGGCGCAGGACGGCCGCGGCCGCGGCGGTGACGGCGCACAGCAGGGTGAGCAGCAGGAAGGCGTGGTTGAGGGCGGTCAGGTGGGTGAGCCAGCCGATGACGGCGGGGCCGGCCAGCATGCCGAGGTAGCCGAGCCCGGCGACCCGCGAGACGTTGGCGCCCGCGGCGGCCGGGTCGGCGTGCCCGGCGGCGCTGAACAGTTGCGGGACGCACCCGGACAGGCCCAGGCCGAACAGCGCCCAGCCGAGGAACGCCGCCCACACCCAGGGCGTCAGGGCGGCGACGGTGATGCCGACGGCGGCGGTGGCCGCGCCGTACCGCAGGACGGCCGCCGCCCCGTACCGGGCCGAGACCCGGTCGGCGAGCAGGCGCCCGGTGGTCATCGCGGCGGCGTAGGTGCCGTAGGCGAACGCGGCGGTGCTCGCGGGCGCGCCGAGCACGTCCTTGAGGTGCAGGGCGCTCCAGTCGTTGGCCGCGCCCTCGCTCAGCATCACCATCAGCGCCAGCACCGCGAGGACCCGGATCCGACGGCGGACGCCGCTGTCGGCGGACGACCCGACCGGCACGGCCGGCGCGGCCGGTGTCTCGGACGACCCGCCCGGTGCCTCGGGCGCGGGCCCGTCCCCGGTCGGCGCCGCGCCGCCGGGCAGCAGGCTGCGGGCGGTCAGCAGGGCGGTGGCGGCACCGGCCGCGCCGAGGAGGGCGAGGGTGGCGGCCGGGCCGAGCCCGGCGGCGGCGGACGCGGCGGCGGCCCCGGCCGCGATCACGCCGCCGACCGAGAAGGTGGCGTGGAAGCCGGACATGACGGGACGCCCGTACGCCTGCTCCACGTGCACGGCGTGGGCGTTCATGCTCACGTCCAGGCAGCCGTTGGCGAAGCCGAAGACCAGCAGCGCCCCGGCCAGCGTCCACGGGTCCGGGGCCAGGGCGGGCAGCACCAGCGACGCGGCGCACAGGACGCCGGAGGCCGGGACGACGGCCCGGGCGCCGAGGCGGTCGGTGAGCGGCCCGGCCGCCCGCATGCCGCCGAAGGCGCCGAGGCCCAGCAGCACCAGCAGGCCGCCGAGCGCGGCGTGGCCGATGCCGACCCGGGTCTCGATCGCGGGGATGTGCACGACCCACGCGCCCATCAGGGTGCCGCACAGGACGAAGTAGACGTAGGTCGCCACGCGAGCGGCCCGGAGCGAGCGTTCCATGCGGACGACCATAACGAACATCCTCGATGTTCGAAAGTGGCGTTATCGAACAGATTGCCTGTGCGTTGTGCGGTGCGGTTCAATCTCGGTATGAACAACGCGGAGCGGCACGCCCTGATCGCCCAGACCGTCCGGGACGCGGGCAGCGCCACCGTCCCGGAACTCGCCGAGCTGACCGGCGCCTCCGAGATGACCATCCGGCGCGACCTGGACGCCCTCTCCGCGCAGGGCGTCCTGGAACGCTTCCGCGGCGGGGCCCGCACCCTGCTGCTGCGCGGCGAGGAACCCCCGTTCGCGCTGCGCGCCCGCGCGGCAGTCGACGCCAAGCGCCGGATCGCCGCCGGGATCTCCGCCCTCATCGCCGACGGCGAGACCGTCGTCCTCGACAGCGGCACCACCTGCCTGGAACTCGCCCGCCTGCTGCGCGAACGCCCCGTCACCGTGATGCCGCTCTCGCTGCCCGCCGTCCACGTCTTCGGCGACACCCCCGGCCCGGCCACCCTGATCGTCCCCGGCGGACAACCCCGCGCCACCGAGGGCGCCCTGACCGGCCCGCTGACCCTCGCCTCGCTCTCCGCCCTGCGCTTCGACACCGCCGTCCTCGGCTGCTGCGCCCTCAGCGCCGCCGACGGCCTGACCTCCTACGACCTCGACGACGCCACCGTGAAGAGGGCCGCCACCGCCGCCGCCCGCCGCACCCTCGCCGCCGCCGACGGCGGCAAACTCGGCCGCACCGCCTTCGCCCGCGCCGTCCCCACCGACCACCTGCACACCCTGGTCACCGACCCCACCGCCCCGCCCGCCGAACTCGCCGCCCTCGAAGCCGCCGGCGTCGCCGTCACCGTCGTCTGACCCCGCCCGGCGTGGCGGACCGCCCCGCACCGGGTACCCGGAGAAGGTGGACGCCGAAGAGCGGCGGGACGGACGACGGAGGTGGCCGGTGGACGGTGGGGTGACGGCGGAGCAGGCCCGGACGTGGCTGGACGTCGCGGTGGCCGAGGCGGAGGCCGGACTCGCGGAGGGCGGCATCCCGATCGGGGCCGCGCTCTTCCGGCGGGACGGACGGCTCCTCGGACGCGGACACAACCGGCGGGTCCAGGACGGCGACCCGTCCCTGCACGCCGAGACCTCCGCGTTCCGGGACGCCGGACGGCTGCGCGGCTACCGCGACACGGTGATGGTCACCACCCTCTCGCCCTGCTGGTACTGCTCCGGCCTGGTCCGCCAGTTCGGCATCGGCCACGTGGTGATCGGCGAGTCCACCACCTTCACCGGCGGCCACGACTGGCTCGCCGCCCACGGCACCGGCATCACCCTGCTCGACGACCCGCGCTGCGTACGCCTGATGACCGACTTCGTCACCGCCCGCCCCGACCTCTGGTCCGAGGACATCGGCGAATGACCCCCGACCGCCCCCGCCGGAACGGCACCGCCCGCCGCCGCGCACCAGGCACGACGACGGGCGGAACACCCCACTCCTGACGGAGCGTCAGGCCCGCACGGAAGCCACCGCGGCCCCCAGCGCCTCCTTGATCCGCGGCCCGAGCCGACCGAACCCGAGCTCCTTCATGGCCGCCCGCAGCAACTCGTCGTCACTGCGCTTCTCCCCGTCCGCGTCCAGCCAGGCCACCAGCGCGACCAGCTCCTCCGCGGAGTACCCGGTGATCGGCTTGCCGGGCGTCAACTCGGGCTTGACCGGCCCGGCCGCCACCACAACAGCCTCCGGCTCGGGCTCCGCGACCTCGGGCTCGGGCTCCGGCTCGGGCTCGGCTACAGCAGCCTCGGGCTCCACGGCCTCCGGCTCCACCGCAACGGGCTCGACCTCGGGCTCGGGCTCCGGCTCCGCCACAACGGCTTCCGGCTCCACGACCTCGACCTCAACGGCGACAGCCTCGACCTCAACGGCCTCCGGCTCCGCCACAACGGCCTCAACGGCGACAGGCTCCGGCTCGACCACAACAGCCTCAGCCTCGACCGCCACAACCTCGATCTCGACGGCCTCCGGCTCCGCCACAACGGCCTCAACGGCGACAGGCTCCGGCTCGGCCACAACGGGCTCAGCCTCGACGGCCTCCGGCTCCGCAATCTCGACCGTGGCCTCGACCTCGGTCTCCGCCACCGGTTCAACGGCCTCGACGGCGATCTCCGCCTCGGGCTCCTCAGCGGCAGCCTCGACCTCGATCACCGACTCCTCGACGGCGACCTCAGCCTCGGTCTCCACCGTCGGCTCCTCGGCCACCGGCTCCGAAACCTCAGCCTCAGCCTCGGTCTCGGTCTCCACCTCGGTCACGGTCACGGTCTCCACCGCGACAGCCTCGGTCTCCACCACCGTCTCCTCGACAGCGGTCTCGACCTCCGCCTCCGCAGCCGTCCGCGGCCCCGCCGCCAGCGCGGCCTTCGCGGCGACGTGCCGGTCGTACGCCGCCAGCGCAGCGTCCTTGTCGGCCTGCCGCTCGTGCAACTCGTCCAGCAGCTCCGTGAGCCCCTGCTCGGCGAGTTCCAACCGCAGCTGGCGCAGGGCGGAGAGGCGGTAGAGGGTGCCCTCGTCCGCGGCCAGGCGGTCGACGAGTTCGGCGAGTTCGGCGAGCGGGAGGGAGTCGAGGGAGCGCTCGGGGAGGAGGCGGGCCAGTGAGCGGACCGCGTCGGTGAGCGACTCCACGACGTTGGCGGTCTCGGTGAGCAGGGTGCCGTCCACGGGTACCGCGGGGCGGGAGGCCGCGGTGGAGAGGATGTTCCAGTCGCGGTGGGCGGCCGCGGCGGCGACCAGCGCGGCGTGCAGGTCGGCGCGGCCGGGGCGGGTGCCGGCGGCGGCGAGGGCGCGGGCCTGGGCGCGGAGCTGGCGGCGGCGGTTCCAGCCGAGCTTGGCGCCGCTGTCCTTGCGGTAGGCGGCGCTGCCGGTCGCGGCGGCGAGCTCGACCAGGTCCTGCTCGTAGACCTCGGTGCGCAGCGTCGCGCTGGTGGCGTGGACGCGCTGGAGGAGTTCGAGCAGGGTGCTGAGGCCGCCGAGGGTGTCGGGGATGTCGAGGCCGGCCTTGGCGGCGATCGCGTTGGCGGCCCGGCCGATGGCGCGGGTGTCGCGGCTGCGGAGTTCGGCGAGGACGGTGGACGCGGCGCGGGCGTCCTCGGGCCCGGTGAGCGTCTCGGCGGCCTCCAGCCAGGGGTTGGCGTCGGCGGTGAGGGTGAAGCCGCCCTGGTCGGCGAAGCGGCCGAGTTCCTCACGGGTGCTCTGGCGGGTCTCGCCGTCCGTCGCGGACGCGGTCTCGGACGCGGCGTCGTCGGCGTCGTTCAGGGTGCGCACTGTCATGTGAAGTCCGGTTCGTGGCGTTTGGCGGGCAGAAGGACTGGCGGGGCGGGTGGGGTGGTTGCGGCGGTGGTGGCGTCGCGGGAGGCCAGAATACGGGTGCGCGTTCGAGCCGTGCACGCACCGGCCCTCCGTGAAATACCGGGCCGCGGCGGACCGGTGGCGGTGGGCGCGGGCCCGTCCGTGTGGTCCGTATGGTAGGGAGCGGCACCGACAGTACGCCCCGCCGGGGTGGGGGCCGGGCGTTGGGTGGGGTCATCGGCGCTCTCCGCTCGTCCGGCCGGGGGCGCCGGGGGCACGGCCGGGGGAGGCGTCCGCGGGCAGGAAGCGGCGCAGTTCGGCGAGCCCGACGGGCGGCTGGTGGTCGCGGACGTGGTCGCGGTGCCACCAGGCGCCGGTGTCGCGCAGCTCGGGGCCGTCGGTGAAGCGGTAGCGGTACAGGTGGGCCCGGACCAGCGCGGGCGGCGCGTCGGGGAAGGGGTTGCGGCGCAGCAGGCGCAGGGTGGCGGGGTCGTTGACGAGCAGGCGGGCGAGCAGCGGGAGGAACCAGGGGCGGGCGTAGGACGGGGAGATCGCGGCGAACCACATCAGCCAGTCGAGCCGCAGGTGGTAGGGCGCGAACTGCCGTGGCAGGCGGCGCACTTCACCGGGTTTGCCGGGGAACTCGTACTCCTGCCAGCCGTCCGCGCCGCGCGCGTCGCGGGTGCCCTCGATGACGATCTCGTACCTGGTCCGGTTGACGGAGCCGAACGCGCCGTAGCTGTTGACCAGGTGGAGGCGGTCCCAGGAGCGGTTCATCTGCTGGCGCGGGGAGACCAGGTTGCGCGCGGGCTGCCACGAGCGGGCGAGCACCAGCAGGGCGTACGCGGCCACCAGGGCCTGGTACCAGGCGGGTTGGCCCGGGTACCCGTGGTCGGGGCCGATCGGCAGGGCGCGGCGCAGGGTGCCGGTGTCGAGGACGGACAGGGCGAGGGCGACGGTGAGCCAGTTCAGCCAGGCGAAGTTGCCGGAGGCGATCAGCCACAGCTGGGTGGCGACCATCAGCAGGGCGGCGTCGGAGGCGATCGGCTGCGGGAGGAACAGGCCGAAGGGGACGGCGAGTTGGACGACGTGGTTGGCGGCGGCCTCGACCTTGTGCAGCGGCCGGGGCAGGTGGTGGAAGAACCAGCTGAGCGGGCCGGGCATGGGCTGGGTCTCGTGGTGGTGGTAGAGGCAGGTGAGCTTGCGCCAGCAGGCGTCGCCGCGCCACTTGATCAGTCCGGCGCCGAACTCGACCCGGAACAGCAGCCAGCGCAGCAGCCACAGCACGGGCAGCGGCGGGGCGACCCGGTCGTTGCCGAGGAACACGGCGAGCGCCCCGGCCTCCAGCAGCAGGGACTCCCACCCGAAGGCGTACCAGGTCTGCCCGGTGTTGACGATCGACAGGTAGAGGACCCAGAGCAGCGCCCAGAGCGCCATCGCCGCGCCGAGCGGCAGCAGGTTCGCGGCTCCGGCGAGCAGGGCGGCGGACAGCAGCAGACCGGTCCGGGCGAGGACGGCGTAGAGGCGGTCGCTGTAGTGCCAGTGGAACAGGCTGGGGGCGCGGCGGAACGGGACGCGGGCCAGGAAACGCGGGATCGGGAGCAGGCCGCGGCTGCCCAGCAGGGCGCGGAACTGCCGGGCAGCGGCGAGGAATCCGCAGCCGTAGACGAGGGCGAGCAGGCGCAGGAACAGCTCGCGGGCGAGCCGGTACTCGGGTGCGGCGAACCATGCCATGCGGCCGCTCCTCCGATCGGCTGCGCCAGGGCCCGCCCCCATGCCTACCATCCGGCGCGGCCGGGGCGGCCCGGCTGGGGGCGCGGTGGTGCGCCGGTTCATCCGGTCGGCCCTGTCCGGCGTGCGGTGGAGGGGATTCGCCCGTAGTGACCCGTACCGGGTGCCGAAACTCCCTGCCGGGCGCGGGCGGAGTGTGGTGTCATTCCGCCGAACGCCCGTGTCAGGACCAAGACCAGGAGACGCCCATGTCCGCGCCCTCCCCGCAGACCCCGGCCGACGCCGACCCCGACTGTCCGACCCCGGGGGCACCCCCCTCCGACGCGTCCCCCGTCCCCGCCTCCGCCACCGGCCCCGCGACCGCGACCAAGGCCGCCGTCCGCCCGGGCGGGCTCGGGGCGGCGGTGTGGGCGGCGCTCGGCATCGTGTACGTGGTGTGGGGATCGACCTACCTGGCGATCCGGGTGGTGGTGGAGACCATGCCGCCGCTGCTGTCGGGCGCGCTGCGCTTCGGCGCGGCGGCGCTGCTGCTCGGGGCGGGCCTGGCGGTCCGTCAGGGGTGGCGGGCGCTGCGGGTGACGTGGCCTCAGTTCGGCTCCGCGTTCCTGGTGGGCGCGCTGCTGCTGGTCGGCGGCAACGGGCTGGTGGTGCTGGCCGAGCGCACCGTGCCGTCGGGGCTGGCGGCGCTGATGGTGGCGAGCGTGCCGCTCTGGGTGGTGCTGCTGCGCCGGGTGTTCGGGGTCCGGACCGGCGGGGCCACCCTGGCGGGGGTGCTGCTCGGGCTGGTGGGCCTGGGGGTGCTGACCGCGCCGGGCCTGACCGGCGAGGTCGGGCTGTCGGGGCTGCTGCTGGTGGTGGTCGCGGCGGTGGTGTGGGCGCTGGGCTCGGTGCTGGCGGGTCGGCTGCCGATGCCGGCCGACCCGTTCGTGGCGAGCGTGTACGAGATGCTGGCGGGCGCGCTGGGCGCGCTGGCGCTGTCGTTCGTCCGGGGCGAGCCGGGCCGGTTCGCCCCGGGGGCGGTGTCCGCCGGATCGTGGGCGGGGCTGGTGTACCTGGTGCTGTTCGGATCCATTGTCGCGTTCACGTCTTACGCCTGGCTTTTGCAGCGCGCGCCGCTGACCCTGGTGGCCACCTACGCGTACGTCAATCCGGTGGTGGCGGTTTTCCTCGGCTGGCTCTTCCTCTCCGAGGCGCTGACCTGGCCGATCATGCTCGGCGGCGCGATCGTGGTCGGCGGCGTGTTCCTGGTGGCGCGTAACGAGCGATGAACGCTCCGTAGGCAAATCTCCCGGATTGCATTCAAGAAGGTAACGACTTGGCTGAATCACCCCCACCAATGATTTACTTCTTGACGACACATGATGGGTGGGCTTGACTCCCCTTCACCTCGCCGTAGGGACACGGCGCTGTCAGGGAGGCACCACCCACCATGAACTCGATGACGCGTCGACTCGTCATCGGCACGGCCGCCGTGTCGATGGCGCTGTCGCTCGCCGCCTGCGGGGACGACAAGCCCTCGTCCTCGGGCAACCAGTCCATCGGACTGCTGCTGCCCGAGCGATCCTCGTCCACCCGCTACGAAGCGTTCGACAAGCCGCTGATCCAGGCGTCCGTCGAGGGGCTGTGCACCAAGTGCGCCCTCGACTACGCCAACGCCGACGGCGACGAGAAGGTGCAGAAGGAGCAGTTCGACGCACTGCTCTCGCGCGGGGTCAAGGTGATCCTGCTCGACCCGGTGAACGCCGCCGTCACCGCGCCGTGGGTCGAGGAGGCGAAGAAGAAGGGCACCAAGGTCATCGCGTACGACCGGCTGGCCGCCGGCGACGTGGTCGCCTACATCTCCTTCGACAACCAGCGCACCGGCGAACTCCAGGGCCAGGCCCTGCTGGACGCGATGGGCAAGGCCGGCAAGAAGCCCGCCGACTCCGACATCCTGATGATCAACGGTGCGGAGACCGACCCCAACGCCGCCTCCTTCAAGACCGGCGCGCACCTGGCGCTGGACGGCAAGGTCAAGCGGATCGCCTACGAGCAGTCCGGCGAGTGGAAGCCCGAGGTCGCCTCGGCGAAGATCGACGAAGCGGTCTCCAAGCTCGGCAAGAACGGCTTCCAGGCCGTGTACTCCGCCAACGACGGCATGGCCGGCGCGATCATCGACGCCCTGCACAAGGCCGGGCGCACCGACGTGCCGGTCGGCGGGCAGGACGCCTCGCTGGACGCGATCCGCCGGATCCTCACCGGCGATCAGGCGTACACCATCTACAAGCCGTACCAGCCGGAGGCCGAGGCGGCCGCCAACATGGCGGTCTACCTGGTCAAGGGCATCGACATCACCTCGGTGGCCGCGGCCGTCACCCAGTCCGGCGACAAGCAGATCCCCTCGATGCTGCTCACCCCGGTCGTCGTCACCAAGGACAAGATCACCGAGACGGTGATCGACGGCGGCCTCTACAAGGCCGAGGACATCTGCACCCCGCAGTTCGCCAAGGCCTGCAAGGACGCCGGCATCCCCGGCTCCTACTGACCGGAGCGGGCGGCGCGGCACCTTGTGCGGGGGTGCCGCCCCGCCCGCTCCACCTCGACGGAACCGCCCGTCCCGGCCGGTTCACCCGTCTCGGCCGGTCCGACCGGTTCGTCCGTCCCGGTCGGCGAGCAGCCCGGCGGGGATCCCGAACAGCAGCCACGGCACCGTGCTCACCGCCATCACCAGCGACGAGGCGTTCACGGAGCCGGTCAGGTGCGCCACCACCAGCAGCAGGCCGGTGCGCAGCACGCCGTCGCCGGTGTTGGCCGGCACGGACGCGCCCAGCAGCACCCGCAGCGGACGGTTCGGCTCGGCGCTCACAGGCGGAAGCCAGTGCCGTGGCGGAACGTCCTCCCGGCGACTGGGAGCGAGATCACAGGACGGCGACGCGGTACCCGCGGCGGTCCGGGCTGTGATGCACTGGGCGCCTTGCCGAACGATGGGGAGCGTCGCGCCATGGACTTGCAGACCGACTACTTCCGGGCCGCCGACGAGGCCGCCGTGCGGAAGGTGATGACGAGCGGGGAGCGCCCGGCCGCCGAGGTGTTCGAGTCGGTGCGGGCCTGGGGGATCGACCCGACCGTGGTCCTGCCCCGCCTGGTGTCCGCGCTGCGCGAGGAGGACGCCCCGGCCCCCGCCGAGGACGGCCCGGACCGCTCGGTGTGGCCGACCGGCCTGCAGCCCTGGCACGAGGAGGCCCCGGCCACCGCCGTCGACTTCGAGGACCCGTGGATGACCGGCCCCTGGGTGGTCGAACTCTCCGACGAGACCCGGGACGCCCTGGCCGGCGTGCAGCGCAAGCGGCTGCCCCAGCTCACCAGCCAGTGGGCGCGCACCGAAGAGGTGAAGAGCGTCGAGCGGATCGAACTCATGAAGCTGATCCACCAGTTGGGCGTCCTGGCCCGTCGCGCGCAGCAGGACGGGCAGCACCTCTACTGCGTCCTGACCGCCTGACCGTCCGCCGCCCGCACCCGCTCCGCCACCTTCTCCTCCGCCCTCTCCTCCGCTTTCCCCTTCCACCAGGCCCGCTTCCGTCCGGTCCACTTCCGTCCGGCCCGCTTCCGCCCGGCCCGCTGGGTGGCCGCGATGCAGGCGACGACGGCGAGGGCGGTCGGGACGGCGGTGGCCGGCAGTGTCTCGGCGAGCAGCAGGACGGCCCAGCAGAGCGTCAACAGCGGCTGGGCGAGCTGGAGTTGGCTGGCGCGGGGGACGCCGATGGCGGCCATGCCGCGGTACCAGACGACGAAGCCGCCGAACTGGGAGACCGCCGCCAGGTAGGCCAGTCCGGTGACGCCGTGCCAGTTCCACTGCACGGGTTCGACGGTGAGCGCGAGCGCGCCGGTGAGCGCGGTGACGGGCAGCGCGGCGACCACGCCCCAGCCGATCACCTGCCAGCCGGGCATCCGCCGGGCCAGCCGCCCGCCCTCCGCGTAGCCGAACGCGCAGACCAGCAGGGCCCCGAACAGGTACAGGTCGGCGGTGGTCAGGCCCGCGCCGCCGCTCTGCTGGACGGTGAAGGCGAGGACGACGGCGGCCCCGGCCAGCGCGGCGGCCCAGAACGCGCGCGGGGGCCGCGCCCCGGCCCGCAGGGCGCCGACGGCTGCGGTGGCCAGCGGCAGCAGGCCGATCACCACGGCGGAGTGCGCGGTGGAGGAGAGCCGCAGGGCGAGCGTGGACAGCAGCGGGAAGCCGACCGCGCAGCCCACCGCGACGGCCGCCAGGCCCGGCCAGGCGGACCGGGGCGGGACGCGGGCGCCGGTGGCCAGCAGGCAGGCCCCGGCGAGCAGTCCGGCGAGGATTCCGCGCAGGCCGGTGACCGTCCACGGGCCGAAGCCCTCCAGGGCCCAGGCGGTGGCGGGGAAGCTGAACGAGAAGGCGAACACCCCGAGGGCGGCCTGGGCGGTGCCGCCGACCGCTATCGGGCGAAGTGCGGTAGCGCTATCGTTGTCTGACATACAGGACGGTAGCAGTTGCCGCCCGCCGCTCGGAAGGGCTGTCCCGCCCCCGGAGGAGAAGAGCAGATGACCGTCCAGGAGCTGACCGACGCGCTGCGCGGCACGGTGTTGCGCTACTCCCCGGGGGAGCGGATTCCCAGTAGCAGGGAGCTGGTGGAGCGCTACCGGGTCAGCCCGGTCTCGGTGTCGCGGGCGATCCGGGAGCTGGTCGCGGAGGGCGTGGTGGTGTCGCGTCCGGGCGCGGGGGTGTTCCGGGCCGGTCCGCGGCCGGCGCCCGCCGCGCGGGGCGACTTCTCCTGGCAGGAGGTGGCGCTGAGCGCGCAGGCGGGCGCGCCGCCCGCCCGGGTGGTGGACGCCTCGGGGGTGCTGGCGGCGCTCGCGCTGGCCCCGCCGGAGGTGATCGACCTGAACAGCGGCTACCCGCACGCCTCGCTGCTGCCGGAGCGGGCGCTGGCCGGTGCGCTGGCCCGGGCCGCCCGGCGTCCCGGGGCGTGGGGGCGTCCGCCGCTGGAGGGGCTGCCGGAGCTGCGCGGCTGGTTCGCCCGGGAGGTGGGCGGCGGGGTCACGGCGGCGGAGGTGCTGGTCACCGCGGGCGGGCAGAGCGCGCTGACCTGCGCGCTGCGCTCGCTGGCCCCGCCCGGCGCGCCGGTGCTGGTCGAATCCCCCACCTACCCGGGCCTGCTGGCGATCGCCCGGGCGGCGGGGCTGCGCCCGGTGCCGGTGCCGGTGGACGCGGACGGGGTGCTCCCGGAGCTGCTGGAGGAGGCGTTCGCGGCGTCGGGGGCGCGGCTGTTCGTCTGCCAGCCGCTGTTCCAGAACCCGACCGGCTCCGTTCTGCCCGCGGGGCGGCGGCGGGCCGTGCTGGCGGCGGCGAAGCGGGCGGGGGCGTTCGTGGTGGAGGACGACTTCGCCCGGCTGCTGGCCCACACCGACGCGGGCGAGCTGCCCGCGCCGCTGGCCGCCGACGATCCGGACGGCGTGGTGGTGCACGTCCGCTCGCTGACCAAGGCGGCCTCGCCGAGCCTGCGGGTGGGGGCGCTGGTGGCCCGGGGCCCGGCGCTGGCCCGGTTGCGCTCCGTCCAGGCGGTGGACTCCTTCTTCGTGCCCCGTCCGCTCCAGGAGGCCGCCCTGGAGCTGGTCACCGCCGCCGAGTGGCCGCGCCACCTGCGGTCGCTGGCACGGGAGTTGACCGAGCGGCGGCAGCTCTTCGCGGCCGCGCTGGCCGCCCGGGCGCCCGCCCTGCTGCCGCCGGGCCTGCCGCGCGGGGGCTTCCACCTCTGGCTGCCGCTGCCCGACCGGGTCGAGCCGGCGGCCTTCACCGCCGCCGCCCTGCGCCACGGCGTCGCCCTCTCCCCCGGCCAGAACTACTTCACCGCCGAGCCCGGCCCCCGCGCCCGGGTCAGCCTGGCCGCCGCCGAGCATCCCGCCCAACTCGCCACCGCCGCCGACCGGTTGGCCGCCGCCCTGGAGTCCTTCGACTGACGGACCGTCAACTCGTCTTCCCTTTCCCCTCAGTGGACGAGTTCCAGCAGTGCGATGCCCGCCAGCACGGTCGCGCTGGCGGCCAGTCGCAGGGTGCCGAGGCGTTCGCGCAGGACCAGGGTGCCGATCAGGGCGGCGATGACGATGGAGGTCTCGCGCAGCGCGGCGATGGTGGGCAGGTCGCCGACGGTCTGCGCCCAGACCACCAGCCCGTACGCGGTGAGCGACATCAGCCCGCCGGCCAGTCCGACGGCGCGGCCCTCGCGCAGCGCGGGCCGCAGGGTGCCGCGGCGGACGGCGACCACCGCGGCGAGGACGGCCAGGCCCTGGAGGAGGAACATCCAGGCGATGTACCCGGCGGCCGAGTGCGCGGCGCGGACCCCGCCCGCGTCCACCACGGTGTACCCGGCGATCAGCACGCCGTTGCCCAACGCGGCTCCGATCGCCGGGAGTTGGTCCCGGCCGGGGACGCCGCCGACCAGCGCGAGCCCGGCCAGGCCGAGCGAGATCACCACGACGGCGGCGAACTGCCCGGCGGGCAGCGGGCGGTGCAGGACGGTGGCGGAGAGCAGCGCGACCACCGCCGGGGAGGTGCCGCGGGCGATCGGGTACAGCTGGCCGAAGTCGCCGAGCCCGTAGGCGCGGACCAGCAGCAGCTGGTACCCGGTCTGGAGCGCGGCGGAGGCCAGCAGGTACGGCAGGGCGCCCGCGCCGGGCGGCGGGACGAACAGCGCGAGCGCCCCGCCGAAGGCCACGAACACCAGGTTCATCTGCGCGATTCCGGCCATCCGGTCGCGCACCCCGTGCACCAGCGCGTTCCACACGGCGTGCAGCAGCGCGGCGGCGAGCACCACGAACGGGACGGCGCCCTGACTCACGGGTTCTCCCTCCACAACGGTCCGACCCCAAAAGATGTACAGCCAACTTAGCGCCCCTCGCCGTCCCGCCCACCACCGCCCCCGCTCCGGCCGCACCCCGGCCGCCCCCCACCCGCGGGCCGGACGGCCGAGAATCCCACTTCCCTGCTCGAATCTGCTCGAAAACCGATATGATCACGCAGATTCAGTCATGCACACCACCCGTGCACCTGCCCGACGAACAACCGACCACCACCCTGGGGGCGTCCGCCGTGATCCTCACCGTCACGCCGAATCCGGCGCTGGACGTCACCTACACCGTCCCCGGGTTCCGCCCGCACACCAGCCACCGGGTCACCGAGGTGGCCGCCCAGGCGGGCGGCAAGGGCGTCAACGTGGCCCGGGTGCTCGCCGCGCTGGGCCGCCCCGTCCGCTGCGTGCTGCCGCTCGGCGGCCCCACCGGGGAGGCGGTGCGCGCCGACCTGGCCGCCGCCGGGCTGGACCACGCCGCGGTGCCGATCGGCGGCGACACCCGGCGCACCGTCACCGTCGCGGACGGCGCCGACGCCACCGTGCTCAACGAACCCGGCCCGGCGCTGACCGCCGCCGAGTGGGACGCCCTGCTCGACGAGACCGCCCGGCAGCTGCCGCAGGCCGCCGTCCTGGTGCTCTCCGGCAGCCTGCCGCCCGGCGCCCCCGCCGACGGCTACGGTCAACTCGTCGCGCTGGGGCGGCGGTTCGACCTGCCCGTGGTGCTCGACGCGGACGGCCCGGCGCTGCTCGCCGCGCTCCCGGCCGGCCCCACCGTGATCAAGCCGAACGCCGCCGAACTCACCGCCGCCACCGGCCTGCCCGACCCCCGCGACGCCGCCCGGGTGCTGATCCGGCGCGGCGCCGAGTCCGTCCTCGCCTCGCTCGGCCCGGACGGCCTGCTCGCCGTCGACCGCCAGGGCACCTGGCGCTGCGCCCCGCCCGCCGCCGTCACCGGCAACCCCACCGGCGCGGGCGACTCCGTGGTCGCCGCCCTCGCCGCCGGCCTCTCCGGCAACGCGGGCTGGCCCGCCGTCCTCCCCGACGCCGTCGCCCTCTCCGCCGCCACCGTCCTGCACCCCCGCGCCGGCCACTTCGACACCCCCGCCTACCACCACCTGCGCGCCACCCTCACCGCCACCCGGGTCGACGCCACCGCCTCCCTCACCCCCTGACCGCACCCGGGCGGCGCCGCGCACCGGTGCGTTCCGCCAGCCCGGCCACTCCGACGGGTCGCCCGGAACCGGACGCGTCCGGAGGTGCAGCGGGACTGCCCGACGGCACCTGGGCTGTCGGGGTTCCTGGCGTCAGAAGCCGCCAGTGGTACGGGCTTTCCGACGGCTCCGGCGTGCAGCGGCCTCGACCCGCTGTTCCCCGGCCGTTCGGCTCCCTAGGCTGGAGGGGTGCAGCCCGTCGAGCCGCTCGCCCTGTGGGAGATCGCGACGCCGTCGCGGGCCTGGCGGCTGCCCGGGGTGGCGATGGCCGGGTTCCGGGCGCGGGGGGCGGCGGATCTGGGGGTGGTGCCGTTCCCGGCGGTGACGCTGGCGATCGACCTGGGGGCGGAGCCGCTGGTGGTCGCGGACGGGGGGCGGCGGGTGGGCGGCAGCGCGGTGGTGGGGCTGGCCCCGGAGGGGTTGCGCGGGGGCGGGCGGGAGGTGGAGTGCCTACAGGTGCGCCTGTCGCCGTTGGTCGCGCACGCGGTGCTGGCGGGTTTCGCGGCGGAGGGCGGCCCGCTGGTCGGGCTGGACGAGGTGTGGGGCCGGGACGCCGTCCGGCTGGAGGAGCGGCTGCGGGCGGCCCCGTCCTGGGAGTCGCGGTTCGCGCTGGTGGCCGGGGCGTTGACCGCCCGGTTCCCGGAGGGCCGCCGGGTGGACCCGGAAGTCGCTTACGCGTGGCGCGAGTTGGCGCGCTCGCACGGGACGGCGCGGGTGGACGGGCTGGCCGCGGCGGCGGGGTGGAGCCGCAAGCGGCTGTGGTCGCGATTCCGGGCGCAGGTGGGGCTGTCGCCGAAGCAGGCGGCCCGGCTGGTGCGGTTCGACCACGCGGCGCACCGGTTGGCGGCGGGCCACCGCCCGGCGGCGGTCGCCGCGGAGGCGGGGTACGCGGACCAGTCGCACCTGCACCGGGAGGTCGCCGACTTCGCCCGGGTGACGCCGTCCGCGGTGGCGCGCGAGCCGTGGCTGTCGGTGGACGAGGTGGCCTGGTCCGCCCCGGGCTACCTGAACGGGTAGCGCCGGAAGGCCGAAACACCGGGACACCGGAACATTCGTCCAAGACCCGTCCCGGTCCGGGCCGCGAGACTGCGGGCATGACCGAGAACCTGTTCACCTCCCTGTCCCGGTACGGCGTCGACGCGCCCGGTTTCGTCTCCTCGACCACCGCCCTCGGCGCGGCCTGCGCGCTCACGGCCGCCGCCCGCCCGTTCCGGGGCCGGGCGGCGGTGGCGGGCCTGGGGGCCGGGCTGCTGGCGCAGGCGGGGGTGTACCTGCACACCACGCTGCGCGGCAAGTTGCGGGTGTGGGAGCGCGAGTGGGACGCGCTGGGGCTGCGCGGCGACGAGCAGCTGCTGGACCTGGGCTGCGGCCGGGGCGCGGTGCTGATCGGCGCGGCCCGGCGGCTGCCGCGCGGGCGGGCGGTGGGGGTGGACCTGTGGGCGTCGAAGGACCAGAGCGGCAACACCCCGGCCGCGACGCTCGCCAACGCCGCCGCGGCCGGGGTCCGGGAGCGGGTCGAGGTGCACACCGGCGACGTCACCGCGCTGCCGTTCCCGGACGCGGCCTTCGACCTGGTCACCTCCGCCCTGGTCCTGCACAATGTCCCCGATCCCGCCGCCCGCCTGCGCGCCCTGGACGAGGCGCTGCGGGTGCTGCGCCCGGGCGGCCGGCTGCTGCTCGCCGACTTCTCCCCGATGGTCCGCCGCTACGCCGCCCACCTGGGCGCGGGCACCGTCCGCGGCCTCGGCCCGGCGTACTGGTACGGCGGGCCGTGGCTGCCGGTGTCGATGCTGGAACTGCGCAAGGACGGCTGACGGTTCAGACGCTCAGCGACTCCAGCACCAGCAGCGCGGCCACCGCGAGGTTGGCCCACCGGTAGGTGACCAGCACGGCGACGAACTCGCGGATGGTCGCGCTGGGCCAGAAGTACGCGGCGGTGGGCGAGCCGACCACGTGGCCGTTGACGCCCTCGCGGCGGGCGAACACGGCGGCGCGGAAGGCGTGGAAGTTGTTGGTGACGACGACGCAGCGGTAGTCGGGGTCGGCGGCGGCCATGATCGCGTGGCTGAAGCGGAGGTTCTCCTCGGTGGTGCGGGAGCGGTCCTCGCGGATGATCCGGTCGGCGGGGAAGCCGTGTTCGACCAGGTGGTCGGCCATGGCGTGGGACTCGGGGAGCTGTTCGTCGGAGCCCTTGCCGCCGGAGACGATCATGAACGGGGAGCGCCCGCGCTCGACTTGCCGCTCGTACAGGCGGCGGCCGCGCTCCAGGCGGCTGGCGAGCAGCGGCGGGACGCGGCTGCCGTCGCGCAGGCCGGTGCCGAGGACGACCACGTAGTCGACGTCCTCGCGGGGGGTCAGGCGGCCGTACAGGTAGGCGTAGCCGACGAAGCAGACGAACAGGAAGGAGAGGTAGCAGGCGAGCACGAAGACGGTGCGGGCGATCACGACCAGCACCTCGGAGTCGGCCCCGGTCGCGGCCAGCAGCAGGGCGAACACCGCCAGGATGGCGAGGCCGGCCAGCAGGGCGAGCAGGCTGCCGAGGCTGCGGCCCTCCTTGCGGACCATCTTGAGCCCGTTGGCGATCAGCAGCCCGGCGAGCACCAGGCTGCCCAGCGCGGGGGCCAGCACCACCACGATCAGGACGGCCTCGGCGGCGACCGAGTCGGCCCGGTGGAGGGTGGCGAGCAGGGCGAGGGTGAGCAGGGTGACGGAGAGCCCGAGGCAGACGGCGTTGCCGAAGCGGCGCCGGTCGCGCAGCACGCCGACGCCGAACAGCAACAGGAAGACGAGCGCGAGGGCGTACAGGAGCATGGGGGCAGCCTAGGGCCTGTCCTCGCACCGCCCGACGGCCCCGCCCACGGGACGGGGCGGGACGGGGCGGGACGGGGCCGGGCGCGGCGCGGCGGGCCGGGGTCGGTGGCGGGGCGTCAGCGGCGGCCGGCGAGGGTGCTGCCGACCACCGGGATGCCCTCGGCGAGGTCCTCGGCGATCATCCGCTTGGCGATGGTGTCGGCGGCGGCGCGCAGTTCGGCGCTGCGCGGGCGGCCGCGGTCCTCCTCCAGGCGGCGGTTGAGCCAGTCGGCCCAGGTGCGGGTGATGGTCGCGGCCTCCTGCGCGCCGGCCGGGGTGTGCTGGTAGAAGCCGCTGTCGCCCTCCAGGTAGCCCTCGGCGACCATCCGGTCGAAGACCGGCTGGAGCACCTCCGGGGGGATGCGGCGGCGGGCGGCGATCAGGTTGAGGCTCGCGTGGCCGACGGTGCGGGTGAACAGTTCGACCTGCATGACGGCCCAGGCGCCGGCCACGTCGAGGCGGGTGCCGGAGACGTGGACGACCTCCCGGGCGGTGTCCAGCCCGGCGCTGCCGAGGAGTTTGGCGACGGCGAGTTCGAGCAGCCGGGAGGAGTCGCCGGAGGAGGGCTGGGCGAAGCCCTCTCCCATGTCGGAGGAGCTGGCCCGGGCGGAGTCGCGGAGCTTGACCTGCTTGAGGAAGAGCGCGACCACGAAGCCGACCAGGGCGACCGGGATGGTCCACAGGAAGACGGTGTGCAGCGAGTCGGCGTACGCCTGGATGATCGGCGCGGCCTGGTCGGGGGGCAGGTCGTGGACGCCGTGCGGGCTCTGCGCGGCGGCGCCGAGCAGCCGCGGGTCGGCGCCGGTGGCCCGGGCGGACCCGGCGACGCCGTCGGCGAGGTTGGTCTTGAGCGTGTTGGCGTAGATGGTGCCGAAGACGGCGGTGCCGAACGAGGAGCCCAGGGTGCGGAAGAAGGTGACGCCCGAGGTGGCGGTGCCCAGGTCCGCGTAGTCGACGGTGTTCTGCACGGCGATGGTGAGCACCTGCATGCACAGGCCGATGCCGGTGCCGAGCACGAACATGTAGAGGCTGGCGAGCCAGGCGCTGGTGCCGACGTCCAGCAGCGAGAGCAGGTACAGGCCGGCGGCCATCACCAGCGAGCCGACGATCGGGAAGAAGCGGTACTGGCCGGTCTTGGAGACCACGTTGCCGGAGAAGATCGAGGCGATCAGCAGGCCGAGCACCATCGGCAGGGTGCGCACGCCGGAGACGGTCGCCGAGTCGCCGTCGACGTACTGCAGGAAGGTCGGCAGGAAGGTCAGCGCCCCGAGCATGGCGAAGCCGACGATGAAGCTGAGGATCGAGCAGACCGTGAACACCTGGTTGCGGAACAGCCGCATCGGCAGGGTCGGTTGGGCGGCCCTGGTCTCGACCCGGCAGAACAGGGCGAGCGCGACCACCCCGGCCACGAACAGGCCGATGATCACGGCCGAGCCCCAGGCGTACTCGTTGCCGCCCCAACTGGTGGCCAGGATCAGGGCGCTGGCGCCGATCGCGACCAGCGTGATGCCCAGGTAGTCGATGACCGGGCGGACGGCGGACTTGACCACGGGGATGTTCCGGGCGGCGGCGATCACCACCACGATCGCGATCGGCACGTTCACGTAGAACGCCCAGCGCCAGGACAGGTGGTCGGTGAACAGGCCGCCGAGCAGCGGGCCGATCACCGTGGCCACGCCGAACACCGCGCCGATCGCGCCCTGGTACTTGCCGCGCTCGCGCAGCGGGATGACGTCGGCGATGAGCGCCATCGAGGTGACCATCAGACCGCCGGCGCCGACGCCCTGGACCGCCCGCCAGACGATCAGCAGCAGCATGTTCGTGGACAGACCGCACAGGAACGAGCCGATGATGAAGACGATCGTGGAGACCTGGAAGACGATCTTGCGGCCGAACAGGTCGCCCATCTTGCCGACCAGCGCCGTGGTGACGGTCTCCGCGAGCAGGTAGGAGGTCACCACCCAGGACATGTGGGCGGCGCCGCCGAGGTCGGCCACGATGGTGGGCAGCGCGGTGCCGACGATGGTCTGGTCGAGGGCGGCCAGCAGCATGCCGAGCACGATGGTGCCGAACACGACGTTCCGCTGCCGCCGGTCGAGGACGGGCGGGGCTGCCTGGCTGACTTGGCTGGAGGTGGTCACCCTCGCATCGTCACACTTCGTCCCGTTCTGTCCGGTCCGACACCCCGCCACTGCGCCGCACGATCGGCCGGTGGTGCGACAAGGACCGGGGGCCGCCGCGCGCGAGGGCCACGGACAGCCCGACGACGACCGGCACCGCCGGCGGCCCCGACCCGACGAGTTCGACCTCACCGTGCTGCCCACCCTGCCGAACGGCCGCCGGGCGCAGGTCCGGGAACGCGCCGGGGACGGCTCCGCCCGGGAAGTCCCGCCGGACGCCGCCGCGTTGACCCGGACCGCGACCGCCGCGCCGCGGCAGCGGGCGTTCGACGGCCTGGACGCCGCCCCCCTCCTGGCGCCGGACCGGCCCGGCTCCGCGGGCGACCGGATGCTCGCCGCCCTGACCCCGCTGCTCGGCGGCGCCCGCCCGGACACCGGCCGGACCGCGACCGACCTGCCCGGCCGGATCCGGGCCGACGTGTCGGTGGACGGCCGCACCAGCGTCCCGCTGCTCACCGCCACCCCCGGCCCGGCGGCGCAGCTACCCGACCGACCCGACCACCGCCTTCCCTCCCTGCACCCCCGGCAGCGCCCCGGCCGCGTCCGCCGGCGGCCACCCGGCCGACGCCCTGCTCCCCGACGGCACCCGGGTCGGCCTGCGGCTGTGGAACTCCACCACCGGCCACCCCCGAGAGACGCCCGGCACCCCCGTCCGGGCGGCCACCTGAGCCGCACGGCGGGGCCGGGCGCGGTGGCGGTCAGCGGGCCGCCGTCTCGGTGAGGGCGGTGTCCAGGGGGGTGGCGGGCGGGAGGCCGAGGGCGGTCTCGGTGGCGGTGGAGTCGATCAGGGCCGGGCGGTCGTACAGGTAGAGCATCTCCGGGACCTCGGCCATCACCACGTCCGCGCGGGCGGCCCCGGCGAGCGCCTCGGCGCTCATCCGGTTCAGCTCCGGGGCGGGCGCGCCCGCCAACCGGGCCAGCCGGACGGCGAGTTCGCGGGCCGGGGCGTGCGAGGCGGACGGCACGTGCCAGGCCCGGCCCCAGGAGCGCTCGTCGCGGGCGGCGGCGACCAGCGTGCGGGCGGCGTCCCCGGTGTACGTCCAGCTGTGCGGGGCGTCGGGGTCGCCGGGGTAGGCGACCGGCCGGCCCGCCAGCACCGGCGCGGCCACCAGCAGGGTGAACGGCGAGACGGCGCCCGCGCCGAGGAAGTCCCCGGCCCGCACCTCCGTCGCCCGCACCCGGCCCGCCCGGTGGGCGGCCAGCGCGTCCGCCCAGATCCGGGCCCGCACCTCGCCCTTGACGCTGCTCGGCCGCAGCGGCAGGTCCTCGGTGACCGGGCCGTCCACCGGCCCGTAGCCGTAGACGTTGCCCAGCATCACGTACCCGGCGCCGGTCCGCTCCGCCGCGCCCAGCAGCCCGGCCGCCAGCGCCGGGAACTCCTCCGGCCAGCGGTGGTACGGGGGCATCGCGCAGTTCACCAGCGCGGCGGCGCCGGAGGCGAGTCCGGCCAGCCGGACCGGGTCGGTGGCGTCCGCGGCGATCCGCTCGATCAGCGGGTGGACCGGGCCCGCGCCCCGGCGGGTCACCAGCCGGACCCGCTCACCGGCCCGGGCCAGCAGCAGCGCGGTGGCGGCTCCGGTCGCTCCGGCGCCCACGACGACGTACAGGGAGGACATGCGTGCTCTTCTCTCGCTCCGGGAACGCCGGGGCCTTGCGCGCCCCGGCCCCGCCAGCCTGCTCCCCGGGCCGGGCGCCGGGCAGTGGCCCGGATGCCGTTCCTGCGGAAGTTCGGGCCACCCGCCGCTCCCGCGCCCGGGGCCGCTCCCGACGGCCCGTAGCCTGGCGGCCCGCACACCAGCGCCTCCGGAGGTCCGGGTCATGCACCGCGTCGCCGTCATCGCCGTCCCGCCCGTCACCGCCTTCGACCTGTCGATCCCCGACCTGGTCCTCGGCGAGGCCCGGGTCGACGGCCGGCGCGCCTACCGGGTACGGGTCTGCGGCAGCGCGCCGGGGCCGGTCGCCTCCGGCGGCAGCCTGCAGGTGGCCGTCCCGCACGGGCTGGAGGCCGTCGACGACGCCGACACCGTGCTGGTCACCGGCACGGGCGC
This sequence comes from Kitasatospora sp. NPDC090308, assembly GCF_044769485.1. Lineage (NCBI taxonomy): Bacteria > Bacillati > Actinomycetota > Actinomycetes > Kitasatosporales > Streptomycetaceae > Kitasatospora > Kitasatospora sp. NPDC090308. The sequence goes on along the minus strand of NZ_JBIVXY010000003.1, from coordinate 251,050 downwards.
CCGCGACGACGTCGACCCCGCGGTGCTGGCCGCACTGCGCCGGGCGCACGCGAACGGCGCGCGGATCGCCTCGATCTGCACCGGCGCGTTCGTCCTCGCCGAGGCCGGGCTGCTGGACGGCCGCACCGCCACCACGTTCTGGGCCCGGTCGGCGGAGTTCGCCCGCCGCTACCCGGCGGTGACGCTCCGCCCGGACGTGCTGTTCGTCGAGGACGGCACCGTGCTGACCTCGGCCGGGCTGTCCGCCGGCATCGACCTGTGCCTGCACCTGATCCGGCTGGACCACGGCGCCGCCGCCGCGAACGCCGCCGCCCGGCTGATCGTCGCCGCGCCCGTCCGGCCGGGCGGGCAGGCCCAGTTCATCCGGTCGCCGCTGCCGCCGGACCGGGCCGGCGCCTCGCTCGCCCCGACCCGCGCCTGGGCGCTGGAACGCCTGCACGAACCGCTCGGCCGCCCCGCCCTCGCGGCGCACGCGAAGGTCAGCGTCCGGACCCTGACCCGCCGCTTCGAGGCCGAGACCGGCCTGACGCCGCTCCAGTGGCTCCTGCACCAGCGGGTCGACCGCGCCCGGGAGCTGCTGGAGACCACCGACCTGCCCGTCCCGCGGGTCGCCGAGCTCAGCGGCCTGGCCACCGCCGACTCGCTGCGCCACCACCTGGCCCGCCGCACCGGCCTCACCCCGACCGCCTACCGGGCCGCGTTCACCCGGCGCGGGTGACCTCGACACCACGGCGCGCCGGTGTCAGGAGTGGCGCGCCAGGTCCCCGGTGAAGCCCTGCTGGACGAAGTGCAGCGAGCCGTCCTTGTTCGGGGTGAGGACGCCGTCGCCGGAGAGCGGGGTGCAGCCGGCGCTGACCGTCTCGGGCAGCGAGCGGGCCACCAGGCGGGTCTTGGTCGCGGAGACCAGGGCCGCCTCGTTGGTGCACACGACCTGGTTGGTGCCCAGGCCGCCGTCGCTCTCCACGAAGGCGATCGTGTCACCGACCGCGCCCTGGTGGACGGTGATCCGGATGACGAGCCGCGGCCCGTTCCCGGACGCGCTGATCGGCCCCTCGAAGATGCCCAGGAACGCGTCCGCGACGGCGTCCCCGTCGTCCGGGGGCGAGGGCGAGGGGGACGCCGACGGGGAGGGCGAGGACGACGGCGAGGGCGCGGGCTCGGCCTTCTTGCTGTCGTGCCCGGCCGGGGTGACCGTCCCGGTCGGCCGGGCGCTCCCGCTGCTGGTGACCGCCGGGCTGCCGGACGGCCCGTCCGCGACGTCGTCCGTCCCGCCCGTCCCGCCCGTCGCGACCCACACGCCCAGGCCCGCCAGCACCGCCGCGACGACACCGGTGGCGACCAGCGGCGCCACCCGGCGCTTGGCCGGCGGCTGCGGGGCGGGGTGGGGCGTGTGCGGGTGGGGGTACGGGTACTGGCCGGGCGGGGTGGGCGCGGCGGCCGGGTAGCCCGGCGGGGGCGGGCCGAAGCCCGGGGACGGCGGGTACGGGGCGGTGGCCGCCTGGTACGGGGCGGTCGGCGGCGCGGCGGGCGTCGGCGGCGCGGCCAGGACGGTGGCCGGGGGCAGCGGCCGCGACTCCAGGTCGAGCAGGGCGACGGCCATCCGCGCCACCTCCTCGGAGACCGCGCCGGGCAGCCAGCTCCGGTCGCCGAGCCCGGTCTGGCCGGCGGCGCTGCGGACCAGCCGCTCCCGGATGGCGGCCGGGGTCGGCCGGCGCTCCGGGTCCTTGTCCAGGCAGTTGCGCACCAGTTCGAGCAACTCGCCGTCCAGGCCGTCGAGTTCCGGTTCCTCGTGGACGATCCGGTAGAGCAGTCCGGCGGCGCTGTCCTGCTCGCCGAACGGGGCCCGCCCGGTGGCGGCGAAGGCGAGCACCGCGCCGAGCCCGAACACGTCGCCGGCCGGTCCGGACGGTCGGCCCCGGGCCTGCTCGGGCGACATGAACCCGGGCGAGCCGACCACGTAGCCGGACCTGGTCAGGGCGGAGGTCGCGTCCAGCGCCCGGGAGATGCCGAAGTCGATCAGCCGCGGCCCGTCCAGCGCCAGCAGCACGTTCGACGGCTTGACGTCCCGGTGGAGCAGCCCCAGCTCGTGCACGGCCGCCAGGGCGTCGGCCAGGCCGGTGCCCAGCGCCCGCACGGTGACCGGCGGCAGCGGCCCGAACTGCCGCACCGCGTCCGACAGCGAGGGCCCGGCGACGTAGCCGGTGGCCACCCACGGCTGCGGCCCCTCGGTGTCGGCGTCCAGCACCGGCGCGGTCCACCGGCCGCCGACCCGCCGGGCCGCGGCCACCTCCTGCCGGAAGCGCTGCCGGAACTCCCGGTCCCCGGCGAACTCCTGGCGGACCGTCTTCACCGCCACCGTCCGGCCGCCCGCCGTCCGCCCGAGGAACACCTCGCCCATGCCGCCGGCCCCCAGCCGCCCCAGCAGCCGGTACGGGCCGACCGTGTGCGGATCGCCCGCCCCGAGAGTCTCCAACGTTCCGTGCTCCTAGGCTGGTTCCGCGCCGCTGTCAGGAGAAGCCCCCGCGACCGATCACAGGACCTTCACCGGGCACCCTAGGGGTCCACCCCCTCCCGACGACACCGCCGGGCCCTTTTCCAGACCGGATCGGAACCTGACGGTGACGCACTGCGGACACGGGCGCCGGTCAGCGCCCCTCCGCGCCGGTCAGCGCCGGTCAGCGCCGGTCAGTGCCGGTCAGTGCCGGTCGACGCCGCCGCGGACGGCCGCGCGGAAGGCGGTGGGGGTGGTGCCGGTGCGCTGGTGGAAGAACTTGGCGAAGTTGGCGGCGTCGGCGAAGCCCAGGTGGTCGGCGATCCGGGCGGCGGAGCTGTCGCTGTGGGCGAGCAGGCGCTTGGCCTCCAGGACGGCCCGGCGGTCGACGAACTCCTTGGCGCCGACGCCCGCGGCGGCCAGGGTGGCCCGGGAGAGGGTGCGCGGGGAGTAGCCGAGCAGCCGCGCGTAGTCCTCGACCCGGCGGGTGCGGGTGAAGTGGTGCTCGACGGCCTGCCGGAAGCGCCGGTAGGTCTCGCCGGGTTCGCCCGCGGCGCTGCCGCACAGCACCGCGGGGTGGGCCAGCCGCAGCAGCAGCGCGGCCAGCAGGTGGCGCAGCAGGGCGTGGCGGACCTCGGCGGGCAGGTCCGCGCCGGAGGCGTACTCGCGGTGCAGGTGGCGCACCGCGTGGAGCAGGGCCTCCCGGTCGGTGCCGTCGGTGTGCAGGACGGCGGCGGCGAAGGGGTCGTCGAGCCGGGCGGCGGCGACGGTCGCCGGGTCGGGGAAGCCGGGTTCGAAGAGCACCAGGGTGCCGTCCGCGTCGCCGAGTTCGCCCCACTGCTGGACCTGGCCGGGCCGGACCCAGAGCCAACTGCCCGGTTCGACGGTGTGCGCGGTGAAGTCGACGGTGTGGCGCAGCCGGCCGCGTTCCAGGGTGAGCAGGTGGTGGAAGGCGGGGCGCTGCGGGCGGTGGAAGTCCCCGTCGGTGGCGGCGGCCCGGCGGGCGCGCAGGTCGGCGAGCGTCATGACCTCGACGCCGGCCGGTCCGCCGGGTGGCGCGGTGAACGGGACCTCGGGGATCGCCGTCCCGGACGTCTGGGGTTGGTTCGCTCGCATGGTCACCACATCCGCTGCCAGGCTACCTCCGGTCGATCTTCCACCGGGAGGGCGGGAGCGCGGGGGCGCGGGGGCGCGGGAGGCCGGCGGCCCGGCGGCCCGGCGGCCCCGGGGCCCGGTGGCGCGGCCCTTGACCACCGCCCGGCGGCCGGTGGAACGTGGGGCCTCCCCCACCCACCCCCGAGGAGCGCGGATGGCCCCCCAGTTCGGCGACTACCAGAACGAGATCTACTTCGAGGCGCTGTTCGGCGTCGCCCCGAAGTACCCGATGACGTACGCGGGCCTGGCCGAGCGGGCCCGGGCGGCGCTCGCGCCGGAGCTGTGGTCGTACGTCGCGGGCGGGGCGGGCGACGAGCACACCCAGCGGGCGAACGCCGCGGCGTTCGAGCGGTGGGGGCTGGTGCCGCGGATGCTGGTGGGCGCGAAGGAGCGGGACCTGCGGGTGGACCTGTTCGGGCTGGAGCTGGCCTCGCCGCTGTTCCTGGCGCCGGTGGGGGTGGTGGGGCTGTGCGCGCCGGACGGGCACGGGGACGTGGCGACGGCCCGGGCGGCGGCCCGCACGGGGGTGCCGATGGTGGCCTCGACGCTCTCGGTGGACCCGATGGAGGCGGTGGCGGCGGAGCTGGGCGACACCCCGGGCTTCTTCCAGCTGTACACGCCGACCGACCGGGCGCTGGCCGAGTCGCTGGTGCACCGGGCGGAGGCGGCCGGGTTCAAGGCGCTGGTGGTCACCCTGGACACCTGGGTGACCGGCTGGCGGCCGCGCGACCTGGGCAGCGGCAGCTTCCCGCAGCTGCGCGGGCACTGCCTGGCGAACTACACCTCGGACCCGGTGTTCCGGGCCCGGCTCCAGGACCCGGACGGGGACCCGCGCGGCGCGGTGATGGACTGGGTGCAGGTCTTCGGCAACCCGCTGACCTGGGACGACCTGCCGTGGCTGCGTTCGCTGACCGGGCTGCCGATCGTGCTGAAGGGCCTGTGCCACCCGGAGGACGTGCGCCGGGCCGTGGACGCGGGCGTGGACGGGGTCTACTGCTCGAACCACGGCGGTCGGCAGGCGAACGGCGGGCTGCCCGCGCTGGAGTCGCTGGCCGAGGTGGTCGAGGCGGCGGACGGCCGGCCGGTGCTGTTCGACTCGGGCGTGCGCAGCGGCGCGGACGTGGTCAAGGCGCTGGCGCTGGGCGCGACGGCGGTGGGCGTGGGGCGGCCGTACGTGTACGGGCTGGCGCTGGGCGGCGAGGCGGGCGCGGTGCACGTGCTGCGCTCGCTGCTGGCGGAGGCGGACCTGCTGATGGCGGTGGACGGGTACCCGTCGCTGGAGAGCCTGCGCGCGCCGGGCGCACTGCGGCGCTGCTGAGCGCCGGGTCCGGCGCTCCGGCTTATTGCGACTTACTTGCAATAACAGTTGGCATGCAGCAGAGTGGAGCCGCGGGGTCGTCCGACGATCGTCTTCCCAACCGGCGTCCGCCGGGACGCGGCGCCGGCCCCGCGCCAGACCTCTCCCCCGCGCCCGCCCGGCCCAGCACCCGCCCGCACCCCGCGCGTTCAGCGCCCACCCGCCCCGGCGCGCTCAGCGCCCGACCGGCAGGCGCACCACCATGGTCTTGCCGCCGCCGTCCGGATCGGCGACGGTCTCCGTCACCCCGCCGGCCAGTGCGGCCAGCTCGTGCACCAGGCCCAGGCCCCAGCCGCCGCTGCCGTCCTGGTGCGGAACCTCGGGGCGCTGCGGGCAGTGCGGGTGCCGGTCGTGCACCCGGATCGCCAGTTCGCCCGCGCCGAAGTCGAGTTGGAGCACGGTGCGGGGCGAGCGCGGGGCGGCGTGGCGGACCGCGTTGGTGACCAGTTCGCTGACCACCAGCAGCACGGTGTCGGTCAGCGGATCGTCCGGGCCGATCCCGCGGGCGGCCAGTTCGGCGCGCGCCCCCCGGCGCGCCTCGGGTACGGACGCGGGCACGGTCGCCAGGCTCAGGCAGTAGCGCACGGTCTGGGGTGGGTCCGCGACAGCCATGGTCGGTCCCTTCGCAACGGGGGCGACCGGGGTGGGAGCGGAAGGGCGCCGTCGTCCGGCCGCGTCGGGGCTCGGCAGCCCTGCCCCGTCCGAGCGAACCGGACAGATCACCGATACTCAGTACGGTAAGGCCGAACGGGCCCGACTGCGGCGGCGGATGCTGGACAGTGGCCACAACTCGCCACCATCCCGCGCCTCCTGGGGATCATGTCCGCCGACCTGCCGGAACCCCTCGGCCCCGGTCCGCCGGAGAGCGCCACCGCACCTGCGGGTGCCGAGCCGCGCCGCGCTCCGCCTCCGCCCGTCCCGCGGAGCCGGTGGACGCCCCGCCCGGCGCGCTGCGCCCTCCGCCGCCGCCGGCCGCCCCGATGGCCGCTGGACGAGGCCGGCCGCAGGCCGGGCCGACGGGGCGTCAGATCGGTGATCCGGCCCCGGGGATGCGCTCGAAGACCAGGTTGGTGCGGGTCTGCGCGACCGCCGGGTGGGTGGTCAGGTGGTCGACCACGAAGCAGCGCAGCGCCTCCGGATCGGCCACCGCCACGTGCAGCAGGTAGTCGTCGCTGCCCGCCATGTGGAACACCGCCAGCACGCCCGGCAGCCCGGGCGCGGCGGCCCGGAAGCTGCCGTTCTGCTCCCGGGTGTGCGCCCGCAGCCGCACCGAGATCATCGCCTGCAGCGGCAGCCCGACCGCCGGCAGGTCCACCTCCGCGTGGTACCCGGCGATCACCCCGCGCCCGCGCAGCGCCCGCACCCGTGCCAGGCAGGTGGACGGGGCCACCCCGACCTGCTCGGCCAGCGCGTTGTTGGGCGTGCGGGCGTCGGCCAGCAGCGCCCGCACGATCGCGCGGTCGACCTCGTCGAGCTCCGCCGCGCGGGCCCGTGGAATGTTCGGCACGCCACCAGCGTGGCGGCCCGCGCCGAACATCCGCAAGGGTGCCGCCGCCCCCGCCGAATCATCTGCCGTCACTCTGGCCATTCGACGCCCACCCGTTCACCATCGAGCGCCATGAGCCGACTCGACACCCGAGCCGTGCACGCCGGCCGCGACGACCTCGCCGGACTCGGCACGCACGTCCCCCCGCTCGACCTGTCCACCACTTACCCCGTACCGGACCTCACCACCGGCGGCGACGCCTACCAGGCGCTGGCGACCGGCGGACGCCCGCCCGCCGAGGGCGGCCTGGTCTACCAGCGGCTGTGGAACCCCACCGTCGCCCGCTTCGAACAGGCGCTGGCCGAACTGGAGGGCTGCGCCGAGGCGGTGGCCTTCTCCTCCGGCATGGCCGCGCTCTCCGCCTGCCTGCTCGCCGCCGCCGCAGAGGGCCGCCGGCACGTGGTGGCGCTGCGCCCGCTGTACGGCGGCTCCGACCACCTGCTGGACTCCGGCCTGCTCGGCACCGAGGTGACCTGGGCCGCCCCCGGCACGCTGGCCGCCGCGCTGCGCCCCGACACCGGGCTCGTCCTGGTCGAGACCCCCGGCAACCCCACCCTGGACCTGCTCGACCTGGCCGCGACCGCCGAACGCTGCGGCGGCGTCCCGCTGCTGGTCGACAACACCTTCGCCACCCCGGTCCTGCAGAACCCCGCCGCGTTCGGCGCCACCCTGGTGCTGCACTCGGCGACCAAGTCGATCGGCGGCCACGGCGACGTGCTGGCCGGGGCGGTGGCCTGCACCGCCGCCTGGGCGGAGCGGCTGCGCCGGGTCCGGGCCGTCACCGGCGCCGTCCTGCACCCGCTGGCCGGCTACCTGCTGCACCGCGGCCTGCAGACCCTGCCGCTGCGGGTGCGCGCCGCCTCCGCCTCCGCCGCCCGGATCGCCGACTGGCTGGCCGAACAGCCCGAGGTCGCCGCCGTGCACTACCCGGGCCGCTCCGGCTCGCCGCTGCTCGGACGCCAACTCCGGGGCGGCGGAAGCACCCTGGCCTTCGAGGCGGCCGGCGGTCACCCGCACGCCGCGGCGATCGCCGAGCGCTGCGAACTGATCACCCACGCGGTCTCGCTCGGCGGCGTCGACACCCTGATCCAGCACCCCGCCTCGCTCACCCACCGCCCGGTGGCCGCCGCGCACAAGCCGGCCGGGGCCGTCCTGCGGCTCTCCGTCGGCCTGGAGGACCCGGACGACCTGATCGCCGACCTGGCCAAGGCACTGCTGCACTGAGCGGGCCGTCACCGCACCCCGGAGGCCGCCCGCAGGTGGTCGAGCACCAGCGGGTCTATCCGGCCCTCGGCGAGGCGGCCCTCCAGGTTCTCCACCCCGGCCCAGCGGTCCAGCGAGTCGTACCCGAGCCCGCCCAGCAACCGCCGCACCTCCTCGGCCAGTTCACCCTCCAGCGGGAGCAGCTCGGCCGGGTCGGACACCCCGTGCAGCACCTCGTGGACGGCCAGCAGCCGCCCCAACTCGCCCACCGGGTCCGGGTGGTCGTCCACCCGCAGGTCGTACGCGAGGTCGCCCCACCCGCCGACGCCCTGGCCCGGGTCCACCACGTACAGCGCGGCGCCCTGCCGCCCGCGGGCGTCCCCGCCCGCCGCGTCCCCGGCCGCGAGGGCGGCCACCAGCCGTTCGGCGAACGGCAGTTCGGCGGAGGCCAGCCAGGCCGCGGCCATCTCCCGCACCACCTCGGGCCCGGTCAGGATGTTCCCCTGCACCGCGTACCCGTCCCCGGCCAGACCCCCCGCCCAGGGCAGGCACTCCTCCCCCGTGTACGTCTCCGCCCGCCCGTCCGCCCCGACCACGCCCAACTGCCGGTGCGCCCGCCGCTCGTCGGCCGCCAGCAGCGCCGCCACCGCCTCCGCCGGCGAGGCCCCGCTGCGCAGCATCGCCATCCCCTGCGGCCGGTACGCCAGATTGGCCCACGCCTGCGTCGCCAACGCCCCGACCCCCGCCTCGGCCGCGGGCACCAACGCCCCCACCGAGAGGAACTTGCTCGCCACTGCCACACCGAGCGCACTGCCCTGCCGGGCCACGATGGAAAAGGTCACGACCGGCGACGATAGCCCTCCCCGGGCGGTTCGTCCACGCCCCGCAGCCCCCCGGCAAGGCCCGGCACGACGGGTGACAGGGGCGCGGGGACCTGCGCGCCGCGGCAGGAGCACACCGGCCAGGTCGCGCGACCGTGCAGGACACCGTCCTGCGTCGCGATCCGGCTGTGCGTGCCCGCCCTGGCGCGCAGGTCCCCGCGCCCCTGGTTCCGCCGTCAGGCGTGTGCGCTCAGAGGTCGAACGCGGCGCGCTTCTCCTCCGGCACCAGCGTCACGTACTCCGGGTGCTTGGCGATCCAGCCGCGGATGAACGGGCAGTACGGCAGGACGTTCGCGCCGCGGTCGCGGACGGTGTCCAGCGCGGCGCGGGCCAGCTTGCCGCCCAGGCCCTGGCCCTCGAAGGCGGGGTCGATGACGGTGTGGACGAAGGCGAACGTCCGTCCCTCGTCGCGGAGTTGGTACTCGGCGAAACCGGCGGGGCCGGCGTCGGTGCTGATCTCGAAGCGGGACTGCTCGGTGTTGTCGTGGATTCGGGGTTCCATCGGTGTCTGCTCCTCGGGTCAGTGGGCGCGCAGCGCCGCGAGTTGCCGGGCGAAGGGGACGACCTGCTCGGTCGGCCGGGTGCGGGGGGTGGCGGGCCGGCCGGCGAGGCTCTCGGCGAGTTCGCCGGCCGCCCGGGCGATCCGTCCGGCGAGCGAGCCGTCGCCGCCGCCGGTGCCGTCGGCGCCCCAGTCCTCGGAGGCGGCGAAGACGGCGGTGGGGACGACGGCGGCGCGCAGGTAGGAGAACAGCGGGCGCAGGGCGTGTTCGAGGGCGAGGCTGTGCCGGGCGGTGCCGCCGGTGGCGGCGATCAGCACGGGCTTGCCGGTCAGCGCGTCCCTGTCGAGCACGTCCACGAAGGACTTGAACAGCCCGCTGTAGGAGGCGGAGAAGATCGGCGTGACGGCGATCAGCCCGTCCGCCTCCTCGACCGCCCGCACGGCGTCGCGCAGCGCGGGCGGCGGGAAGCCGGTGACCAGGTTGTCGGCGATGTCCCGGGCGAGTCCGCGCAGTTCGACCACCCGGACGTCGACCTCCCGGCCGGCCGCGCGCAGGTCGCGGGCGGTGGCCTCGGCGAGGCGGTCGGCGAGCAGCCGGGTGGAGGACGGGACGCTCAGGCCGGCCGTCACCACGACGAGGTTGAGGGTGTTCACGGGGTGGTCACCTCCTCGCGGGCGGCGACCCGCGCGGCGTGGGTGGGGCCGTCGGGCACCTGCGCCGGGCGGCCGGCGGCGAACTCCTTGCGCAGCACCGGGACGACCTCCTCGCCGAGCAGGTCGAGCTGTTCCAGGACCGTCTTGAGCGGGAGCCCGGCGTGGTCCATCAGGAAGAGCTGGCGCTGGTAGTCGCCGAAGGTCTCGCGGAAGGCGAGCGTCTTCTCGATGACCTCCTGCGGGCTGCCGACGGTGAGCGGGGTCTGCTCGGTGAACTCCTCCAGCGAGGGGCCGTGGCCGTAGACCGGGGCGTTGTCGAAGTAGGGGCGGAACTCGCGGACCGCGTCCTGGGAGTTGGCGCGCATGAAGACCTGCCCGCCGAGGCCGACGATCGCCTGCTCGGGGGTGCCGTGGCCGTAGTGGGCGTAGCGCTCCCGGTAGAGCTCGATCAGGCGCTGGAAGTGCTCCTTGGGCCAGAAGATGTTGTTGGCGAAGAAGCCGTCGCCGTAGTAGGCGGCCTGTTCGGCGATCTCGGGGCTGCGGATGGAGCCGTGCCAGACGAACGGCGGGGTGTCGTCGAGCGGGCGCGGGGTGGAGGTGAAGGACTGCAGCGGGGTGCGGAAGCGGCCCTGCCAGTCGACGTTCTCCTCGCGCCAGAGCTGGTGCAGCAGCGCGTAGTTCTCGATCGCGAGCGGGATGCCCTGGCGGATGTCCTTGCCGAACCACGGGTAGACCGGGCCGGTGTTGCCGCGGCCCATCATCACGTCGACCCGGCCCTCGGCGAGGTGCTGGAGCATCGCGAAGTCCTCGGCGATCTTCACCGGGTCGTTGGTGGTGATCAGCGTGGTGGAGGTGGAGAGGATCAGCTTCTCGGTCCGGGCCGCGACGTAGCCGAGCATGGTGGTCGGCGAGGACGGGACGAACGGCGGGTTGTGGTGCTCGCCGGTGGCGAACACGTCGAGCCCGACCTCCTCGGCCTTGAGCGCGATGGCCACCATGGCCTTGATCCGCTCGTGCTCGGTGGGGGTCCGCCCGGTGGTGGGGTCGGTGGTCACGTCGCCGACGCTGAAGATGCCGAACTGCACCGTTCTCAACTCCTTCGAGGTTGATTCAACATTCAACCACTCGCGACAACGGGACGCCACTCCGACCTATTCCCGCCACCGCGCTCCCGGGGTTGACCGAATCGCCGACACTCTCAGCAGTCGTCCGGACACGCAGAGTTGACCGACCGTCCGCTCGTCCGCTTACCTGATGTGCGGCACCGGACGCGGACGGTCACCCCGCCGCGCCGGAGCCCTCCCGCGTCCCGCCCGACCGTCCCGGAGTGTCCGTGCGCCTGCGCCAGTTCCTCGCCCCGCTCGTCGCCGCCGTCGCCCTGTTCGCCACCGCCGCGCCCGGCGCGTCCGCCGCCCCCGTCGAGGTGCGGATCGGCCTCGGCCTCGGCACCGAGTGCTCCGCCGCCTTCCGGCACGACGACGCCCGCCTCGGCCCCGACCGGCTGCCCGACGCCGGGCCGGTCGGCCGCCAGCTGTTCGGCTACCTGCGCACCGGGCTGCTCGGCGAGCAGCAGTTCCTGAGCACCTACTACGACAGCGCGGCCGGCAGCTGGAAGTACCCGCCCTCCGACGGCTACCTGCTGCTGCCCGACGGCACCCCGATCGAGGGCGAGACCACCCTGCGGCCCGGCCAGGCCGTCGACCGCTACGGCAGCGAGTACGGCGCGTTCCTCGCCCCCGAGGGCCTGCCGTACGCCAACCGCTCGATCCCGCCGTCCAGCCTGGACGGCAGCCCGGCGGCCGGGTGCAACTACCACGACTACCGGGTGCTCAAGCCGTTCGAGGTGCACTCCGGCCCGATCGCGCCCTGGTTCGGCCAGCCCGGCCTGGGCCTCCAGTACCAGCTGGACGGCGCCCTGGTGCCGGGCGCGCCGAGCCGGCTGAACGTGGCCTGGCTGGTCGCCAACGGCTACCTCGACCGGATCATCTGACGCCGCCCCCGGCCGGGCCGGCACCGCTCGGGCGCGCGCCGCCCCCGGCCCGGCCCGCACCGCTCCCGCCCGGACCGACGCCCTCCCCGGACGGGCCCGCACCGTCCCCGGCCGGGCCCGCACCGTCCCCGGCCCGGCCGGCCAGCGCCTCGTCCAGCCAGGCCAGCCAGAACGACTCCAGCTGGATGCCCGCCCGCAGCACCAGGTGCTGCGGGCGGTTCTCCGTCCCGGCCCGCTCCGGCGGGAAGTCCCGCCGCTCGATCTCCAGGTACTCCGCCAACTGCGCCCGGTGCAGCTCGCGGTGCCGGGCCAGCTCCGCCTCAAGCCCGCCCGCCCCGAGCACGGCGGCCGCCCGCAGCCGCAGCAGCAGCGGGTCGCGGACCGGCTTCGGGTCCTGCGCCAGGGCGGTCCACCGGGCCAGTTCCGCCCGTCCCTCCGGCAGCACCTCGTACTCCTTGCGCTGCCCCCGCCCGGCCCCCGGCCCGGACGCCCGCACCAGCCCCTCGCGCTCCAGCCGCCCCAGTTCGCGGTAGATCTGCTGGTGGGTGGCCGACCAGAAGAACCCGATCGACCGGTCGAACCGCCGGGTCAGCTCCAGCCCCGAGGACGGCTTCTCCAGCAGGGCGGTGAGGATCGCGTGCGGCAGTGACATGCGGCGATCGTACGGGTGGGGCCGGTCCGGACCGCGGCGCGGGCCGGGCGGCGCGCGGTGACGGGACGCCAAGTGCGGCCCGTCGCAGTGGCGTTGACGCCGGGCCGCCGGGCGGGAAAACTCTTGCGGGGTCTTGCGCAGCCCCGCCGGCGGTCCGCATACTCCCGGATAGCGCCTGTCAGGAGCACATCAAAAACCGGCCCATGAGGCCGGTCCCGATCGCTCCTGCCCGCGCCTCACGGCCCCTACCCCAGGGCCTCTCCCACTCCCCCAGGAGGAGATCTGTGAGGACCACGCGCACCACCTCCCGCCCGCGCCGCACCGGCGGCCGCCTGCTCGCCGTCGCCGCCGCCCTCGCGGCGGCGACCGCCCTCGCGGTGCCCGCCGCCGGGGCCGCCACCCCGGCGCCGGACGCCGCGACCCTGGCCCGGGTCAGCGACTCGGTCGAGCTCAGCGGCGTCAACGGCATCGCCTGGCACACCGACACCGCCACCGGACGGATCGTGGTGACCGCCGACAGCACCGTCACCCCGGCCGCGCTGGCCCGGCTCACCGCGGCCGCCGGGGCGGACGCCGCCCGCCTCAAGGTCGAGCGCACCTCCGGCACCTTCAGCCCCAAACTGTCCGCGGGCGCCGCGATCTACGGCGGCGGCTACCGCTGCTCGCTGGGCTTCAACGTGGTCAAGGGCAGCACGTACTACTTCCTCACCGCCGGGCACTGCGGCAACATCGCCAGCACCTGGTACACCAACTCCGGCCAGAGCACGGTGGCCGGCACCACCGCCGGCTCCAGCTTCCCGGGCAACGACTACGCCCTGGTCCGCTACACCAACACCTCGCTCAGCCACCCGGGCGGCTTCACCGCCGCCAACGCCGTCGTCGGGGAGTCCGTCAAGCGCACCGGCTCGACCACCGGCACCCACAGCGGCAAGGTCACCGCCCTGAACGCCACCGTCCGCTACTCCGACGGCGGCACCGTCAGCGGCCTGATCCAGACCACCGTGTGCGCCGAGGGCGGCGACTCCGGCGGCCCGCTGTACGACGGCACCAAGGCGCTGGGCCTGACCTCCGGCGGCAGCGGCGACTGCACCTCCGGCGGCACCACGTTCTTCCAGCCCGTCACCGAGGCGCTGTCGGCGTACGGGGTCTCGCTCTACTGACCCCGGCGCGGGCCCGCCCCACCGGGCCCGCCGCACGCCCGCCCGACGCCCGCCCGACGCCCACCGGAGCCCCGGCCCCGGTGGGCGTCGGCGCGCGCTCAGAGCGCGGCGGCCAGCCGGGTGCCCTGGTCGATGGCGCGCTTGGCGTCGAGTTCGGCGGCCACGTCGGCGCCGCCGATCAGGTGCGGTTCGACGCCGCGCCCGCGCAGCGCGTCGAGCAGCTCGCGGCGGGGCTCCTGGCCCGCGCACAGCACCACGGTGTCGACCGGCAGGACCTGCTCCTCGCCGCCCACGGTGACGTGCAGGCCCGCGTCGTCGATCCGGCGGTACTCGACGCCGGGGACCATCACCACGCCGCGGTGGCGCAGTTCGGTGCGGTGGATCCAGCCGGTGGTCTTGCCCAGGCCCGCGCCGACCTTGCCGTCCTTGCGCTGGAGCAGGAAGACGCTGCGCGGGCTCGCGGCCCGGACGGGGGCGGCCAGGCCGCCGGGGGCGGTGTGCTCGCGGTCGACGCCCCACTGCGCGAGGAAGTCGGCGCCGCTGCCCGGGTCGGTGAGGTACTCGGCGACGTCGAAGCCGATGCCGCCCGCGCCGATCACCGCGACCCGGTCGCCGACCTCGGCGCCGTCGCGCAGCACGTCCAGGTAGCCGAGCACGCTGGGGTGGTCGACGCCGTCGATCTCCGGGACGCGCGGGGTGACGCCGGTGGCCAGCACCACCTCGTCCCAGCCGGTCAGGGTGTCCGCGTCGGCGACCGTCCCGAGCCGCAACTCGACGCCGGTGCGGGCGAGTTCGTGCCGGTAGTAGCGCAGCGTCTCGTCGAACTCCTGCTTGCCGGGCACCCGCCGGGCGACGTTCAGCTGCCCGCCGATCGCGTCGGCGGCGTCGAACAGGGTGACGTGGTGGCCGCGGTCGGCGGCGGAGGTGGCGAAGGCGAGGCCGGCCGGTCCGGCGCCGACCACGGCGATCCGCTTGGCCCGGCGGGTGGGGGCGAGGACGAGTTCGGTCTCGTGGCAGGCGCGCGGGTTGACCAGGCAGGAGGTGATCTTCGCGCTGAAGGTGTGGTCCAGGCAGGCCTGGTTGCAGCCGATGCAGGTGTTGATCGCCTCGGGGGCGCCGGCGGCGGCCTTGTTGACGAAGGCGGGGTCGGCGAGCATCGGCCGGGCCAGCGAGACCAGGTCGGCGTGGCCGGTGGCGAGCAGGTGCTCGGCGACCTCGGGGGTGTTGATCCGGTTGGTGGTGACCAGCGGGATGCCGACCTTCCCCATCAGCTTCTTCGTCACCCAGGCGTAGGCGCCGCGCGGCACCGAGGTGGCGATGGTGGGGATGCGGGCCTCGTGCCAGCCGATGCCGGTGTTGATGAGGGTGGCCCCGGCCGCCTCGACCTCCCGGGCCAGGCGGACCACCTCGTCGAAGGTGGAGCCGCCGGGGACGAGGTCGAGCATGGAGAGCCGGTAGATCAGGATGAAGTCCGGCCCGACCCGCTCGCGCACCCGGCGGACGATCTCGACCGGGAAGCGCATCCGGTTCTCGTAGGAGCCGCCCCAGTCGTCGGTGCGGTGGTTGGTCTGGGCGGCGACGAACTCGTTGATCAGGTAGCCCTCGGAGCCCATCACCTCCACGCCGTCGTACCCGGCGGAGCGGGCGAGTTCGGCGCAGCGCGCGAAGTCCTCGACGGTCCGCTCGATCTGCTCCGCGGTCAGCTCGTGCGGGACGTACGGGCTGATCGGGGCCTGGAGGGCGGACGGCGCGACCAGGTCCTCGTGGTAGGCGTACCGGCCGAAGTGCAGGATCTGCAGCGCGATCTTCCCGCCCGCGGCGTGCACGGCGTCGGTGATCGCCCGGTGCTCGGCGGCCTCGGCGGCGGTGGTGAGCTTGGCGCCGCCCGACCAGGGCCGGCCGGCCTCGTTGGGGGCGATGCCGCCGGTGACGATCAGGCCGACGCCGCCGCGGGCGCGCTCCGCGTAGAAGGCCGCCATCCGCGCGAAGCCGTCCTCGGCCTCCTCCAGCCCGACGTGCATGGAGCCCATCACCACCCGGTTCGGCAGGGTGGTGAAGCCCAGGTCGAGCGGGGCCAGCAGGTGGGGGTACGCAGCAGTCATCGACGCCTCCGGTCGGGATTTGTTACCCAACGGTAGGGCGCGGTGGACCAGCTATGCAACTAGTTGCACAAACGCGGGCGGACCGGCGGCTCCCCCCGTCACCGCCGCCGCCCCCGCCGGGTGCTCTCCGCCCACCGGACGGCGGGGACGGCCAACGCCAGGAAACCCGCCGCGGCGGCCACCACGGCCGCCCAGGCGATCCAGGCCCGCCCGGGGCCGAGCCCCGCGAGCCAGAAGTGGTGGGCCGCGGCGAACGCGGCGCAGAACGCCGACATGCCGGCCGTCACGGCCGTGAGCCGGACCTGGTACGAGGCCATCACCCCTCCTCGGGTTCGACGTGCGGCACGGGTCCGCGGGGCGGCGGCCCGGCGGCCGCGCCCCGCGGACGGTGTCGGTGTCGGTGTCACGCGGCTGCCCGGGCGGGTCACCCGTGCCGGGGGTGGCCCGCGTCGCCCCCCACCACGACCCGGTCGGCGCCGGGCTCCTCGGACCGCTCCACTATGGTCACGTCGACCTCCCCGTCCCCGGTGGTGTCGAACTGGTAGAGGTCGGCCTTGCCGTCGCCGGTGGTGTCGGTCAGCCAGACGTCGGGCCTGCCGTCACCGTTGGTGTCGGCGCTGAGCAGGAGGTGGTCCTCGCCGCCCTGGGTCTCGATCGGCTCTTCGGTGCGCTCAGTGGTGTCCATGGCCCCCGGCTGCCCCCGGGCCACCGGGCGAAACGGCCTGACCCGGCATCAGCCCGCCCCCACCCCCGTCCCCGCGTCCGGACCGCCCGGGCCGGGCCCGGCGTTAGAGTCGTGGCATGAGTGCGGACGAGACGAGCGCGCGGATCGACAGCTGGATCTGGGCGGTCCGGCTGATCAAGACCCGCTCGGCGGCGGGCGCGGCCTGCCGGGCCGGGCACGTCAAGCTGAACGGGGCCACCGCGAAGCCCGCGCAGCACGTCAAGGCGGGTGACGACGTCCGGGTCCGGATCGAGGGCCGGGAGCGGATCGTCCAGGTGGTGCGCCCGATCGCCAAGCGGGTCGGCGCGCCCGTCGCCGAGACCTGCTACGTCGACCACAGCCCCCCGCCGCCGCCGCGCACCGAGCGCCCGGCCGCCGTCGCCCAGCGCGACCGGGGCGCCGGGCGGCCGACCAAACGCGAGCGGCGCGACCTCGACAGGCTCAAGGACGGCTACCGGCCGTACTTCTGAGCCCCGCCCGCGCCCCGCCCCCCGACAGCGGCCCGCTCCACGCGGCTCACTCCCCGTCGGCCGGCTCCCGGTCGGCCCGCTCCTTGGCGACCCGGACCTGCTCGGCGAACTGCTCGGCGGAGATCCGCTCCACCGCGGCCCCGTACTTCGCGGCCAGCGCGTCGGCGGGCCCGGTCTCGTCCTCGACCAGGTCGACCACCAGCAGGGCACGGCCGTTCTCGACCCGCGAGGAGAGCACGATCAGGCCCGCGCCGCCGTCGGTGATCTCGGCCTGCTCGGCGGCGTTGCCGATCGCCGCGCCCGCGGCGAAGCCCAGCAGCACGCCGATCGGGCCGCCGAGCAGCCCGACCAGGCCGCCGACCAGGCCGGAGCCGACGGTGGGGACGCCCGCGCCGCGGATGTGGCTCTCCGGGACGTCGAGGATGCCCTCCGCGTCGCGCTCCAGCACCGCGACCTGCCGGGCCCCGGGCAGGTGCATCGCGTCCTCGTAGGCCAGGCGGCACCGCGCCCGGTCCTCGAAGCCGAGCAGCAGCACGTTGTGGTGGTGGTCGTGGTGGTCGCTCATCGCGGTTCCCTTCGCCTTGCCGACAGTCGTCCCGCCCCGGCGCGCCGCGCCGGACACAGCACGGGCCCATCCTGCCCGCGCCGCCCGGACCCATGCCCGCGCCGCGCCGCCGGGAGCGGGCCCACGGCGGCGGCCGCACCGCCGGGCCCCCGGGCGGAGCGGCGATAATGGACCCCATGGCCCGCCGACGCACCCCCGCCCCCGCCGCTCCCGCCGCCCCCGCCGACTGCCCGTGCGGCCTGCCCGCCCGGTACGCCGACTGCTGCGGCCGGCTGCACCGCGGCGAGGCCGCCGCGGGCAGCGCCGAGCAGCTGATGCGCTCCCGGTTCAGCGCCTTCGCGGTCCACGACGAGCCGTACCTGCTGCGCTCCTGGCACCCGGACACCCGGCCCGCCGCGGTGGACTTCGACCCCGCGCTGCGCTGGGAGCGGCTGGAGATCCTCGGCTCCGGCGAGGGCGGCCCGTTCCACACCGAGGGCACCGTCGAGTTCCGCGCCCACTACCTGGAGGGCGGCCGGCCCGGCGCGCTGCACGAGCGCAGCCGCTTCGTCCGCCACCGGGGCGAGTGGGTCTACCTGGACGGCGACACCACGCCCTGACGGCCCGTCAACCGCCTTTCACCAGACGGTGCTTGAGGCCGAGCAGCGCCCCGCCCGGGCCGCGCGGGCGCAGCCAGCCGGTGTCCGTGCGGTCGACGGCGCCGAAGCGGTACTTGTACGGTTCGGCGCCGCGCAGGAAGTCGAAGGTGCGCACGCCCTCGGCCGCGCAGGCGCGGATCGCCGCGTCGACCAGCGCGGTGCCCAGCGAGTCGGCGGCGAAGCGCGGGTCCCAGCCGGTCTGGTAGTAGGCGAACCGGTCGGCCCAGCGGAAGCCGTACAGCACGCCCACCACCTCGTCCCCGCGCCGGGCGAGCTGGAAGGCCGGTCCGCGCCCGGGGGCGGAGCCCTGCACCAGCAGCCGGTGCAGCGGCAGCCGGTCGGCCCCGAAGCTGCTGGCCCCGCCCGCGGCGGCCTCCCGGCGCAGCCGGTGCAGGCGCAGCAGTTCGTCCAGCAGCTCGGGCCGGGCGGCGGCGGGCGGCAGCCAGTGGAAGTCGATCCCGGCCGCGGCGAGCCGCCGGTGGGCGCGCCGGTTGGCGGCCCGGAAGTCCCGCGAGCCGAGCCGGTCGGGCCCGGCGGTGAGGTCGGCGCGCGGGCAGGCGGTCCGGGCCACCGGGCGGGCGCCGACGGGCGGCAGGCCGGCGTGCGCGGGGTCCAGGTTGGGCAGTCAGAGCGTCTCGCGCCGGGCCCGGTCGGCCAGCCAGGCGGCCACCTCGGCCCGCCGGTGCGGGCGGGCGGCGGGCCCGCAGTGGTCGGCGGCGCCGGGCCCGGCGCCGAGCAGGGTGAGCACCGGCACCTCGACCGGCGCCCGCCGGTGCACCCGCAGCCGGGCGGCGCCGAGCGGCAGCACCGCCTCGGCCCGCCCGTCCGGGCCCCGCCACACCGCGACCTCCCCGGGCTGCCCGGCCCCCAGCGTGCGCCACCAGGCGAGCACCCAGTCCGGCCCGGCGAACCACGAGCCGTCCGGGTCTGCGGCGACCAACTCCCGCCAGTCGTGCACGAGTTCCCCGCCCAGTTCGGGCGTCCGGTGGATCTCCGGCACCGCCCCGCCCCCTCTCCCGCCCGTCACGTCCCGCCCCTTCCGCCCCGCACCGTCCGTCCCGGCCCGACCGCTGTCAACCCTCGCTGCCCAAAGGGGAGTTCACCTCCCGCCGCGCAGCCGGTGCACGGCCGGGTGCAGTCCGGACAGGATGGTGTCGAAGCGGTCCCGGCCGGTGTGCGAGTTGACCCGCAGGCGGCTGATCCGCAGCCGGTGGGCCGGGGCGAGTTCGGCGTGCCGGTGGTCGAAGAGGAATCCGGTGCGGTAGCCGAGGGTGCGCAGGACCCGGTCGGCGCGCGGGTCGTAGTTGCCGTTCGGGTAGGCGAAGGTGGTCGGCGGGCGGCCCATCCACCGGGTCAGCCGCTCGTGTGCGCCCCGGAGTTGGGCGTCGACGTCGGCGTCGGCGCAGCGGTCCAGGCAGGGGTGCGAGGCGGTGTGGCTGCCGATCGCCACCCCGGCGTCGGCCAGGGTGTGCAGGTCGGCGCGGCTCAACTGCCGCTGCCGGGGCGCCTGCCGGGTCGCGGTGGCGCGCAACTCGGCGAGGGCGCGCCGCCGTTCGGGGTCGGCCAGGTCCTTGAGGCGGCGGACGGCGGCGGTCGGGCCGAGGCCGTGCAGCGGTTCGGCGCGGGCGCCGTGCCGGACCAGGTGGGCGGCCTCGGTCCACCAGTACGGCTGGTCGGTGCCGATCAGGTCGGTGATCACGTAGGCGGCGGCCGGGATGCCGAGCCGGGCCAGCACCGGCAGCGCCTCGGTGAGCACGGTGCGGTCGCCGTCGTCGAAGGTGACCAGCACGCTGCGGGCGGGCAGCGGGCGGCGGTGCTCGGCGGCCCGGGCGACCTCGTCCGGGCCGACCGGGCGGGCGGTGCGGGCCAGGCGTTCCATCTGGGCGCGGAACGCCGCCGGGTCGTCGACGCCGTGGTAGGCGAGCACGGCGAGGCGGCGGGCGGCGCGGGCCCGGAAGACCGGTTGCAGCGGGGAGCGCCGCAGCAGGGCGTCGATGTTCCGCCGTCCCCCGGTGGCACGGTCCGTCGTCGGCATGGCCGTCTCCCCTCACGGTGGTCACGGTGGCGCGTACGGGTGCCGCGGGCGGTCGGCCCGTCGGTCCGCCGGAGTCGAAGGTCATCAGAGTCCCATGAACGGGTAATGCCTGTCCCAAATTCACCGAAGCCCGCCGGGCGGGCCGGTCGCCACCTGTCCGGATCATCCGCTGAGCGGGACATACCACGCGTTGGCATAGTTCGGGGGGACCGCTGCCCGCCCGCCCAGGGGAGTGCCCGCACGATGACCATGCCCGGCTTCGGCTCCTTCGGTTCCGACGACGCCTTCTCGGAACTGCTCAACCGCTTCTTCGGCCTCAACCCGGCCGCGTCCCCGCCCGCCGTCCAGCGCGTCCCGATCGGGCGGCTGCTGACCGAGTCGTCCCGCGACCTGATCGCCCGCGCCGAGCTGCGCGCCCAGGAGGACGGCAGCACCGACCTGGACACCCCGCACCTGCTCTGGGCCGCCACCCGGGTCGAGCCGTCCCGCGGCCTGCTCGCCCAGTCCGGCGCCGACCCGGACCGGCTGGCCGCCGCGATCGAGCGCGGCCTGCCCGCGGGCGCGGCCGACCCCTCGGTCGACCCCGGCCTCACCCCGGCCGCCAAGCGGGTGCTGATCGGCGCGCACGCCCGCTCGCAGGCCGCCGGCGTCTCCTACATCGGTCCCGAGCACATCCTGGCCGCCCTGCTGGACGACCCCGACTCGGCGGCCGGCCGCCTGCTCGGCGCGCAGGGCGCCGACCCCTCCCGGCTCCAGCGCGGCGCCGAGGCCGCCGCCCGGGGCGAGCGCTCCCCCGCCAAGCCCGAGAGCAGGACGCCGACCCTGGACGAGTACGGCCGCGACCTCACCGAGGACGCCCGGATGGGCCGGCTCGACCCGGTGGTCGGCCGGGCCGAGGAGATCGAGCAGACCGTCGAGATCCTCTCCCGCCGGTCCAAGAACAACCCGGTGCTGATCGGCGAGCCCGGCGTCGGCAAGACCGCCATCGTCGAGGGCCTGGCCCAGCGGATCGTCTCCGGCGACGTCCCCTCCACCCTCAAGGACCGGCGGGTGGTCTCGCTCGACCTGTCCGGACTGGTCGCGGGCTCCAAGTACCGCGGCGAGTTCGAGGAGCGGCTGAAGAACGTCATCGACGAGGTCCGCGAGGCCGCCGACTCCACCGTGCTGTTCATCGACGAGCTGCACACCGTGGTCGGCGCGGGCGCCGGCGGCGAGGGCGCGATGGACGCGGGCAACATGCTCAAGCCCGCGCTGGCCCGCGGCGAGCTGCACGTCATCGGCGCCACCACCATCGACGAGTACCGCAAGCACATCGAGAAGGACCCGGCGCTGGAGCGCCGCTTCCAGCCGGTGCTGATCCCCGAGCCCTCGGTCGAGGAGACCGTGCAGATCCTGGAGGGCCTGCGCGACTCCTACGAGGCGCACCACCAGGTCCGCTTCACCGACGAGGCGCTGCGCGCCGCCGCCGACCTCTCCGACCGGTACGTCTCGGACCGCTTCCTGCCCGACAAGGCGATCGACCTGATCGACCAGGCCGGCGCCCGGGTCCGGCTGCGCGGCCTGGGCCGCTCCACCGAGGTGATCGGCCGCGAGGACGAACTGGCCAAGCTCCGCCGCGAGAAGGACGAGGCGGTCGCCGCCGAGGACTTCTCCCGGGCCTCCGAGCTGAAGGGCCGGATCGCCGACCTGGAGGCGCAGACCGCCGAGGTCGAGGAGCGCCGCGAGGGCGTGGTCTCGGTGACCGTCGACGACGTCGCCGACGTGCTCTCCCGGCAGACCGGCATCCCGGTCTCGCAGCTCACCGAGGACGAGAAGACCCGGCTGCTCAAGCTGGAGGACGAACTGCACGACCGGGTGATCGGCCAGGACCGGGCCGTGGTCGCGGTCTCCGAGGCGGTGCGCCGCAGCC
Organism: Kitasatospora sp. NPDC090308; assembly: GCF_044769485.1. NCBI lineage: Bacteria > Bacillati > Actinomycetota > Actinomycetes > Kitasatosporales > Streptomycetaceae > Kitasatospora > Kitasatospora sp. NPDC090308. Next base: position 229,019 of record NZ_JBIVXY010000003.1, on the reverse strand, counting down.
GGGCCGGCATGGCCGACCCGGACCGCCCGGTCGGCTCGTTCCTGTTCCTCGGCCCGACCGGCGTCGGCAAGACCGAACTCGCCAAGGCCCTGGCCGAGTTGATCTTCGGCGACGAGGACCGGCTGGTCCGCTTCGACATGAGCGAGTTCCAGGAGAAGCACACCGTCTCCCGCCTGGTCGGCGCCCCGCCCGGGTACGTCGGCTACGAGGAGGCCGGGCAGCTCACCGAGGCCGTCCGCCGCCGCCCGTACAGCGTGCTGCTGTTCGACGAGGTCGAGAAGGCCCACCCGGACGTCTTCAACGCGCTGCTCCAGGTCCTCGACGACGGGCGCCTCACCGACGCCCAGGGCCGCACCGTCGACTTCCGCAACACCGTGGTCATCATGACCTCCAACATCGGCTCGCAGCTGATCCTCTCCCACCGGGGCGAGACCGAGGAGATCCGCGACCGGCTGATGGAGGAGCTGCGCGGGCGCTTCCTGCCCGAGTTCCTCAACCGGATCGACGACATCATCGTCTTCGACGCGCTGGGCGCCGACGACCTGATGCGGATCGTCGACCTGATGCTGGCCAACTCCGAACGCCGGGTGAGGGCCCAGGGGTTGGAGCTGGAGGTCACCGAGGCCGCCAAGGAGTGGCTGGTCGACAAGGGCCACCAGCCCGAGTTCGGCGCCCGCCCGCTGCGCCGCACCATCCAGACCCAGCTCGACAACCGGCTCGCCACCATGCTGCTCGGCGGCGACCTGCGGCCCGGCGACACCATCGTCGCCGACGCGCGGGACGGCGAACTGGTCTGCTCGATCGGCCGCCCCGAGCCCTCCTGACCCGCGCAGCCCCCCTTCCCGCCGCTCCCGGCTCCCCCGCTCCCCCGCTCCTCCGCACCCCTGGGCTCGTAGCGGCACGCACCGGCTCGCACGGCGCGCGTGCGCGCGGCCGCACCGGCCGGGACGCCGCACGCCGGTGTGCGAAGGGCCCCCGGACCGGGACAGTGGCCGGGACGTCCGTCGCGTCGTCCCGGTGTGGCCGGGGCGAGCGGAGGGGCGGCACGAAAGGGGTGCGGGATGAGGGGTTACGGACCGAGGGGTGACGTGCCGGGGGCGGCCCGCGGACGGTGGCGGGGCCGGGCGGCGACGGCCCTGCTGGGCGTCGCCGCGCTGGCCGCCGGGACGCTGGCCGGGATCGGGCCGGCCGCGGCGAACGCGCCGGGGAACCCCGGCACGCCGAGCGCGCCGGTCACCGTGTTCACCGAGGACTTCGAGAACGGCCAGGGCCCGGCGGTCACGCTGCTGACCGACTACACCGGCGCCGCACCGGCCGCCGAGCAGTACACCGCCGACCCGGCCTGGCTGACCGCCTGCAACGGGCTGATCGTCTCCGCGCAGGGCCCGGCAGCCCCGCCGCCCGGCGTCTACTGCGGCAGCTACTGGGCCGCCAACAAGCAGATGGCCGCCGCGCTGGGCAGCTGGGCGGGCGGCGACGCCGCCACCAACCACTCGCTGACCGCCTACACCTCGGCCGACCCGGGCGCCGGGCGCACCGAGCTGGAGACCGTCCGGCCGGTCCCGCTGAGCGCGCAGAACCGCTTCCTGACCTTCTCGGTGGACGCGGCGGCCCAGAACTGCTTCGCCAGCCACCCGCTGCTCGCCTTCTACCTGCTCGACGGCGGCACCGCGCGGGCCGCGTTCAGCTCCCCCATCGACCCCTGCCAGAACCCCGGCCAGGTGATCGGCGGCACCTCGGTGGGCACGTACGCCAGCAACGGATCGGTCCTGTTCAGCGGCGACTCGGCCGGCATCCGGCTGGTCAACGAGCAGCCCAGCGGCGGCGGCAACGACGGCGCGATCGACAACATCCGGCTGCTGGACGCCACCCCGCAGCTCGACCAGTCCTTCGCCCCGGCCCAGCTGCCCGTGGGCGCGCCCGCCACGCTGACCTTCACCGTCACCAACACCGCCGAACTGGCCGCCAAGGAGGGCTGGTCGTTCACCGGGCGACTGCCCGCCGGGCTGGTCCTCGACCCCGGCAGCGCCACCACCGACTGCGGCTCCGGCACGGCCGTCGCGGACCCCGGGCCGGGCACCGTGACCGTGCACGGCGACCTGGCCGCCGGACAGCCGTCCTGCACGGCCACCGTCCGGCTCACCTCGCTCACCGGCGGCACCTACCGGGTGTGCGCGGCGGACGTCACCGCCCGGATCGGCCTCGACCCGCCCGGCTGCACCTCGGTGACCTTCACCGCGCCGGTCTTCGACGCCCGGGCGCACGGCGTGCGGCTCACCACCCCGCTGGGCGGCCTCGGCCCGCTGCCCGCCTCCGCCCACTCCTGCACCCCGCTGCCCGGCCAGGACGCGCACGCGGTGCTCAGCGCCGGGCTCGGCACCGTCGGCACCCTCGGCGTGCTCACCACCGACGCCTCCGGCACCGTCGACCCGGACGGCACCCGCACCGCGGCCGCCCACGCCCAGGTCACCGGGGTCAGCCTGCTCGGCGGGCTGGTCACCGCCGACCTGGTCGGCACCTCGGCCCGGGCCCGGCAGCCGCTCACCGCCACCGGCCCGGGAGCGGTCGAACCGAGCGGTACCACCACCCTGGTCAACCTCCGGGTCGCCGGGCTCCCCGTCGCCGCCGACGCCGCGCCGAACACCACCATCGGCCTCCCGCTGGTCGGCTCCCTGGTCGTCAACCAGCGGACCCCGCTCGCCGGGGGCCGGGGCGTCACCGTCACCGCGCTCTCGCTGACCCTGCTCACCGGGACCAGCCTGACCGTCGCCCAGAGCACCGCGGCCCTGCTCACCACGGCCGACACCTGCCCCGCCTCCTGACACCCCGCACGCGGAGCGGCCCCCGGCGCGTGCCGGGGGCCGCTCACGTGCAGGGGGCCTAGCGGGGCGCGGAGCTCCTGCGGCCCATCCGGACGCCCGCCACCAGCAGGGCGCCGACGAACAGCACCGCGCCGATCACCAGCAGCCACAGCAGGCCCTTCACCAGCGCGCCGACGAAGCCGCACACCACGGCGATCAGCACGATCAGCAGCAACCACACCATCTCGGCCTCCTTCGCTCGTCCCGCACCCGGCGCGTCCGGCGGGGCTCAGCCCGAGGGCCGGGCCCCGCCGGAGGGCGTCACCGGCGGCGTCCCCGACCCGGGTCGTCCTTGCCGGTGTTCGGCGGCAACTTCCCTTCGGCATCCGGCAGTTCGGCCTCGATGCGCTCCTTGCGCACCTCGCCCGTGACGGTCTGCTCCTCGACGTGCTCCTCGGTCACCAGCCGCACCCGCTCCACCGGGACGGCCTCGGTGCGCACGACCGGGCGCTCCCCGTGCAGGGTCACGTCGTACTCGGCCTCCGAGATGACCTCGCCGGACAGCGCCTCGCCGCGGTTCGCCTCGGTGATCGGCTCGCGCTCGAGCCGGACCTCCTCGTGCCGCACCGGCACGGTCTGCTGCTCCTCCTCGGTGACGACGTACTTGCGCAGCCGGGCGTGCCCGGTCTCGTACCGCTCGATGCCGACACGCATCCGCTCCTCGGAGCGGGTCATCGCGTCGTCGTCGCGCTCGGTGCGGCCGGTCCCCCGGACGGCGGGGCCGGGCGCGGCGGCAGCGGCGGAGCGGGCGTCCAGGTCGGAACGGGCGTCCATCCGGCCGCCCGCCGTCGCACCGGCGGCGGTGGTCCCGGCCGCACCGGCGGTTCCGGCGGCCTTGCCGGTTCCGGTGGTTCCGGTGGTTCCGGCGGCGCTGGTGGTCCCGGCGATCCGGGTGTCGGCGGAGCGGCCCGTCTTCGACTTGGCCGCCGCCGCGCCCGCCGCACCGGCCGCGCCCGCGGCGCCCGCCGTACCGGCGGCGGTGCCGGTGGTCGTGCCGGTGCCGCCCTCCCGGTTGGCCCAGCCGCCCTCGCCGGGCTGGTTGGCGGCCTTCCACGCGTCGTCCCAGGCGATGCCGTAGTGCTGGTACAGCCGGCGCTCCTCCTGCTCGGAGAGGTGGCCGCCGTTGTCCACGTCGACGTTCGGCGCGTCCTTGACCTTGTCCTTGGCGTAGGGGACCTGGAGGTGGCCGTCGACCACGTCGGCGTCCCGGATCGGGACGAACGACTCGCTCGAACCGAACCACCCGGTCTTCACGCTGACCCACTCGGGCTTGCCGGTGGCGTCGTCGAGGAAGAGGTGGTCGGCCTTACCGATCTTGTTGCCCTGAGCGTCGTGCACGGGGTGGTTCAGCATGGAACGGATCTGCTGTTCGGTGATCATGTGCTCACGCCTCCTTCACATTCCAGCACTGGGCGCGTGGCCCGCTCCGCCGGACTGAAACCCGCTTCCGGGACACATTCACGCAAAGTGACCGAAATCGGGCGAATTCGCCGTCTCCACTCACGCTGCGTCCCCGGTGCGGACCGTGCCGCACCGGGGACGCCCGGCGGAGTGCGCCCGGCGGGCCGGGCTACACCCCGTCCCCGTCGCCGTCGCCCTCCCCGTCGTCGACGCCGTCCCCGTCGCCGGGGTCCAGGCCGACCTCCTCGCGGTCCTCCTCGGTGCGCTCCTCCAGCTCGGTCTCGTCGGGCCGCCGCGGCAGGCCGCCGCCGTGGCCGGTGTCGGGGTCGCCCTCGACCGCCTTGTTCGACTTGTGGTGGGACACGGTTGCCTCCGGCAGTGGTGCGGACGTTGCTTCCCTCCATCACCCCCCGCCGCCGGACGGTCCGCAAACCGGGGGGCCGGGCCGCGCGGGCCCGGGCGGCGCGACCGGCCCCGGTGCGCTCGGCGACCGTCCGGCAGGGGGCGGGGGCGTCCATCGGCGGGCTCCTCACGGCGTCGGGACCGGAGACGCACCGCCCCGGCGCGCCGCCGTACCGTCGGCGGGCACCGGGGCGGCGGTCGCGCACCCGGAAGGCCGCACTACATGTTGATCATGTGCCCGGCCAGGCCGTGGATCGCCTCCTTGACGGCCTCGCCCAGCGTCGGGTGGGCGTGCACGTTGCGGCCGACCTCGTGCACCGTCAGGTCCCACTGCTGGGCCAGCGTCAGTTCGGGCAGCAGCTCGGTGACCTCGGGGCCGATGAGGTGGGCGCCGAGCAGTTCGCCGTGGGTCTCGTCGGCGATGACCTTGACGAAGCCGACCGGCTGGCCGAGGCCGTGCGCCTTGCCGTTGGCGGTGAACGGGAACTTCTGCACCTTGACGGCGTAGCCCTGCTCGCGGGCCTGCGCCTCGGTGTAGCCGAAGCTGGCGACCTGCGGCTGGCAGTAGGTGGCGCGCGGGACCATCACGAAGTCGATCTCCATGGTCTCGGCCCCGGCGATGGTCTCGGCGGCGATCACCGCCATCGCCTCGGCGGCGTGCGCGAGCATCAGCTTCGCGGTGACGTCGCCGATCGCGAAGATGTGCTCGACGCTGGTGCGGCCCCGGCCGTCGACGGCGATCGCGCCGCGCTCGGTGAGCCGCACTCCGGTGGCCTCCAGGCCGTAGCCCTGGACGCGCGGCACGAAGCCGATCGCCTGGAGCACCTTGTCGGCCTCCAGCACCTCCTGCTTGCCGTCCCGGGTGACGGTGACCTTCACCGGGCCCGCCGGGTCGGAGTCGTCGATCGCGTCGACCCGGGTGGAGGTGAGCACCTTGATGCCCAACTTGCGGTACTGCTTGGCGAGTTCGGCGGAGACGTCGGCGTCCTCCAGCGGCACCATCCGGTCCAGGAACTCGACGACGGTGACCTGGACGCCGTAGTTGTGCAGCACGTACGCGAACTCGACGCCGATCGCGCCGGCGCCCGCGATGACGATCGACTCCGGCAGCCGCTCGGTGAGGATCTGCTCCTCGTAGGTGACGACCCGCTCGCTGAGCGAGGTGCCGGGCAGCAGCCGGGTGGTGGCGCCGGTCGCGATGACGCAGTGGTCGAAGGTGACCATCTCGAAGCCGCCGGCGGCGAGCTTGACCTGGAGGGTGTGGTCGTCGACGAAGGTGCCCCAGCCGTCGTACTCGGTGATGCCGTTCTTCTTCATCAGGTAGTGGACGCCCTTGACCCGGCCGTCGGCGACCTGCCGGGAGCGGCTGAACGCCTTGCCGTAGTCGAAGGAGACCTTGCCGTCGACCTGGATGCCGTACAGCTCGGCCTCGTTCAGCACGGTGTGCGCGAGCTCGGCGTTGCGCAGCAGGGCCTTCGAGGGGATGCAGCCGACGTTGAGGCAGACGCCGCCCCAGTACTTGGCCTCGATCACGGCGGTGCGCAGGCCGAGCTGGGCGGAGCGGACGGCGGCGGTGTAGCCGCCGGGGCCGGCGCCCAGGACGACCACGTCGTAGTGCGTGCTCATGTTCCTCGATCCTTCAGGAAGCGACGGACGGCCTCACGGCCCGTGCCTCCCAGTACACCAGGCCGGGGGGCCGGGGACGGCTCCGGCTCCGGGACGGGCAGGTCGGGCAGCGCGCCCCGGTGCAGCCAGGCGTCCAGCAGCGGGCCGAGCGGGCGGTCGGTGTAGCGGGCGGCGTGCGCGGCGAAGTCGGCGGTGGCGGCCACGGCGTGCCGGTAGGCGGTGGCCCAGTCGCGCAGCAGCCGGAAGAAGGCGGGGTCGCCGAGGGCGCAGCGCAGCGCGTGCACGGTCAGGCCGCCGCGCTCGTAGACCCGGTCGTCGAACATGTGCCGCTTGCCGGGGTCGCCGATCGCCAGGTCCTGCGGCAGGCCGCGCAGTTGGAGGTGGGCGTCGGCGGCCAGGCGCTGGGCGGTGGGGCCGCCGGTGCGCTCGGACCAGAGCCACTCGGCGTACTTGGCCAGGCCCTCGTTGAGCCAGATGTGCCGCCAGTCGGCGACGGTGACGCTGTTGCCGAACCACTGGTGGGCGAGCTCGTGGGCGACCAGCCGCTCCCAGCCGCGCCGCCCGTCGAGGTGGTTGCGGCCGAAGGTGGCCATGCCCTGCGCCTCGACCGGCACGTCGAGGTCCTCGTCGACCACGGCGACGGTGTACCCGTCGAACGGGTACGGGCCGAACAGCTCCTCGAACAGGCGCATCATCTGCGGCTGCCGGGCGAAGTCGTGCTCGAACCGGGCCGCCAGCGGCTGCGGCACCCAGCCGCTCTGCGGGACGGTGCCGGGGGCCCGCTCGGTCAGCGGGACCTGCCGCAGCGGGGCGATCGCCAGCCCGACCAGGTAGGGGGCGGTGGGCGCGGGCTGCTCGTAGACCCAGGTGGTGGCGGAGGAGCGGGTGGTGCGGCTGAGCAGGCGCCCGCCGGTGACCACGGCGTACGGGGTCGCGGTGGTCACCGTCAGCTGGTAGGCGGCCTTGTCGGCGGGCCGGTCGTTGCAGGGGAACCAGGACGGGGCGCCGACCGGCTGGGAGGCGACCAGCGCGCCGTCGGTGATCTCCTCGAAGCCGATCCCGCCCCAGGGGCTGCGCACCGGGCGCGGGTTGCCGGACCAGTGCACCTCGCAGGTGAACACCGCCCCGGCGGCGGGGGCCTTGGCGGGCCTGATCCGGAGCTTGCCGTCCCGGTGCGCGTAGTGCGCGGCCTTCCCGTCGACCAGCACCCGGCCGATCCGGAAGTCGGCCAGGTCGAGGGTGAACTCGCGCAGCGGCTCGGGCCCGGCGATGGCGGCGATCCGGGCGGAGGCGGCCAGCCGGTTGGGGCCGGGCCGGTAGTCGAGGGCGAGTTCGTAGCGGTGGGCGCGGTAGCGCGGGTCCCCGTGCCGGGGGAAGTACGGGTCGGCGGCGGGGGCCGGCTTGGAGCTCAACGCGGGGGGTCCTCCTGGCGCGGGGGCGGTCACTGCTTTACTGCCAGGCTTCGATCGGGTTGCCGAGCCAGCGGGTGTCGGCGGGCACCGTCTCGGCCCGCATCACCAGCGAGGCCGGGCCGAGGGTGGAGCGCTCGCCGACGGTGCTGCCGGGCAGCACGATCCCGCCCGGGCCCAGGGTGGCGCCCGCGCGGAGCTCCACAGTATCCAGCCGCATGATCCGGTCGTGGAAGAGGTGGGTCTGCAGCACGCAGCCGCGGTTGACGCTGACGCCGTCGCCGAGGGTGACCAGGTCGGCCTCGGGCAGCCAGTAGCTCTCGCACCACACGCCGCGGCCGATCCGCGCGCCGAGCGCGCGCAGCCACAGGTTCATCAGCGGGGTGCCGGCGGTGCGGCCGACCAGCCAGGGCACCGCGAGCACCTCGGTGAAGGTGTCGGCCAGCTCGTTGCGCCAGACGAAGCCGGACCACAGCGGGTGCTCGACCGCCCGGAACCGGCCGACCAGCAGCCACTTGGCGGCGGCGGAGACCAGGCAGGCGGCCAGGCCCGCGGCCAGCAGCACCAGGCCCGACAGCAGCGGCGCGTCCAGGGCGCAGAGCGCGGCGGCGGTGAGCACGGCCAGCGCGGCGGAGGCGAGCACCGGGACGATCCGGGCCAGTTCGGTCAGGCCGCGGGCCCAGCGCAGCCGGGCGGGCGGCTCGTAGGTGAGGGCGAGGTCGGCGGTGTCGGCGGCCCGGGGCAGCTTGACCGGTGGCATGCCCAGGTAGGAGCTGCCGCGCTTGGCCTTCTTGGGCGTCGCGGACAGCACCCCGACCAGGCCGCGGTCGGGGACGGCCCGGCCGGGCGCGGTCATCCCGGAGTTGCCGAGGAAGGCCCGCTCGCCGATCTCGGCCCGCCCGATCCGCAGCCAGCCGCCGCCCAGCTCGTACGGGGCGATCAGGGTGTCGTCGGCGAGGAAGGCGCCGTCGCCGACCTTGGTCAGGCTGGGCAGCGCCAGCACGGTGGAGACCTCCGCGCCCTTGCCGACCCGCATGCCCAGCAGCCGCAGCCAGACCGGGGTGATCAGCCCGGCGTACAGCGGGAACAGCGTCTCGCGGGCCAGGTCCATCAGCTGGCTGACCGTCCACGCCTGCCAGCCGACCCGGCCGTGCAGCGGGTGGTAGCCGGTGCGCAGGCCGAGCGAGAGCAGCCGGACGCCCGCCAGCACGAGCGCGGCGTAGGCCAGCCCGTAGGCGAGGGTGGCGGGGACGAGGGCGGTCAGGGCGCCGCGGACGGCCGCCTCCGGGCCGTCGCCGGGGTGGACGAACCGGCCGGCGATCAGCAGCGCGGGCAGCGCGGCGAGCAGCGGCAGCAGGGAGAGCGCGAAGCCGGTGGCGCCGTAGGCGGCGGCCCAGCGGCGGGTGCGCGGGGGGCGCTGCTCGGGCCAGCCGCGCTGGGCCTTGCCGGTCTTGGCGGCGGGCGCGCCGGCCCAGCGCTGGCCGGTGGGGACGGCGCCGGTGACGCCGGAGCCGGGGGCGATCTCGGCGCGCTTGCCGATCTTGGCGCCGGGCAGCAGGGTCGAGCGGGTGCCGACCACGGCGCCCGCGCCGATCCGCAGCGCGCCGATCTCCAGCCGGTCGCCGTCCAGCCAGTGGCCGGACAGGTCGACCTCGTTCTCGACCGCGCAGCCCTTGCCCAGGCGCAGCAGGCCGGTGACCGGTGGCAGGGCGTGCAGGTCGACGTCGGGGGCGACCCGGCAGCCGAGCGCCCGGGCGTAGCGGATCAGCCAGGAGCCGGAGAGGCCGACCGCGCCGGAGGCTTCGGCGAGCCGTTCGGCGGCCCACAGCCGCAGGTGGACGGAGCCGCCGCGCGGATAGCTGCCGGAGCCGACGCCGCGCAGCAGCAGCCGGGCGCCGCCGGCGGCGATCGCCAGCCGGCCGGGCGCGGAGTACAGCAGCAGGGCGCCGGCGGCCAGCAGCCACCAGGGCGCGCGGGGGGCCCACGGGTAGTCGCCGAGCAGGTGCAGGACGGTGCCGAGCGCGCCGAGGGCGAGCGACCAGCGCAGGCCGGTGAGGGTGGCCAGCGGCAGCGTCAGCAGCAGTTGCAGCGCCTGGGCGCGGCGGGGCACGGGGGCGACGGTGCGGGCCGCTCCCCCGGACTGGGCGGACTTCTCCAGCAGCCGGGCGAGCTTGCGCAGGGTGGGCTGCTGGTAGACGTCGAGGACGGAGGCGGCCGGGTAGCGGGCGCGCAGCAGGGTGGTGAGCTGGGCGGCGGCCAGCGAGCCGCCGCCGATCGCGAAGAAGTCGTCGTCGGCGCCGCGCACCGGGGTGCCGAGGATCTGCGTCCACTGCTCGGCCAGCCACGCCTCGGTGCCGTAGAGCTGCTCGGCGGGCCCGGCGGTCTCCAGCTCGGGCAGCGGCCAGGGCAGCGCGTCCCGGTCGACCTTGCCGGAGGTGCGGGTGGGCAGGTGGTCGACGGGGGCGAGCAGCGGGACGAGGGCGGCGGGCAGTTCGGCGCGCAGCCGGGCGACGGCGGCGTCCCGGTCGAAGCCGTCCTGGGTGACCAGGTAGCCGACCAGCAGCTGGTTGCCGCCGCGGGCGGTGCGCACGGCGGCGGCGGCGCCGGAGACGGCGGGCAGCGCCTGGAGGGCCGCGTCGACCTCGCCGAGCTCGATCCGCCGGCCGCCGAGCTTGATCTGTTCGTCGGCGCGGCCGAGGAAGACCAGGCCCTCGGGTTCGGCGCGCACCAGGTCGCCGGAGCGGTAGGCGCGCTCCCAGCCGAGGGATTCCAGCGGGGCGTACTTCTCGGCGTCCTTGGCCGGGTCGAGGTAGCGGGCCAGGCCGACGCCGCCGATCACCAGCTGGCCGCTGCCGCCCATCGGGACGGGCTCGCCGGCCTCGTCGACGACGGCCAGCTCCCAGCCGTCCAGCGGCAGGCCGATCCGGACCGGGGGCCGGCCGGTCAGCAGGGCGCCGCAGGCGATCACGGTGGCCTCGGTGGGGCCGTAGGTGTTCCACACCTCGCGGCCCTCGGTGACCAGGCGCTCGGCGAGTTCGGGCGGGCACGCCTCGCCGCCGAAGATCAGCAGCCGGACCTCGTTGAGCGCCTCGGCGGGCCAGAGCGCGGCCAGGGTCGGGACGGTGGAGATCACGGTGATCTCCTGCTCGGCCAGCCACGGCCCGAGGTCGGCGCCGGAGCGGACCTGGGCGCGCGGGACGGGCACCAGGCAGGCGCCGTGCCGCCAGGCCAGCCACATCTCCTCGCAGGAGGCGTCGAAGGCCACCGACAGCCCGGCCATCACCCGGTCGCCGGGGCCGATCGGCTCCTCCCGGAGGAACATCGCGGCCTCGGCGTCGACGAACGCGGCGGCGCTGCGGTGGGTGACGGCGACGCCCTTGGGCCTGCCGGTGGAGCCGGAGGTGAAGATGATCCAGGCGTCGTGCTCCGGACCGGGCTCCCGGGCCTCGTGGCCGGAGGGCTTGACCTTCTCCAGCCGGTGGTCGGCACCGATCACCGCGTTCACGTCGGCCTCGCCGAAGACCAGCTCGGCCCGCTCGTCCGGGTCCTCGAAGTCCACCGGCACGTAGGCGGCGCCCGCGGCCAGCACCGCCAGGATCGCCACGTACAGCTGGTTGCCGCCGGAGGGCACCCGGACGCCGACCCGGTCGCCGAGGCCGACGCCCGCCCGGGCCAGGTGCCGGCGGACCCGCTCCACCTCGGTGAGCAGCGCCGCGTAGCTGAGCGTCTCGCGCCCGTCGTCCAGGGCCGGCTCCTGCGGGTGGGCGGCGGCGGTGGCGGCCAGCACGTCGACCAGGGTGCGCGGCGCGGGGGCGGCCTGGGCGCGGAACAGCGCGGTATCGGGAACGGTCATCACGGCCACACGGTCCTCGTCCTGGGTTCCCCGGCGGTCAACCGAAGGCGTCGAAAGCAAGACAACCTGGGCAAGTTTACCGGTCAGGCGGGGTGCGGGGCCGGAGGCGGCGGGCCGGCGGACCGGTGGGCGGGGGGCCGGGACGGCGGGCGGGGGCCGGGCGCGGGCGGGCGGGTGGTCGGCCCGCGCCGCTGCGCGGCTGGTTGCGGGGGGTGGGCGGGCGGCCGGGCTGACGGGGCGTCAACCGGTGGGCGCGCCGGAGTACTCCCGGTGTTCACCCAGTGTTCACGCTCCCGCCTTGTCGGTGTGGTCAGCGGCTCCGGGTGGGTTCGCCGCGGCGCACCGCGCCGGGGGCCCGGCCGGCGGGGCGGTCGGCGCGGTGCGCCGAAGTGAGCTGCCAGGGCACCGAGATGACCATCACACCGGGGGTGAACAGCAGCCGGCTCTTGAGCCACAGGGCGGTCTGGTTGTGCAGCAGGTTCTCCCACCAGCGGCCGACCACGTACTCGGGGACCAGCACGGCCACCGCGTCGCCGGGGTGAGCGGCCGTCAGCTCCCGCACGTGGGCGACCACCGGCTTGGTGATCTCCCGGAACGGCGAGTCGAGCACCCGCAGCGGCACCTCGACCCCGCCGCCGTCCCACCGGGCGCGCAGGTCGGCGGTGGCCTCCGGCTCGACGTCCACGGTGAGCGCCTCCAGCGTGTCGGGGCGCATCGCCTGCGCGTAGCCGAGCGCCCGCAGGGTGGGCTTGTGCAGCTTGGAGACCAGCACCACGGCGTGCACCCGCCGGGGCCGGTCGGCGCCGGGCTCCTCGGCCGCGAGTTCGGCGGCGACGGCGTCGTAGTGGCGGCGGACGCCGCGCATGGCCAGCCAGAGCAGCAGGGCGGCGACCACGGCCAGCCAGGCGCCCTGGGTGAACTTGGTGATCAGCACGATCACCAGCACCAGCGCGGTGGTGCCGGCGCCCAGCCCGTTGATCACCCGGGAGCGGCGCGCGGCGGCCCGGGCGGCGGGCTCGGCCTCGGTGGCCAGCGCCCGGTTCCAGTGCCGGACCATGCCGATCTGGGAGAGCGTGAAGGAGGTGAACACGCCCAGGATGTACAGGTGGATCAGGCTGGTGACGTCCGCCCGGTAGAACCAGAGCAGCGCCCCGGCCACCACGGCGAGCGCGATGATGCCGTTGGAGAACGCCAGCCGGTCGCCGCGGGTGTGCAACTGCCGGGGCAGGTAGCGGTGCTGGGCGAGGATCGAGGAGAGCAGCGGGAAGCCGTTGAACGCGGTGTTCGCGGCCAGGATCAGCACCAGTGCGGTCACCGCCTGCACGGCGTAGAACAGCACGCTGTCCGAGCCGCCGAAGACGGTGGCGGCGAGCTGGGCGATCACGGTCTGCTGGGTGTGGGTGCGGCAGTCCCCGGCCAGGCCGGTCAGCCGGCAGGCGTCCTCGACGTAGTGGACGTGCGAGGTCAGCGCGAGCAGCGTGACGCCGGCGAACATCACCACCGCGACGACGCCCATCACCGCCATGGTGGCCGCGGCGTTGCGGGACTTCGGGGCCCGGAACGCGGGCACCCCGTTGGAGATCGCCTCGACGCCGGTCAGCGCGGTGCAGCCGGAGGCGAAGGCGCGCAGGCCCAGCATCAGCAGCCCCAGGCCCTGTAGCGCGTCCTTGCCGTGCTCGGGCGCGACGCCCAGGTGCGCGGTCGGCGCCTGCGGGCTGTCGCCGAACGCGAGCCGGACCAGGCCGGTGGCCACCATCAGCAGGATGGCACCGATGAACAGGTACGTCGGCGCGGCGAACGCCCGGCCGGACTCGCGCACGCCGCGCAGGTTCACCGCGGTCAGCAGCGCGGTGAAGCCGAGCGCCAGCGCCACCCGGTGGTCGGCCAGCGAGCCGAACGCGGAGATGATGTTGTCCACGCCGGAGGCCACCGAGACGGCCACCGTCATCACGTAGTCGACCAGCAGCGAGGCGGCCACCACCAGCCCCGCGTTCGCCCCGAGGTTGCGCGAGACCACCTCGTACGAGCCGCCGCCGCTCGGGTAGGCGTGCACCACCTGCCGGTAGGAGAGCACCACCACGGCCATCAGGGCGACCACGCCCAGCGCGATCCACGGCGTCAGGTACAGGAACGCGGTGCCGCCGACGGTGAGCACCAGCAGGATCTCGCCGGTCGCGTAGGCCACCGAGGAGAGCGGGTCGGAGGCGAAGATCGGCAGCGCCAGCCGCTTGGGCAGCAGCGTCTCGCCGAGTTCCTCGCTGCGCATGGCGCGGCCGATCACGAGGCGCTTGAGCGCCTGGGGGAGGTTGAGCACAGCACGGGAGCGTATGTGGCCCGTCCACCCGGCAAGCCGCCCGTCCAGCAGGCTCGTTTCCCGAGTTTCCGCAGGCCAGAGGCGGTTTCGGTGATCGAATCGAAGGCCGGGGGTGGCGGGGGCCACCCGTTAAGGATTCGTCAATATCGAGCGGAGGCATGGGACGAAGCGGTCGGAAACGGTCGGAAAAGGTCAGCCGGCCGGGGGCAGCCGGGCCTCGATCGCGGCCAGCGCGGCCCGGAGCGCCGCCACGTCGGACTTGTCCGCGACCTGGTCGCCCGGCTTGAGCTTCACCAGCAGCGTCCCGCCGGGCTCCAGCACGATCAGCGCGGTCTCCTCGACCGCGTCGCCGCCCTGGTGCCGGATCGCCACGTCCAGGTCGGCCACCCGGATGCCCTGCCGGGCGATCGTCCGCCGGTCGTACGCCCCGTCCCGGGCCAGCACCGTCGGCGTCCCGTCCAGCAGCCGGTTGAACCAGTCCCAGCGCACCGCCTGGCGCACCAGCAGCCAGTCGGTGGCCAGCAGCACCAGCGCCCCGTACAGGCCGCCGGCCAGCGAGTCGTCGTTCCCGATCACGGCGTTCTGCACCACGTTGGAGAGCAGCAGCATGACCACCAGGTCGAAGGTGTTCAGCTGGGCCAGACCGCGCTTGCCGATCACCCGCAGCAGCACCAGCAGGGCCAGGTAGACCAGCACCGTGCGGACGGTCTTCTCGCCGTACGGGATGCCCGCGTCGAACATGTCCTGCCACATGGCGGCCACCGTAGGCTCCGGCGCGAGCGGCGCCCCGGCCCCCACGCCAGCGGTCACCCGGGCGGCCCACGGGCCGCGGGCGGGCCGTGCGGACGGTGGCGGTCTCGGGGCGGCCGCGGTCTCGGGGCGGCGGGGGCCTACGGGCGGCGAGTGGCCAGCAGCAGGCCGGAGGCGCAGTCCAGGGGCGTGGCGTGCAGGCGGGGGTCGCCGGTCAGCCGCTCGACCAGGGCGTCGACCGCCGCGGCGTGGTCGGCGGGCCAGGTGGGCTGCGGCAGCAGGTCGTCGACCAGGTACAGGCCGCCCGGGGCGAGCAGCTCCAGCGCCTGGTCGAGGTGGTGGAACTTGCCCGGCCAGGTGTCCGCGAACACCAGGTCGAAGCCGCCGGGCGGCAGCGCGTCGATCAGCTCCGCCCCGTCCCCCACCACCAGCTCCAGCCGCGGGTCCGCCGCCAGGTGCTCGGCCGCGACCGCCGCGACCGCCGCGTCCAGCTCCACGCTCAGCAGCGTCGCGCCCGGGTCCATCCCGCTCAGCAGCCAGCTCGTGCCCACCCCCGCGCCCGTCCCCAGCTCCAGCAGCCGGCCCCCGGGGCGGGCCGCCGCCAGCGTCCGCAGCAGTCGTCCCGTCACCGGGTCGCAGGACATCTCGAACCCGAGCGCCGCGCACCCGCGCGCGATCGCGGCCAGCACGGCGGGGTGGGAGTCGGTCGTGAGCGCCATGGCGCGGCCTCCGGGGGTGACGGTCCGTCAGTGGTCGCGACACGCTAGCGGCGCCGGCGGGACCCGCACAGCGAATTCCGCCCCGTGGACGCACCCTGGACGCGCCGGTGGACGCGCCGGTGGACGCCGGTGGACGCCGGTGGGGGCCGGTGGGGGCGGGGCAGGTGTTCACCGGGTGGGCGATGAGCAATAAATGTGACGTATGTGACCTTCTTCCCTTCTGGGCGGTACGGGTGTTTGCAAGCCTGGTCCGCATCCGACCTGCCGAAGGAGACCCCCGTGACCGGCACCCCCCGGCGCGCTGTCCGTCTGCTGCTCATGGCCGCGGCCTCGCTGTCCGTACTGCTGCCGCTGCTGCGCGGCGCCACGACGGCGGGAGCGTTCGCCGAGTTCGGGGCGGGGCGCGGGACGGGGGTGGCCGCGCAGCTGGGGTCGGCGCTGGCGCTGCTGACGGCGCTGCTGGCGTCGGGGCGGGCGGTGGACGCCTGGGGGTGGCCGCGGGTGCTGCGGTGGGCGCTGGGGGTGATGGCGGCGGGGGGCGCGGTCGCGGTCACGGCCGGGCACTCCTGGACGTACCTGGCGGGGCGGGCCGTGGCGGACGCCGGGTCGGCCGGGGTGCTGATCGCCGCGCTGGCCTCCGTCCCGCTGCTGAACCTGCCCGGGCGGATCACCCGGGTGGTGGGCGGGGCGGTCGCGGGCGTCGCCGTGGTGCTGGTGCTCGGCGCGAACGTCGCGGTGCGGATCGACACGGCGGCCGGCTGGCGGCTCGGCGAGGCGGTGGTCCCGGCCGCCGCCGCGCTGCTGCTGCTCGTCGCGCTGCGGCTGCTGCCGCGCGACCGGCTGCCCCGTTCGACCGTCCGCTCGGCGCCCGTGGGCGGGCCGGGAGTGGCGGCGGCGGTGCTGCCGGCCGTCGCGGGCCTGGAGCTGGGGCCGCTGCGCGGCTGGTCGGACCCGGTGGTGGGCGGGCTGCTGGCCGCCGCGGCGGCGCTGTTCGCGGCCGGCCGGGTGCGGGCCGTCCGGCGCGCCCGGAGCCGTCCGGGCCCGGCGGTGCCCGGCGTCCCGGCCCGGGCCGCGGCCGGGGCGCTGGCCGCGGGCGCCACGCTGGGCTTCACCCAGCTCGGGCTGACCGCGGCCGTCCCCGTGCTGCTGCTCCAGCGCGGGGTGCCGCCGGCCCACGTGACGCTGTCGATGTCCGGCTACGGGCTGGGCATGCTGGCGGCCGGGCTGACCGCCCGGCACTGGCGGCTGACCCCGCTGACCAGCTCCTCGCTGGGCCTGCCGCTGGCCGCCGTCGGCCTGGCCTCGCTGCACTTCCTGCCGGACGGGGCCGGGCGGGCCGCGCTGGTCGCGGGCGCGGTGGCGGTGCTGGTCGGATTCGGCCTGGTGATCACCCAGATCCCCTACCTGGCCGGGTTCCTGGCCGCGCTGCCCCGCCAGCGGCGGGCCGCCGCCTCGGCGCTGTACCCGGTGGCGGTCCTGCTCGGCGGCGTGCTGGCCCAGACCGTGCCGGGCAGCTCGGCGCTGCTGACCGGCACCCACGACCCGGACGCGCTGAGCACCGTGCTCTGGGTGGCCTGCGGCGCGGTCGCGCTGGTGGCGATGGTGCTGGGCCGCCCGGTGGTGTCGCTGACCGTCGCCGCGGCGGCCGGGCTGCAGCACCTGCTGCTGGTCGCGCTGGCCGGCGAACGGGTCGCCGACCGCCCCGGGGCGGCGGTGGCCGCGCTGGCGGTGGGCGCGGCGGCCGGGCTGGTGGCCTGGAGCCGCCGCCAGCAGTCGGAGCGGCTGGCCCGCGTCCGGGCCAGCGAGATCGCCCTGCAACAGGCGGTGCTGCACCCCATCCCGGCCCGGCTGGGCGAGCTGCGCCTGACCGGCCACTACCAGCCCGCGACGGCGGGCACCGGCGTCGGCGGCGACTTCTTCGAGGCGGTGCGCACCCCGCACGGCACCCGGCTGCTGATCGGCGACGTCCGGGGCAAGGGGTTGCAGGCCGTCCAGACCGTCACCGAGCTGCTGGGCTGCTTCCGCTCCCAGGCGCACGAGACCGCCGACCTGGGCGAGCTGGCCGCCCGGCTGGACCGCCAGCTCGCCCGGCTGGCGGCGGCCCGCGGCGACGAGGAGCTGTTCGCCACGGCGCTGCTGCTCCAGCACCGGGACGGCGTCGACCAGGTCGAAGTGGTCAACTGCGGGCACCTCGCCCCGCTCCGGGTCGGGCCGGACGGGGCCGGCGCCGTCCCCGTCCCGGCGCTGCTGCCGCTCGGCCTGGGCGCGCTCGGGCACGGCCCGGCCCCCGCCCCGACCCCGCTGGCCCTGCCGGGCGGCTCGGCGCTGCTGCTGCACACGGACGGGCTGAGCGAGGCGCGCAACTCCTCCGGCGAGTTCTACCCCCTGGACGAGCGGCTGTCCGTGCTGGGCGCCGCCGACCCGGGCCGCCTGATCGCCGGCCTCGTCTCGGACGTCCGGGACTGGACGCACCAGCTGTCGGACGACATCGCGCTGATCGCCCTCACCCGGGCGCGGGCCGGCTGACGCGCCGGCCGGGCGAGGGCGTCAGCCGGGGCGGGGACGGCGCCGGCCGGGCGAGGGCGGCTCCCCCGGGTGGGGCGACTCCCCCGGGTGGGGACGGTCGGCCGGGCTCCGGTGGCGGAACCGGGGCGGCGCCGGGAGGGTGGCTGGCGGGGGACGCACCGGATGTCCCGAACCGGAAAGAGCGAGAGATGCCCGAAGTCACCACCCCGTACGCGACCGGCACCCCGTGCTGGGTCGATCTGATGGCGAAGGACCAGCAGGCGGCGCTGGACTTCTACCGCGACCTGCTCGGCTGGCAGGGGCAGCCCGGCCCGGCCGAGTTCGGCGGGTACGCGGTCTGCGAACTGGACGGCAAGGCCGTGGCCGGGATCGGCCCGGCGATGGCGCCGGAGGGGATGCCGGAGCCGCCGACCGTCTGGACCGGCTACCTGGCCAGCACCGACGCCCAGGCCACCCAGGACGCGATCGTCGCGGCGGGCGGCACGCTGATCGTCCCGACCGTGGACGTCGGCGACCTGGGCCGGATGCTGGTCGCGGCGGACCCGCAGGGCGCGGTGTTCGGCGTCTGGCAGCCCGGCGAGTTCTTCGGCGCGCGGGTGGTCAACGAGGCCGGCGCGCTGACCTGGAACGAGCTGCACACCAGCGACGTGCCGGGCGCCACCGCGTTCTACGGCGAGGCGTTCGGCATCGAGATCGAGCCGCTGGACGGCGCGGACTCGTACTGGGAGCTGCGGGTCGGCGGCCGGGCGGTCGGCGGGGTCACCCTGCTGGCCAACGACCCGCCCGGCACCCCGGCGCACTGGCTGACCTACTTCGCCGTCGACGACGTGGACTCCACCGTGGACGCGCTGGTCCGGCGGGGCGGGACGGTGCTCGCGCCGCCGTTCGACATGATGGCCGGGCGGATGACGGTGGTCGCCGACCCGCAGGGGGCGCCGTTCGCGATGATCAAGCCGCAGCCGATGTCGTAGGGCGCGCCGCGCCGTCGTGGGCCGCGCCGTCGTGGGCCGCGCCGCTGCTCGTCCCGCCGCCCGTCCCGGTTCCGTCCGGGGCGGGCGGCGCGTCGTGCCGGGCCGGGCGGTGGGTGGGGCGGCGGGCGGGGGCGGTGTCGGCTGTGTCAGGATTTTCCGCAGGTCATCGGGACAGCGTCGCTCCCGGCCGGATCGGAGAGAACAGCCGTGCCCACCGCCGTCGCCCCCAAGCCCCTGCTGCTCCGGGACGGGCGTCCCGCCGCCGCCGGGTGGTCGCTCGACCCCGGGATGCGGCACCTCAACCACGGTTCGTTCGGCGCGGTGCCGCTGGTCGCGCAGCGCGAACAGCAGCGGCTGCGCGAGGAGATGGACGCCTCGCCGGTGGTGTGGTTCCCCGGGCTGCCCCGGCGGGTCGCCGCCGCGCGGGCCGCGATCGCCGCATTCCTGCGCGTACCGGCCGAGTTCACCGCGCTGGTGCCGAACGCGAGCGCCGGGGCGAGCGCCGTGTACGGCAGCCTCCCGCACCGGGACGGCGGCGAGGTGCTGGTCACCGACCACGGCTACGGGGCCGTCACCATGGGCGCGGCCCGGCTGGCCCGGCGCTGGGGCGGCTCGGTGCGCACGGCGCACGTGCCGCTGGCGGCCGGTCCGGCGGAGGCGGCGGCGGCGGTGACCGGGGCGGTGACCGGACGGACGGCGCTGATCGTGCTGGACCGGATCACCTCCGCGACCGCCCGCTACCTGCCGGTCGACCTGATCGGCGCGTTCGCCCGCGAGCGCGGCGTCCCGCTGCTGGTCGACGCCGCGCACGTGCCCGGCCTGGACGAGGACCCGCTGGCCGGGGCGGACTGCGACGCCTGGGTCGGCAACCTGCACAAGTTCGGCTGCGCGCCGCGCGGCACCGCCGCGCTCGTCGCCCGGGGCGAACTCCGGCACTCCCTCTACCCGTTGATCGACTCCTGGGGCGCGGAGGAGCCGTTCCCGGAGCGCTTCGACACCCAGGGCACCGTGGACGTCACCGGCTACCTGGCCGCACCGACCGCGCTCGACTTCGTCGCCGAGCAGTGGGGTTGGGCCGACACCCGCCAATACATGAGCGAACTCGCCGACTACGCCGAGCAGTTGATCGGCGAGACGATCACCGCCGCGACCGGCGAACCGGCCACGGCGGAGGTCGGCATGCCGGTGGGCGCCCTCCGCCTGGTCAGGCTCCCGGCCGGCCTGGGCCGCACCCGCCTGGAGGCCGACGGCCTGCGCGACCGCCTGGCCGCCGAGTTCGGCGTCGAGGCGGCCTTCACCAGCTTCGGCGGGACGGGGTACTTCCGGCTGTCCACGCACGCGTACAACACGGCGGAGGACTACGAGTACTTCGCGGAGCGGTGCGTGCCGGTGCTGTGCGCCTGGGCCCGGGAGCGCTGACCGCACCGGCGCGCGGGCGCGGTCGGCGGGGCCGGTGGGGGCCCCGTCCGGGTGATCGGAAATTCTTCGGATCGAGGCGCAACCGGCGGGCACTCCGGACGTCCTACAGGTACGAACCCTCCGATGACGAACGGAGGGCGTCACTACCAGTGGGGGAACAACTCACCATGCGCAGCCGTATCTTCTCCGGCCTCGCCGTGCTCGCGGCGATCGCCCTGACCGGCCCGGTGCTGGCCGTCGGACAGGCGCAGGCGGCCCCGGCCGCCGGCACCGTGGAGGCGAGCGCCCCGGCGGGCTTCGTCGGGATGGCTCCGACCCGGGTGCTCGACACCCGCAACAGCTACTGGAACGCGAGCGGCGTGGACGGCCCGCTGAGCCCCGGGGAGAACTACCGGGCGCAGCTGCTCGACGTCGCCGGCCGCGCGCACGGGCAGGGCGTCCCGGTGGTGCCGTCCGACGCGACGGCGGTGGTGGTCAACGTGACCGTCGCCGACGCCACCGACAACGGCTACCTGACCCTGACCGCCGACCCGAACGCGCCGGGCGTCACCCCGGCCACCTCCAGCATCAGCTTCGCGCCCCGCCAGACGGTCGCCAACCTGGTCACCGTCGCGATCACCCCGGGCACCGCCCCCGCGATCAACGTCTACAACAACGGCAGCTACACCCACGTCGTGCTCGACGTGGTCGGCTACTACCGGCCGGGCGCGACCGACAAGTACGGTGCGGTCACCCCGACCCGGCTGGTCGACAGCCGGGCGGACGGCCACTGGATCGAGCAGGGCGGGGTCCGCTCGGTCCAGGTCGCCAAGCCGGAGCTGGGCACCGCCGACGCCCGGGCGGTGGTCCTCAACGTCACCGCCACCGATGGCACCGGCGACACCTTCCTGACCGTCTACCCGACCGGTCGGCAGCGGCCGGAGTGGGGCTCCAACCTCAACGTCAAGCCGGGCGGGACGGTGCCGAACCAGGTGGTCGTGCCGGTCGGCCAGGACGGGAAGGTCGACGTCTTCAACCACATCGGCTCGCAGAACGTCGTCATCGACATCGTGGGCTTCTACGGCCCCAGCGGCCAGGGGCTGTTCAGCGCCCTGAAGGTGCCGGTGCGCCTGGCCGACACCCGTCCGAACCTGTACGAGGGCCGTCCCTCGCAGGAGCTCGCGCCGTTCTCCACGCTCCAGGTCCCCACCGGCGCCGGGGCCCCGGCCGGCGCCCTCGCCGCGGAGGTCAACGTGACGGCCACCGCGCCCTCGGAGTCCGGCCACTTCACGGTGTTCCCGAGCAACACGACCCGGCCGGACACCTCGAACCTCAACTTCGTGCCGTGGCAGACCGTGTCCAACTCGGTGACCACCGGACTGAACGGCGACTCGTTCTCCGTCTACAACCACGCCGGTTGGACGCACGCGATCGCCGACCTCACCGGGTACTTCACGGTGGCCAAGTGATCCGCGAGGCGGCCCGCGCGGCGATCCAGGGGGTGACCCGCTAGGTGACCCGCCGGTGGGAACGGCCCGGCGGCCACCCACCGGCGGGACGCGCGGCGAAGCGCCTGCCGGAGCGTCATCCGGCCTCGGGGGTGGTCTCGGTGTCGAGCCAGGCGAGGTAGGCGGGGGATCCGGCGGTCACCGGGACGGCGATCACCTCCGGGGTGTCGTAGCTGTGCAGTTCGCCGATCCGGGTGACGAGGCGGTCGGCCAGCGCGGCCCGGGTCTTGAGGTCGACGCGCCACTCGGGGGCGTCCCGGACCTCGCCGTCCCACCAGTACACCGAGCGGACGGGGTGCAACTGCGCGCAGGCGGCGAGGCGTTCGCGGACCAGGGTGGCGGCGAGGGCGCGGGCGGCGGCCTCGTCCTCGTGGGTGGTCGTCACCACCAGGTACCGGTGCGGGGGCTGGGGCTGCTGCTCGGTCATGGGCCGAGCGTACGGGGCCCGGCGGGTTCCGGGCCGGTGGTCCGGCGGGTTCCGGGCCGGTGGTCCGGCGGGTTCCGGGCCGGTGGTCCGGCGGGTTCCGGGGCCGGGGTGCCGTGACGGCCCGGGCACCCCGCACGCGGGCCGTCACGGCGTTCGGCGGGCGCGGCCCCGGTCGCCCGGGTTTCCCCTCCCGGGGAGCGGGCCGCGCCGCCGGTTCGGGTGGCTGTCGTCGCTGACCGCCCCGCGTGGGGGCGGGGTCGGTCAGCGACGGGAACGGGGTGGTCAGCGGCGCTGCCAGAGGGCCGGGACGTTCGGCGGCTCCCAGCCCGCGTACGCGATGTGGCCCTGGAGGCAGACGTAGCCGACGCCGTTGTAGGTGACCAGGTCGCCGGCCTTGTAACTGGCCCCGACCGCCCAGGTGGTGGAGCCGCCGGGGGTGGAGGGGCTCGGGCTGGGGCTCGGCGAGCCCTGGGTCGGGCTGCCGCTGGGGCTGGGCGTGCCGGTGCCGTTGACGTTGAGCACGAAGTCGAAGCTGGCCTCGCGCCCGTTGCCGACCTGGCGGACCGTCATCACCAGGTCCGGGTCGAAGATGGTGTCGGTGGAGTTGCGCGGCTCGTTCGGGAAGTACAGCTGGGTGGTGAGGATCGGCTGCCCGGGGGCCTGCACCTTGACGTGGAGGTGCCGGGTGCGGCCCGGGTAGAGGCCGGGGACGATCGTGGTCAGCGTGTACGCCCCGTTGGCGGCGCTGAACTGGTGGCCGCGGAAGGTGTAGCCGGAGTTGTCGTAGGTGCCGTTGGTGTCGGCCTGCCAGAAGTCCAGCAGTGCGCCGGGGATCGGCAGGCAGTTCCGGCCGAAGACGTAGCCGCTGACGGTCAGCGGGGTGCCGGGGGTGCCGCTGGTGACCAGGTTGGTGCGCAGCGGGGAGCCGGGCTTGAAGTACGGGCCCTCGATCTGCTCCTCGGTGACGTGCCCGTCGGTGCACTGGGGGGTGAGCGGGGCCGGGACGTCGGCGGCGACCGCGTCGCGGGCCAGGGCGACGCCGCCGCCGATCAGGACCGGCGCGGCGCCGGCCAGGGCGGCCGCCTTGAGCAGGCCCTTGCGGCTGATCCGGCGATCGGCCAGTTCGCTCAGGCCGTCCAGCGGGTTGTGGGGGGTGGGCATGGCTCTCCGTTCGACTGCTGCGGTGGTCGCCGCCCGCCCGGGATCTCTTGGACGGGACATGACATGAGGCGAGGTCGGGCCTCCCGGCGCGGCGGCGCTGTGGGGTGCCTCCGACGCTAGGCCCTGCCCGGCCGGACCGTCGATGGACGGGGTCGGCGGGACGTGGTGCATTCCTCAACCGCCGCCGGGCTAGCGGGCTTTCGGGCCGCCGGACTTTCGAGCCGCCGAGCCGTCGAGCCGTCGAGCCGCCGGGCCGCCGGGCCGTCAGCTCGCCTGCTCGCGGAACTCGCCCGGGGTGCGGCCGACTTCGCGGCGGAAGAAGCGGCAGAAGTAGGCCGGGTCGGAGAATCCGGCCGCCACCGAGACCTGACGGACCGTCATGTCAGTGGTGGTGAGCAGGTGTTTCGCCTCCAGGGTCTGCTGCTCGCGGACCAGCCGGGCCGGGGTGCGGCCGGTGGCCTCCTTCACCACCTCGTGCAAGTAGCCGGTGGAGACGCCGAGTTCACGGGCGATGGCGAGCACCGAGCGGTCGGCGCGTTCGGCGTCGGCGATCATCCGGGTGAACCGGGCGACCAGCGGATGACCGGCCGCCCGCGGAACCGCGGCCCCGCCGCCACCGCGGGCCACCCGCAGCGCACGCACCAGCAGGACGTGCAGCAGCGCCTGCAGCACGCCCACCGCACCGTCCAGACCGGCCTCGTGCTCTTGCGTCAACTCCCTCAGCAGGCCCAGGATCTCGCGGTGCTCCCGTCCCTCCGGCCGGACCCCCGGGCCACTGGCCAGGGCGCGCAGCAGGGCCAGGTCCTCCGGATGCCGGTGCAGGAAGTCCTCGTTGAACAGCAGCACCCACCCGTCGAGCCGCCCCGCCCCGGACCAGCGGTGCACCTGACCGGGCAGCACCGCGTACAGCGTGGGCGGCTGGATGCGGTGCTCGACCAGGTCGATGACGTGCGTCCCGCCCCCCGCCGTGACGTAGACCAGCTCGTAGAACGAGTGCCGGTGCGGGAAGTCCGCCCGGGAGAGCGGCCCGACGGCGTCGAAGCTGCCCGCCGCGAACGGCAGCAACCCCGGGTCGGGCACGTCCAGGTCGTGCAGTTCCAGGCCGCTGGCCGGTCGGAGCCTCATCGAGCCAGTGTGCGCAAACGCCCCGCGAACCGTCCAGCGGCCCAGCCCAACCGGCACGCACCGGCAAGCGAGGGGGTGAGGGTCGATGGAGGGGGGTGGGCGGGGAAGGGCCACCATCGGGCCTCCGCCTGGGTGTCATGACTGCGCTGGACGGCCAGTCCGCTGCCGGGCCGGCTGCTCGCGGACCTCGGCCCGGGCGGGTGCGGCGCGGCGCGGCGGGGCCGCGGTGGCGCTCTCGCTGCTGCTCCGCCCGCCCCGCTGCGCGGTCGCGGCGGCCGACCGCCTCGCGTCCCGGCGCTGCCCCGGCTGGGGCCGCGCTCCCCCGCTGCGGCCCCGCAGGGCGTGTGGTCGCGGTGCGGACGCCGCTGCCGACGGCGCGGACCGTCCGACCGCCAGTACCACCGTCCCCTGCACGGCCCCGTCACCGGCAGCGCCCGCACCCGCCATGGCAACCCCGGCACCAGGGACCGCACCGGCCGCCGCCGCACCGCCCGCCGCGCCACGGCGCCCGTCCCCGTTCACCTCCGCGCTCCCGACCCTGCTCCGGGCGGTGGTGCGCGGGCCGCGGGGCGTCAGGCCGCGGGGTGTCAGACCAGCAGGAGGGTGCCGCAGGATTCGGTGAGGGCGGTGCGGGCTTCGGGGGGGAGGGCCTGGTCGGTGATGAAGCAGTCGAGGTCGGTGAGGGCGGCGAAGCTGCTGAGGCCGACGATGCCCCACTTGGTGTGGTCGGCGACGGCGACGGTGCGGTGGGCGGAGGCGATCAGGGCGCGGTTGGTCTGGGCCTCGGCGAGGTTGGGGGTGGTGAGGCCGGCGCGTTCGCTGACGCCGTGGGCGCCGATGATCAGGAGGTCGACGTGGAGGGAGCGGATGGCCTGGTCGGCGAGGGGGCCGACCAGGGCGGCGGAGCGGGTGGGGGCGCCGCCGGTGAGCAGGAGGGCGGGACCGTCGTCGCCGCGGGTGCGGACGAGTTCGGCGACGGGGAGCGAGTTGGTGACCACGGTGAGGCCGGGGACGTCGAGCAGGCGGGTGGCGACGGCGTAGGCGGTGGTGCCGGCCGAGACGGCGACCACGCTGCCGGGCTGGACCTGGGCGGCGGCGGCTTCGGCGAGGGCGGCCTTGGTGTCGGCGGCGAGGCTGGACTTGGCCTCGAAGGCGGGCTCGTCCGCGGTGGTGGTGCGGGCGACCGCGCCGCCGTAGACCTTGCGGACGGCGCCGGTGCGGGCGAGGGCGTCCAGGTCGCGGCGGACGGTCATGTCGGAGACGCCGAGTTGGTCGACCAGTTCGGCGACCTTGACGGCCCCGTCCCGGCGGACCAGGTCGAGGATCAGGGCCCGGCGCTGGTCGGCGAGCAGTCCGCCGTCGGTGGTCACTGTGGTCCTCCACGGGTGCTGGGGGTGGGAGAGGATCAGCATAGTTCGCCGGGGCCGCGCCGACCCTGTTCGGGTGTGGGGTTGTGTGTTTGAATGTGTTGGATATGCCGCCCGACTGCTCGTGAACGGCCCGTGAACACCCGCGACCGCCCGTGAACGCCGCTGAACGCCCGCTGGAGTGCCCGATGACCACCGATGCCGCCACCGATGCCGCCACCGATGCCGCCGCCGTTTTCGCCTCCGCCTTCGGCGACGCCCCCGACGGCGTGTGGGCCGCCCCCGGCCGGATCAACCTGATCGGTGAGCACACCGACTACAACGAGGGCTTCGTGCTGCCCGCCGCGCTCCCGCACGCCACCCGGGTGGCGGCCCGCCGCCGCTCCGACGGCCTGGTGCGGCTGTTCAGCGCGCAGGGCGACGGCGCGGTGGCGGAGTTCGCGGTGGACGGCCTGGCCCCCGGGTCGGTGTCCGGCTGGGCGGCGTACCCCGCCGGAGTGTTCTGGGCGCTCGCCGAGGCCGGGCACCCGGTGGGCGGGGCCGACCTGGCGTTCGACTCGGACGTGCCGTCCGGGGCGGGCCTGTCCTCGTCCGCCGCGCTGGAGTGCGCCACCGCGCTCGCCCTGGACGAGCTGTACGGCCTGGGCCTGGACGCCCCCGGCCGGGCGCTGCTCGCCCAGCGCGCCGAGAACGCGTACGTCGGGGTGCCGTGCGGCGCGCTCGACCAGATGGCGTCGAGCTGCTGCGTCGCGGGCCACGCCTACTTCCTGGACACCCGGACGCTGGCCGGCCGCCAGGTGCCGCTGGACCTGCCCGCGGTCGGCCTCTCCCTGCTGGTGATCGACACCCGGGTCAAGCACGACCTGGGCGACGGCGCGTACGCGGGCCTGCGGGCGGGCTGCGAGCGGGCGGCCGGGCTGCTGGGGGTGCGGGCGCTGCGCGACCTGGGGGTGGCGGAGCTGGCGGCGGCGCAGGAGCGGCTGCCGGCCGAACTGCGCCCGCTGGTACGGCACGTGGTGACGGAGGACCAGCGGGTGCTGGACGCGATCGCGCTGCTGGACGCGGGCGACCCGCGGGCGCTGGGCCCGGTCCTGACCGCCGGGCACGCCTCGCTGCGCGACGACTACCGGGTCTCCTGCCCGGAGACCGACCTGGCGGTGGCCGCGGCGAACGCGGCGGGCGCGCTGGGCGCCCGGATGATGGGCGGCGGCTTCGGCGGCTCGGTGCTCGCCCTGGTGGACACCGACCGGCTGGCGGAGGTCGAGCGGGCGGTGCGCGAGGCGTTCGCGGCGGCCGGGTACGCCGACCCGCACGCCTTCCCGGCGGTGCCCTCGCAGGGCGCCCACCGGGTGCGGTAGCGGGTGCGGTGGCGGTGGGGAAGGCCGCGGGCCCGTCCGGGAGGTTCTCGGACGGGCCCTGTCCGTGCCGGGCGGGCCCTGTCCGTGCGGGGCGGGGGTTCCGTGCCGGGCGGGGCTTCCGTGCGGGGCCGCGGGTCAGAGCTCGCGGAGGGTGCGGGCGGCGGTCTCGGGGTTGATGTCGTTCATGAAGGCGCCCATGCCGGACTCGGTGCCGGCCAGGTACTTGAGCTTGTCGGCGGTGCGGCGGAGGGTGAACAGCTCCAGGTGGAGGGCGAGTTCGGCGGGGGCGGGGCGGGGGGTCTGGTGCCAGGCGGCGATGTAGGGGGCCGGGGCGGGGAACAGGCGGTCGAAGCGGCGCAGCAGGTCGAGGTAGACCCGGGGGAACTCGGCGCGGGCGGCCTCGTCCAGGGCGGTGAGGTCGGCGGCCCGGCGGTTCGGGTAGAGGTGCACCTCGTAGGGCCAGCGGGCGGCGAACGGGACGAAGGCCGTCCAGTGCTCGCCGGCCAGCACGACCCGGGAGTCCGGCTTGCCGGCGGTGGCGCGTTCGGCGGCCAGCACGTCGTCGTACAGGTTGCGGCCGGTGGCGGCGAGGTGGGCGGCGGCGCGGTCGAGGGCGAGGGCGGTGCGCGGGGTGGTGAACGGGAAGGCGTAGACCTGGCCGTGCGGGTGGCCGAGGGTGACGCCGATGTCGGCGCCGCGGTTCTCGAAGCAGTAGACCTGCCGGACGCCGGGGCGGGCGTACAGCTCGGCGGTGCGGTCGGTCCAGGCGTCCAGGACGAGGCGGGCGCGCTCCTCGGTGAGGTCGGCGAAGGAGGCGTCGTGGTCGGCGGTGAAGCAGACCACCTCGCAGCGGCCGGTACCGGGGGTGAGCGCGTACGGGCCGTCCGACCAGGGGGTGACGTGGGTGGCGGAGGAGTCGGCGAGGGACGGGAAGCGGTTCTCGAACACCGCGACCTGGTAGTCGGCGGCCGGGATCTCGCTGAGCCGGCCGTCCCGGGACGGGCAGAGCGGGCACTCGTCGGCCGGCGGGTGGTAGGTGCGGCCTTGGCGGTGCGCGGCGATGGTGACCGCGTCGCCGCTGAACGGGTCGACCCGGACCTCGGAGGCGCTCGCGGCCCGCTCCAGCGGGCGCCGGTCGACGGCGTCGCGGGGGGTGGGCTCGGTGTCGTAGTAGATCAGCTCGCGGCCGTCGGCCAGCTCGGTCACCGTCTTGTGCACGGCGGCACTCCTCGTGGTTCGCAGCGCGGCTCGGGCAGGGCAGGACAGGGTGAGCCGACACATCAAACATCTTCGAACAGACAGCATCACAATGCAACACCCCTCCGGCGTGGCAGCCGGAGGGGTGTCGTGGCGGGGACGGCGGCGGGACGGCGGCGGGCGACGGGTAGCCCGGGGAACGGTCCGGCGCGGGGGGAGCCGGTCAGACCTTGGCGAGGACGTCGCCGACCAGTTCGCGGGCCTCGGACTGGACCTGGGCGAGGTGCTGCTCGCCCCGGAAGCTCTCGGCGTAGATCTTGTAGACGTCCTCGGTGCCGGAGGGCCGGGCCGCGAACCAGGCGTTCTCGGTGGTCACCTTGAGCCCGCCGATCGCCGCGCCGTTGCCGGGGGCGTGGGTGAGCACGGCGGTGATCGGCTCACCGGCCAGCTTGTCGGCGGTGACCCGGGAGGCGTCCAGCGCGGCCAGGGCGGCCTTCTGCTCGCGGTCGGCGGGGGCGTCCACCCGGGCGTAGACGGGATCGCCGTGGCGGGCGACCAGCTCGCGGTGGAGCGCGGAGGGGGTGCTGCCGGTGACGGCGGTGATCTCGGAGGCGAGCAGGGCCAGCAGGATGCCGTCCTTGTCGGTGGTCCACGGGGAGCCGTCCCGGCGCAGGAAGGACGCCCCGGCGGACTCCTCGCCGCCGAACGCCACGCTCCCGTTCAGCAGCCCGTCGACGAACCACTTGAAGCCGACCGGGACTTCGAGCAGCTCGCGGCCCAGCCCGGCGGCCACCCGGTCGATCATCGAGGAGGACACCAGGGTCTTGCCGACGGCGGCCGCGGCGGGCCAGCCCTCGCGGTGGCGGTACAGGTAGTCGATGGCGACGGCCAGGTAGTGGTTGGGGTTCATCAGCCCGCCGTCGGGGGTGACGATGCCGTGCCGGTCGGCGTCCGCGTCGTTGCCGGTGGCCAGCGCGTACGCGTCGCGCTTGTCGATCAGCGAGGCCATCGCGTACGGGGAGGAGCAGTCCATCCGGATCTTGCCGTCCCAGTCCAGGGTCATGAACCGCCAGGTGGGGTCGGTGAGCGGGTTGACCACGGTGAGGTCGAGCCGGTGGGTCTCGGCGATCCGGCCCCAGTAGGCGACGGACGCGCCGCCCAGCGGGTCGGCGCCGATCCGCAGGCCGGCGTCCCGGACGGCGTCCAGGTTGAGGACGGCGGGCAGGTCGTCGACGTAGGTGCCGAGGAAGTCGTAGCGGCCGGTGGTGTCGGCGGCCAGCGCCCGGGCGTAGGGGATCCGGCGGACGCCCTCCAGGCCGGCGGCGAGCAGCGCGTTGGCGCGGCGCTCGATCCAGCCGGTGGCGGTGGAGTCGGCGGGGCCGCCGTGCGGCGGGTTGTACTTGAAGCCGCCGTCGGCGGGCGGGTTGTGCGAGGGCGTCACCACGATGCCGTCGGCGAGCGCGGCGGGGCGGGTGCGGTTGTGGGTGAGGATCGCGTGCGAGACGGCCGGGGTCGGCGTGTAGCCGTCGGCGGTGTCCAGCAGCACGGTGACGCCGTTGGCGGCGAGCACCTCCAGGGTGGTGGCCCGGGCGGGCTCGGACAGCGCGTGGGTGTCGATGCCCAGGAACAGCGGCCCGGTGGTGCCCTGTTCGGCCCGGTAGTCGCAGATCGCCTGCGCGGTGGCCGCGATGTGGTCCTCGTTGAAGGCGGTCCGCAGCGCCGAGCCGCGGTGGCCGGAGGTGCCGAAGGCGACCCGCTGGGCGACGTCCTCCGGGTCCGGGTGCAGCGTGTAATAGTCCGTCACCAGGCGGGCGACGTCGATCAGGTCCTGCGGCTGGGCCGGCTGCCCGGCCCGTGCGTGCACCATCGTGGCTACTCTCCTCGTTCGGTACGGCAACAGTGCCCGCGACCATCATGCGGGCCGCGGCACCCCATCTGCGGGAACGCCGGGAAGCGCGCGGACGGCACCCCGTCGGCGGACGCGTGACGCGACTACCCCGCCGACCCGGCCGTTACCCCCCGTGCACACCACCGACACCGTACGCGGCGGGCGGCGCGGGGCGGGCGACGCGCGGCGGCGACGCGGGGGACGGCGGGTGGCGGGACGGCGGCATCGGTCGGCGGCTTTCCGGGTACCGGGCTCCGCGTCGCCCGCCCTGGGTCCGGTCCGCGATCGACGCCGACCTCCGAACGCCCGAGGACCTCGCCCGGGCCGTCGCCCCGGCGATCCGCGCCTTCCTGGCCTGAGCCCCCCACAGTGGCCTCGGCTACTTCTTGCGGCCCCCGCCGCCGCCGCTGCCGCCGCGCTTGGGCTGGGCGGTGCGGGTGCCGCCGGCGCGGCGGGGCTGGCCCGGCTTGGGCTTGGCGCCCTGGCCGGTGCGGTGCTGGGACTGGGCGGGCTGCGGGCGGGCGGGCTTCTTGGTGGACGGGCGGCGCTGCTCCTCGGCGGCGGCGGTGCGACCGCGCGAGCTGTTGGCGGTCCGGCCGCGGACGATGCCGATGAACTCCTCGACCAGGTCGGTGGTGGCGTCCTCCGGCCAGGCCAGTGCGACCTGCGACTGCGGGACGTCGACCAGCGGGCGGTAGGTGAGGTCGCGGCGGTGGTGCAGCCGGGCCAGCGACTGCGGGACGGCCAGCACGCCGACGTTGGCGGCGACCAGTTCGACCGCGTCGGCGGTGGTGGCGGGGCGTTCGAAGGCCGGGCGGCCGGGCAGCTCGGGCCAGTCGAGGGTGTCGTCCTGCGGGTGGAAGACGATCTCCTCGGCGAGGTCGGCGGCGGTGACCTCCTCGGCGGCGGCCAGCCAGTGGTCCTTGGGGAACACCACCACGGTGGTCTCGGTGTACAGCGGGATCGCGCTCAGCACCGTCCGGTCCACCGGCAGCCGGACCAGCCCGGCGTCCGCCCCGCCGGAGAGCAGCAGGGCGCGGCCGTCGGCGGGCGCCGACTGCAGCAGTTCGACCGGGACGCCCGGCAGCCGCTCCTCCCACACCCGCAGCCACTTGGTGGGCGTCACCCCCGGCACGTACACCAGGCGGAAGGGGGCGGGGGACTGCTCGATCTCGGTCACGCGTTCCAGGCTAGCGGGCCGCGGCGCCCGGGCCCGTCCCGTCCGGACCGGTGGGGACGGCGGCGGGACGGCGGCGGGACGACAGCAAGGCGGCCGGGAGAGCGGCGGCGGGTCCGGGCGGTGGGGACCGGCGGGGGGCGGGGGCCGTGACCTGGGCGTGGGCGTCCGCCGCACCCCCGGGGCGATACCCTTGGGCCCATGACTACGCCCAAGCCCAAGACCTCCCAGACCATGAAGCCCGCGACCGCGGCCAAGAAGCTGGGGATCTACCTGGCGGCGACCCCCGCCGAGTTCCAGGCGGGCGTCGTCACCCGCGACGAGCTCAACGCGATGCAGGCCGAGCCCCCGCAGTGGCTCGTCGACCTGCGGCGCAACGGTCCGCACCCGCGCCAGGTGGTGGCCGCCCGGCTCGGCATCTCGGTCACCGGCCTCGGCCGCGCCGGGATCACCGAGGCGCTGACCACCGAGCAGATCGACGCGCTGCGCGACGAGGACCCGGAGTGGCTGCGCCGCGAGCGCGCCACCCAGGCCGACGTGCGCAAGGAGGCGCAGCGCGCGAAGGAGGCGGAGACGAAGGCCGCGGCGGTGAAGGCCGCCCGGACCGCGGGCCGGGCCACCGCCGCCAAGTCCGGCCGGAAGTAACACGATCTGATCGTTCCAGCGGCGTCCGCGCGCGTCGGCACCCTTTCGGATGATGCGGGTACGACATGAACGGCGGTGCACAGTACGTGAGCTGACGGTCCGTCAGCATGGCGGCCATGACGTCGCTACGCCGTACCAGCACCGCAGCTCTCGTCGCCTGCGCGGCCCTGCTGCTGCCGCTCGCTCCCACCGCCCACGCCGCCGACTGGGCCGGCTCCCGTCCCACCGAAGCGGCCGTCGCCGGTCTGCTGGACGGGATCCGGCAGGACCCGGCGCGGCTGGACGCCTTCCTGCGGGCGATGCCCAAGGGCGGGGACCTGCACAACCACCTGTCCGGCGCGGTCTCCACCGAGCTGCTGATCCGGCTGGCCGCGCAGGACGGCCTGTGCATCGACTCGGTGACCTCCACCGCGGCCACCGGCCCCTGCCGGGGCACCTTGCGCCCGGCCGGGGACGCGCTGGCCGAGGGCGAGTTCCGCACCCAGGTGATCCGGGCCTGGTCGATGCAGGACTTCACCCCGGGCGAGGAGTCCGGCCACGACCACTTCTTCGCCACCTTCGGCAAGTTCGGCGAGGCCAGCTGGCGCCACCCCGGCACGATGATCGCCGAGGTCACCGACACCCTGGCGGCCCAGCACCAGAGCTACCTGGAGACCATGCTGACTCCGGCCTCCGGCGGGGTGGCGGCGCTGGCCGCCGAGGTCGGCTTCGACCCGGACTTCGCGGCGCTGCGGCAGAAGCTGCTGGCCGGCGGCCGGATGCAGGCCCTGGTGGACTCGGCCCGCGCGGACCTGGACGCCGCGATGGCCGAGTACCAGGCCACCGAGCACTGCGGCACCGAGCAGGCCCGGCCGGGCTGTTCGGTGACGGTGCGGATCCAGTCCCAGGCCAGCCGGGCGTCCACTCCGGCGCGGGTGTTCGCCCAGCTGCTGATCGGCCTGGAACTCGCCTCCCAGGACGAGCGGTTCGTCGCGGTGAACCTGGTGCAGCCGGAGGACTACCAGCCCTCGCTGGACAACTACCGGCTCCAGATGGAGATGCTGGACTTCCTGCACCCGCTCTACCCGAACGCCCACATCACCCTGCACGCGGGCGAGTTGGTGCCCGGCCTGGTGAAGCCCGAGGACCTGACCTTCCACATCCGGCAGGCCGTGCTGACCGGCCACGCCGAGCGGATCGGCCACGGCGTGGACGTCACCCACGAGGACGACGCGGCGGACCTGCTGCGCACCCTGGCCGAGCGCAAGGTGCTGGTCGAGGTGCCGCTGACCTCCAACGCGCAGATCCTCCAGGTGGAGGGCCGGGAGCACCCGTTCCCGCTGTACCGCAAGTACGGGGTGCCGACGGCGCTGGCCACCGACGACCCGGGCGTGGAGCGGATCGACATCACCCACGAGTACGTCCGCGCGGCGCGGACCTACCACCTGGGCTACCCGGACCTGAAGGACCTGGCGCGCAACTCGCTGGAGTACGGCTTCGTGGCCGGCCGCAGCCTGTGGCGGGACCGCGACGGGTTCAAGCCGGTGCCGGAGTGCCAGGGCCGCGCCCTCGGGTCGGAGAACCCGGCGCCGAAGTGCGCGGCGCTGCTGGCGGCCAGCCCGAAGGCGGCGCTGGAGTGGAAGCAGGAAGGGGCGTTCCGGGCCTTCGAGACCTCGGTGCTGCACCTGAGGAAGTAGCCCGCGCGGGAAGCGGGTTCGGCGGCCCACCGGGGGTGTCCCCGGCGGGCCGTCGGTCGGTTCGGGGACGGGCCGCCGGTCGGTTCAGCGGCGGGTGAGGTGGGCGCGGAGTTCGGTGAGCGGTTCGGCCGCGTCGGCGGCGTCGGCGGCGCGGAACATGGCGATCGCGGCGTCGAGGCGGGCCAGGGCGGCGGGGCGGCGGTCGAGCCGGTTGGCCTCCAGCACGGCGGCGACCCGGATCGACTCGGCCCGGCCGTGGTGGGCGCCGGGGCCGTGGGCGGCGAACGCGGCGATGGCGCGTTCCATCTCGGCGAGGGCCTCCTCGTCGCGGCGCAGGGTGCTCAGGGTGCGGGCGCGGGTGTCGTGCAGGGTGCCGTCGGGGCAGCCGCTGCTGAAGTCCTGCTGTTCGCGTTCGGCGGTGCGGGCCACCTCGGCGGCCTCGTCGAGCCGGGCCAGGGCCTGGTCGGCGGCCTCGGGGTGGTCGGGGTCGTACCGCTCGGCGGTGTGGCGGGCCTGGCGCAGCAGCATGTCGAAGACCGCGTCGGGGTGCGGGGCGGTGCGGTGGCTGTCGAGGGCGCGCTGCCGGGCGAGGTCGGCGGCGGGCCACTGCTCGGCGGCGGCCAGGGCGGCGGCGGCCTCGGCGGCGACCATGGTGAGGATGTGCCGGTCCTCGAACCCGGCGACCTGGTCGGCGAGCAGCAGGTACTCCTCGGCGGCGGCCCGGGGTTCGTCGATCTCGCGCAGGCCGCGGGCCAGGTTGAGCCGGGTCTGGGCCTGTTCGCGGACGTCGAGCCCGGTGAACGCCGGTTCCAGCAGCACGGATTCGAGGACGGCGACGCCGTCGTCGGCGCGGCCGGAGCAGCACAGGACCTGGCCGAGCATGATGCGCACGGAGACGGCTTCGGCGGCGTCGCCGTTGCGGTCGTAGCGGGCGGCGGACTCGGTGAACGCGCGGGCCGCCTCGGCGGGGCGGTCCAGACCGAGGTAGGCGCGGCCGAGACCGTCGTGCACCCGGGCGACGCTGGAGGAGCGGTCGCCGTACCGGGCGGCGCTGTCGGCGGCCTTGCGCAGGAAGCGTTCGGCGGTCGCCAGGTCGCCGGTGTACAGGGCGAGTTCGCCGCGCTGGCCGTGCACCTGGGTGAGCCGCCAGGGGGCGCCGGCCCGTTCGACCAGCTGTTCGGCCTCGGTGATCAGCCGGTCGGCCTCGGCGAAGGCGTCGCCCTCCTCCTGGTGGCGGCCGGCCAGGAAGCGGGCCCGGGCGCCGAGCAGGCGGGCGTTGGCCTGGCGGTGCGGGAAGCCGTGCCGGGCCGCCTCCGCGTACAGCAGGTCGAGGGTGGCCTCGGCCTCGGCGAGGGCGGCCGGGTCCGGTCCGGGGCCGTCCGGGCCGCCCGCCTGGGCGGCGGCCTCGAAGACCGCCCGCAGTTCGGTGTTGGCCTGGAGTTGCAGCACGGCGACCAGTTCGCGCCCGCCGAACGGGGCGTCGTCCTCGGCCAACTCGGCTATCTTCCCGCGCAGTTCGCGGATCACCGCGAGGTCGCCCGGGTGGTCGCCGGTGGGGCCGGCCAGCCGGGCCCGGCAGCCGAGGGCGCGGGCGGTCAGCCCGGCCTGCTCGAACAGTTCGGCGGCGCCCGCGTACAGGGCGGCGGCCTCCTCGTCGGAGGTGCGCTCCTCGAAGGCGCGTTCCAGGGCGAGTTCGGCCCGGAGCTGGGCGAGCGAGCCGAGGCCGGAGCGCTCGGCGTCCTCGGGGTGCCGGTGGTCGGGGGCCTCGATCAGGGCGCCGATCCGGTTCCAGTGCAGGATCGCGTCGGGGTGGTTGGTGACGCTCAACTCGCGCGCCTTGGCGGCGAGTTCGGCCAGGTCGGCGGGCCCGTCCGGGGCGGTGCCGACGGCCGGGTCGGCGGTGGCCCGGTCGGTGGCGGCCGGGGCGGGTCGCGGGGCGGCGGGCGCGGGGCCGGTGGCGCGCAGGCCGAGCGGCAGCGGCTCGGCGAACAGCGGGGTGCGGGCCAGCCTGGCGCGGCGGGCCGCGCCGACCGCGTCGGTGCCGTTGCGGGCGTCGTAGCGGGCGGCCAGCGCGTCGCCCTCGGTGCGCAGTTCGGCGTGCAGGGCGGCGGCGGTGCGGTGCGCGCCGGGCGGGCCGGCCACCGGGACGTCGCCGTGGCCGTCCTCGACCAGCCGGGACAGCAGGAGTTGGGCGCCGGTGAGGAAGTGCAGCCGGGAGAGCGGGTCGCCGTGCCGGTCGAACAGGTCGCGGTTCTCGGCCAGGATCTCCAGGCCGCGCGGCTCGTTGCGGGTGAGTGCGCAGAACTCCAGGTGCAGGCCGATCGGTTCGGCGGCGGCGGAGCGGCCGCGGGCCCAGCGGTAGCCGGTCAGGTGCGCGGAGCGGGCCTGGTCGAGGCGGCCGGTGCGCAGCAGCGGCAGCAGGGCGAGGGCCCGGCTGACGTGCGGCTCCTCGGAGCAGGAGCGCTCGCCGGAGAACACCGGCTGCCAAATCTCCAGGGCCCGCTCGTCCTCGCCGAGGGTGACGAAGTGCCGGGCCTGCTCGCGCAGTTCGCAGGCGTGGCAGTCGCTGTAGCGGGAGCGCCAGCGGCCGGCCCAGAGTTCGAAGGCGTCCTGGACGCCCTCGCCGGTGTGGGCGGCCAGCAGGTACTGCCGGGCGTAGTAGGGCTGGAGGTCGTGGCCCCGGGCGAGGTAGTGGGCGCGCAGTTCGCCGTGCCAGCGGCGGACCGCCTCCAGCGGGACGTCGGGGACGCTCAGCAGGGCGGCGGCGACCCACTTGTAGCGCCAGTCGGTGGCGTGGTTCTCCCAGTCGCCGAAGCTGTCGGGGTGCTCCTTGCGGAGCTTGGCGATCCGGGCGAACACCACGGGCAGTTTGCGCTGCTCGGCGTCGTACTCGTACGCCTCGGTGAGTTCCAGCAGGGCGAAGGCGAGCAGCTGCGGGTCGTCGAACTGCTCGGCGGCGTCGACGAGTTCCTCGGCAGTGACGGTGCGCGGGCGGCCGTGCGGCAGCTCGTCGTTGGCGCGCAGGGCGGCGCGGACGGCGTCGGTGGTGTCGAGCATCACGGCTCCTGGTGCGGCGTGGTCGGGCCGGGGTGGCCGGTGGCGGGCCCGTCGGGGGCGGCGGGCCCGTCGGGGGCGGGCTCGGTGGGGGCGGGCTCGGTGGGGGCGTGGCCGAGCATGGCGTGGTCGAGCAGGGCGAGGAAGGAACGGTTCAGCAGGGCGGATTCGCTCGCCTTGAGCGGGCGCCGGGTGAGCAGCAGGGCCTGGCCGTAGAGCGCTTCGACGGTGGTGGTGGTGAGTTCGCGGTGCCGGATCGCGGCGGCCCGGCGCACCAGCGGGTTGAGGTGGTTGAGGACGAGCTGGGCGCGGGGCGCGGAGCTGCCCAGCGAGCCGAGGATGTCGGCCCACAACCCGTCTGCCTGGTCGGCGAGTTGGGTGCGGGTGCGCTCGTGCCGGGCCTCCCGGTCGTCGAGCAGCAGGGCGGGGGCGCTGCTGGGGTGGAAGGTGCGCAGCGCGACGTCGCAGTCGAACCGGCCGAGCACCTCGCGGGCGGTGGCGAGGAACGCGGCGGCGGCGAGCTCGGTGGCCGGGTCGACGTTGTCGAGGTGCGCGGTGACGGTGGCCGGGTCGAGGTCGGCGACGGTGGTGCCGGTGCGGATCTCGGGCAGCCGGTGCACCAGGTCCCGGTCGTAGGTGTAGCCGCCGTTGATGACGCCGAGGCCGGCCGCGCCGGCGATCGGGGCGACCTGGCGGAACTCCTCGACGGTACGGGTGACCAGCACCACCGGGTGGGCGCGGGCGAACTCGTCCAGCGTGACGTTGCCGTCGGTGGTCTCGAACGGCAGCCAGGGCAGCAGCATCCGCAGCAGCTGGTCGTCGTGCCGGGCCAGCGACTTGACGGCC
This sequence comes from Kitasatospora sp. NPDC090308, assembly GCF_044769485.1. NCBI lineage: Bacteria > Bacillati > Actinomycetota > Actinomycetes > Kitasatosporales > Streptomycetaceae > Kitasatospora > Kitasatospora sp. NPDC090308. The sequence continues at coordinate 191,360 of NZ_JBIVXY010000003.1, read as the reverse complement.
AGGTGGTGCACGGACAGGAAGCGGTGCAGCAGGCCGGGGTCGCTGGCGGACAGGTCGGTCAGCCAGTCGCGGATGCGCAGGCCGAGGGCGTCGCGGACGGCGGCCAGCGTCTCGTCGGCGTACAGCGCCTCGCGGGAGGCGGTGGGGCGCAGGCGTTCGGCGTCGACCACGCAGCGCACGAAGAACGCCCACTCGGGGAGCAGTTCGTCGGCCTGGTCGGAGAGCAGCATGCCCTTGAGGTGCACCCGGTGCCCGGCCCGGCGGGAGGGCGGGACGGCCTCGGGCAGCACGTAGGCGACGCCGCTGAGGCCGACCAGCGGCAGGTCGAGGTCGATGGTGTCGAGCGGGGTGAAGTCGAAGGTGTCGCGGCAGTGCGCGGTGAGCGCCTCGCGCCGGGCGGCAGGGGTGTCGTGGCGGCGGGCCCAGGGCGCGGGGGTCCGGTTGATCTGCGTGGCGCGCCCGGCGCCGTCGACCACGGTGACCCGGTGGCGCAGCAGGCTGCCGTAGTGGCGGGCGAGTTCGAGGACCCGGCGGGGCGCGGTCCACTCCTCGGCGTCGGCGCGCGGGGTGAGGGTGACGGTGGTGCCGGGCTCGGGGCGGGCGTCGGCGGGCAGGGTGGTGATGGTGTAGCGGCCGTCGGAGCGTCCGCGCCACTCGACCACCGGGGCGTCGGGGGTGCGGGCCGAGCGGGTGGTGACGGTGATCTCGTCGGCGACCACGAAGCAGGCGAGCAGGCCGATGCCGAACTGGCCGATGAACTCGCTTCGGGCGTCGGCGAGCTGCCCGGCGTCCAGGTCGCCGTCGGCGGTCCGCTTGGAGCTGCGGCCGATGGTGGCGAGGAAGGTGTGCACGTCGGCCTCGGTGAGGCCGACACCGGTGTCGGAGACCGAGAAGCCGTCGCCGGTGGTGACGGTGATCTCGGCGGGCGCGGCCGGGTCGAGGGCCTGCCGGGCGGTGATCGCGTCGACCGCGTTCTGCAGCAGTTCGCGCAGGTAGACGCGGGGGCTGGAGTACAGGTGGTGGGAGAGCAGGTCGACCAGGCCGCGCAGGTCCACCTGGAAGGTGTGCGCACTGGGGTCGTTCGGGGTCACCGGGCTGGTCCTTCGGCTGGTTCGGTCGGGACGTCGGGGGTGCGGGCGGCGCGGCCCGCGACGCGCTGTGCGGCGGTGGGGCGGTCCGGAGTGGGGCGGTCCGGAGTGGGGCGGTCCGGCGGCGGGGCGGCCCGGAGTGGGGCGGTCCGGCGGCGGGGCGGGTGGTCAGTACCCGGCGCACTGCCGGCGGGTGCGCTGGTACACCTCCACCGGGTCGCCCCAGTACGCCCAGGGCAGTTCGGTGACCCGGTCGCCGAGTTCGCCGAGCAGCAGGTGGGCGGCGGCGGGCTGCCCGGAGAGCGCGAACGCCATCGCGAACTCGTTGTGGGCGACCGGCCAGTCCCGGCCGCGGACGTAGGCGGGGTGCCGGACGGAGCGGTCGGCGGCCTCGTGCAGCTGCTCGCGGACGTGCTCCTGGCCGATGTACGCGGCGTCCTCCTCGACCGGCAGCGACAGCCAGTGCTCGATGTGGGCGCGGGCGACCAGCTGGCCGAGCGGGCTGCCCTCGGGGGCGGCGAGCATCGCGTCGCGGGCGAAGGCGTGCATCCGCTCGTGCGAGCCCTGCCACTTCTCGCACAGCTGCTGGAGGCGCTGGCGGTGCGAGGCGACGTGGCCGGGGCTGCGGCGCAGCGCGGCCTCGAAGCGGTGGCGGGCGGCGTTCCGCTCCAGGGAGGCGCCGCGACCGCTGATCTGCAGGAAGTACCAGGGGCCGAGCAGGTCGGGGTCGAGTTCGGCGGCCCGGAAGAGGTGCTCCTCGGCGATCTCCAGGCGCTCGTGGAAGAGCTTCCACTGCTCCTCGCCGACGTACTGGGCGCGGGCGCCGGTGCGGGCCTCCCAGGCCCAGCTGACGTGCCGGGCGCCCTGGGCGAGCCGCAGCAGCGGGTCGTCGGGGGCGGCGTCTAGTGCCTCGGCGAGCGGCACCTCGGCGCCGGTGACGTCGGCCACGGCCTCGACCATCAGGGTCAGGTCGTCCTGGTCGGCGGCGATGTCGAGGATGCTCCGGGCGCCCTCCCAGGAGCCGGCCCCGACGGCGGCGCGCAGCCCGGCCAGCTCGGCGTCGCCGAACGCCGGGTCGATGGCGGGGAGCCCCGGGGCCCCCGTGCCGGCCGACCGGTCGTCGCCGGTGTCCCGGCGGCCGAGCAGCCGTGCGAACAGTCCCATTCCCGGGTCCCCTCCGATGTGCGATGCGTTCCCGCGGGGGCGCGTATGCGGCGGTCCCCGGACGGAGATTCCTATCACGTCCGGGCGACAGGTGTGCGAAGGGTTTTCCGGGGGCGCCGGGCCGGGCGGGGCCTGGGGCCTGTCTTCGAACCCCCGTCGTAGCCCTGCGGCGTCTGGTGCGTGCTCTCGGCGTGCCGGGCGAAGGGCCTCGTACTGGATGTACTCGGCTCTCTGCCCGGTGCGACGGGAGTGGGTGCCGGGCGTTGCGGGGCAGGCGGGGGTTTGAAGACAGGCTCTAGCCGCGGCCGGAGATCCGGTCGGCGAGGGTGGCCAGCGGGGAGGTGGTGGCGCGTTCGCGGCGGTCGGCGTGGCGGTAGACGGCGTACAGGGTGTGGACGCCGAGCCAGCGCAGGGGTTCGGGTTCCCAGCGGCGGACGCGGTGACCGACCCAGGGCAGGGCGGTGAGTGCGGTGGGGCCGCCGCGGCCGAGGTGGCGCAGGGTCAGGTCGCGCAGGGTGCGGCCGGCCAGGTTGGCGGTGGCGACGCCGCTGCCGACGTAGCCGCCGGCGGCGCCGAGTCCGGTGGCGGGGTCGAGGCCGACGGTGGCGCACCAGTCGCGCGGGACACCGAGCACGCCGGACCAGGCGTGGTCGATCCGGGCGTCGGCGGCGGCGGGGAACATCCGGGCCAGGATCTCGCGGAGTTGGGCGACGGTGCCGGCGGGGGTGGCGCCGTCCTGGTCGATCCGGGAGCCGTAGCGGTAGGGGCGGCCCCGGCCGCCGAGGGCGATCCGGTCGTCGGCGGTGCGCTGGGCGTACATGTAGGCGTGCGCCTCGTCGCCGAGCACCTCGCGGTGCTGCCAGCCGATCGCCTCCCAGACGTCGGCGGGCAGCGGTTCGGTGGCGATCATCGAGGAGTTCATCGGGATCCAACTGCGCTTGTTCCCGGCGGTGTTGGCGGTGAAGCCCTCAGTGCAGCGGAGGATCGCGCGGGCCCGGACGGTGCCGTGCGGGGTGGTGGCGCGGCCGGGGGCGAGCGCGGTGGCGGGGGTGGACTCGTACACCCGGACGCCGAGCCGGCGGACCGCGGCGGCCAGGCCGAGGACGAGCTTGGCGGGGTGCACCCGGGCTCCGTGGGGCGTCCAGGTCGCGCCCAACGCGCCCGGGACGTGGAGGCGTTCGGCAGTGCGGTCGGCGTCCAGTAGCTGCACGCGGTCCGCGCCGAACGCCTGCTCGTGGGCGAACCTGGCCTTCAGGCGGTCGAGTTGGGCGGGGGTGGTGGCGACCTCCAGGACACCGCCGCGGTGCGCGTCGCAGTCGATGCCCTCCGCCTCGGCGGCCCGCAGGGTCTCGGAGACCGTGTCGTTCATGGCGAGTTGGAGCCGACGGGCGGCGTCCTCGCCGTGCAGCCGGGCGTACCGGCCACGACCGGCGATGCCGTTGTACAGCCAGCCGCCGTTGCGGCCGGAGGCCCCGTAGCCGCAGAACTCGGCCTCCAGCAGGACGACTTCGAGGTCGGGGGCGGCCTGCTTGAGGTAGTAGGCGGTCCACAGCCCGGTGTAACCGCCGCCGACCACGCAGACGTCGGCGGTGGTGTCGCCGTCCAGCGGGGCGCCGCGCTCGGGCAGGCCGGTGGCCGCGTACCAGAAGGAGACGCCGCCGTTGACGGTGGTCATGATGCCTGTCCTGGGTCCGGGGGTGGGGGAACGGGGGGCGAGACGGGGGGTGGGGTGCGTGCTGGGACGCTAGCCGGGCGGTCGCGGGCCGGGCAACGGACACCCTGGCAGGCCGTCCCCGCCCGGCCTGACAGCGTGTCCGGGCTCACTCGGCCGTGTGCACGGCCCGCCCGCCGCCGTGGGTGCGCGGCACCCGGGTCTCGGCGATCTCCGCCGCGGGCGCGGCGAACGGGTCGCGGTCCAGGACGACCGGGTCGGCGAGGTTCCCGGGGCGCAGCACGCCGGTGTCGTGGAAGCGGTTGAGGTGCGCGGTGCCGGCGGCGGGCCGCCCCGGTGTCGAGCCTGAGCCGGAATGTCGCCCCCGGCGGGTAGCTTCGGCGGACGGCACCCGACGGGGCCGACAGCCGTCCGGCGGTCGGCCGGCGGTCGCCCGGCGGTCGCCCGGCGGGGCCGTGTCCCGACCTTCTCGCGTAGGAGATCCGCATGCGCATCCATCTCACCTCGGTCTTCGTCGACGACCAGGCCGAGGCACTGGCGTTCTACACCGGGGTGCTGGGCTTCGTGAAGAAGCACGACGTCCCGCTCGGCGGCGGCGCCCGGTGGCTGACCGTCGTCTCGCCCGAGCAGCCCGACGGCACCGAGCTGCTGCTGGAGCCCTCCGGGCACCGGGCCGTTCCGGCGTACCGGGCGGCGCTGCGCGAGGACGGGATTCCCGCCGCGTCCTTCGCCGTGGACGACGTGCCCGCCGAGTACGAGCGCCTGCGCGCCCTCGGGGTGGTGTTCACCCAGGAGCCGGTGGCCGCCGGGCCGGTCACCACGGCGGTGTTCGCCGACACCTGCGGCAACCTGATCCAGCTCGTGCACGCCCCGTAGCACCGGAACCCGCGGGTCGTCCGGGCCGACTCTCCGCCGCCCTGCCCCGATGATCATCGAGGGAGTGCGTCCGGGCGGCGCGGGCTGGTGGGGACGGACGTCCCGTTGCGCGGGAGTTCTCCTGCCGTCCCGCCGGCTTCCTGCCGGGATCGGCGCGGCCGACGCGGCGGACGCCGTCCGCTGACCAGCGTGCGGCGGGTGGGCGGCGGGTTGGTATGTTCTCGGACCGTCACTGCTGCCACAGCTGTTCCATGGGGGAATCCACCAGCATGCGTACCCGTCGACTCGTCGCCTCCGCAGCCCTGCTGACCGTCGCGCTGGCCACCGCCGGCTGCGGCCCGGACGACTCCTCCGGCACCGGCTCGACCACTGCCGCCGCCCCGCCCGCCGCGTCCGGCACCCCGTCGGCCACCGCGTCCGCCGACCCGGCCGGCGGCTCCTCCCCCGCCGCGTCCGGTGCCGCCTCGGCCGGCGCGTCCGGAGCCACGTCGGCTGCCGCGTCCGCCGACGGGCAGGGGGTGAGCTCCGCCGAGGAGGGGGCGTTCGAGAAGGCCAGCATGGACGCCAACGGCTGCGCCGCGTACTACAAGGCCCACCAGGTGCTGCTGGTCGAGTCGGCGAGTGCCGGGCAGCTCAAGGGCGTCAAGGTGAAGACCGAATGCGGCCCGTACGGGCTCCAGTTGGACACCGGCAGCAACCCGAGCGGCACCTTCAAGCTCGCCGCCGGTGCCACGGTCGTCATGTTCGTCAGGCCCACGGCGGGCTCCTCCAACTCCAAGGGGTACCCGCGCTACGAGGTGCAGAAGGTCTCCTTCGCCGACTACGCGAAGAGCCACAAGCCGTGCTTCGACACCCCCGAGCCGGACAACCGGCCGGCCGGGCTCCAGTGCGGCGGCCTCTTCATCTACACCACCGACGGCAGCGGCGCCGTCACCTCGATGCACGAGACCTGGGAGGTCAACGACTGATCCCCGCCGGAGGGGCGGGCCGGGGGGCCTGAACCCGGAATCCGGAACCCGCAACTCGGCTGCCTGGCAAGGGCTTTCGGGCCGGGAGCGGTACCGGCGGCGGTAGGGTCGGGGGCATGACGTCGGACACCCGGGACACCTCGCGCATCCTGCTGCTCGACCACCAGGACCGCCTGCTGCTGCTCTGCGCCCGCGACCCGCGACCGGCGGGCGGGCGGTGGTGGTTCACCGTCGGCGGCGGCGTGGACGAGGGCGAGGACGCCCTGGCCGCCGCCGTCCGGGAGCTGCGCGAGGAGACCGGGCTCGACCTGCCGGCCGAACGACTCGGCCCGGTGGTCTGGACCCGCCGCTCCTCCTTCACCTTCGACGGCCGGTTCTCCCACCAGTGGGAGGAGTACCGCCTGGTGCGGCTCACCCCCGCCGAGACCGCCGCCGTCCGGGTCGACCCCGTCGAGGCCGCGTACGGCCACCACTGGTGGAGCATCGAGGAGTTGGCCGCCACCGACCTCACCATCCGCCCCCGCGACCTGGCCCCGCTGCTCACCGACCTGCTCCGCGACGGCCCCGGCCCGTCCCCGCTGCACCTCGGCGACGTCAACGACGACGAGGAGTAGCCGCAGGGGGAAGGGAAGCGGGGCCGTCGCGGCGGAGGTCGGTGAGGGCGAGCAGGAGGGCGGCGGTGGCGGGGAGGGCGACCACAGCGCGCAGCAGGGCGTTCTCGGGGTAGGTGTCGTGGCGCAGGTGCAGGGCGAGGTGGGCGGCGGCGAGTCCGGCGGCGCAGGCGAGGGCGAGCGGGCGGGCGGCCGGGCGGAGGCGGGGGGTGGCGAGGGCGGCGAGGGCGACGGCCAGGGCTGCGGCGGCGGAGAGTCGGGGGTGCGCGAAGCCGAGGCCGTAGCGGATCGCCAGGGCGGGGAGCAGGAACAGGACGAGCGTCCGCCGTAGCAGCAGGTCGAGGGCGGCGGTGCCGGGGCCGGTGGTGGCGGGCCCGGGGCGGCGGTCGCGGGCGGTGGCGGCGAGGAGGGCCGGGGCGAGCGCGGCCTCGGGCCAACGGTCGGACAGGTGGCGGAGGTTGTAGAGCAGCGCGGTGTCGTAGACCGCCATCACCAGGGTGCCGACGGCCCACAGTTCGGCGGTGAAGCGCAACAGCCCGAGGGTGTCCGACCGCCGTTCGGGGCCGGGTGCGCGGCGGGCGGCGCGGAGCAGCAGCGGGGCGGTGAGCAGCGCGGACAGCACCCGGATCACCACGTCCTGGCCGGTCCACGGGTTGCGCAGCGCCCCTTCGACCACCCCGAACACCAGCGTGTACGAGGCGGCGGTCGCCCACACCAGGGCGGGCGAGCCCAGGACGGCCCGCAGCAGCGCGGGGCTGAGGCGGTACAGCACCGTGGCGTAGGCGGACAGCACGAACGGCAGCTCCAGGAACGCCTGCACCCGCAGCACCGTCGGCGCGAACAGCCCGGGCGCCGGCAGGTGCGCGGCCAGCGCCCGGACCACCGGGTGTCCCGTCGGCTCGGCGAACCATCCGGGCGGCAGGTAGCGGGTGACGTACCCGGCGTCCCCGCCGTGCACCCGCAGCAGGTAGGCGGAGCAGAGCAGTTGGTTCAGGTAGATCAGCCCGGTCACCGCCGCCAGCAGCACCTCCGGCCGCACGCCGCGCCCGGGGCGGGCGGTGGTGGCGGCGTTCCCGGCCGATGCACGCAGGGCCCGGGGGCCGAGCAGCAGGGCGGCGCCGGTCGAACCGAGGACGGCGGCGTCGACCAGCAGCGCGGTGATCGTCATCCGGGAGATGCTACTGCGGGCTGGCCCGCTACCGGACTGCCAGGCTGGCGGGCTGGCGGGCTGGCGGGCTGGCGGCCGGGTGCCCCGGAGCCCCGGGGCCCCGGCGGGCCGCAATGGGTTTGACGGGCGGCTTCCGCTGCCGGTAATCGTCGGGGTGGGCAGCGCCGGGCCACCGTACGGTCCGGGGCGCCGACTGCCTCAGGGGGAGGGCATCGTCATGCAGGCTTGGGGCTGGACGCTCCTGCTCGTGCTGGTCGCCGTGGCCGCGCTCGTGCTCCGGCAGCTGCGCCGCTACCCGGGCGGTTGGCGGTTCGCCTTCAGCGCCGAGTACGGCGCCGCGCGCAGTGACCTCGACCGGGCGCGCGGTGAACTGTCGGGCCTGGAGCGGTCCGCGCGGCAGGAGTTGTCCGGCGCGCAGGGCGCGGTCAAGGCCGCCGTCGCGGCCCACGGGCGGCGGGTGCGCGACGCCGAGGAGCAGGTGGCGTACCTGCGCGACCCCGGCCGCGGGGGCTACCGCGCCGAACTCGGCGACCTGTGCCTGTACGAGCACGTCCTGGTGGTCTCGACGTACGAGTACAGCGGGGACCTGCCGCTGCACGAGACGGCGGTCCGGTCGGAGCACACCCCCAGGGCGAGCCACCTCTACGTGATCGGTCCGGACGGGCGCCAGCACCTGGTGACCTACCCCGCGGCGGAGACCCCGGAGGGGCACGTCCGCCAGTTCGTCGTGGACGTCCACAACGCGATCGCCGAGGCCAAGTCGTTCCGGCGGGACCGGCCCGCCCAGCTCCGGGAGGCGCGGGCCGAGCTGCGCCGGGCCACGAACGACACCGCCGAGCAGGAGGCGGCCCGGCGGCGCCTTGAGGAGGTCACCGCCCGGCAGGGCGGCGACCTCCGCATCCCGGCGGCGCGGCAGAGCCGCGACGCCGCGTACGACCGCTGGCAGCAGCTCACCGGGCACCGCCCTCGCTGACCGCGCGGCGGGGGGACCGTTGCCCGGCCCCCGGCCGACGCCGACGCCACGCCGACGCCGGCGCCCCGCCGGTGCCCGGTGGGGGTCGCGGCCGTGGCCGTCACGGCGCGTCACCGGGACCGGGGGTGTCCGGGCGGCGGGCGGGCGGTTGCCGGGGCGGTTTCGCGGGGTCGCTCTCCGTCCGGGGAATTCGGCGCTCCGACTTCCGGCGGGAAAAGTACGTTCGGGCACCAAGCGTGCTTGTTCGGTCGGGGTGGTTATCGTGCGGGCGCGTCCTTTTCGCGAATTCCGGTCGGGATGCGGAAAAGCGGGTCGATTCGCTGACGCACCGTCACCTGCGCGACGCGGCCGGGTTCGTGGCCGCACCGGCCGGGCGGTCGCCGGTCCGTACCGGCCCGGTCGGAGCGATCACGGAACGTGGCCGGAAGGCGGGCACGGGGCGTTCACGGCGCGGCCGCGGATTCTTCGGACCGCCCGCCCAACAACCATTGTGGGGCCGGATCGCGGGAGGTAGAGTCCGGGTTCGCCGAAGCACGGACGGGCACCTCTGGGCATTTTCTTGGAGCGCGCATGTCAAAGAACGGCGGCGTCAACAGACCGGGCTCCGATCTGCTCGACGCGTTCGAGGAAACCGCTCTCAGGTGGCCCGGACTAACCGCGATCGAGTCTCCCGCTTGTACGCTCAGCTACCGTCAACTCACGTTTTATGTCGGCCAGTTGGCGGACGCACTGGGCGACCGGCCGGGCCCCGTGGCGGTCTCGGCCGGGCACGCCCCGGAGACCGTGGTCGCCCTGCTGGGCATCCTCGCGGCGGGCGGCGCGTACGTCCCGCTGGACCCGGCCTTCCCGGTGGAGCGGCAGCGCGCGATGGCGGCGGCGGCCGGCTGCACCGCGCTGGTGGGGTCGGCCGAACAGGCCGCGCTGCTCGGGCTGCCGCACGTCGGGGCGGGACTCGCGGCGGCAACGGACGGGACGGCGGACGGAGTTGCGGACGGAGCGGCGGACGGCGGTGCGCCGTGGCGTCCGGCCGTCGCGGTCGGGCCGGAGGAGCCCGCGTACCTGCTGTTCACCTCCGGGTCGACGGGGCGGCCGAAGCCGGTGCTGACGCCGCGCCGGGCGATCTCGGCGGTGGTGGGTTCGCTGCGCGGGCTGTTCGGGGTGACGCCGCGGGACCGGGTGCTGCAGTTCGCCTCGCTGAACTGGGACACCTGCTTCGAGGAGATCCTGCCGACCCTGGTCTCCGGCGCCCGGCTGGTGTTCGAGCCGGAGGCGCACTCGGGCTCCTTCCCCCGACTGCTGCGGGCGGTGGAGCGGCGCGGGATCACCGTACTGGACCTGCCCACCGCGTTCTGGCACGAGCTGGTGCTGCACCTCGCCGAGGACGGCCCGGACGCCGAACTGCCCTCCTGCCTGCGGCTGGTGGTGATCGGCGGCGAGGCCGCCGACCCGGCCCGGCTGGCGGACTGGAGCCGGTTGGCGGACAGCGGCCGGATCAGGCTGCTGAACACCTACGGCTGCACCGAGACCACCCTGATCACCCACGCGGTGGACCTGCTCGGCCCCGACACCCCGGAGCCCGGCCGCCGGTGGGGCCAGGCGGAGCGCGCGCCGATCGGCCGCGCCCTGCCGCACGTCGAGGAACTGCTCACCTCCGAGGGCGAGTTGCTGATCGGCGGCCCCGCCCTGGCGGCCGGCTACCCCGGGCTGCCGGAGGTCACCGCGGAGCGGTTCACCGAACGGGCCGGACGGCGCTGGTTCCGGACCGGCGACCGGGTCTCCCGGGCGGCGGACGGGGTGCTGACCCACCGGGGACGGATCGACCACGAGGTGAAGATCCGCGGCATCCGGGTCGACCCGGCCGAGGTGGAGGCCGCCCTGGGCACCCACCCCCGGGTGGGGCTGGCGGCCGTCACCGCCACCACCCTGGCCGGCCGCACCGCGCTGGTCGCCTACGTCGTCCCGCGCCCCGGAGCGGACCGGCCGACGCCGCCGACCTCCGAGGAACTGCTGCGCCACCTGCGGGAGTTGCTGCCCGCCCACCTCGTCCCGAGCCGACTCGCCGTCGTCCCCGAGCTGGCCCGCACCCCCGGCGGGAAGATCGACCGCGCGGGCTCGCACCTGCTGCACAGCGGCGCCGCCGCGACTGCCGCCACGGCCACCGTCGTTGGCTGAACCACCGCGCACCACCGCACCGCCCACCACCGCACCACGCACCATCGCACCGCGCACCGCCCACCACCGCACCGCGCACCACCCGTCCGGGCGCACCACCGACCGGACGCGGCACCACCGTTCAGGCACAGCACCGCGCACCACGCACCGCTGGCACCACCGGACCACGCGCACCCCGCACCGGTCGAAGGAGACCCGCTGATGAGCCTCGACACGCCCGCCGTCACGCCCGCCGCCCCACCCTCCCCCGCCGGTGTCCCCGGCGCCGAACTGCTCGACGCGCTGACGGCGGTGTTCCGCCGCGTCCTGGAGCTGGCGGAGGTGCCGCCGGACGGCAACTTCTTCCTGCTGGGCGGGGATTCGCTGGTCGCCACCCGGGTGCTGAGCGCGGTGGCGCGCACCCACGGGATCGAACTGACCTTCGAGGACTTCCTCGCCGATCCGACCCCGGCGGGCCTCGCCGACCGCGTCACCACGGCCGCCACGGCCGCCACCGCCACTGCCGCCACCGCCACTGCCGCCACGGCCACCGCCGCCGCCACGGCCGTCCGGTGAGCGCCGCCACGCCCTCCCCCGCCGCGCCGCGTCCGGCCGCCGTCCCGCGTTCGGCCGTCGTGGTCGGTGCGGGCCTGGCCGGGCTGACCGCCGCCGTGGAGCTGGCCGAGCGGGGCGTGCGGGTGACGGTGCTGGAGGCCCGGGAGCGGGTCGGCGGGCGGGCCCGGGGCATCGAGGTGGCGCCAGGGCGCTGGGTGGACGCGGGCGCCGCGTACCTGGGCGACCGGCACACCGAGCTGCACGCCCTGCTGTCCGCCTGCGACCTGAAGACCGCGCCGACCGAGATGGTCGGGGCCAGCCGGTTCGCGCTGGGCGCGGACGGCGGCGACGGCGCGGGCGGCCCCGCGGCGACCACCGACGGGCGGTTCCCGCCGTTGAACGCGGTCGCCCTGGGCGACCTGTTCGAGCAGTTGGAGGAGCTGGCGGCGGCCGTCCGCCCGGACGCGCCCTGGCTGACGCCGGACGCCGGGCGGCTCGACGCGCTGACCGCCGCCGACTGGGCGGACCGGCAACTGGCCCACCCGGACGCCCGGTTGTTCTTCCCGCTGTTCCTGGGCGAGATGATGGCCGCCGACCCGGCGAAGGTCTCCGTCCTGCACATGGCCTTCTACCTGCGCTCGGGCGGCGGCCTGCGCTACCTGAACGCCTTCGCGGGCGGCGCCCAGCAGGACCGGGTGGCGGGCGGCGCGCACCGGCTGTGCGAGCGGCTGGTCCGGCGGCTGCTGGACGCCGGCGGGGTGCTGCGCACCGCCGAGCCGGTGCTGGCCGTCGAGCAGTCCGACGCCGAGGTCACCGTCCGCACGCCGGACGGGAGTTACCGGGCGGAGGCGGCCGTGGTGGCGGTGCCGCCGCTGCTCGCGGACGCGATCGAGTACCGGCCGGGGCTGCCGGTGCGGCGGGCCGCCTCGCGGACCGGGCGGGGCTGCGCGGTGAAGCTGCACCTGGTGTTCCCGGAGCCGGTGTGGCGGGCGCACGGGCTGTCCGGCTGGTCGGTGAACGCGGCCGGTCCGCTGCTGTCCACGGTGGACGACACCCCGCCGGAGGGCTCGCCCGGCGTGCTGACCGGCTTCGTCACCGGCGCGGAGGCGCACCGCTACGCCGCCCTGCCGCCCGCCGAGCAGCGGGCGTCGGCGCTCGACCATGCCCGGCGGCTGTTCCCGATGCTGCCCGAGCCGGTCGGCTTCCACCTCACCGACTGGGTCAACGAGCCGTGGAGCAGGGGCTGTTACGCCGCGCTGTTCGGCCCCGGCGACTGGTCGGCGCTCGGGCCGACGCTGACCGCCCCGCACGGCCGGGTGCGGTTCGCGGGCACCGAGACCAGCACCGAGTTCTTCGGCCTGCTGGAGGGCGCGATCCGCTCCGGCCGCCGGGCGGCCGCCGAACTGCTCGCTACCTGACGTTCCATCAGTTAACCATCCCGGCAAGCCTTCGGACCATTTTCCCCCGGACCGGTGCACGCCCCACGAGGGCCGTCCCGGCGACCCGTCCTGCTTGGAGACCCCCATGAGCGACCAGACGCCCCTCGCCCCGCTGTCCGTCCGGGAGCGGTTCATGACCGATCCGGACCTCGGCGCGGGGAACTTCCTCGACCGGGCGGTCGAGGCGAACCCGAACCGGGCGGTGCCGTACGCGTTCTCCCACCGGCTCGACCACCGCGGCGAGGTGGTGCTGGTCGGGCACAGCCTGCTGGACCTGGTGGCGCTGCGCGACCGGTACGCGGCCTGGTACCACGCGATGGGGGTGCGGCCGGGCGAGCCGGTGGCCGTGGTGGTCGCGGAGGGACTGGAGCCGCTGCTGCACTTCTTCGCGCTGACCGCGCTGGGGGCCGTCCCGGCGCTGGTGAACGACGCGATGCGGCCGGACGTGATGGTGCGGTACCTGAACCACGTCGGCGTGGTCGGGGTGGTGGCGGACGACACCACCCGGCTGGCGTCCGCGTACCGGCAGGACCCGCAGCGCCGGCCCCGGTTCCTGGCGCTGACCGCCGAGGTGCAGGCGTTCGACGCGGCCGCCGCGCCGCTGCCGGCGGAGTACCCGTACCGGCACGCGGCCGAGGACGTGGTGGCGCTGATCCACTCCTCGGGGACGACGGGCACCCCGAAGTCGACGATCCTGGCGCACCGGCAGTTCTGGGAGGGCAAGCAGCCGCGGATGGTCCGCTTCCCGGCCGAGTCGTCCGACCGGCTGATGTCGCTGATGCCGCACACCCACGCGGGCGGTCTGAGCTACTTCCTGACCGCGACGCTGCTGGGTCTGCCGACGGTGGTGATGGCGGGCTGGCGGCGGTCGGTGGTGGAGCCGGTGATGGAGGCGTTCCAGCCGACCATGGTGGCCTCCTTCCCGCGCACCTTCGTGGAGTTGGCGACCGGCGAACTGCCGGTGAGGGGCGCCGCCAAGGTGCACTCCTGGTTCAACACCGGCGACAGCGCGCACTACGGGCACGTCCGGCGGCTGGTCCGACTGGGCGAGCGCCCGGCCGGGTTGATCCGGCCGTGGCTGCTCCCGCAGGAGAAGGCCGAGCAACCCGCGCTGCCGGGTTCGCAGTTCGTGGACGGGCTGGGCTCCTCCGAGATGGGCATGGCACTGTTCGGGCAGGTCACCTCGCCGGAGACGGAGCGCGCCGACCGCTGCGTGGGCAAGCCGTCCGAGGTGGTGGAGCACGCCACCGTGCTGGACGAGGACGGGGCCGAGCTGCCGGTCGGGGCGGTCGGCCTGCTGGCGGTGCGGGCGCCCTCGATCACGCCCGGGTACTGGAACAACGCGCGGCTGACCGAGAGCTTCCACCTGTCCGGGTACTGGCTGACCGGCGACGTCGCCCGCCGGGACGCCGAGGGCCGGTTCTTCCACCTGGACCGGACGGTCGACGTGATCGACACCCTGGACGGGCCGGTGTACAGCCTGCCGCTGGAGGAGGTGCTGCTGGCCGACTGCGCCGAACTGGTGCAGGACTGCTCGGTGGTGGGCGTCCCGCACCCGGACGGCGGGCAGCGGCCGATCGCCGTGGTGCGGCTCCAGCCGGGAGCCGGGTCCGCCGACGAGGCCGAGCTGTTGAAGGCGGCCAACGCCGAACTCGGCCGGGCCGGGCTGGCGGAGCTGGCCGCGCTGCTGGTGGCCCGCGCGGACGGCGACTTCCCGCTCGGCCCGACCGGCAAGGTGCTCAAGCGGGAGCTGCGCACCCGGCACGCCGGCCTGCTCACGTCGAGAGTCTCCTGATGGAGCGGCACAGCGGCTCCGGTCAGCCGCCGCCACAGCCCTACCAGTACGTGCGGCAGCCGCTGGTGGAGCCGGACTGGCGGCGGCTGCCGGGCTGGCGGGAGGTGACGGCCGCGCAGTGGCGGGACGCGCAGTGGCAGCGGGCGCACTGCGTGCAGGGCGAGCGGCAGTTGCGGCAGGTGTTCGGGCCGCTGCTGACCGACCGGTTCTACGACGAACTGGCGGCCGACCAGCGGGAGTTCGCCACCATGTCGGTGCTGGTGCCGCCGCACATGCTGAACACCATGGCGGTCGGGGCGCCGCTGGTGCCGGGCGCGTTCACCGAGGCGTTCCTGGCCGATCCGGTGCGCCGCTACATGCTGCCGGTGCGCGCGGACCGGCTGGCGTCCTGGCCGAGCCACCCGCTGGCGGCCAGGGACTCGCTGCACGAGGCGCAGATGTGGGTGGTGGAGGGGCTGACCCACCGCTACCCGACCAAGGTGCTGGCCGAGCTACTGTCCACCTGCCCGCAGTACTGCGGGCACTGCACCCGGATGGACCTGGTGGGCCGCTCCACCCCGCAGGTCGCCAAGACCCGGCTGGTGCTGCGTCCGGCGGACCGCGAGGAGCAGATGCTCGACTACCTCAAGCGCACCCCGTCGGTGCGGGACGTGGTGGTGTCGGGCGGCGACCTGGCGAACGTGCCGTGGCCCCGGCTGGAGTCGTTCCTGCTGCGGCTGCTGGAGCTGGGCTCGGTGCGGGACGTCCGGCTGGCCAGCAAGGCGGTCGTCGGCCTGCCCCAGCACTGGCTCCAGCCCCGGGTGCTGGCGGGGGTGGAGCGGGTGGCCCGGCTGGCCGCGCGGCGCTCGGTCAACCTGGCGGTGCACACCCACGCCAACCACGCGGCGTCCGTCACCCCGCTGGTCGCGGAGGCGGCCCGGGCCCTGCTGGACGCGGGCGTGCGGGACGTGCGCAACCAGGGCGTGCTGATGCGCGGCGTGAACGACACCCCGGCGGCGCTGCTCGACCTGTGCTTCGCGCTGCAGGGCGAGGCCAACGTCCTGCCCTACTACTTCTACCTGTGCGACGTGATCCCGAACGCCGAGCACTGGCGGCTGCCGCTGGCCGCGGCGCAGCGCCTCCAGGAGGCGATCCTCGGCTACCTGCCGGGCTACGCCACGCCCCGGCTGGTCGCGGACGTGCCGCACGTCGGCAAGCGCTGGGTGCACCAGGCGGTGGGCTACGACCGGGTCCGCGGCATCTCGTACTGGACCAAGAACTACCGCACCGGACTGGAGCTGCGCGGGGCCGGGGGGCCGGGCGGCGGGGACGGGCTGGACCACCGCTACCCGTACGTGGACCCGGTGGACACGCTGCCGCCCGAGGGCCGCGCCTGGTGGGCCGAACGGGCCGGCACCGAGCGGGAATTCGACCTGAGCGAACTGGAGGAGAGCGAGTGAGCGAGCCGCAGGCGCCGCTGCGCCGGATGTGCTGGATCTTCCCGGACCGGGAGTCGAGCCGGTCCGGGGCGATGTGGAAGCACTACTTCTGGGACATGTACGCGGAGATCGCCGCCGAGCTGGGCCTGGCGTGGACGATGCACGCGCCGGAGGCGGTGACGGTGGACGGCACCGACCCGGGCCGGCCGCGGGTGTACGTGGACGGCGAGCCGGTCACGCCCGGGGACACCCTGTTCATCACGGCGCTGTACTCGCTGCCGTACCAGTCGATGGACGTGTTCAACCAGTTGACGCTGTGCGCGGTGCTGGAGCAGGCCGGGTTCTACCTGCCGTTCCCGGCGCAGGTGTCGCTGCTGGGCAACGACAAGCTGGCGACGGTGCTGTTCCTGGCGGACTCGCCGGTGCCGCCCGTCCCGTCGGTGCGGATCGGCTCCGGCCGGGACGTCTCCAAGCACCAGTACGAGGCGGCGCTGGACGGCCTGACCTTCCCGGCGATCGTGAAGCCGTCCGGCTGGTGCGGTGGCGGCGGGATCTGCCTGGCCCGCTCCCGGGAGGACGTGCGCGGCCTGGCCAGCCTGGCCCAGGGCGGCGACACCGTGCTGGTGGCGCAGCCGTACCTGGGGGACGGCACGGTCGACTACCGGGTGTACGTGATCGACGGGCGGCCGTACGCGGCGCTGCGGCGCACCCCGGAGGCGGGCTCGCCGGTGGCCAACGCGAGCCGGGGCGGTTCGATGGAGTTCTGCGAGGTCCCGCCCGAACTGGTCGACGCCACCGGCTACTTCGCGAAGAAGCTGCCGATCCCGTTCTTCTGCGTGGACTTCCTGCACGACGGCGAGCGGTTCTGGTTCTCCGAGCTGGAGCCGGACGGAGTGATCGCCCCGGACCTGGACGATCCCGGCCGGCCGGTGCAGCGGGACGTCACCCGGGCCCGGTTCGCCGCCTACCGGGACGCGCACGCGGCCTTCCTGGCGGGCGGGGGCGGCCCGGCGCACGGCCCCGCGAACGGCCTTCCGAACGGTCTCGCGGACGGTCTCGTGGACGGCGGTGCGCGGCGATGACCTTCTCCCTCACCGAAGCGGAGGCGGCGGACGGCCTGGCGGTGGCCCGGCGGACGCTGGAACTGCTGCGCGGCGTACCGGAGTTCGGCGAGCGGTACGCGGACGCGACGGCGCCGTCCTCGCTGGCGGAGCTGGCCGCGCTGCCGCCGCTGGCCAAGGACGACCTGAACACGGCGCTGGCGCACCTGGAGCCGGCCGCCGAGAGCGGCGCGACCTGGCTGTTCCAGAGCGGCGGTTCGACCGGCGCGCCGAAGGTCGGCTACGCGCCGACCGGGTTCTACATGGCGAAGGTGCACGAGCACTGGCAGCCGCTGGAGCGGGACGACGTGTTCGTCAACGCCTGGGGCGCGGGCCGGATGTGGGGCGCGCACTTCCTGGCGGCGGGCCTGGCCGACCTGTCCGGCTGCCGGGTGATCGCGCTCGGGTCGGTGACGGCCGAGGAGTACCCGGAGTGGCTGGGCTTCCTGGCCGACCGGAGGGTCACCGCGATCGGCGGCACCCCGAGCGTGCTGCGGCTGTGGTTCGCGCACGCCCGCGCCGCCGGGATCGAACTGCCCTCGCTGCGCAAGGTGCTGTGGCTGGGCGAGGCGTGGCAGCCGCAGCTGGAGGAGGACCTGGCGGCCGTCGCGCCGAAGGCCCGCCGGCACGGCATGTTCGGTTCCACCGAGACCTGGGTGGTGGGCTCCAACTCCCCCGACTGCCCGGCCGACACCTTCCACCCGTTCCCGCACCAGCTGGTGCACGTCGGCGCGGACGGGCTGCTGGACTTCACCTCGCTGGACCCGGCGATGCTCAACCCGGTGCTGCGCTACCGCACCGGCGACGCGGGCGAGTTGGTGCCCTGCCCGTGCGGGCGGCCGGGCCCGGCGATGCGGGTGCTGGGGCGCCGCGACAACGTGGTGCAGGTCCGCGGCCTGGGCCTGCACGTGGACGAGCTGCTGGCCCGGGTCGAGCGCGAGCCGGGCGTCACCCGGGCCCAGGTGCTGGTCACCGAACAGGGCGGCCGGGCCAAGGGGGTGGACGTCCTGGTGCTCGGCGAGCTGCCGGACCCGGACGCGCTGCGGCGCGAACTGCTGTCCGCCACCTTCACCTTGAGCACCGCCTTCGTGCACGACCCGGAGAACGTGCGGGTCCGGGTGGTGGACGCGCTGATCAGCAACGACCGCACCGGGAAGACCGCCGGGTTCGCCGTCCGGGAGGAACTGTGAAACTGCGCAGCCCCGAGCAGCTGGGCCGGGCGTTCAACCTGTTCTGGTTCGGCAAGTCGGTCTCCAACGTCGGCGACCGGGTGACGGTGTTCGTCGTCCCGACCCTGATGATCTTCGTCCTGCACGCCTCCGCGTTCCAGGTCGGCGTCGTGGCGATGGCCCAGTACCTGGGCATCCCGCTGCTCGGGCCGGTAGCGGGCGTCCTGGTGGACCGCTGGGACAAGCGGCGCACCCTGATCGCCTGCGACCTGGTCCGGCTGGCGGCCGTCGCGGTGATCCCGGTCGCGTACTGGCTGGACCTGCTCTCCACGCCGCTGCTGTTCTGCTGCGTGGCGGCGGTCTCCGGCGCCACGATCTTCTTCAACGTCGGCTACCTGGTGGCCGTCCCGGCCGTGGTCGAGCAGCCGCACCTGGTGCGCGCCTACTCCCGGCTGGAGGGCAGCGGCTCGGTCGCCGAGGTCTCCGGGCCGTCGATCGCCGCCGCCCTGTACGCGGCGCTCGGCGCGGCCTCGCTGCTGGTCGACGCCGCCAGCTACCTGGTCTCGGCGGTCTGCTTCCGCTGGATGCGGCCGTGGGGACAGCCGACCGTCGCCCAGGGCTCGGTGTGGCAGCGGCTCACCCTCGGTTTCCGGCTGAACTGGCAGGACCCGGTGCTGCGCCGGGTGGTGCTGGCCGCCGTCACGCTCAACTCCGGCGGCCCGGTGTTCGTCACCGTCATGCCGGTGCTCGCCTACCGCGGCCTGGGCGTCACCGTCGGCGTCTACGGCGCCGCGATGTCCACGGCCGCGGTCGGCGCGCTGCTGGGCGCGCTGGTCGCCCCGAAGATCGGCGAACGGCTCGGCATCGGCCGGACCCTGGCCTGGGCGCTGCTGCTGCACTGCCTGGTCGGCCTGGGCGTGCTGGCCGCGCCCGCGCTGCCCTCCGGGCTGGTCATCGCGGCCACCATGGGCTGCTACGGCTTCTTCATGTCCTGCATCAACGTGTGTTCCGCGCCCGCCCGGCAGTCCCGGATGTCCGCGCAGCACCAGGGCGTCATGCACGCCGCCTTCCGCACCGCCACCTGGGGCGTCATCCCGCTGGCCGCGCTGGCCGGCGGCCTCGCCGTCTCCCTGCTCACCGGCCCGCTCGGCGTCCTGGACGCGGCCCGCTGGACCATGGTCGGCGGCACCCTGCTGGCCGCCTGCTCCTTCCTGCCCGCGCTCGGCATCCAGTCCCGGATGGACGCCGACCTGCCGAAGGCCGTGGACCGGATCGCCGGGCCGGCGCAGGACGGCGGTTCGGCGCAGGCCGACGGCGCCGCGGAGGCGGGCGGTCCGGCGGAGGCGGGCGGTCCGGCGGAGGCGGGCGGTCCGGCGGAGGGCGCGGGCCCGGCGGGGGCCGGCGGCCCGGCCGAGCCCGCGGAGGTCGTGAAGTGACGGGCCGCCAGGTGCTGCTGGTCACCGGCTGCTCCTCCGGCATCGGGCTGGCCACCGCCGCGGCGGCCGACCGGGCGGGCTGGGCGGTGGTCGCCACCGTCCGCGACCCGGGGCGGGCCGACGCCCTGCGGGCCGCCGCGCCCGGCGCGCGGGTGCGGCGGCTGGACGTCACCGACGAGGAGTCGGTGGCCGACTGCTTCGCCGGGCTGGAGCGGCTCGACGCGCTGGTCAACAACGCCGGGATCTCCAACTTCGACCCGACGCTGGAGATGTCCACCTCGAAGGCGCTGCGCGCCAACCTGGAGGTGAACTTCTTCGGCACCGTGGCCGTCTCGCGGGCCGCGATGCCGCTGCTGCGCGCCTCCGGCGGGCGGCTGCTGACCATCGGCAGCGTGCACGGCGTGGTCGGCCAGCCCTTCAACGAGGCGTACTGCGCGGCCAAGTTCGCCGTCGAGGGCTTCATGGAGGCGCTCGCCCCGGTCGCCGCCGCGCACGGCGTACGGGTGTCGGTGCTGGTGCCCGGCTACGTCCCGGACACTCGCTTCGGGATCTTCCCGGACGTCAACCGCCGTACCGTGCAGGCCGCTTCGGGCCCGTACGCGGAGACCTTCGCCGCGTACGGCGCCCGGATCGGCGCGCACTGGGCGGGCGCCGGGCAGCCCGCCGCGGAGGTCGCCGAGGCGGTGCTGCGGGCGCTGGCCGAGGAGCGGCCGCCGTTCCGCATCCCCACCGGGCCGTGGGCGGCGGCCTACCTGGACGCCAAGCTCGCCGACCGCGACGGCAGCGCCGTCCAGCGGCTCGCCCACGACTGGATCGGCCTGAACCCCCTGCCCTGAGGAGCAACCGCCATGCCCGCACTGCCACTTCACGCGCTCGTCGACCACGCCCGGCGGCACTCGCCGTTCTACGCCGAGCTGTACCGCGACGTGCCCGCCGTCGTCACCTCGCTCGCCCAGCTGCCCCTGATCGACCACGTCGCGTTCTGGTCGGCCAACCGCTGGCCCGACAACCGGCTGCTGACCGGCCCGCTCACCGACGCCGCCGTCTACAAGTCCGGCGGCACCACCGGCGCGCCCAAGTTCTCGCCGTGGACGCGCTCC
The DNA here is from genome assembly GCF_044769485.1 of Kitasatospora sp. NPDC090308. Classification (NCBI taxonomy): domain Bacteria; kingdom Bacillati; phylum Actinomycetota; class Actinomycetes; order Kitasatosporales; family Streptomycetaceae; genus Kitasatospora; species Kitasatospora sp. NPDC090308. Next base: position 170,677 of record NZ_JBIVXY010000003.1, on the reverse strand, counting down.
GAGCACGTCGACTCGGTCAGCGCGTTCGGCGCCGGGCTGGTCGACGCCGGGCTCAAGCCCGGGCAGAAGGTCGCCAACCTGTTCCGGGCGGGCGAGTTCTACAGCGGCTTCCTGTTCATCGAGGGGGCCCTGCACCACGCGCCGATCGACAACGTCCGGCTGCCGGTGGCCACCGCGCCGGACGAGTACGTCGCCGACCTGATCCACTCCTTCGGCGTCGACGTGCTGGCGGGCGAGCCGATGAAGCTGTCCGCCGTCGCCGAGACGCTGCTCAAGCAGGACCGGCCCGCCCCGCAGGTCGAACTGATCCTGTTCGGCGGCGACATCCTCTTCAACGACCTTCGCCCGCTGCTGCGTTCGGCCTTCCCGAACGCCGCGCTCTCCTCGATCGGCTACGCCTCGGTGGACGCCGGGCTGGTGGCCGGGCCGGTGCCGGCCGGGGACGACCTGCGGGTCCACCGGGCCTTCCCGAACCGGACGGTGGTCGAACTCGTCGACGACGCCACCGGCGAGCCGATCACCGAACCCGGCGTCCCCGGGCGGGTGGTGGTCACCAACCTGTTCCGCACCCTGGTGCCGATCCTGCGCTACCCGGCGGGCGACCGCGCCGAGTGGACGGACACCGAGCGCGGCACCTTCCGGCTGCTCGGCCGCTCCACCGAGGGCGCCCGGATCGGCATCGTCACCATGCCCACCGAGGACGTCCGCGACGTGCTGCTCGCCCACGATCCCGACCACCGCATCACCGGCCTCCAGTTCGTCCAACGCCGCTGGGAGGGCCGCGACGGCCTGGTCATCCGGCTCGGCCACACCACCGACGCCCCGCCCTCCGCCGCCTTCACCGAGACACTGCGGCAGGCCGTCCTGGACGCCCGGCCCGCGTACGTCTCCGAGACCGCGATCGGCGCGATCCACCCGCTCCGGGTCGAATGGGTGCCGCGCGGCGAGCTGGTCACCAACCCCCGCACCGGCAAGCTCCGCCAGGTCATCGACGAGCGTCCCGCGCACTGACCGCCCCGGCCCGGGCGCGGCGCACCGGCGGCAGCGCCGACGGGTGGCCGCCCTACTCGGTGAGCGGGTCCGCCGCGACCCGCCCGGGGCGGGCGGTCATCCGGGCGCCGACCGACCAGGCGTGCCGGGTGACCGCGAGCAGGAAGCGGGTCCGGGAGGCCCGGACGGCGTGCAGGGCGGGGCCGTGGTCGACGGCGACGAAGAGGGCGCCGGCCAGCGCCAGCAGGAGCCAGACGAGGTTCATGAACGGCCGGGCGGCGGGCGGTAGTTCGGTGGCGGACTGGTGCAGCCGGCGGACGTGGAACGGGATGTGGCGGCGCTCGTCGCGCAGGATCCGGTCGGTGACCTCGCGGGCCAGCGGGTCGGCGAGGCCGTCCCGCAGGCTGCGGTAGTACTCGACGGCGACCAGCTCGGCGACCATCAGCACCATCAACTCGGTGCGCAGGCCCAGCAGTCGGCGCACCCGGACGAAGATCCCGTCGCTCCAGTGCCCGTCCAGCAGCGGGACGCCGGCCGCGCCCAGCAGCTCGGCCAGCAGCCGCGCGTGGTTGCGCTCCTCGGCGACGAACAGCCGCACCGCCGCCGAGTACTCCGCGTCCCCCGCCAGGTCGGCCTTGGCCCGCAGGTTGGCCCCGTCCCCGTTCTCCCCCACTTGGAACTTCTGCAGGCTGCGCGCCACCACCGCGGGCAGCCGCACCCCGTGCCCCCACTCCGGATCGGCGATCCACTCCCGGCGCGCCCGCTCCGCCTCGAACTCCGCCACCCACTCACCGAATCCGCTTCCGGGCATGGCTGCGCCCCCGCTCTCGTGCCTGTGCTGCGCCCGCCGCGCCGACGGCACGCGGGCATACCGGGACGAACACCACGGTTCGGCGGCGCCCGACCCGTACGCTACCGCACTCCTGAACGCGTTCAAATAGCTGGCGCGGGCCTCGCTCAGTACACGTCGCGGACGTAGCGCTTCTCGGCGGCGAGGGACTTGACGTAGGCGGCGGCGTCGGCCGGGGTGAGGCCGCCGTGGGTGGTGGCGAGGTCGCGCAGGGCGCGGTCGACGTCCTTGGCCATCCGGGAGGCGTCGCCGCAGACGTAGAAGTGGGCGCCGTCCTGGAGCCAGGACCAGAGGTGGTGGCCGTGTTCGCGCATCCGGTCCTGGACGTAGACCTTGGCGCGCTGGTCGCGGGAGAAGGCGGTGTCGAGGCGGGTGAGGGTGCCGTCGGCGAGGTGGGCGGCGAGTTCCTCGCGGTAGTAGAAGTCGGTGGCCTCGTGCTGCTCGCCGAAGAACAGCCAGTTGGGGGCCCGGTGGCCGCGGGCGCGGCGGTCGTCCAGGAAGCCGAGGAAGGGGGCGACGCCGGTGCCGGGGCCGACCATGACCATGGGGGTGGCGGGGTCGGCGGGCGGGCGGAAGTGCGGGGAGCGCTGGAGGTGGACGGGGACGGTGGCGCCGGGTTCGGCGTCGGCCAGGTGGGTGGAGCAGACGCCGCCGCGCGGCCGGCCCTTGAGGCTGTCCCAGCGGACCACCGAGACGGTGAGCGAGACCTGGTGGGGGTCGGTGAGCGGGCTGGAGCAGATCGAGTACTGGCGGGGCTGGAGCCTGCCGAACACCTCGGCCCACTCCTGGGCCGAGGCCCGGACGGCGAACTCGGCGGCCACGTCCACGGCCTGGCGGCCCCACGTCCAGCGGGCCAGCGCGTCGGTGTTGTCGGCGCGCAGCAGGGCGCGCAACTCGCGTTCGTCGCGGGTGCGTTCGGCGGTGAAGCGGAGCAGCGCGGGGCTGACCCTGGTGATGTCGAGGTGCCGGGCGAGCGCTTCGCGCAGCGGCAGCTCGCCGGGGCCGGGGAGGGTGACGGCGCTGTCGCCGGACAGGCCGGTGACGGAGAGCCATTCGTCCACCAGAGCGGGCGAGTTGACCGGGTGGACGGCGAGCGCGTCGCCGGCCGCGTAGTCGAGCGGGAGGCCGAGTTCGCCGGTGTCGAAGGTGAAGCGGCGGACCTCCTTGCCCGAACCGGCCCCGGAGAGCAGGCGGTTGCCGGCCAGCCGAACGGGGACGGTGCTGCGGCGCGGGGCTGCGGGGGCCGCGGTGGTGACGGTGGGGGCGGTGGGGGCGGTGGGGGCGGTGGGAGCAGGGTCCGCGGGGACGGCGGGTGCGGTGGCCTGGCCGAGGGCGGTCAGGACGCTGTCGAGCCAGCCGTCGGCGGTGCGCTCGTAGTCGGGTTCGCAGTCGGCGCGCGGGGCGAGGCGGTGGGCGCCGAGTTCGGCGAGGCGGGTGTCGAGGCGGCGGCCGTGGCCGCAGAAGTCCTGGTAGTTGGAGTCGCCGAAGGCGAGGACGGCGTAGCGGCGGCCGTCGAGGCGGGCGGGGCGGTCGGCGGTGAGGGCGTCCCAGAAGCCGGCGCCGTTGTCGGGGGCGTCGCCGTCGCCGTAGGTGGAGGTGATCAGCAGCAGGTCGGCGTCGCCCGGCAGGGCGGCCGGGTCGGTGTCGGCCATCGCGTGCAGCGCGGCGGGGTGGCCGTCGGCGGTGAGGCGGGCGACGGCGGTGGTGGCGAACTCCTCGGCGGTGCCGGTCTGCGAGGCCCACAGCACGATGAGCTGCCGGGTCGGCGCGGCGGGCGCGGCCGGGGCGGGTTCGGCGGCCCGCGAGTACAGGCCGGCCAGGGCGCCGTTGACCCACTGGGCGTGCCCGGGGTCGAACGGCGCGTCGGCGGGGAGCACCGGCACGCCGGGCCGTCCGGTCGGGATGGCGGCCAGGAAGCCGGCCAGGTAGCGGCGTTCGCCCTCGGCGAGGACCGGCGGGGGCGCGGCATCCAGCCCGAACACCGCGGCGGCGGACCCGGGGGCGGCCACCGGAACGGCGAGCGGGACGGCGGGCACGGGCGCGGGCACGGGCACGGGTACGGGCGCGGTCGCGGGCGCGGGCGCGGGCGCGGTGACGGCGGGCGTCGGGACCCTGGTCAACGCCACCGCGCAGTACTTGAGTTCGGGCTGGAAGGAGAGCGGGTCGACGGCGTCGGAGGTGACGGCGTTGACCGACAGGTACTCGCCGAACAGGTCGTTCCAGTGGAACGGGGCGAAGCAGCTCCCCCGCTGCACCCGGTCGGTGACCTTGGCGGGCAGCACGGCCCGGCCGCGCCGGGAGGAGACCTCGACGCCGTCGCCCTCGCCGATGCCGAGCGCGGCGGCGTCCTCGGGGTGGATCTCGACGAACGGCGACGGGTTCAGCTTGGCGAGCTTGGCGACCTTGGCGGTCTTGGTGAGGGTGTGCCACTGGTGCGGGAGGCGGCCGGTGTTCAGGACGAACGGGTAGTCGTCGTCCGGGAGTTCGGCCGGGTCGAGGTGCGGGCGGGGGTGGAAGGCGGCCCGGCCGGAGGGGGTGGGGAAACGCGGGGTGCCGTCGGGCCGCAGGTAGCGGATCGGGTTGCGGTCGGGCCCCTCGGGGTCGGCGGCGGGCCACTGGACGGGGGTGTCGCGCAGCCGGGGGTAGGAGGCGCCGCGCAGGTCCCAGCCGGTGACGGGGTTGTGGGCCCGTTTGAGCTCCTCGAAGACCTGCTCGGCGTCGGTGAAGTCGAAGCCCTCGGAGTAGCCCATGGCGCGGGCGACCTCGGCGATGATCCGCCAGTCCGGGAGCGCCTCGCCGGGCGGGTCGGCGGCGGGGCGGGCCAGGGTGAGGTTGCGCTCGCTGTTGATCAGCACGCCCTCGGTCTCGGTCCACAGCGCGGCCGGGAGCACCACGTCGGCGTAGGCGTTGGTCTCGGTGTCGGTGAACACGTCCTGGGTGACGACGAGTTCGGCCCGTTCCAGGCCCTCGATGACGGTGCGCCGGTTGCCGACCGAGGCGACCGGGTTGGTGCAGATGATCCAGCACGCCTTGATCTCGCCGTCGGCCATCCTCCGGAACATCTCGACGGTGCCCCTGCCGACGCCGTCGGCGCGCAGCGTGCCCGGCGGCAGGTCCCACAGCCGCTCGGTGAACTCCCGGTCGGCGGCGGCGAGGACGGAGCGCTGGCCGGGCAGCCCGGGGCCCATGTAGCCCATCTCGCGGCCGCCCATGGCGTTGGGCTGGCCGGTCAGCGAGAACGGGCCGCTGCCGGGGCGGCAGATGGTGCCGGTGGCCAGGTGCAGGTTGACCAGCGCGTTGGTGTTCCAGGTGCCGTGCGTGGACTGGTTCAGCCCCATCGTCCACAGGCTGGTGAACTCCCCTGCCTCGCCTATGAGTTCGGCGGCCCGGCGGATGTCGGACTCGGCCAGGCCGGTGAGTTCGGCGACCCGGTGCGGCGGGTAGTCGGCGAGGAGTTCCGGCATCGCCTCCCAGCCCTCGGTGTGCCGGGCGATGAACTCCGGGTCGGTGTGCCCGTCCGCGTGCAGCAGGTGCAGCAGGCCGTTCAGCAGGGCCAGGTCGGTGCCGGGGCGCAGTTGCAGGAACAGGTCGGCCTTGGCGGCGGTGGCGGTGCGCCGGGGGTCGACCACGATCAGCTTGGCGCCCGCCTTGACCCGGTCCATCATCCGCAGGAACAGGATCGGGTGGCAGTCGGCCGTGTTGGAGCCGATCACCAGGAACACGTCCGCCAGGTCGAGGTCCCGGTACGAGCCGGGCGGGCCGTCCGCGCCCAGCGACAGCTTGTAGCCGGTGCCCGCGCTGGCCATGCACAGGCGGGAGTTGGACTCGATCTGGTTGGTCCGGACGTACCCCTTGGCGAGCTTGTTGGCCAGGTACTGGGCCTCCAGGCTCAGCTGGCCCGACACGTACAGCGCGAACGCGTCCGGCCCGTGCTCGTCCACGATTGCCCGCAACCGCCGCCCGGTGGCGGCGATCGCGTCGGCAACCGGCGTCGGCACCGGGTCCTCGCCGCGGACGGTGCGCACCAGGGCGGTGGTCAGGCGTCCGGGCGCGGCCAGCAGGTCCGCGGTGGTCGCGCCCTTGGTGCACAGCCGGCCCCGGTTCGCCGGGTGGTCCGGGTCGCCGGAGACCTTCCGCACGGTGCGGCGGCCGTCCGGGCCGGTGCCGACGTCCAGGAGCAGGCCGCAGCCCACCCCGCAGTAGGAGCAGACCGACCTGACCTGTCCGGTCCCCGGTCGCTGCGGCTTCGCTGCGTCCTGCGCCACCTGTCCGGCCACGGGAGCCCTTCCGTTCGACCTGCACCTGCCTGCGGCGACTGTAGGAAGGGCGCGTTTCGCGGCTGTCTCCGCGGCGCACGGCCCGCGGTTACACCGGCCGCACAGCGGGGCGGGCCGCCCGGTGAGGGCCCCTGCGCCCCGCCGGGGCCGTCCACGGGGGCCGCCCGCGCCCGCGGGCCCCGGCGGCTCAGCTGCTGTGCGGCACCCCGGCGACCAGCACGCTCTGGCCCCGGAACTCGGCGACCACCGCGCCCGCGGCGGTCCGCACCGTGACGTCGTAGACGCCCTGCCGGCCCGCCAGGGTCCGCTCCACGGCCTCCGCCACCAGCTCGTCGCCGAGCTGCGCCGGGGCCAGGAAGCTGATCTGCGCGCCCTGGGCGAGCGCGACCGGCCCGTAGCTGTTGCAGGCGTAGGAGAAGGCGGCGTCGGCGAGCAGGAACACGTACCCGCCGTGCCCGATGCCGTGCGCGTTGGCCATCTCCTCGGTGACCTTCATCCGCGCCACCGCGCGCCCTCCGGACACCTCCTCGAGCACGATGCCCGCCCCGCCGGCGGCCCGGTCGCGCTCGAACATTGCGTCGATCCTGGAACGTCCCACGACGGCTCCCCCGGTGAGCTGGTCATTCGGCGAAGCAGCATTAGACCGACCGCGCTGACGGCCTGTCAATGACGTCCCCGTCCCGTCCGAGGACGGCCCGGGGACGGGGACGGGCAAGCCGGGCAGAACGGGCCGGACGGGCAGAACGGGCCGGACGGGCAGAACGGGCCGGGACGGGCGGCACCGGGCTACTGGACCGGCTCCATGGACAGGAACGGGTCCGGGGCCGCCAGCCCGTCCGGGCCGGGACGGAAGCGGACTCCGGGGATGCCCAGGGTGTCCGCGATGCCGGGGGCCGGCGGCCTGCCGGGCGGTGCCGGATGGGTGCCGACGTGGTGCGCGCCGACCACGACCAGGTACCGGCCCGCGGTTCCCCGCTCCTCCCGGTGGGTGTTGATCACCTCGTGCGCGTAGGCGTTCATCCGGCGGGCCCGCTGGTACAGGTTGGGGTCCACCGGGAGCCCCGGCGGGACGGGGTCCTTCGGCTTGCGGGCCGGGTAGCCGTCGATCAGCCGGACGTCGACGGCGTTGACCCTGGCCTGCTCGAGGACGTCCAGGACGGCGTCGGCGTTGCGGCCGCTCTGGCGCCGGACGATCTGCTCGAACAGCGCGCTCCTGGTGCCGTCCCCCGCCAGGTAGTCGTCCAGCTCGCGCTGGAAGGCGTCGTCCCGGAACTGCTCCAGGTACACCGTCCTGACCTCGTTGGCGTGCAGGGCCGCCATGTTGTCGCGGAGGAAGGTCCAGGTCGCGGGGTCGCCGTGCTTCTCGCCGAGCACGAAGCCCTGGTGCTGCCCGAGCAGGTCCTGCGCGTGCCGGACGGCGTCCGCCTGGGGGGTCAGCAACTGGCCCACGGCGTCCGGGGCGGGCCGACCGGAGTGCCGGCGGGCCGCCAGGTCCGCGGCCAGGGCGTCCAGTTCCTCCAGGCGGGTGTCCTGCTCGTGCCAGTACCCCCGGGTGGCCGGGTCCTGCGCCCCGTACGCGGCCAGGAACTCGGAGTCGCCGAGGAGGTGCCCGTTCGTGACGGTCCCGCCGCTGCGCCGCAGACCGTTCTCCAGCAGTCTGCGGGCCGGACCGGCGACCCCCGGATAGCGGTCGCTGAGCGTGGTCGGGTCGAGCTTGGAGGAGAACTCCCGGGTGCGCACGTCGAAGGTGACGTCGGGGTCGCCCGCGGGGCCGAGCTCGATCACGTCGCCGACGCGCCGGCCGCGGTGGTGGTCGACGTGGTCCCGCGTCATCAGGTCCCGCAGGTCGTCGGCGGCGCGGTCCAGGTCCTGGTCGGCGTTCTTCCGGCTCCGCACCTCCTGGTCGTACTGGCCCCGGAACTTCAGCGTCAAGGGCGGCTTCGGCAGCTTGGGCAGCGGCGAGAACGTCCCCGCGGTGGCGGCCCCCGCGGGCGCGGTGTGGCTGACGCCGATGCCGTCGGACGGGTCGGTACCGTGGGCGGTCAGGGTGCCGAAGCGGTCCATGAAGGCCGGGTCGTGCGGGCCGGAGAGGTTCTGCTCGTGCGGGCCGGCGACGGAGGCCCAGAGCGTCCAGTCCTCGCCGAAGCCCCCGGGGAGCCGCCCGTCGGCGGTGCTGACCCGGCGGTCGGTCAGGTCGGCCCAGCGCAGGGTGCCGTCGCGGTCGTGGACCAGCGCGACGGCGTGGCCGTCGCCGTGCGGGCCGGCACCGATCACGGTGGCGAAGCTGCCCGGGCCGCCGGCCTCCACCCGAGCCGTCAACTCCTTGACGGCGCCCGGCCCTTCACCGAAACGGGCCGGGGCGTCGTGCCGCTTCCACAGCGCGTCGCCACCCGCGTGCTCGACCTCGCCGTGCAGGGTCTGCCCGGAGACCCGGGGCCGCCCGAAGTGGGTGTCCCGGTACGCCTCGACGTTCTCCAGGCAGGCGTTCAGGTCCCGGCCCGGCCGGGGCGCGTCCGGGCTCTGGTGGACCGGCGCCTCGTGCGGATTCACCTTCTGCAGCAGCGTGTTGCTCATCGGCGGGTGCAGCTTCGGCTCGCCGCCCAGGTAGTCCACCAGCTCGTGCGCGAGCGGGTGCTCGGGCCCGACCGCCCGGAAGCCGCGCCCTGCCAGCACCGCCGGGTCGTTCTCGTACGCGGGAGTGCGGCGGCGCTTCGCCGGGGGTTCGACAGGCGGGGTGGGCTCGGTGGGCGAGGTGGGCTCGGTGCGGGGCGCGGATTCGGTGGGCGGGGTGGGATCGTAGGGCGGCGCCGAGTCGTCGGGCAGCGCGCGCTTGGCCGACCGCGCGGTGCCGGTCGGCGGGGGCGGCGGCGGGGACGGCGGGGACGGGTGCGACGCCGCGGGGGGCGGCGGGGGCGGTGCGGCGGCCAGGTCCGCGGGCTGGGTGGTGGCGTGCTGGTCGGCGGCGGGCTGGTGCCCGGTCGCCGGTGTCGGAGTCGGTGTCGGAGTCGTTGTTGGCGTCGGGTCGAGCGGGCTCAGCCGGAGTTCGCCGGGCGGTGTCCGGTAGGCGGCCAGTTCCCCGGACGGGTCGGTCAGCTTCACCCGGGGGACGCCCAGCATGTCGGCCACGCCGTGGATCGGGGCGCCGCTGCCGACCGGGTGGTCGTAGGCGTGGGCGAGGCCGGTGACCAGCAGGTACTTGTTCGGGCGCTGGTGGGTGTCGATGGTGTGCCGCATGTACGAGTTGAGCATCCGGGCGCGGTTCTCCTTCGCCGCGTCGGAGCTCTGGGTGTCCGCCGACGCCGGGTACCCGTCCACCGCCCGGACGTCGACGCCGTGCGCCTTCGCGGCCTCCAGCGTCCGGCGGAGCTTGCCGCCGTTCTGGTTCGCCCCGGCGGAGCCGTCGCCGCTGTTCCACCTGTCGTCGTAGGCGGCGACCATCCGGTCGAGGTTGTGGGGCATCGGGGCGTCGGCCGGGCCGTGCAGGTAGGCGTCCAGCAGGTGCTGCGCGGACTCGTCGCGCAGCGCCTCCAGGTAGAGGGTCTCGACGCCCGCCGCCTTCAGCGCCGCCATGTTGTCGTGGAGGAAGCCCCAGCTGGCCGTGTCGCCGTGCTTCTCGCCCAGCACGATGCCGCCGTGGTCCTGGAGCAGCCGCTGCACGCCGTCCAGCGCGGAGGGCGACCCCGAGAGCCGGTCGGCGACCCGGGCCTCGGGCACCGGCCGCCACGAGGTCCGCGCGTCCTGGTACGCCTGCCGTTCCAAGATGTTGCGGCGGACGTCCTGCTGCGCGTGGTGGCTCTCGGTCCGGTAGTCGAGCCGGCTGCCAGCCGCGAGGACCTGGTTGCCCGGCATCACCATGGAGTTCGGCACGTGCTCCCGGAGGACGGGGACCGTCGAGGGGTTGAACTCCTTGTACACGGTCGTGAAGGTCAGCGGGTCCTGCTGCACCTTCAGCGCGTGGTCCTTGCGGCTGTACCGGACGTCCGGCTTGCCGTTCGCCCCCGGCGTCACCGAGCCGTTCCCGCCCGGGGACGCCACCGGGAGGTGCGAGTTGACGAGCTCCAGCCGCGGGTCGTCCGGGGTCCTGCGGAACTTGTCGGCCAGCCGGTTCACGCCGAGGTCGAACGCGCTCCTGGTCGGCGGGATCACCAGCGCCACACCGCTCGGGTGGGCGTGCAGGAACGCCAACTCGGCGGCGGTGGGCGCCTCGTGCAGCGGCTTGACCGTCGGTCTCGGCCTCGGCTGCTCGGGCGGCGGCGCGGGCAGCTCGCCGTCGGCGGCCCGGGGGCGCGGGGCCCCGTCCGGCTGCGGGTGCGACCGCGCCGGTGCTTCCGGACGCGGGTGCGGCTCGGGGTCCGGGTGCGGACGCGGGTGCGGCTCGGGGTCCGGGTGCGGGTGCGGGTGCGGCTCGGGGTGCGGCTGCGGGTGCGGTTCGGCGGTGCTGGCGTCGTTGCCCTCGACGTGGGCCGTGAACTCGCGCAGGCCCGCGTACATGTCGTTCTCGGCGGCGGTGGCGTGCACCGGGTTGGCCCCGCCCTGCCGGTCCGGGGCCGGGCCGTACAGCTTCTCCAGCAGCGGCAGCATCTCCGGCTCGTTGCGCCGCACCCAGTCCGCGCCGTTGTTGCGCGGCGCGCCGGTGTACGGGTCAGTGCCGTGGTTGGTGCCCAGGTAGGCGTTGGTGAGCTGGGCGAAGTACTCCTGCTCGTCCCGGGCGGAGTAGTTCTTCTCCCCGTTCGCGCCGTGGCGCGGGCCGTCCGGCCAGACCGCGTCCGGGTCCGCATCCTTCCTGCGGAAGGTCTCGGTGATCAGCCGCTGCCCGGCCTCGTCGAGGCCGTGCCGGTGCAGGGTGTGGCTGAACTCGTGGGTGGTGGTGGAGTACCCGTCCTCGTAGTGGCCGCCGTGCCCGATCGAGGTGTCCTCGCCGAGCAGGTTCTCCTCGGTGACGGCCGCGTGCCGCCCGCCCGAACCGCGCATGTCGTCGTACGCCCGGCCGGCCGCCGCCTCGGAGTCGTTCCGCACCGTGCGCAGCTCGTGCAGGCTCGGCACGTCGGTCATCCGGACGTCCTTCGGCACGATCACCACGTCCGCGCCGTTCTTCAGCAACCGCGCGGCGGTGTCCGGGTCCCGGAGCATCCGGGCGACCTGCTGCTGCGCCTCCAGCCGCGCGGACGCGGCCCGCTCGGCCCGCGGATCGACGTGCACGATCAGCTCGGACGCCGTCCGGGCGAACTCGTGCGGCGGCAGCCCGTCGCGCAGCGCGTCCACGGTCCGCGGGTCACGCGCCAGCCAACGCCGGTTCTCCGGGCTGAGGTTGGCGATCTCCTGGGCTCGCTCGCGCGGCGACATGCCGGGCAACTCCCGTCGCAGCCGGTCCGCGTCCGCCGGACGGACGGCCTCCGGCTTCGGGGTGGGGCCGGCGTGGTCGGTGTAGTCGGCGTGGTCGGTGTGGTCGGCGTGCGAGTGGTCGGCGGACGGGCGGTCGGGGCGTCCCGCGTCCGGGCGGATCGAACCGCCGACCGGGCGTTCCGTGGCACCGGACGGGCCGGACGGGCGGGCGGACGGCTCCGGACGGACGGGGCCCGGTGCGGTCGGGCGCGACGGCTGGTGGCCGCCACCGCCGCCGGTGTGACCGGCATCCGTCGGGACGGTTCCGAGGCCGCCCGTCATCGGCACCTGCGCCGGACCGGACTGCGCACCGGCCCCCGTCGGAGGCGCCGCGTCGGCACCCGGGTACCCCGCCCCCGTCGCCGCGTCCGGCTGCGCCGGTCGGACCGCCGTCGCTCCGGCACCCGCCAACCGGGACCCGGCGTCGATGTGCGCGGCCCCCGCGAGGTTGGGCACCGCGCCCGCACCGCCACCCGAGGTGGCAGCGGGGGCGGCGGCGGGCGCGGAGACGGGCCGGGGCGCGTCCGACTCCCGTGAAGGGACGCCCTCCTGCCGACCGCCTGACGGGGACGCGTGCTCCGGCGAGCCGCCCTGCGCGGCGTCCGTCCCGTGGACGGGCTGGACATCCGGACGGACGCTCGGCTGGGACGGGGACGAGGACGGTGCCGCTCCGTGCGAACCGCCCGACTCGTGGCCGGACGGGCCGTCGTGCCCACCCGTCGCCCCGCCGTGGGACGGCGGGAGCACGTCACCGGCACGGCCGGAACCACTGGGCGCGTCGTGGCTGCCCGAGCCGCCCGCCGTGTCGGCGTGCGACGGCGGCGACGCGTCGTGACGACCCGCACCACCCGCCACCTCGGCGTACGACGGCGGCGGGGAAACGTCGTGGCTACCCGAGCCGCCGGGCGTGTCGTGGCTGCCCGTGCTGCCCGTGCTGCCGGTGCCGGCCGTCGCCTCGTGGCGGGACGGCGGCGGGGCGGTGTGGCTGCCGGTCGCCTCGGCGTACGACGGCGGGGGTGTGTCGGTGCGGCCGGAGCCGAACGGGGCGAGGTCGCCGGGCTTTCCGCTGCCGGTGCCCGTGCCGCTGCCGGGACCGACGTTACTGCCGCTGCCGGAACCCGTCTCGGTCGAACCGGTGCTCCCGTTGCCCTCCGGGCCGTGGTAGCTGTTCTCGCCGCCACCGGCGGAGTCGGGCTTGACGAAGGACGGCGGCGGGCCGTCCTGGCGTCCGCCGGTGCCGGGGGCGGCGGGGCCGGGGATGTCGAGGTGCGGGCCCTCGCCCGGCTTGGGGGCGTTGCCGTGGGCCCTGGCGGCGGCTCCGGCCGCGTGCAGGCCGGCGCCCGCGCCGCCGGACAGGCCGGAGCCGAGCAGGGAGGAGCCGTCGACCTCGCCGGTGGTGATCAGCTGGGTGAGGGCGTCGGCGCCGACGCCGACCGCCGCGCCGGTGCCCATCTTGCCGACGGTGGAGCCCAGTGCGGCCTCCATGCCGAGCTTCTTGCCGATGCCGCCGATGCCCGCGCCTAGCAGGTGCCCGGTGGCGCCGCCGATCGCGCCGCCGAGGGCGTTCTGGCCGACCTCCTTCATGTCGATGCTCTTGCGGTGGCCCTCGGCGAGTTCGATGCCCTGGGCGAGCAGGTTGATGGCGGCCATCTGGGCGGCCTGCTTGGCCGCCATCTTGACCATCTCGACGGCGAGCTTCTTCAGGATGCCCATGACGATCTGCCGCTGGGTCTGGACCATCACCGGCACCTGGAGCATCGAGGCTCCGGCGGTGACCACGGACTCCGCCTCGGCGGTGGCGATCTCGAAGGCCAGGATGCCGAGTTGGACGACGATCTGGATCTTCGCGGTCTCCGCCGAGTTGGCCATCTGCTCCAGCATGTCGCCCATGCCGTTCAGCGCGTTGACCGTGCCGCCCAGCCGACCGGGGTCGTTCTCGGTGCCCTTGCCGACCGAGAAGTTGACCCAGTAGGTGCCCAACGACTGGGCGGCGTTGCCCTGTTGGCCGTCCAGGGAGCGTTTGATCGCGGTGTCCGCGCCCCGTGCGGCGTCCTTGAGCCCCTCGGCGGTCCTGCGGCAGTGCTCGGCCATGTCGCGGAGCTGGTCCTCGTCGGCTTCCGGCCAGCGGCAGCCCGCGAGCAGCAGGAGCACCCACTGGAGGGGCTCCGGGAGTTCGACAGCCATCGTGGGTCAGTGCCTTCCGCTCTGGGTGAGGTGCGGCGTCATCGGGACGTGCACGGGGTTACCGGGCGCGGACGGCGGCGGGGGGAGCGGCGCGCCGCCCTGGTCCCGGCCGCCGAAACCGGAGGTGATGGCGGCGTCGGCGTCCTGGTAGTTCTCGCCCATGGACTTCAGGCCGTCCGCGATGTTCCTGAGGTCGCCGGAGAGCTCCTTGAGGACGGCCAGGGTGTCGTGGCTGTACTTCAGGTAGCCCTTCTCGCCCTCCGCGAACTTCTTGCCCGAGTCGTCCTTCCCCCACGGGTCCTGCGCCTCCAGCGACGGCAGGTAACCGCCCAGCGCGCTGCTCAGCGCAGCCACCTGCTCGGACGCCGCGAGCAGCGGCGAGACCGCCGCCAGGTACTGCCCGGGGTCCACCCGGAAGCCCGCGCCGGCGTTCCCGGTGCCCCCGGCCCGCGCCGCCGGGGCGGCCGGGGCGGCCGTCTGCCGACGGGGCGTCAACGCCGCACCGGCCGGCACCCCGGCCCCCTGCTTCAACACCGCGTCCACCGTCCCGGCACCCTCCGCCGGCACCCCGGCCGTGGCGAGCCCCCCGACCCGGTACGCGGGAGTCGTACCCTCGACGGACTCCGCCGGTATCCCCGCCTTCGGCACCATCCGCGCCGAGTACGCGGGCGTGGTGCCGTCGCCGAACTCCGCCGGGACTCCCGCCTCCGGAGCCGTCCGCGCCGAGTACGCCGGGATGACGCCCTCGGGCAGGACCGTTCCGGTCCGGGCGTGCTCCACGCCCTCGGGCAGCGCCGTCCCCGTCCGGGCCGGTTCCACGCCGTCGGGCAGGCCGAACCGGGCGGGGACAGGGTCGGCGGGGTGGCGGCGGATGGTGTGGGCCGGGGTGGTGAACCAGGCGGGCTCGTCGGTGGTCATGGGTTCCTCTCCTGGTTCAGTCGGCGGTCGGGACGGCGAGGCGGGTGAGCGCGGCGCGCAGGAAGGGGCTGGGGACCTGGTAGCCGCCTTCCTCCCGGATGGGTGCGGGCTTGGCCGCCGCGGTGGCCGGGCGCGTGGCGGCCGGTGCGTCCGGCACGGCCGGTGCGTCCGGTGCGTCCGGTGCGTCGGGGTGGCCGCGGCGGGCGGCGGCGGAGCGGGCGCGGTCGAGGTAGGCGTCGTCGCGGTCGGTGGCCGGGGCGGTGGTGGTGGCGTCCCGGCCCTTGGTGGCGTCGGCGGTCGTCGTGGTGCCGTCCGCGAGGACGTCCGGGTCGTCGCCCGCGGCGTCGTCGGTGCCGCGCAGGACTCCGGTGAGCAGGGCGAGTGCGTCGCTCTCGCTGGCGGGGGTGACGGGGGTCTCGGCCGGGGCGGCCTCGGTCTCGGGGACGGCGAAAGCGCCTTCGGCGCGGGCGTCGTCGAGCCACCGGCGGCGGGCCAGTTGCCACTTTCGGTCGCGGGGGTCGGTCTCGGCGGCCTGGCCGAGGATGCCGCTGTCGCCCTGGGGCCGTTCCCCGTCCTCGGACTCGGCGCCGAAGCGGGTCGGGCTGAGGAAGCGGTTGCCCTTCTTGCCGTCCTTGCCCGCGCCGCCGCGTCCGCCGCCCGTGCCGCCGGGGCCGTGCGCGCCGCCCGCGGTGCCGCCGGGTCCGGCCCCACGTCCGGACCCGGCGGCGGAGAGGAGTCCGGCCCCGGCGCGGCCGACGGCGGAGGCGGCTCCGCCGAGGCCGTTGGCGGCTGCGCCGACGGTCCCACCCGCCAGGGCGCCACCGCCACCGCCGAGGCCGAACGCCCCGGCCCCCGCCCCGGACCCGGTCCCGCCGAACGGGGACAGCGCGCCGGAGCCGGAGCCCCCGCCGAGCGCGCCGCCCGGGTCCGGCCCGGACAGTCCGGCCAGGCTCAGGCCCCCACTGGGACTGAGCGGGCGGGAGGAGTAGACCGGCAGGCCGTCGCTGCCGGAAGTGAGGTCGGGGACGCCGGGGGTGAGCGGTGTGAACGGCTGGATCTTGGACGTCTTCCCCCCGCCGAGACCCCCGAGGCCCCCGAGACCGCCGGGGCCGCTGCCCGTCCCGCCCGCGCCGCCACCCGCGCCGCCGCCCGCCCCGGAGCCGAAGCCGCCGCCGTCCGGGCCGCTGCCCGAGCCGCCCGCCCCGTCCGCGCCGTCGCCGCCGGGCGGCGGGGTGATCCCGTCCAGCCCGGTGCCGGGGCCGCCGCTCCCGCCGGGGCCGCCCGTCCCGGGGCCGCCGCCGCTGCCGTTCAGGGCGCAGGTCCTGGCCATGCCGGTCATCTCGGCGATGTGGCCGGCGCTCTGCCGGAGCATGGTGTCGACGCCGTTGCCGACCTGCCCGATGTACTGGTGGTAGACGGCGGCGGCCTGCTTGACGCCCTCGGACTGGGCGATGTCGCTCTTCTTGCCCGCCGGGTGGGCCGCCATGTACTCCTTGGCGTACTGGAGTTCGCGGATCATCTCGTTCTTGGTGCCGGTCACCGCCTGGGCCGCGCCGTGCAGGGTCAGGGCGATCGCCTGCCCGGCCTGGAGCGTGGTGGCGACGTGCGAACCGGCCCCGGAGGCGAACTTCCGCAGGTACTGCGCGAAGCTGTCGGCGGCCGGCCCGGACATGCTGGCCATCGCCCGCTGGGCGGCCTGGACGATCGCCTGCACGTGGCCGTCGGCGGCCTCGTTCCACCGGTCCCAGGAGGCGGCGAGGTCCGCGAGCAGGTCCTCGTTGCCGTCGGGGAAGAAGATGTCCTTGCCGTTCTCGTTGCTCTGGACGGTCTTGAGCACGTCGGCGAGTTCGGCGGGCAGCTGGATCATGGCGGGCGGCTCTCTCGGGGACGGTCGGGGAGGCGGCGGGCGCGGAGCGGCAGGGCGGGGCGCGGCAGGGCCGGATGACGGAGACGGAGACGGGGCGTCAGATGTAGTTGAGCCGGCCGCCTCCGCCGCCCGGGTGGACCTCGGGGTGCGGGACGGGCTTGTTGTAGTCGAGGTCGGGTGCGGTCGGGTCGTGGTACCCGATGCCGGGCGCGGTCTCGGGCGCGGGCCCGGGCTCGGGTACGGCGGCGGGCACCGGCCCGGACGGCGGCCCGGACGGCGGCCCGGACGGCGGCGCGGTGACGGGGAGCGGCACCGTCCCGCCCGCGCCCCCGCCGCCCGTACCGCCGCTCCCCGTACCGCCGTCGCCGCCGCCGGTGGTGGTGATCCGGCGCAGGTCGGCGGCGTGCTCCTCGTCGATGCTCTGGTGGCGGGCGGCCATGGTCCGGAGGTTGGCGGCGACGGCGGCGGCGTTCTGCAGGAACGCCTTGATGCCCTCCAGGACCTGGGTCTGGTGGGCGCCGAGGCCGCCGACGGCGGAGCTGTCGCCGACCAGGGCCTTGCCGAGCAGGTCGGTGCCGTACACCGCGTCCTGGACCTGCTTGACCTCGGCCTCCAGCTGGTTCACCGGCCCGTTCAGTTCGTCGAGCAGTCCGGCGATGGCCGTGGCCGCCGCCTGCACCTCGTCGAGGTCGATCTGCACCGTCTCGCCCGCCACCGCGCCCCTCCAGGGTCTTCAGGTCTCCCGTGTCCGCGGACCGCGCGCCGCTGCGGGTCGGCGCGGTCCGTTCCGGCGGGCGGAGGGTGCCGGGCCGGTCCGGGGGGCGGGGCGGGTCCGGAGCCGTGCGCGCGCCTGGGGCCGGCCGGGCGGGTCCGCACTGCCGTGCCGCCATCCTGCCGGGGGGCGTTTGCCTTTCGGCTGCGCCTGGTTAACGTTCCGCTGCCACGGCCGGAGGTGACGCGGAACACGCCGCGGACGGCGGTGGCTGACGGCCGGTCAGACGGGCGACAGCAGGTCGGCCCGGCGGCGGTGGGCGGTGGCGGCGTGGGCGTGTCCGGCGGCGTCCTCGGCGCGGGCGAGGGCGCGCAGGACCTCGGCGGTGGCCTCGTCGTGGCCGACCTGTTCGGCCTCGGTGAGAGCGGCACCGAGCCGGGCCCGGGCCTCGGGGTGGCGGCCGAGCGCGGAGAGTGCCTCGCCGGCGGCGGTGTGCAGCAGGACGCGGCGCGGGCCGGGCCGTTCGCCGGTGCTCAGCGAGATGCCGTGCAGGGCGTGGTCGAGGGCGGGGCGGGGGCGTCCGGCGTCCAGGTGGTGGCGGGCGAGGTGCTGGAGGGCGAGGGCGACGGTGTGCGGGTGGTCGGCGGCCAGCGCGATCTCCAGGGCCTGGGCGAGTCCGGCTCCGGCGGCGGTGTGGTCGGCGAGTTCGGAGTGGACGGCGGCCAGGTTGATCAGCGCGATCGCCCGGCCGACCTGGTTGCCGGCCCGGGCGGCGAGTTCGGCGGCGGGGGTGAGGCAGGCGGCGGCCTCGTGCAGGCGGCGGTTGGAGACCAGCACCCAGCCGAGCAGCGCCCGGACCTGGCTCTCGCCGTCCAGGTGGCCGGTCTCCACGGTGGCCTCCAGGGCGAGTTGGAGCTGCGGCACCCAGCCGTCGCGGACCCGGCGCAGGATCAGCGGCCACTGGGTGAGCACCAGCCGCCAGGCGCGTTCGGGGCCGGCGGTGGCGATCACCTCGGCGAGCGTCTCGCGGTGCGCGCCGAGCCAGTGCAGGGCGTCCTCGACGGCGGTGAACTCGGGTACGGCGCGCGGGCGGTGGCTGGCGGCGGGCGGTTCGCAGCAGGGCTTGCTGCCGGGTTCGGCGCACTGCGCGGCGGCCAGGCCGGTGTACAGGTACTGGTCGGCGAGCCGGGCCCGGGCGGTGCGCTGCTCGGCGCGGTCGGTCTCGGCGGCGAGTTGGCGGGCGTACAGCCAGACCAGGTCGTGCAGGGTGTACTGCTCGGCGCCGGTCTCGGTGATCAGGTGGGTGGCCGCGAGCTGCTCCAACGCCCGCGCGGCGTCCGGGTGTTCGAGGTCAACGAGGGCGGCGGCGGCGTAGGGGTCGACCATCGGGCCGGGGTGCAGGCCCAGGGTGCGGAACAGCCGGGCGGCGGTGGGCGGGAGCTGTTCGCAGGAGATCCGCAGGGCGCTGGTGACGCTGATCTCCTCGGCCGCCAGGTGGCTCAACCGGCGCTGTTCGTGGCGCAGTTGCTCGGTGACGGCGGCCAGGCCCCGGCGCGGGTCGGCGGCGGCCTTGGCGGCGGCGATCCGCAGCGCGAGCGGCAACCCGTCGCACAGGTCGGCGAGTTCGCGGGCGGCCTCGGGTTCGGCGGCGATCCGGGACGGGCCGAGCACCCGGGCCAGCAGGGCCGCTGACTCCTCGGGGCGCAGCACGGACAGCGGGACGGGGCGGGCGAGTTCGGAGGCGACCAGGCCGAGCATCCGGTGCCGGCTGGTGACCAGGGCGGCGGAGTCGGTGCCGGCCGGGAGCAGCGGGCGGACCTGCTCGGACTCGCGGGCGTTGTCGACCACCACCAGCAGCCGGCGGTCGGCGGTGGCGCGCCGGTAGAGGGCGGCGCGGCCGGCCAGGGTGGGCGGCAGGTCCTCGTGGGCGGTACCGAGGGCGGCGAGGAACTCGGCCAGTACGTCGCCGAGTTCGCGGTCGGGACGGTCGCTGAACCCGCCGAGGTCGGCGAACAGCACCCCGTCGGGGAAACGGTGGCCGTGCCGGTGCGCCCAGTCCAGCGCGAGCGCGGTCTTGCCGACCCCGGCGGGGCCGGTGACCAGGGCGATCGCGCCGTCCGGCCCGGGGCGCAGCGCGTCACCGAGGGCGGCGAGTTCGGCGGAGCGGCCGTAGAAGCCGCGCGGCGGGCGGGGCAGCAGGTCGACGGCGGGCAGCGCGGCGGCCCGGTCCGCGGCCTCGACGGGCGCGGCGAGCGTGAGCACGGGGGCGGCCGACCGCGACCGGGTGCGCGGCCCGGGGACGCCCGGCGCACCGGCGGGGGCGGTCCCGGACGCGGAGGCAGACGCGGTGTCCACAGCGGCGGCGTCCGACCTGATGTCCGGACCGGCGCCCGACCCGGCGCCCGACCCGGCGTCCGGACCGGTGTCCGACCCGGCGTCCGGGCCGCCGGGCGCACCCTCGCCGCGCAGGATGCGCTCGTACGCGGCGTTCAGGGCCCGGCCGGGGTCGACGCCGAGGCGGTCGGCGAGGGAGTCCCGGGTGCGGTGGTACCAGGTGATGGCGTCGGACTGCCGGCCGGCCCGGAACAGGGCGAGCATCAGCGCGGAGACCAGGGACTCGCGCAGCGGGTGGGCGACCGTCTCGGCGCGCAGCAGTTCGGCGGCGCGGGCGGGCTCGCCGAGCCGCTGGAGGTGGTCGGCGAGGCTCTCGACGGCGGCGAGCCGGTTCTCCTCCAGGGTCTGCCGCCAGGCTTCCAGCGAGGTGCTGGGGACGGTGCCGGTGAGGGCGGGGCCGCGCCACAGGCCGAGGGCGTGTTCGAGGGCGCCGACCACCTCGGTGGAGCGCCGCTCGGTGCGGGCGGCGGCCACCAGGGCGTCGAACTGCTCGACGTCGAGCAGCCCTTCGGGCAGGCGCAGGGTGTAGGCGTCGCCCGCGGTGGTGAGCCGGACGCCGTGCCGGTCGGCTCCGGCCTCGGCGAGCAGGGCGCGCAGCCGGGAGACGTGGCTCTGCACGACGGTGCGGGCGTTGGCGGGCGGTTCGTCGACCCAGAGCGCCTCGGTGAGCTGGGCGACGGACACCGCGCGGTTGCGGCGCAGCAGCAGGAGCGCGAGCAGGCTGCGCCGCTTCTCCGGTCCGAGCCGCAGCTCGCCCTCGGCGCCGTCTGCGGCCACCGCCCCGAGCAGCCGGAATTTCACCGTGTACCCCCCACCGTGGTGCCTTGTCCGGTCAGGGAGGCTATCCGGTCGTTATCCGGTGCATGCCACCGGGCCTGCCGGAACGGCGGCCCGACGGGCCGGAACGGCCGCCGGACCCGGGCCGGGGCTCGGGTCCGGGTCAGGCGGCCGTCTCCTCGCGGTGCGGTCAGGCGGACACCTCCGGCGGCGTCCCCAGGCCCCCGACGAACGCGCGCAGCGCCGCGACGCGGGCCGCGACGGCGTCGGCCCGGGAGCTGCCGCCACCGCCCCGCACGTCCGCCTGCTCCGACGCCTGCACCTGCACGTCCGCCTGCTCCTGCTGCGGGGCCTGCTCCTGTACCTGCCCCTGCTCCTGCCCCTGCTCCTGCTCCACCACCGGCTCCTCCTCGGGCCTGCGGTGGCGCAGCATCAGCTCGCGGCTGCGGTCGGAGCGGGTGGTGACCCGGTAGTCCCAGTCCTGGCCGTTCTCGGACGGGCCGGACAGCCGGACGGTGACCTCCCGGGGCGAGGTGCCCGGCTTGAGGTAGGTGGACGCCTCCAGGTCCCGGATCTGCTCCACCGGGTCGCTGCCGTCCCGGAGGGGGAACTGCCGGTGCATCGGCAGTTCGGCGCCCTCGCCGCTGACGGTGAGGTGCAGCACCCCGCCGCCGCCCGGCGCCGCGCCGTTCGCCGCCGCGCCGTTCGCCGTCCCGTTGCCGAGCAGCGGGACGAACGCGTCGGCGGCCGTCGCCATCGCGGCGGTGAGCAGCCCGTTGGCCGGGCCGTGGTCGGTCCACGTCTCGCGGTGGACGTCGTACGGCTGTTCGGCGGACCAGCCCTGCTCGGCGCCGGTGACCAGGTCGTCGAGGGTGAACGGCCCTTCGGTGCTGCGCCGTTCGACGTGGTCGAGCACCTTGCGCGCCTCGGTGACCGGCAGCGGTTCCCCGGCGGGGGTGCCGAGCAGGTTGCCGAGCAGGCGGGCGGCGGACTCGGAGCTGCCGCCGGAGAGTTCGACCAGCCGGTGGGCGGCCCGGACGTGGGCCAGTCCCTTCGCGGTGTCCGCGGTGAACTCCCGCCCGTAGACGGCCCGTCCGAGCCGGGCGGTGCCGGCCAGCTGCTCGCGCTGGGCGGGCGTGCTGGTGGCGTGGTCGTACGGCCGGCCGCCGCCGTCCACCGCTCCGTGCACCTCGCCGAGCACCTCGTCGAACGGGCGGCTGCCCTCGGTGAAGCGCGGTTCGCCGCCGCGCCGGTCGCCGGTGAACGCGAGGTACTGGTCGCCGGGGACCTCGGAGGTGCCGGTCTCGGAGAGCGGGATGTCCACGGTGAAGGGCACCACGCCCTTCTCGGTGACCGGCTTGCGGTCGTTGTCGAAGAACGTCACCTCGACCTCGGCGTACCCCTGGTACCGGGCCGCCGGGGAGCCGAACTTGCCGTTCGAGACGGTCTGGCCGGAGTCACCCTGGCTGCCGCCCTCGCGCCACAGCCGCTGGGCCCCGCCGGTGAGCGCCGGGTTGTGCGTGACGTCGCCGGTGATCTTGGCGCCGACCTGGCCCTGGACGCCCGCGTACTTCGAGGACAGCTCGGAGTGGACGGTGCCGGACGCGGTCGTGTTGGCGGGGCTGAGCTCCACCGCGTTGTCGTTGTCGCGGTGTTCGAGCGAGACCACCTTGACGCCGACCTCGACGCCCTTGCCGCCGCCGAGCGCGACCCGCTTGGTCGGGACGGTCGCGGCGATCTCCCCGCCCTGGCTGGCGGTGCCGAACAGCGCGGACAGGTGGCTGTGCGTGGTGACGGTGCCGACCACGGGCGCCATGTCCTGCCAGGCCGACTTCCCGAAGTACTCCGGGCCGCGCAGCCGCACCAGGTCCTGGACGCCGCCGACGTCGCCGAGCCAGCGCAGCACGTCGGTGTCGCGCAGCCCGGTGTCCCAGACCCGCTCCGGCGGGACGGGGACCTTGACCGCCTCCGGCGCCTTCGCCGGGACGGTGGCCGGCGGCGCCTCGGCGGCCTTCGCGGCGGCCTCGGCCTTCGGGTCCGCGACCGGCTTCACGGGCACCGTCTCGCCGCTCTCCACGATGGTCTCGAAGCCGACCGTCGCGGTGCGCCGCTGGTGGACCGAGGGGCCCACCCACGGCTTGCGGGTGATGGTGAACTGGAGCTCCGCCTCGCCCCGGTAGGCGCTGCCGGGCAGCTTGGCCTTGGTGGCCATGCCCGCCGAGGTCGAGCCGGTCCGGACGTCGCCGTGGTCGTGGCCGCGCCCGCCGCTACCGGTCAGGCCGGCCGTCACCGAGACCACCCCGTGGCCCACCGGGGCCGCGCCGGTCAGCCCGACGGTGCCGTTGTGGGCGGTGCCGGTGCCGTCGGTGTGCGCGAAGGTGCGCTGCACGTCGGTGCCGGCGTTGAACTCGGTGGTGCCGGAGTCGCCGAGGTGCTCCATCCGGTCGCGCAGCACGGCGCCGACCCGGACGGTGGTCCGGCCGTGCCGCACCACGATCTCGTCACCGGCGGTCATGCCCTTCAGCCGGGACTGCAGCCGGTCCGGGGTGAGCTCCTCGTCCAGCTTCCGGCTGATGCCCGTCCAGTCGCTGCTGAACGGGTTGCGCTCCGTCCCGCCCGGCCCGGACGGCCGCGCGCCGCCCCGCCCGGGCTTCCAGCCGGACTCCACCTGGGCCCGGATCGACTCGCCCAGGCTCGGCCGCTGCTCCTCCCTGCCGTCCTTGCCCTTCCGGGGGACCCGCTCCGACAGGGCGTGCACGTCGGTGACGATGGCCGAGGAGTCCAGCCGGCGGCCCTCCACGAAGCCCCTGGGCTGCTTCGCGGTGGTCCGCTCGACCGCCCCGGACACCGGGACGGCGTCGCGCTCCGGCACCGCCACCCGGGCCACCGTGTCGACCTGGTGGGTGACCGAGCCGTCGGAGACGCCCAGCCGCTTGAACTCGACCTTGACGTCGTACGCGGTGTTCACGTCGAACAGCACGGCGGGCTCGACGTGCTTGCCGCGGTTCGAGGTCGAGCCGACGGTCTCCGTGTTGCGGCCGTACGTGCGGTCCACCCGGTAGGTGTAGCCGCCCGCGACGTCCAGCACCGGGGTCTTCGCCTTGAACATGCCGCCGCCGTCCAGACGGTTGCGGCGGTCCCGCAGGTTGCCCTGACCGCTGGAGGTGCGGGTACCGGACTCGAACTCGTACTTGGACGTCGAGGAGTGGTAACTCGACTCCCCCGTACGGGCGGTGACGGTGACCTCGGCCTTCCAGGTGGTGCCGGAGACCGTCTCGGTGAGCTTCCCGCCACGGGTCAGCTGGGACAGCTGCGTCTTGAGCGCGACCCGGTCGAAGGCCGCCCCGAGCTGCTGGCGCACCTCCTCCGACGGCTCGCCGTACTTCGAGCGGACGGCCTCCTCCACCGTGGCGCGCACCTTGTCCGCGCCGCTCAGGCTGTGCACCACGTACGAGGCGTTCAGCTCGCCCTGCGCGCGGATGCGGGGCGGCGCGGTGTGCGTCGCGTCCGGCTTGGGCGTCTTCGCGGCGGCGGACGCCGCGGTGCCCTGGGCCGGGTTCTTCGGCCGCTGGAAGGAGACCGTGCCGTCCTCGGTGCGCGGCGCCTGCACCTTGACGGTGTCCCCGGCCTCCAGGCCGACCTCGACCCGGACCGGCGCCGAGGTCTCGGAACGCCCGCCCGGCAGCGACTCGCCGGGACGCCCGAAGTGCACGTCCACGGTCAGCTCCGCACCGTAGATCACCTGCGCCGCACTGTACTTGCCGTTGGCGTACACCCGGTCGGCCTGCCGGCCCTGCCCGCCCGCGCGTTCGCGCTGCTGGCCGGAACCGGTGGCCAGCAGGTCCGCGCCGGGCGTGCCCTTGGGGACGGTGCCGCCGAGCTGGCCGTTGCCCGCCACGGTGCGCGCCAGCAGCTGCCGCTCCACGCTGAACGCGCTGGACTCGTTCACCGTGTTCAGCTCGGCCTTGCCGTCCTCCCGCCGGTAGGTCATCTCCCGCACCCGGGCGGTGGCCGTGACCACCAGGTCCTCCTTGCCGGGGACCTTCACCACCAGCGGCTCGCCCCGGGTCATCCCGGTCAGCCGGGCGGCCAGGTTCGGCTGGCCGAAGCCCTGGAGCACCTGCTCGCGGACGGCGTCCCAGTCCTTGCCGAACCGCTCCCGCCCCTTGGCGTCCACCGCCTGGCGCAGCGCGGCCGTCGACTCCAGGTCACGGACCACGACGCTCTCGCCGAGACCGCCCCGGTCGCCGCCGCGCCACACCGAGTCCGGCGGGCTGGTGACCTCGTGCAGCACCGGCGCCGTCCCGGCTTCGGTCTTGGCCGCCTCGGTCTTCGCGGACTCGGTCTTCGCGGACTCGCCCTTGGTGGAACTGGGCTCCACCGCATCGGACTTGACGTTCTCGGTGGCGGGCTTGGTGTCCGCGCGGTC
The DNA here is from genome assembly GCF_044769485.1 of Kitasatospora sp. NPDC090308. NCBI lineage: Bacteria > Bacillati > Actinomycetota > Actinomycetes > Kitasatosporales > Streptomycetaceae > Kitasatospora > Kitasatospora sp. NPDC090308. The sequence continues at coordinate 145,897 of NZ_JBIVXY010000003.1, read as the reverse complement.
GACCAGCAGCCGGACGTCGGCCGTGCCCGCGTCGTGCGCCGCGCCCTTGCCGTTGAAGGTCAACTCGTAGTGCACGGAGCCGTCGTAGAGCACTCCGGGCACCTTCGACTTGCTGGTCAGCTGGGAGACCCGGCTGTCACCGGTGATCTCCACCCGGTCCCGGCCCAGCCGCCCGGCGCCGCCGACGGTGGCCAGGGCCGCGCCCGGCTTCAGCACGTTCGACAGCCCGAGCTGGCCCGCGTTGCCCCGGGTGGTCGCCGTGCTGCGGACCTGCTGGACGGTGGTGCCGATGTTGAACTCGGTCTCCTTGGTCGTGCCGACCTGGTGCAACTCGCCGACCCGGGCCCGGATCTCGACCGTACCGAGGGTCCGGCCGCGCCGGTCGCTCAGCGTGACGGCGACCGGCTCGTCCGCCGTCATGGACTTCAAGTCCCGCTGGAGGCGCGCGAAGTCGACCTCGTTGAGGACCTTCTCCCGCATCGCGGGCCAGTCCTTGCCGAACTCCTGCTTGCCCGCCTGGTCGACGTGGTCGAGCAGCGCCTCCACCGGACGGCGCCCGCCCCGGCCGCCGCCGCCCTGCGGCGACAGGTCCAGCACGACCTCCTGCCCGCCGACCCGGCCGTCCAACAGCCGCTGCGGGGGCACCCGTTGCTCGCCGCCCGCGTCGACCGCCGGCCGCACCGGAACGGCCACGGTCATCCCGAGGTCCACCTGCGCGGTGCGCCCGCCGGACGCGGTCCGCACCGGAACGTCCTCGTGGCGCAGGTCACCGAAGTCCAGCTCCAGCCGCATCGTCGACCTGAACACGTCGGCGGGCTCGGAGGTCTTCGACCGCGCCACCATCCCGCCCAGGTCCATGCTGACCTCGGCCTGGCCCCGGTCGTGGAAGTACCCCACCAGCTCGGCCGGTTCGGTGATCCCCGCCGTCTGCTTGGCCTGGAGGCCCACGTTGTACTGCCACTGCGAGTCGCGGTTGCCGCCGGTCGCCACCGTGCGGTCGGCGCCGTTCTCGAACTCGATCTTCTCCGTCCGCAGGTGCGTCGACTCGGTGACCCGGCCGCGCAACTTCACGCTGCCGCTCCACCCGTCACCCTCGAACGGGGCCGTCCACACCTCGCCCCGGGACAGCGCCCCGAGCACCGGACGCAGCGTCGCCGGACCGAAGTACGCCTCGGCGAACGCCCGCGCGGCCGCCCGGTCCCCCGGCACCGCGTGCTCGATCGCCGCGATCACCTGGTCCCGGACCGCGGCCTCGTTCTCGCTCAGCCCGACCACCAGGTCCGTCCCGGCGATCGGCCGGGGCGCCCCGTCCACCGCGGCCGTCTTCGCCCCCTCGGGGGCGGGCGGCTTCTGCTGCTCCTGCTGCTGCTCCGGCGCGGGCTTCTGCTCCTGCTCCTGCTTCGGTTCCTGCTTCGGTTCCTGCTCCGGGGCGGGCTTCTGCTCCTGCTGCTGCTCCGGCGCGGGCTGCTGCTCCGGCGCGGTCGTGGTCGTGGTCGTCGACTTCTCGACCGGGGGTATGTGGGTCTCCCCCGGGGACGACGGCGGGACGCTGCCGTCGTAGTGGTCGCCCTGCCGGTACACCGTCACCTGCCGGCCGTCCTGGGGGCCGAAGACCGCCAGGGTGGCGCCGTCGTGGTCGAGGACGCGCAGCCGGAGGTCGAGTGCGTGGGCGGCCGCGGCGGGCAGCATCTCGCCCGGGTTGGTCCGCCAGCGGGACTCCCAGCCCCGGACGGTGTCGAGCAGCGCCTGCCGCTCGTGCGGGAACGGGGGCGGGGCGTTCTCGGTGAGGTGGGCGCCGACGATCTCCCGCAGCTCGTTGATCGGCAGCCCCCGGTACCCGTCGCGGTCGGCGACCGGGAGGTACTCGAGCAGCTGCCGCTCGGTCGCGTTGCCCCGGGCGACGAAGTCGTTGCGGTAGTTGGTGACGACCTCGGTCGGCCAGTGCTCGGGGGGCAGTGTGGCGAAGTGCTCCTCGACCACGGCCTGGAGCCGCCGGGCCGCACTCCCGTTGCCCGCCAGCTCGGGCAGGCCGACGGCGAGCGAGTGGAGCAGGCAGAGACCGTCCGCCGAGACCTTCACCAGCGGCCCGGCCGGCGGGAACTCCGCTGTCTCGAGCGGCGGTTCGGTCTTCTGCGCGGGCGGCTCGACGACGTCCCCGGTCGTGTCCTTGACCGCGTCCTTGGCCGCGTCCTCGGGCGCGCCCTCCGACTTGACCGTGCCCTCGGACTCGGTCTCAGGCTTGACCACGGCTTCGGGCTTGACCTCGGTCTTGACCTCCGAGGTGTCCTTGGCCGCGTCCTTGACGGTCTCCTCGTCGCTCTTGCCGCTCTTGCCGCTCTTGCCGTCCTTGGCCTGCGACGTCTCGGGGGACGGCGGTCGCTGCTCGCGGACGGGTCCGGGCTGGGAGCGGAGTTCCGGCGGGGCCGAGGCCGCCCGGGGGCGGGTCGTCGCGCCGTTGCCGGGGTGGCCCCCGGCGTTGGTGGTGGGGCCGCCGACGTGGCTGCCGCCGTTGCCGCCGAGCGGGCCGCCGCCGACGGGCTTGACGGGCTGCGGGCCGGAGCCGTCGTCCTCCGGTCCGTCCGGCCGGTTCTCGCGCGGGAGTTGCTGCTCCGGCGTCTTGACGGCGGCGTCGGTCTGCTCCGAGCCGGTGGGGCGGGGCGTGCCGAACCCGTCGATGTCCATCGGGTCGGCGGTGTCGTCGTGCGGGCGCTCGCCGCCGAAGGTGCTGTAGCGCTCCATGAAGGCGGGGTCGTGCGGCCCGGAGATGTTGTTCTCGCGCGGGTCGGCGACGGAGGCCCAGACCGTCCAGTCCTGGGCGAAGTGCTCCGGCATCGACCCGTTGGCGGTGGTGACCTTGCGGTCGGTCAGGTCGGCCCAGCGCAGCGTGCCGTCGCGGTCGTGGACCAGCGCGACGGCGTGACCGTCACCCTGCTTGCCCGCACCCAGCACCGTGGCGAAGGTACCCGGACCACCCGCCTTGACCTGCTCCATCAGCTTCTGCACCGCCGGACCGCCCTCGCCGAACAGCGCCGGACCGTCGTGCCGCTTCCACAGCGTGTTGCCGGGAATCGGCTCCACCGTGCCGTGCAACGTCTGCCCGGACACCCGCGGACGCCCGAAGTGGGTGTCCCGGTAAGCCTCCACGTTCTCCAGGCACGCGTTCAGGTCGTTGCCGCGCTGGAAGCCCGCCTCGGCGTTGACCGGCTCCTGGTGCGGATTGACCTTCTGGAGCAGCGAGTTGCTCATCGCCGGGTGCACCTTCGGCTCGCCGCCGAGGTAGCCGACCAGGTCCTGGCTCAGCGGGTGCTCCGGGCCGAACGAGCGGTAGCCGCGGTCGTTCATCACGCCGTCGGTGTTCTCGTACGCCGGGGTACGGCGCCGCTTGGCGTCCCGCTCGGCGGTCGCCCCGTCCTGCTCGTCCCGCTCGTCCCGCTCGTCCCGCTCGTCCCGCTCGCTCCGCTCGTTCTGCGGGATCTGCGCGTTCTGCCCGTCCTCGTCGTCCTCACGTCCGCGCTTGCGCGGGTTCGGCAGGTCCTGCGCCGTGTCACCGTCCCGGTCCACGACCATCGGGTCAGGTTCCGGCTCCGTCCGGTGCTCGACCGGCGAGGTCGGCGCCGTCGCGACGGTCGGGCTGTCCAGCTGCATCGGGTCAGGTTCCGGCTCCGTCCGGTGCTCGACCGACGGGATCGGCGCCGTCGCGACGGTCGGGCTGTCCAGCTGCATCGGGTCAGGTTCCGGCTCCGTCCGGTGCTCGACCGACGGGATCGACGCCGTCGGCTCGATCGGGCTGTCCAGCTGCATCGGGTCCGGCGTGTGCCCGCGCGGCGTGTCGCCGCCGGGCGCCGGGGTGTGGTCGGTAGTCGGGACGTGGTCGGTGGCCGGGACGTGGTCGGTGGTCGGGGTGGGCACCGAGCCGAACCCGGGCTGGTGCGCGGTCACGGGGGCGGGCGCGGACTGGAGGTACGCGTCGGTCTCGCGGTGCAGGCCGTCGATCCAGCCCGCGTTCTGGCCGGGCTGGAACTCCTCGACCAGCGCCTCGACGTGCGATTTGAAGGAGAACGGCCTGCTGGCGGGCTCGTTGAAGGCCATCCGCAGGGCGCTCTCCAGCATGATCGCGCTGTTGTTCGCCGCCTGCTCGTTCAGCACCCCGTTGTTCCGCAGGGTGTCCGCGGCCGTCCGCAGTTGCTGGGGCGTCGTGCCGGGCTGCCGGAGGTCGGCGAGGGTCTGCTCCTGGGCCGCCAGCCGGTCGTGGAGGCCGTCGATCTCGTTGCGCACGGTGTCCCGCATCCAGCCTTCCGGGACCTCCCGGAGCAGCCGGGCGGCCTTCCCGTCGAAGCGCTGGACCTGCTCGGTGGCCACCGGGTGGTAGAGGCCCACGGTGCGTCCGGTGAACTCCGGCCCGGTGGGCGGGGTCAGGTTCAGCGGCCGGCTGCTCTGCCGCCCGATGTGGTGGTCGCCCGGGGTCTTGACGACTTCCTGGCTGATCACCTCCCAGCCGTCCGGGCCGTGCCGCAGCACGTTGGTGGCCTCGAACAGCTGGCCCTGGCCGGGCGTCACGTACTCGTCGACGCCGAACCAGTCCGTGGCGGGGTGGCGCAGCCGGAAGTCGGCGGCCGGGCCCAGGTTGGAGGTCGCCGAGTACGACTGGACGTGCCAGACCTTGAAGGAGTTCGGGCCCACGTCGGTGACCGCCAGCGCGCAGCCGTTCATGCCGCCGGTGAACACCAGCCCGTCGCCCGGCCGCGCCGGGTCGGGGTTGCGGACCACGTCGACGCTACCGATCGCGGCGTCGCTGACCGGCCGGCCCTGCTTGTACGGGATGTAGCCGGCCCGGACGTACTCGTGGTCGGGCTTCGGCGCGGGCAGCGCGACCCCGTTCGACGGCCGCGGGAACGACGGGTCGTGCTCCGCGTACTTCTCCCACGCCGGGGTGAGGACGTACGCGTCGCGCCCGGCCGGGGCGTTCGGGTCCCGCTCCAGGGTGAACCAGTGCTCGCTGCTGCGCTCGAACGCGTCGACGAAGGCGAACGCGTCCCGCTGCTGGAGGCCCGGGGTGCGGCTCATGACGCCGTCGGCGAAGGAGACCGAGACCGGGGTGTGGGACAGGAACTCCACCGGGTCGCGGACCAGCCCGTGCTCGGCGGTGCCGACCGGGGGCAGCAGCGGTTCGTGGCCCGGCGCGGGTTCCTGGACGTGCTGCTGCTGGTCGGTGTCCTGGTGGTCGGTCTGCTGCTGGACCTGGTCGTGCTGCGCGGGATCGTGCTGGACCTGGTCGTGCTGGTTCGTGCTGTGGACGGACGGGCCGCCGTGGTCCGTGCCCTGCTGGCCGGTGGGCGCCGTGGTGCGGGGGGCCGATCCGAAGCCGCGCGAGGGGCCGGGGGTGCCGTCGTTGCCGTGGTGGGCCGGGGTGCTGGTGCCGCTGCCCTCCGGCCGGGTGACCGGCGGGGTGTCGGCGTTCGGCTGTTCCAGGCGGAGTTCGCGTCCCGGGCCGCCCCCCTCCGTACCGGAGTAGCGGTTCAGCTCGTTCCCGTCGTGGGTGAGCACCACGTCGCGGCCGAGGTTCTTCGCCAGTGCCGTGAAGTAGGCGTCGCGGAACGGGCCGGGCGTGTCCAGGCCGGTACTGCCGGGCTTCACCAGGTTCTTGATCACGCCGTCGAGGGTCTGCTTCTCGATGCCGGCGAGCGGGCCCTGCCGGTTCCCGTCGATCCAGGTGGCGAAGTGCTTGCCGAAGTTCTTGGCGTCCTCGGGCGTGCGGAGGTCGTGCAGTTCCAGCACGCTGCGGCGGATGCTCGCCTCGTCGTGTCCGGTCAGCGGGACGGAGAGGGTCTCCGAGTCGGTGCTGCGGAAGCGGCCCATGTACTCCTCGGCCTGCTGGCCCTTGGACGCCTTCGGCGCGTTCTCGCCGGTGCTCGGCGAGCCGGTGTTCTCGTCGCCCCGGGCCTGGACCACGCCCTGCCGGCGGGCGGCCTTCTCCTGCCTCCGCTGCTGCTTCTCCTCGGCCTTGCGCTGCCGTTCCTCCCGCTCCTCGCGTTCGATCCGCTGCCGCTCCTCCTGCTGCTGCCGGTGCTGCTCGTCCAACTCGGCCTTGCGCTGCTGGAGTTCGGCGGTGCGCTCGGTGACTTCCCGCTCCTTGGCGCGGCGCTCCTCCAGCATCGTCCGGGCCTGCTCGGCGCGCTGCTCGGCGGCGTCCAGCCGGTTGCGGTGGTCGGGGCCGGGGTTGGGCTCCTGCCGGAGGTTCCGGACCTCCTCCTCCGTCTGCCGGACGAACTCCTCGGTGCGGGCGACGGACTTCCGGGCGGCGGAGACGGCGGGCTCGTACTGGCGCAGCGCGTCGCCGAGGTTCGACCTGGTCTCGCCCTTGGCGTAGTTCTTCTCGCCCTCGCGCTGCCGGTCGTCGACCCGGTCGGACATCCGGGCGGCGGTGAACGCGAGCGGGTCGAGGGTGCCGTCGCCGCGGTAGCGGCCGTCGCCGTCCGCGTTGTGGACCAGCAGCGGCCGGAACGGCGGGCGGGCCTCGCCGTTCGGGTTCGGCTCATGGCCGGGGCGCGGGTCGATCGGGAGTCCGGAGCCGAACTTCGCCTCCGGGCGGTAGAGCCGGGAGACCAGGTCGCCGAGGTCCTTCTCGGCCCTGCTGACCCGCGCCTGGGCGGCGGCCTCGCCGTCGGTGCCCCGGGACGTCTCCAACTCGCCCTTGGCGGCGGTCAGTTCCTGGTTGAGCTTGACCGCGTGCTCCTTGAGCGCCGGCCCGGCCCGGTGCACCTCCTGGACGACCGACAGCGCCAGGCCCTCGACCACGTCCTTGCCGTGGAAGACCTCCCGGTCGAAGGTGGTCGGCTGCTTGGTGCCGCCGCTGCCCGGGTAGGTGTGCTCCCACTTGCTCTTCTGGCCCGTGGTGGTGGCGCCGTTGGCGTACTCGGTGGTGCGCACGACCTCGCCGTCGGGCAGCTTGAACTCCTGCATGGCCTTGCGGTCCAGCGGTTCGAGCTGGTCGTGCAGGGAGACCCAGCCGTCGTAGTGCGAGAGGATCTCGGGGCCGAACACCATGGTGGTGGGGCCGTAGCGGGTGACCATCCTCTCGTTGCCGACCTCCATCCGGAAGAAGGCGAAGTCGTCGTTGCCGAGGCTGCTGGTGTTGGTGCCGCTGCTCTTCCCGGACGCCATGAACTTGAAGTCGCGCCGCTTGAGGTCGCCCTGCGAGGAGAGCATGCCGGAGTTGGCGATGGCGTGGTAGGCCGGGGTGGAGTGCTTGAGCCGGTAGGGCAGGTCCTGGAGGGAGTCGTAGAGCCCCCGCAGCTCGGGGTCGGCCTTGAGGTGCGGGTCGACCTGGGCGTGCAGGTCGCCGAGGTTGCGCTCGGACAGCGCGCGGACGAAGTCGGCCCGCTTCTCCGGCGGGAGGGTCGCCAGGTCCTCGGGGAGGTTCGCCAGGTCCTCGGGGGTGAGCGTCCTCGGGTCCTCGGACTTCGGGGCGTTCGAGTTCTCCGGCTTCGGCGCGTTCGGGTCGTCGGTCCTGGGCGTCTCGGACCCGGGCGGGCGCTCGTTGCCGGCGCCGTTCCTGATCTCGTCCTGGACGGTCTTCCACTGCGTGCCGGTGGGCACGTCGGCGTACGCCTGGTCGCGGCGGAACTCGCGCAGCTTGTTCCGCACCATGTCCATCTTCTGCGGGTCGAGCGCCAGCGGGGTGCGCTGCCCCCCGCCGGTCGGGTGCGCATCGAACAGGGTCTCGGAGAGGCCGCTCAGCGGACCGTACTCGTTGCGCAGGTGGTAGAGGCCGCCGTGGTCCGCGGCACCCGTCACGTGCCCCTTGAGCAGGCGGTCCAGTTCCTGGCCCTGCCGCACCGTCTCCCGCGCGTACTGCAGCCGCTCCTGCGGCGACGGGTACTCCGCCTCGAAGCGCTGGTGGTCCGTCAGGAGTTCGAGCCGGTCGCGCAGCTGGCCGCCCTTGCCGACGATCTCGTCGCCGGTCGCCAACAGGTGCTTGCGGGGGTCGGCGACCTCGCCGTTCCCCTGCCGGGCCTGCTCGTCCAGCCAGTGCGCCCGCTCCAGCACCTTGGTGGCGGTCTGCGGGTAGTCGCTGCGGATCAGCATGTCGGCGAACTGGTGGAGTTCGGGCTGCGACAGGCGGTCGACGTCGACCTCGACCGGGGTCTTCTTCCGGGTGCCGAAGTCCTCGTCCATCCACTTCGAGAACGCGTTCGGGTCGGCCGGGCCGTCCTCGGACCTGGTCCACTTGTTCTCGTCCGCGTTCCACTTCAGCTTGACCGGGCCGTCGCCGGAGGCCGCGGCCTCGCTGTCGTGCTGCTGGATGATGTCCGTCTCGTCCTGGCGCTGGCCGGAGTTCGTCACCGTGCCGAAGCCGTCGTCCGGACGGGACTGCTCGGTGCGCGGCTGGTCGGTGTGCGGCTGCTCGACGTGCGACTGGTCGGTGTGCGACTGGTCGGTGTGCGACTGCTCCGGGACGGGCCGCTCCTCGGGGCGGGTGAAGCTGGAGTAGGTGTCCATGAAGTTCTGGTCGTGCGGCCCGGAGATGTTGTTCTCGTGCGGGTCCGCGACGGAGGCCCAGACCGTCCAGTCCTTGCCGAAGTTCTCCGGCAGGTTGCCGTCCGCCGGGGTGACCTTGCGGTCGGTCAGGTCGGCCCAGCGCAGCGTGCCGTCCTGGTCGTGGACCAGCGCGACGGCGTGACCGTCACCCTGCTTGCCCGCACCCAGCACCGTGGCGAAGGTACCCGGACCACCCGCCTTGACCTGCTCCATCAGCTTCTGGACGGCCGGACCGCCCTCACCGAACAGCGCCGGACCGTCGTGCCGCTTCCACAGCGTGTTGCCGGGAATCGGCTCCACCGTGCCGTGCAACGTCTGCCCCGAGACCCGCGGACGCCCGAAGTGGGTGTCCCGGTACGCCTCCACGTTCTCCAGGCACGCGTTCAGGTCGTTGCCGCGCCGGAAGCCCGCCTCGGCGTTGACCGGCTCCTGGTGCGGATTGACCTTCTGGAGCAGCGAGTTGCTCATCGCCGGGTGCACCTTCGGCTCACCGCCGAGGTAGCCGACCAGGTCCTGGCTCAGCGGGTGCTCCGGACCGAACGAGCGGTAGCCGCGGTCGTTCATCACCCCGTCGGTGTTCTCGTACGCCGGGGTACGGCGCCGCTTGGCGTCCCGCTCGGCGCCGCCCTCGTCGTCCCGGTCGTCCCGGCCGCGCTTGCGGTCGTTCGTCCCGGGCGTGCCGGTGTCCTGGTGGGGCCGCTGCTCGACGGGACCGGTCGAACGGTTGCCGGTGGTCGACGCGGGCTCGTGCTGCGAAGGCTCCTGCCGCGCGGGGCCGGTCGCCTGGTGGTCGGTGCGGACCGGCGGCTGCTCGGGGGTCGCCCCGGCGGGCCGGCGGCGCGGGTTGGCGATCCTGCGGCCCAGCGTGTTGGTGTTCCCGCCGGCGTGCTCGCTGCCGAACGCCTCCTGGTGCGAACGCTTGGTCCCGCCCGAGACGGTCCCCGTGCCCCCGGCCTTGGGGGTACCCGTCCCCACCGGGCCGCGGGACGACCCGCCGCCCGGGTGCCCGCCGCCGCCCATCGCTCCCGGGGCGAAGCCCGCACCGGTCATCGGGGCGCCCGTCGGCGCCTGGTTCTGCGGCACGCCCGTGGGGACGGCGCCGTCGGCCAGGCCGTTCGGGACGGTCTGGTCGGGGGTGTTCTGCGTACCCGGCCGGGACTGCGCGTGGGCCTGACCACCCGCGATCCGGGTCCCGCCGTCGAGGTGGGTGGCGCCCTCCCCGACACTGCCCAGGTGGGCGGCACCGGACAGACCGGGCACCGACCCCAGCCCACCGACACCCTGCGAACCGGGCTGGACACTCTCGTGCACCGCACCGGACCCGGCGGCCACGGACGCGGCCACCGGCTCGGGACGCGGCGCGGCGGTGTGCTCCGGACGCGGTGCGGCGGACTGCTCCTGGTGCGTCGGCACGTTCTCGTGCGCCGGAGCCGACTCCTGCCGCGGCACGGCACCCTCGTGCGCGACCGGGGCCGCCTGCTCGTGGCGCGGCGCGGCCTGCTCGTGCGCGACCGGAGCCGGCTGCTCCTGACGCGGGGTCACCGTCTCGTGCGTCGGAGCGGACTCCTGACGCGGAACCACCGTCTCGTGCGACTGCGGCGCGGCCTGCTCGTGCGCCGGAGCGGACTCCTGACGCGGAACGACGGTCTCGTGCGTCTGCGGCGCGACCTGCTCCGCACGCGGCGTCACCGTCTCGTGCACCGGCGTGCTGTTGTGCTCCACCCGCGGCGCGGCCTGCTCGTGCGCGACCGGTGCCGACTGCTCCTGACGCGGGGTCACCGTCTCGTGCGACTGCGGGGCGACCTGCTCCGCGCGCGGCGTCACCGTCTCGTGCGCCGGAGCGGACTCCTGACGCGGAACGGCAGTCTCGTGCGACTGCGGGGCGACCTGCTCCGCACGCGGCGTCACCGTCTCGTGCGCGACCGGCGCCGACTGCTCCTGACGCGGGGCGGCGGCCTCGTGCGCCTGCGGGACGGACTCCTGCCGGGGAGCGGCGGTCTCGTGCGTCGGCGCGGACTCCTGGCGCGGCATCACCGACTCGACCTTCGGCGTCGCCGCCGGGGTGTCGGCGCGGGGCGCGGAGTTGTCCTGGCTCCGGACGCCCGCCTGCTCGTGGGACGCGGGCGCGGCCGTCTGGTGCGCGGCGGAAGAGGTGGGCGCGGGGGTCTCGTGCGCGGCGGAGGAGGTGGCCGTGGTCGTCGGGTGGGTGTCGGGGGTGTCCCCGGCGCTGCGGGCCGAGCCGAACGGCGTCAGGCCGTTGACCTTCGACTCGCCCGCGCCCGTCGTCCCGGAGCTGTGCCCGCCGGACGAACCGGCACCGGCACCGGCGGCCACCGCCGCGCCCGCGCCCGCGCCCGCACCGGCACCGGCACTCGCGCCGAGCAGCGAGCCGGTATCGGCACTGCTGCCGTGCGTGCCCGCCCCCGATCCGCCACCGGTGCTGCCACCGCTGTCGGAAGCGGAGGAGGTCGTCCCGGACGGGCCGTGGTAGGCGCTGTCGCCGGAGGAGGTGGCGGGCTTGTTGAAGGTGGGCGGACCGTCGTGGCCCGCGCCGCCGGTGCTGCCGGTGCTGCCGGGGAGGTCGAGCTTGGGGGCCTCGGCGGGGGTGGGGGCGTTGGCGTGGCCCTTGATCGCGGAGGCGCCCGCGTGCAGGCCCGCGCCCGCGCCGCCGGAGAGGCCGGAGCCGAGCAGGGACTCGCTGTCGACCTTGCCGGTGGTGATCAGCTGGGTGGAGACGTCCGCGCCGACGCCGACCGCCGCGCCGGTGGCCATCTTGCCGGCGGTGGAGTTGAGCGCGCTCTCCGCGCCGATCTTCTTGCCGGCCGCGCCGATGCCCTTGCCGATCAGGTGGGCGGACGCGCCGCCGACCGCGCCGCCGAGGGCGTTCTGGCCGACTTCCTTCATGTCGATGCTCTTGCGGTGGCCCTCGGCCAGCTCGATGCCCTGGGCCAGGAAGTTGATCGCGGCCATCTGGGCGGCCTGCTTGGCCGCCATTTCGAGCATCTCCTTGAGCAGCTTCTTCAGCAGCTGCGAGACGACCACCCGGCTGGCCGCGATCATCACCGGCACCTCGAGCAGCGAGGCGCCCGCGGTGAACGGGGCCTCCGCCTCGGCGGTGGCCAACTCGAAGGCCAGGATGCCGAGTTGCGCGATGATCTGGATCTTGGCGGTCTCCGCGGAGTTGGCCACCTGCTCCAGCATGTCGCCCATGCCGTTGAGCGCGTTGATCGCGCCGGGCAGGTAGCCGGGGTCCTGCTCGGTGCCCTTGCCGACCGAGTACTTGTCCCAGTACGTGCCCAGGGCGTCGGCGGCGGCGCCCTTCTGGCCGTCCAGGGCGCGCTTGATGGTCGAATCAGCGCTCTGCGCCGCGTCCTTGAGGGAGTCGGCCGCCTTGCGGCAGTGCTCGGCCATGTCGCGGAGCTGGTCCTCGTCGGCCTCGGGCCAACGCGTTCCGGCGAGCAGCAACAGGACCCACTGGAGCGGCTCCGGGAGTTCGACAGCCATGGGTTCAGTGCCTTCCGCTCTGGATGGGCCGCGTGCTGATGATCGGCTGGACGGGGGCGGACGGGAGCGAGGGCGCGGTGGGCATCTGCACGGTGCTGTCGATGCCGTCGAGTTCGGAGATGACGTTCTCGTCCGCGTTCTGGTAGCTCTCGGCCATCGCCTTCAGCCCGTCGGCGATGCCCTTGAGCGCGTCGGGCAGGCCCTTGACGACGTCCATGGTGTCGTGGCTGTACTTCAGGTAGCCCTTCTCCCCCTCGGCGAACTTCTTGCCCGACTCGTCGTTGCCCCAGGGGTTCTGGGCCTCCATCGAGGGCAGGAAGGCGCTCAGCGAGCGGTAGACGTTGGCCACCTGCTCGGAGGCCGCGAGCATCGGCGAGACGGCCGCCCGGTACTGCGCCGGGTCGACCTGGAAGCCCGACCCGGCACCCCCCGATCCTCCGCCGCTCGCGGAGGACGCGCTCCGCTTGGCGGCGCCCTGCTCGGAGGACGCCGGGGCCGCCGCGTCACGGGCGACGGCGCTGGCCCGCTGGAGGGGCTGCGCGGGCTCGCCCTGCTCCGCCGCCCGTTCGAACGGCTGGAGCGGCTCGGCCTGCCCGGCCGGGACGCCCCGCTCCATGGGACGCAGCGGCTCGGTCGCCTCCCGCGCCGGGACGCCCTGCTCCATCGGCTGGAGCCGCGCCGTCCCCTCCTGCATCGGAACGCCCCGCTCCATGGGACGCAGCGCTTCGGTCGCCTCCCGCGCCGGGACGCCCTGTTCCATCGGCTGGAGCCGCGCCGTCGCCTCCTGCATCGGGACGCCCTGCTCCATCGGCTGGAGCCGCGCCGTCCCCTCCTGCATCGGAACGCCCCGCTCCACCGGCTGCAACGGCACGCTCTCCGCCCGCTGGAACGGCTGCAGGGGCTCCAGCGGGGCGCTGTCGGGGATGACCGTGCCGACCCGCAACCGGGTGGGCTCGATCGCTTCCTCGGGCAGCAGGCGGGCGGTCCGGGTGGGCTCGGTCAGCGCGTCGGCGGTGTACCAGGCCGACTCGTCGTTGCTCATGGGAGGGTTCCTTCGTCAGGGCGGGCGCGGCGGGCGGCGGGCGCGGGTCAGTCCGCGGCGGGTGCGGCCAGCCGGGAGAGGGCGGCGCGCAGGAACGGACTGGGCACCTGGTAGCCGCCTTCCTCGCGGAGCGGGGCCCGCTGCCCGGTGGCCGCCGCCCCCTCCGCGGAGGCGGAGCCCGAACCGGAGCCCGAGCGCGAGCCCGACCCGGACCCGCCCCCCGCGCCCGCGCTCACGGCGGACGCCACGGTGGCCTCGGGCGCGTCGGGGTGGCCGCGGCGGGCGGCGGCGCTGCGCGAACGCTCCAGGTAGGCGTCGTCCGTGCCGCCGGAGCTCTCCGCCGGAGCGGTGGTGCCGGTGGTGCCGGTGGTGCCGACGGTGCCGACCGGGGTGTCCGTCGAGGCGTCCGACCCGCCCGCGGCCCGGTCGGAGTCCGACGCGCCGTCGGTCCCGGTGCCGTCGGGGGTGCCCGCGCCGCCGCCGAGCAGGACGCCGGCCAGCTGGTTGATCATCTCGCTCTCGCTGGTGGGCCCGGCCGGGGCGGTCGTGGTCGGCTCGGGCTCGGGGGCGGCGAAGGTGCCCTCGGCGCGGGCGTCGTCCAGCCAGCGGCGGCGGGCCCGGTGCCAGTGACGGTCGCGCGGGTCGACGTCGGCGGCCTGGCCGAGGATGCCGGCGTCGCCGAACAGCTCCTCGTCCTCCTCGCCCTCCTCGCCGAACCGGGTGGGGCTGACGAAGCGGTTGCCGCCCTTGTGGTCCTTGCCGCCGCCGCGCCCGCCGCCGCCGGTGCCGGGCATGTGGCCGCCGGCGCCGGCCGCGCCGGTGGCTCCGGTGCGGCCACCGGTGCCGCTGGTGCCGCCCGCGCCCAGGACGCCCGCGCCGGCCCGGCCGACCGCGGAACCGGCTCCGGCCGCGCCCTTCGCGGAGGCTCCGCCGGCCGCGCCGAGGCTGCCGGCACCGGCGCCGCCGCGTCCGGCCAGCGCGCTGGTGCCCGCGCCGATGCCGCCGCCCGAGCCGCGCAGGGTCGATCCGCCGAGGCTGCCGGCCCCGCCGGCGCCGGGGCGCAGCGCGGAGCCGCCCGCGCCACCGACGCGTCCGGCCGTGCCGCCGGCCCCGCCGAGACCGCGGCTGGCCGTGCCGCCCGCGCCGCCGACGCCGCGCCCGGACGCACCGCCCGCGCCGCCCGCACCGCTGGCGCCGCCGAGGCCGAACGGACTGCTGCCCGTCCCGCCGAACGGGGTGAGGCCGCGGCCGGTGGTCGAGCCGCCGACGCCGCCCGCGCCGCCGAGCGAGCCCAGGGTGCCGCCGAGGGCGCCGCCGAGGTTGAAGCTGCTGCCGGTGCCGCCGCCGGTGTTGGTGCCGCCGATGCCGAGGCTGCCGGGGTTGCTGGGGCTGTAGCCGCCGAGCGGGCTGTAGCCGCTGCCGCCGGTGCCGCCGCCCGCGCCGCCGCCGAGGTCGCCGAGTCCGGCCAGGCCGAGGGAGCCGGCGCCGCCGGTGGAGAGCGGGGTGAACACCGGGGCGGAGCCGCCGCCGCCGGAGCTCGAACCGCCGCCGAAGCTGGGCAGGTTGGGGGTGAGCGGGGTGAAGGGCGCCAGTCCGGAGCCCGAGCCGCCGCCGGCCCCGCCGCCGCTGCCGCCGCCGAAGCCGCCCGCGCCGCCGACTCCGGCCATGCCGCTGTACGAGCCCGCGCCGCCGACCCCGCCGCCCGCGCCCCCGCCGGTGCCGCCGAGCCCGTCGAAGCCGCCCGCGCCGCCCGCGCCGGCCGCGCCGCCCAGGCCGCCCGGGTTGCCGACGCCGCCCAGCGCGCCCGTGCCGCCGAAGCCGTCCGCACCGCCCGGCGCGCCCGGGGCGCCGGTGCCGCCGAGCCCGTCGAGGCCGGTCGTGCTCGGGGCGTACGGGTCACCGGGCAGGGTGCCGGCCCGTCCGCTCATCGCGGTCATGGTGCCGTCGGCGCCCGTCCCGCCGGTCCCGCCCGGGCCCGAACCGCCGCCCGCGGACGTCCCGTTGAGGGCGCAGGTCTGGCCCATGCCGGTCATGTCGGTGATGTGGCCGGCGCTCTGCCGGAGCATGCCGTCGACGTTGTTGCCGACCTGCCCGATGTACTGGTGGTAGACGGCGGCGGCCTGCTTGACGCCCTCGGACTGCGCGATGTCGTCGTGCTTGCCGGCCGGATGGGCCTCCATGTACTCCTTGGCGTACTGGAGTTCGCGCACCATCTCGGACTTGGTGCCGCTCACCGCCTGCGCGGCGCCCTGGAGCGAGTCGGCCATCGCCAGGCCGGACTGGAGGGTGGTGGCGACGTGCGAGCCGTCCCCGGCAGCGAACTTCTGCAGGTACTGCGCGAAGCTGTCGGCCGCGGGGCCGGACATGCTGGACATGGCCCGCTGGGCGGCCTCGGTGATCGCCCGGACGTGGGTGTCGGCCACCTCGTTCCAGGCTTTCCAGGCGTCGGCGAGGGTGGCGAGCAGGTCCTCGTCCCCGTCGGGGAAGGCGATGTCCGCGCCGTTCTCGTTGCTCTGGACGGTCTTGAGGACTTCGGCGAGGTCGGCGGGCAGCTCGATCATGGCGGCAGGTCTCCGGAGAGGGGAGGTCGGGTGCGGAGCGGGTGGCCGGTGGCCCGGGGCCGGTGCGGCGCGGTCGGCGGCAGCGGCGGACGGTGCGCGGTGGTTGGTGCGCGGTGCGCGCCGCCCCGCGGCGGCGGGACGGCGCGGACGGTGCGGACGGGCGGTGCCGGGCGGTGGCCCGGTGCCGCCGTCCGGCGGTCCGTCAGATGACTCTCGGTCCGGCGCCGCCGGCGTAGCCCGGCCGCATCAGCGGGTTGGGGTGGTTGTAGTCGAGCTCGGGCGCGTCCGGGTCGTGGTAGCCGACGCCGGGGTTGGTGTCGCCGATCGGGGTGATCGGGGTCGGCGGCGGGGGCGGCGTCGGGTGCTGCACGCCGTCCGGTTCGAGCAGCGGCCGCAGGGGCGCGTCGGGCAGCGAGGCGGGTACCGCCTGGACGCCGTCCGGTTCGAGCAGCGGCAGCCGGGGGCCGTCGGGCAACGAGGCCGGAACGGTGCCGACCGGTGTGGTGCCGACGGTCGAGGAGAGCGCGCCGGGCAGCTGCGGGTCGGTCGGCATGGCGCCGGTGTCGGTGATCCGGCCGATCACGGCGGCCTGTTCGTCGTCGTTGGCGCGGTGCCGGGCGACCATGCTCTGCAGGTTCTCGCCCACCGCGGTGGCGTTCTGCATCAGGGTGCGGATGCCCGCGAGGACCTGTTCCTGGTGCTGGGCGAGGCCGCCCACCGAGGAACTGCCCCCCAGCAGCGCTTTGCCGAGCAGGTCGGTTCCGTAGACGGACTCCTGCACCTGCTTGACCGCGGCCTCCAACTTGTTGGCCGGTCCGTTCAGTTCGTCCAGCAGCCCCATGATCTTCTTGGCTGCCGCCTCGACCTCGTCGAGGTCGATCCACACCGTCTTCTCGTCCGCCACCGCACACCTTCCCGAACTCCGCCCGCCCCCGGTCGGTACGCGTCCGCACCGGTGGCCCGGTCGGGCATGCAAGAACACCGGAGCCGGGTACGGCTCCGGACGTGCCCGTGCCATGCCCGCACCGGCCCTTTGATCCCAGGCAACCCTAACCTGCTGCATGAGCGCGCACAGCCAAGCCAGCGTGCCGGGATGACGTCACGTCATCCCGACACGAGCTTCGCAGAGCTTTCCGTCTCCGCAAGGGGCTGGAAAGCATGCATCAGGTAAATTCACGGCGTGAAACCGTAAGGGAAGTAAAGAGCGGAAGTGCGCACTCCGGGTGTTTCGTGGAGATCCTGGGGAGATCGGGCGCTAGAGGGTGACGGCCCCGCTCGGGGTGACGATCCGCAGGCCCGCCTCGTCCAGCTCGATGGCCAGTGGAGTGCCGTCCAGCGCCGCCTCGTTGAGCAGCGTCGCGCTGGAGAGGTGCCACAGCCGCAGCGTCCCGGCGGCGTCCCCCGCCGCGAGCAGCGCCTCGCCGTCGAACTCCCGGCCCACCACCGCCCGCACCGCCGCGCCGCCGCCGGTCAGTTCGGCGGTCCGGCTGCCGTCCTGGACGTCCCAGACCAGCACCGTGCCGTCGCCCGCGCCCGCGATCACCACCGGACGGCCGCCGATCTCGGCGAACGCCACCGCCTCGGCGGGGCGCGGCAGTCCGGCGCAGACCGGCCCGGCCGCGCCGCTGCCCGCGTGCCACAGCCGCACCGTCAGGTCCTCCCCGGCGGTGGCCAGGATCGGCTGCCCGCCGGCCACCGTGGCGGCCAGCGCGGTGAACGGGCCGCGCCCGGTGGCGAAGCGGCGGCTGTCGGCGCCGGTGGCGGCGTCCCGGACCGAGAGCGCGCCGTCCCGCCCGGCGGAGGCCAGCAGCGGCTGCTCGCCGGGGGTGAAGGCGATCCCGGCGACCGGCCCGGCGTGCGGGACGGGCAGCGGCAGCGCGCCGCCGTCGGCCAGCCGGTGGCTGCGGACGGCGCCCGCGACGGTGCCGCACAGCAGCAGGTCGGCGGTGAGGTCGAGGGTGTGCACCGGCCCGCCCTCGCCCGGCAGGTCGAGGAGTTGGCCGCCGGTGGGGGCGTCCCAGACCGCGACCGAGCCGTCGCCGAACCCGGCAGCCAGCACCGGACGGCCGTGCAGGGTCCCGGCGGCCAGCGCGGCCAGCGGGCTGCCGGGGCGTCCGGCGGGCACCGCGGCCGCGGCGGCGGGGCGGCCGGTGGCGGCCTCCCAGACGGTGATCCGGCCGGTCTCGTCGCCGGTGTAGAGCAGGTCCTCGACGGCGGCCAGGCCGGTGAGCCACTCGCCGGCCGGCCAGCCGTGCAGCGGGCGGCCGTCGTACACGTCCCAGGTGCGGACGGTGCCGTCCAGCGCGCAGGAGGCCAGCACCGGGCGGTCGTCGAGGGTGGTGAAGGCGAGGCCGGTCACGGTGCCGGTGTGGCCGTCGAGTTCGGCCACCGACTGGCCGGTGGCCAGGTCCCACAGCCGGATCCGGCGGTCCTGCCCGGCGGAGGCCAGCACGGCCTGGTTGCCGACGGTGAGCACGGCCAGCGCCGCGACCTCGCCGCGGTGGCCGACCAGCAGGTGCATCAGCTCGCCGGTGCCCGCGTCCCAGACCCGGACGGTGCCGTCGGGGGAGGCCGCGGCCAGCAGGTCGACCCCGGCGCAGTGCGCGGCGCGCAGCGCGGTCGCGCCCTGCCCGCCGGTGGGCAGGGTGCCCAGCACCCGGCCGTCGTCGGCCCGGACGGCCCGCAGGTCGCCGGACTGCCCGGCCGAGAAGGCCACCGGGATGTCGCGGCAGACCAGCGCGGCGACGGCCTGCGCACCCTCGCCGCCGGTGGTGCCGTGCGCGACCCGGCCGGTGGCGGCGTCCCAGACCTGGACCGAGCCGTCGGTGCTGCCGACCGCGAACAGCGAGCGCCCGCCGGCCTCGCCGAGCGCGACGGCGGTGGGGGCCAGCCCGGCGTCGGCGTCGGAGCCGCCGAGCGGGGCGGCGTCGTCCAGCGCGGTGAGGCCGAACGCGCCGTCCTCCTCGACCAGGGCGTACGCGGCGCGGCCGGCCACGGTGCCGACGGCGGCGGCGCTGCGGGCGGTGCCGACGGCGGGCTCGGTGCGGGCCAGCACGGGGGGCAGCGCGGCCGGGGCGGCGGGCTCGCCGAGGGCCTGGTCGAGCAGCGCGACGAGGGTGGCGGCGGCGGCCGGGAGGGCCGCGTCGGTGCCGTCGGTCCACTGCCGGTCGGGCTGGCCGGGCTGGCCCTGGATGGTGAGCCGCCGGGCGGCGGCCGGGGTGCCGTCCGGGGCGGGGGCGGGGGCCTGGCCGGCTCCGGCGAGCACCCGGCGGATCAGCGCGGGGTCGATCCGGCCGGTGCGCTCGCGGTCGGCGCGGGTGGCCCGGAAGGCGCCGTCGGCGGTGATCACCAGTTCGCCGAGGCTGCCGTCTTCCAGCCGTACGCTTCCTGACATGTCGTCACTCCTGGTTCGGTGCGGGGAGTTTGGGAGCCCCGTGGGTCAGCAGAGGTCTTCCGGTACGAGTGTCGCGTGCACCGCGTCGTGCAGCCGGTGGGTGCGGGAGCTGCGGAACAGCGCGGGACGGTAGCCGGCCCGGCGGAAGCCGATGGCGGCGCCGGTGAGCTGGCTGGGCATGTTGTCGGCGGCGGCGAAGGCGTCGATCCGGCGCAGGCCGATCCGCTCGAAGCCGAAGCGGCACACCAGCCGGAGAGCGGCCTTGGCGGTGCGCAGCCGGCGGTGTTCGGGCAGCAGCCAGACGGCGACCTCGGCGCGCTCCAGCTCCGGGTCGAGGTTGACCAGTTCGGCCCAGCCGAGGGCCTCGCCGGTCTCCGCCGACTCGACGGCGAAGTAGGCGGCCCGGCCGGTCTCCCAGAGCATCGGCGGGATGTCGGTCAGCCACTGCTCGGCGGCGGCGGTGTCCCGGTGCGGGACGACGGCCTGCAGGAACTCCCGCACCAGCGGGTCGTGGGTGCCGCGGTGCACCAGGGCGGCGTCGGTGGGGCGCGGTCTGCGCAGCACCAGCCCGTCGGCCGCCATCGGTTCGTCCCGCACTTCGGCGAGCGCCAGCATCGCTCCCCCCGTCCCGCCGTCCCCGACCACCTCTGCGGACCGCCCGCCGGGGCCGCCCGGCGTACCCTCCCCCGCCGTTCGACCCGCCGTCAAGTCAACCACAGCCGCCGGGTGTTTCCGCACGTCAGCGGGACGTTAGCGGAACGTGAGCGGAGCCGCGGAGACTCGGTGGCGGGGTTCGTCACTCCACGTCCCGCCGCCCACCCGGCCCACTCCTGCTCTCCCGGGCCGGGCGCCCCCGCACGGGCGGCGGGACCCGTCGCCCCTCCGGCTTCACCCCTCCAGCGCGCTCGCCCCGGCGGGCAGCGGCGCCTCGCGCAGCGCCCGGACCAGGGCGCGGACGGCGGCGGTGCGGGCGAGTTCGGGGGTGGTGACGTAGCCCACCCGGCGCGCGGGCCGGTCCGGGCCGAGGTCGGTGACGGCCAGCCCGGCGGGCGGCCGGTCCAGGCTGAGCCGGGGCATGACGGCCATGCCGAGCCCCTGGGCGGCGAGCGAGAGCACCACGGTGTCGTCGGAGACGTTGATGGTGGCGGTCGGCAGCCAGTCCTGGCGCCGCCACCAGTCGGCCGTGTACGAGCCGCAGTTCTCGTCCCAGTCGACCAGCGGCAGGCCGCGCGGGTCGGGGTGGCCCCGGCGGTGGACGAGCGCGTACTCCTCGCGGTAGAGCGGCGCGGCGAGCAGTCCGGGCAGGGTGGCGGTGGTGCCGCGCGCGTCGAGGGTGGCCAGGGCGAGGTCGGCCCGGCCGTCGGCGACCTCGCCCGCGGTGCCGCGGCCGAGGTCGCGCACGATCCGCACCTCGGGCACCAGCGCGGGGCAGCGGGCCGCGAGCACCGCCAGCACCGGCGGCAGCACCTGGACGGCGGCGCTGCGGAACGCGGCGATCCGCAGCGGCCCGCTCGGCCCGGCCCCGTCCCCGGCGGCGGCCTGCCGGACCTCGCCGGGGAGCGCGGCCAGCAGCCGCAGCACCCGCCGGGCGTGCCCGGCCGCCCGCTCCCCGGCCGGGGTGGGCCGCGCGCCGCGCCGCCCGCGCTCGAACAGCACCGCGCCGAGTTTGCGCTCGCAGCCCCGGACGGCGTGCGACACCGCGGACTGGGTCAGCCCGAGCCGTTCGGCGGCGGCCGTGAAGCCGCCGCTGTCGGCGACCGCGACCAGGATCCGCAGTTCCTGCGGGAGGAGATCGTCTGCCACCCGCGCAGCCTAGTTGCCCGGTCGGGCGGCGACCTGGCGGCCCGGCGCGGGCCGGACGCCGGACGGTGGACGCCGGACGCCGGACGCCGGACGGTGGACGGCGGACGTCCGGGCTCGGCCGGACCGGACCGGCGAGCAGGGGCCAACTCAGCCCGTCGGTACGGCGGCTGGGGCCCGACGGGCCGTCTCCGGCTGGTGTACGTTCGGGTCCGATCGGTCCCCGCCGGTCAGCCGGTCAGCCGCCCGGCTTCCCCCTCACCCGCCCGAAGGAGAGCCATGACAGCCGAAGCCCCCGGCCGCCGGCCGGTCGATTTCGCCACCCCGGTCGAAGGGCGCTCGCTCGACGTCCGGTGGATCCACGGCTCGGTCTCGGCGAAGCACGACACCGATCCCGAGATCCAGGTCCACCACTACGACGCCCACACCGTGATCCTGCGCCAGAACATGGCGGTCAACTACGAGGCGCCGTTCCTGTTCCTGCTCTTCGGGAGCGACCGGGCGGTGCTCCTCGACACCGGCGCCACCGCCGAACCCGCGTACTTCCCGCTGCGCCGGGTGGTGGACGAGCTGGTCGCGGCGTGGTGCGCGCGGCACGGCCGGACGGCCGGACCGGGGCGGGAGCCGTACGAGCTGGTGGTGCTGCACACCCACGGGCACGGCGACCACGTCGCGGGCGACCCGCAGTTCGCCGACCGGCCGGACACCGTGCTGGTCGACGCCGGGCTGGAGAGCGTCACCCGGTACCTGGGGCTCGGGCCGGACCCGGACCGGCCGGTGCCGCTCGACCTGGGCGGGCGGGTACTGGAGTGCCTGGCCAGCCCCGGGCACCACCCGGCCGCGGTCACCTACTACGACCCGTACACGGGGTTCCTGCTCACCGGCGACACGGTCTACCCGGGGCGGCTCTACATCCAGGACTGGGACGCCTACACCGCGACGCTGGACCGGCTGATCGACTTCGCCCGGACCCGCCCGGTCAGCCACCTGCTGGGCTGCCACGTCGAGATGACCGACGAGCCGGGGGTGGACTACCCGATCCGCACCGTCCACCAGCCGTCCGAACTCCCGCTCCAGCTGCCGGTCGAGCGGCTCCTGGACATCAGGAAGGCGCTGACCGAGGTGGCCGGGCGGCACGGCCGGTTCCCGTTCGCCGACTTCGTCCTCTGCCACGGGACGAGCTGACCACCGCCCGAGCCGACCACGGCCCGGCGCCCCGGGCCCGAGCACCCGAGCTTCCGAACCCCCTAGCCCCCTAGCTCCCGAGCGCCCAGACATGAACAGCGCTCATGGATCGGGGGCGGCCATCGACGCCGCCCCCTGCCCGGGGGAGTCACCCGCGCCGTAGCGTCCTGGCACGTCAACTCCCCCTCCCCTCCGGAGCGTTCCGCCATGTCCGTGCCCTTCCGCGCCGTCCACCAGATCGCCCGCCCGAGCGGCCGGCCGACCGCCGACCTGTTCGCCTTCGTCGACGGCACGCTGCCCGCGCCCGCCGCGGGACAGGTGCTGGTGGAGAACGCCTACCTGTCCGTCGACCCGTACATGCTCGGCCTGATGGGCGGCGGCGAGGGCGGCTACCCGCTGCACGCCCCGCTGGAGGGGCGGGCGGTGGGGCGGGTGGTGGAGTCCCGTTCGGCGGCGCTGCCGGTGGGCACGCCGGTGCTGCACCGGCAGGGCTGGCGCACCCACGCGGTGCTGGCGCCCGAGCAGGCGCGGGTGCTGCCCGAGCTGCCGGGCGTGGCGCTGAGCGCGCACCTGGGCGTGCTGGGCGGCACCGGCCTGTCCGCGTACGTGGGGCTGACCCGGATCGCGCGGCTGAAGCCGGGCGAGGACCTGTTCGTCTCGGCGGCGGCCGGCGGGGTGGGCACGGCGGCCGGGCAGCTGGCCCGGCTGCTGGGGGCCCGGCGGGTGGTCGGCTCGGCCGGGAGCCCGGCCAAGACCGCTTTCCTGACCGGGGAGTTGGGCTTCGACGCGGCCTTCGACCACCACGCCGGGCCGGTGGCCGAGCTGCTGGCCGGGGCCGCCCCGGACGGCATCGACGTGTACCTGGACAACGTCGGCGGCGAGCACCTGGCGGCGGCGATCGGCGCGCTGCGCGAGTTCGGCCGGATCGCCTGGTGCGGGGCGATCGCCCAGTACGGGGCCGCCGCCCCGCCCGCCGCCCCGCACAACCTGTTCGACCTGGTGGCCCGCAGCATCCGGCTGGAGGGCTTCCTGGTCCGCCACCACCTGGACGCCCAGGAGGAGTTGTACGCCCTGCTGGGCCCGCAGCTGCGCTCCGGCCGGGTGCTCGCCGCGGAGACGGTGCTGGACGGATTCGACCGCACCGTCGAGGCGTTCCTCGGCGTGCTGGCGGGCGCGAACACCGGCAAGATGCTGGTGCGGATCTGACGGCCCGTCAGATAGCCGGTCCGGCCAGCCGCAGCTGCTCGTCCTCGACGAGCCGCACCGCGAGCGCCCGGTCGGAGATGTCGACGGCCTCGGGGGCGGCCTCGGCGAGGTCGCTGCGGCGGGCGTAGCGATCGAACAACTCGGCCTTGCCCCTCAGCAGTTCGACCAGCCGCCGGTCCAGGCTGTCGGTGGCGAGCAGCCGGTGCACCCGGACCCGGCGGATCTGGCCCATCCGCTGGGCGCGGGCCACCGCCTGGTCCTCCAGGGTGGGTGTGAGCTGCGGCTCGCACAGGATCACCACGTTGGCGGCCTGGAGGTTGAGGCCGAGCCCGCCGGCCTGGATCTGGCAGAGCAGCACGGCGTGCCCGTCCGCGGCGGTGAACGCGTCGACCAGCCCCTGCCGCGCCTCGGCGGGCAGCGATCCGGCGACGGTGCCGGCGACGGCCGCGCCGAGCGCCCCGTGGACGGCGGCGAGCACCTCCCGGAAGTACGAGAAGACCACCACCTTGTGCCCCGACTCGGCGGCCTCGGCGACGAGTTCGCGCAGCCGTCGCAGTTTCGCCGAGTGCGCGGGCGCGGCGTACGCGGCCCGGCGCATCGCCATGAAGTTGCCCTCGGCGACGGCGGCGGCGTACGCGGCCCGGTCCGGACCGGAGAGCTCGTCCCACTCGTCGACCCGCACCACGTCCGGGAGTTCGGTGAGCACGTCCTGCTGGTTGCGGCGCAGGTAGGCGGGGGCGACGGCGCGCCGGAAGGCCAGCGGGCCGAGCGCGCCGAGACCGGCCGGGAGGTCGGCGAGCAGGTCGGGCTGGAGGTGGCCGATCAGGGTGCGGAACTCCTCGACCCGGTTCTCCATCGGGGTGCCGGTCAGGAACAGCACGTGCTCGGTGCGGGCGGCCCACTCGGCGACCAGCCGGGTGCGGCGGGCGGCCGGGTTCTTCACGAAGTGCGCCTCGTCGACGACCAGCGCGTCCACCGGGTCGGCGGCCAGGGTGCGCAGCGACTCGTAGGTGGCCACCAGCACGCCGCCGCCCGCCAGCCAGCGCTCCCGGGCGGCCCCCCGGCCGGGGCCGTGGTAGCGGTGCGGGGTGAGCACCGTCCGCTCGGCGGTCTCCCGCTGCCAGTTGACCAGCACCGAGGCCGGGCAGACCACCAGGAAGCGGCGCGGCGCCCCGCCGGCGGCCAGGTGGGCGAGCACCGCCAGCGCCTGCACGGTCTTGCCCAGGCCCATCTCGTCGCCGATCACCACCTTCCGGCGGGCCAGCGCGAACCGGGCGCCGAACGCCTGGTAGCCGCGGAGCGAGACGGTGCAGCCCCGGTCGTCGAAGGGCTGGGCGCGGACCTGCTCGGCCAGGCCGTCGGGCAGGTGGCCCTCGGCGGCGGCCCGGCCGTCGGTGGCGGTCGGACCGGCCAGTCGGCCCTCCTCGGCGAGCAGCGCCAGCTCGGCGTAGAACTCGGCGGCCCGGTGCTCGAACTCGACCCAGACCTCGACCTCCCCCGCGGGCGGGCGCAGCAGGTCCGCGGACGCCTGGGCGAACCGCAGCGCCACTCCGTCCGCCTCGGCCCGCTCCCCCTCCCGCGCCAGCGACTCGACCGCCTGCCAGGCCAGTTCGCGCTTCTGCGCGCCGACCAGCAGCCCGCGCAGCCGCCCCCGGGCGTACTTCGCCTCGGCGAGCGGGGCCCGGTAGCGGTCGTCCAGGTCGGCGGCCTCGGCGGCGGCCCGCCGGGCGGCGGGCCCGGCCAGCACCAGCCGGTGCAGGGCGGTGACCAGCGCGGTGGCCGCCGCGTCGGGGTGCGCCGGGTCGAGGCGGACGGCGGTGCCCTCCTGCACGGCGGCGGCGATCTGCCCGGCGGCGCCCAGCAGGTGGGCGGCGGTGGGGCCGCCGATGCCGGGGACGCGCAGCAGGTCCTGCCGGGTCGCGTCGTGGACCGCCGCGACGGTGGTGTAGCCGGCGGCGCGCAGGGTGCCGGTCTGCAACCGCCCCTCGGTGACGTCCTTGAGCCGCTCGACCGGGATCGCCGCCAGCTCGGCCCGCACCAGCCGCTCGAAGATCAGCCCGTGGGCCAGTGCCACCTCGGCGACCGCCGCCGCGTGGTCCGCGACCAGCGCCCGCGCCGCCGCCCGCTGCCGCCCGGCCACCGCGAGGACCTCCCTGGCCCACCGCCCGCTCCGTCCCGCCACCTGCCGCTCCTCCGCGCTCACCACTCCGCCCGGCCGCCCATCCTGGCACCCGCCACCGTCGCCCGGGGCGGCGGCGGGGGGCCCGGGGCCGGGCGGGGGTCACGGGCGGCCGGGCGCGGGGGCCGGTGCGGGGTGCGGGGCGCGGGGGCGGCGGGGCAGCAGGAACGGGGTCCCGAGCATGAGCAGGCCCGCGGTGGCGAGGGCGGTGCGGGGGCCGGTGGCGTGCGCGAGCAGGCCGCCGAGGGCGGTGAGCGCGGCGGTGGCGGCCTGCTGGCCGATCGACCAGGCGGTCAGGGTGCGGGCCAGCAGGTGGGCGGGGGTGCGTTCGAGGCGGTGGGTGGCGAGCACGGGGGTGTAGAGGCTCATGTGGACGACGATCGCCAGCTCGACGGCGATCACGGTGAGCAGGCCGGGCAGGCCCGGGCGGACGAACACCAGGCCGATCAGCCAGACGGCGCGCAGGGTGCCGACGGTCCGGAAGACCGCGGGGCGGCCGTAGCGGGCCACCACCCGGTGGGCCAGCCGGGAGCCGAGCAGGCCGCCGAGGCAGGGGGCGGCGAAGGCGAGGGCGTACTGCCAAGGGGGGAAGGCGAGTTGGCGCAGCAGCAGGACGGCGAGCAGCGGTTCGGTGGCCATGATCAGGCCGGAGACCAGCAGGTTGTTGAGGTACAGCGCCCGCAGTTCGGGGTCGCCCAGCAGGTGCCGCCAGCCGTCGAGCACCCCGCCCGCCCGGACCGGGCCGGGGCCGCCGGGCCGGGGCGGCGGCGGCTCCTCCCGGCCGCCGATCGCGGCGATGCCGAGCGCGGAGAGCAGGTAGCTGACCGCGTCGGCCAGCACGGTGACGACCGGCCCGAACGCCCCGATCGCGGCCCCGCCGAGCGGCGGGCCGATCGCGATCGAGCTCCAGTTGGTCGACTCCAGCCGGGAGTTGGCCACCAGCAGGTCCTCCGGCCGGACCAGCGCCTTGAGGTGGGCGCCACTGGCCGCGTTGAACGCGATCTTCGCGGCGGCGACCACCACCGAGACCAGCAGCAACTGGCCGAACCCGAGCAGGCCGAGCGCGTACGCCGCCGGAACGCTCGCCATCGCCGCGCACCGGGCCAGGTCCGCCGCCACCATCACCGGCCGCTTGCGCCGGAACTCCACCCGGGGCGCCAACGGCACCGCGACCAGCGCCCCCACCGCCGGTCCCACCGCCGACAGCACCGACACCTCGGCGGGCCCGGCGTGCAGCACCAGCACGGCGATCAGCGGCAGCGCCCCGAACCCCAGCCCGGACCCGTACGCACTGACCGCGTACGCCGCCCACAGCCGGTCGAACCGCCGCCCCAGCGCTCTCCTGCCCACCCGGCCGCTCCCCGTCGCACACACCACCGTTGACCGGGGAGAGCCAAGCAAGCAGGGCAACCGCAGGTCAAACAACCAGCACGCGCCCCCTCCACAACCATGCGTTGTCTCCCAGGCCGATCGAGGGCCGAATCCGCACGGACGTTCCCTGATGACCTTTTGTCACGCTCTCCTCTCAGCGCGTAACCGCCTGCGGCTAGCCTGGACCGCACGCACCCCGCCGCGCACCCAGGGAGAAGAACCATGGTCACGCCGGAACGAGTCCTCCACCCCGACCGCTCGGCACGGGACCTCTTCGGCTACCGACTGCGCAAGCTCCGCAAGCAGCGCGGCCCCTCCCCCGCGATGCTCGCCGACGAACTCCGGCGCGGGAAGACCGTGATCGCCGACGTGGAGACGGCGGACCGGCCGATCCCGCTCGAACTGCCGGACGAACTGGACCGGTTCTTCCAGACCGACGGCCTGTTCGCCCACCTGTTCAACCTCTCGCTCCGGCAGAGCTTCCCCACCGCACCCACCGGCCCGAGGCCCGATTCGTTCGGGTGCCGGGCCGGGGCCGTGTGCGGGCTTCCCGTCGGCGCGGACGGGGTCAGGGCAGTTCGAGGACGTCGGCGAGCCCGGCCTCGGTGAAGGCGGCGAGCAGCGGCTCGCGGCCCTCGGTGAAGTGGGCCCAGCCGTCGTAGTGGACGGGGACGACGCGGCGGGCGCCGAGGATGCGGGCGGCCCGGGCGGCGCGGGTGCTGTCGAGGGTGAGCAGGGCGTTGTCGAGGATGCCGACGCGGGCGGCGCCGGCGAACAGGACGGCGGTGTCGACGGGGCCGACCCGGTCGGCGATCCGCTGGACGACGTCGAGCGAGGCGTTGTCGCCGCTGACGTAGACGACGGGCAGGCCGTCGCCGGTGAGGACGAAGCCGATCACCTCGCCGACCAGTGGTTCGCTGCCGTCGGGGCCGTGCTGGGCGGGCACGGCCGTGATGGTGACGGGCCCCAACTCGACGCGCTCCCAGGGGGCGAGGCCGCGGGCGGTGCCGCCGAGGCGTTCGGCTCCGCCGCGGGTGGTGAGGGTGAGCGGGACGTCGGCGAGCAGGGCGCGCCCGCCGTGGTCGAGGTTGTCGGGGTGCTCGTCGTGCGAGAGCAGGACGGCGTCGACCGGTCCGAGGGCGGCGGGGTCGACGGTGCCCGGAAGGGTCTTGGTGAGGAACCGGCCGTCGCCGCGCGGGTAGTCGCCGGGGGCGTCGAAGGTCGGGTCGGTGAGCAGGCGCAGGCCGCCGTACTCGATCAGGGCGGTGGGGCCGCCGAAGACCCGGACGGGAACGGTGGGCAGAGCGGGGACAGCGGTCATGGCGCACCTCACGCGACGTCAGTTCCCTCACGGGAAAACTGGATTTTCTCCGTGAGGAGAATCTAGCGACACCTCACGGAGAACGGCAAGCTTTCCCGTGAGATCGAGCGAGGGGACGGCCACCTCCCACCGCGGATCGATCAGTCGACATATCAACCTCCACACCCCTCCTCACGGCCAATACCGGCCTTTACCATGAGGGACATGAGCCCGACCACCTCCGCCGCCCCCGCCGCGCCGCCGCCCGCGCCCGGGGCCGAGCAGTACCCGGCGCTGGACTTCGCCAACTCGCTCCTGGCCCTCCCGGCCGGGCCGCTGGACCTGCTGGCGGCGCCCGGACCGGCCTCCGCGTGGCTGGTGGAGCACGGGCTGGCCCCGGAGGGCGGGCGGGTGCTGGAGCCGTGCACCGTCCGGCTGCGGACGTTCCGGAACGCGGTGCGCGAGCTGCTGGACGCCGCGGTCGCCGGGCGGCCCGCCCCGCCCGGGGCGCTGGCGGCGGTGAACGGGGCGCTGACCGCGGCCCCGGCGGTACCGCTACTGCGCTGGGACGCCGAGCGGGGCCTGCACCGCAGCCCGCCGCACCCGGCCGACCGGATCGCCGACGGGGCGATGGCCCGGCTCGCCGCCGACGCCGCCGAGCTGCTCACCGGCCCGGACGCGGCCCGGCTGGCCCGCTGCGGCGGCACCCCGTGCACCCGGTTCTACGTCCGCACCCACGCCGCCCGGCACTGGTGCTCGACCCGCTGCGGCGACCGCGTCCGGGCGGCCCGCGCCTACGCCAGGAAGCGCGCGGCGGAACAGGGCTGACGGGCCGTCGGGGAGATGCGGGGACCCCGGCCGGCCCGCAGGCCGACCGGGGTCCGCTACCGCCGTCCGCCGTCGCGTCAGTGCGCGGCCGGGAAGGTCGGGTACTCGACGCCGGAGACGTGCTGGACGACCCGGACGACCTGGCAGGAGTAGCCGAACTCGTTGTCGTACCACAGGTACAGGATCGCGTTGTCGCCCTCGACCTTGGTCGCGCCCGCGTCCACGATCGAGGCGTGCCGGGAACCGATGAAGTCGCTGGAGACCGCGTCGGGCGAGTCGATGAAGTCGATCTGCCGCTTGAGCGGGGAGGTCAGCGAGACGTCCCGCAGGTGGTCGAGGACCTCCTCGCGGGTGGTCTCGCGGGCAAGCTGGAGGTTGAGGATGGCGATCGAGACGTCCGGCACGGGGACGCGGATCGAGCTGCCGGTGATCTTCGCCTTGAGGTCCGGGAGCGCCTTGGCGACGGCGGAGGCGGCGCCGGTCTCGGTGATCACCATGTTGAGCGGCGCGGAGCGGCCCCGGCGGTCGGCCTTGTGGTAGTTGTCCAGCAGGTTCTGGTCGTTGGTGAACGAGTGGACGGTCTCCACGTGGCCGCGCAGCACGCCGTACGCCTCGTCCATCGCCTTGAGCGGCGGCACGATCGCGTTGGTGGTGCAGGACGCGCAGGAGATGATCCGCTCGTCCGGCTTGACGGTGTCGTGGTTGACGCCGTGCACGACGTTCGGGACGTCGCCCTTGCCCGGGGCGGTCAGCACGACCTTGGCGATGCCGGGGCGCAGGTGCTTGGACAGGCCCTCGCGGTCGCGCCAGCGGCCGGTGTTGTCGATCAGGATGGCGTCGTCGATCCCGTACGCGGTGTAGTCCACCTCGCTCGGGTCGTTCGAGTAGATCACCTGGATCGCGTTGCCGTTGGCGACGATGGTGTTGGTCGCCTCGTCCACGGTGATGGTGCCCTGGAACTGGCCGTGGATGGAGTCGCGGCGCAGCAGCGAGGCGCGCTTGACCAGGTCGTCGCCGCCGCCGTCGCGCACCACGATGGCGCGCAGCCGCAGGCCGCCGGCCTTCTCGACCAGCAGGCGGGCCAGCAGGCGGCCGATCCGGCCGAAGCCGTACAGCACCACGTCGCGCGGGGCCTGCCGCTCGATCTTGTGGGCGCCGGTCGCACCCGACACCGCCTCGGCGGTGAACTCCGCCACGGACAGGCCGCGGTCGTCGGCGCGGTGGGCGGCGACGAGCAGGCCGAGGTCGATCTGGGACGGGCCGAGGTCGAGCGAGGAGAGGGCCCGGAGGAAGGGGAAGGTCTCGGTGATCGAGAGTTCCTCGCCGGATATCTGGCGGGCGAAGCGGTGCGTCTTCAGGATGCTGACCACCGACTTGTTCACCAGGGAGCGGCTGTGCAGCAGGACGGTGACGTCCCGCTCGCGGTGGAGCCGTCCGATGATCGGGATCATCGTCTCCGCGAGCTCCTCGCGGTTCTTCCAGTCCGTGAACACGTCGTCGTTGACAGTCACAATTCAACTTTCGGGGGGTGGGCCGAGCTGAGGGTCGGCCGGTTCTGAGGGTTGGCCGAGCTAAGGCGCGCCCCATGCTAGCTTCGGCTTCCGCGCCCGCCCGGTGCCGCTCCCCCCGGCCGCCCGCGCCCGCCCGCCCCCGGGCGGCCCACCGGGCGTGACGGCCGCCACACCGCCCTCCGGCGGCGGCCGGTCGGGCCGGACGGACCACCGGACATGACGGCCCGTCAGTTGCCGCCCGAACGGTCACAGGACGTGACAATAATCACTTGGGTAACATTAGTCACTCCCGTGAGTGACGAGCGGTCAGTTTCCGGGACAACGGGCCCGGTTTACCGGCAGAGTAGGAGTTCCCGGCCGAGGCCAGGCCGCGCAGGTCGGGCCCGCCGCGAGCGACGGGACGACTACCCATGGGACATGAGGCCTTCCAGCGGGCCGCACTGGTGTTCACCCTGTTCGACACCAACGGGAACGGGGTGCTCGACGTCGAGGACTTCGACCTGATGACGGAGCGCCTGCTGACCGTGGCCGACGACTCGCCGGCCGCCGACCGGCAGGCGCTCGCCGACAGCCTCAGCCGCTACTGGCAGGTGCTGGCGGAGACGCTGGACACCAACCGGGACGGACTGATCAGCCCGGAGGAGTTCCGCGGCTTCGTGCTCAACACCGAGGTGTTCGGCGCCACCGCCGCGGCCTTCGCCGACGCGCTGGCCGTCCTCGGCGACCCGGACGGGGACGGCCTGATCGAACGGCCCCGGTTCCTCTCCCTGATGACCGCGATCGGCTTCGAGAAGCCCAACATCGAGTCGCTGTTCGACGCCTTCGGGCCGGACGCCGAGGACCGGATCACCGTCGGCGTGTGGGCCGAGGGCATCCGCGACTACTACTCCCCCGAGAAGACCGGCATCCCCGGCGACCAGCTGGTCCCGGAGACCTTCTGACCCGACCCGCCGCCCCGACACCGGAACGTCCCCTCCGACACCGGAACGTCCGCACCGACGCCGGCCCCGCCGGCGCCGGCGCCAGCCACGCCGCCGTCCAGCCGGGTACTCGGCACCCCGAGTGCCCGGCCGGACGGCGGCCGGAACCACCCGGCCGCCGACGCCTCCCGCACCACCTCCCAAGGAGCCCCGCAGTGACCGCACCCCTCATCGCCCTCGCCGTCGGCCGCGGCACCGGCCCGGACCTCGCCCCCGTCTTCGAGCGGGTGCTCGACCGGATCACCCGGCTGCACGGCCGACCGGTCCGGGTGGAGCGGTCACCGCGCACCTACCACTCGTACGTGTCCCTGCGCGCCGAGGCCGCCGGCACCGCGGAGATCGCCGCGCTCACCGAGCAGGACGCCGCGCACTACGAGCGGTTCTGCCGCGACCAGGCCGCCGCCGGGGCCCGGGCGGTCTTCCGCACCGCGATCAACGCCCAGTCGCTGTACCTGGTCCGGCAGCGGCTGGCCGCCGTCAAGGTCGAACCGCTCACCGCCGGGACGGCCCGGCTGCTGCTGGTCCGCGACCAGGCCCAGGGCTTCTACACCGGCGAGAACCTGCACACCCCCGGCAGGGTGGTGCGCACCATGGAGTTCAGCCGCGACGTCACCGAACAGGTGGTGCGCTACGCGGTGCGCCGCGCCCGCGAACTGTGGGCCGAGGGCCCCGCCCGGGTGCAACTCGCCTACAAGTACCACCTGCTGGACGGGGCGCTGGATGACTGGGCGGAGGGCCTGTCCGCCGAACTCGGCCTGGACGTCGCCCTGTTCCAGCCCGACACGGTGAACCGCAACCTGATCGCGCACGGCCCCGAGGACCGCACCCTGCTGGTCGCCGGCAACGAGTGGGCCGACATCATGCACGTCGTCCTGCTCGACCGCTACGGCTCCGAGCGGCAGGAGAACCGCTGCACCGAGAACGTCCACCTGCACCCGGAGCTGGCCGGACTCACCGAGTACCAGACCGTGCACGGCTCCGCCGACGACCTCGCGGGCCGCGACCTGGTCAACCCCGTCGCCACCATCCGGGCCGCCGCTCGGATCGCCGAACGGCACGCCGACTGCCCGGGCGCGGAGGCCGCCGTGGAAGCCGCGATCACCGCCGCCCAGGCCGCCGGGGCCCGCACCCCCGACCTCGGCGGGACGGCCGGGACCACCGCGGTCGTGGACGCGGTCCTTTCCGCCTTTGCAGGAACGTTCGTGCCGAGCCCGGCCGGAGCCGCCGACGGTGCCACGGCCGACACCGCTGCCGCGCCGGCGGGCTCCCGATGAACGCTGAGGGCGCGGCGGGCACTGAGGGCGCGGCAGGTCCGGCGGGCCCGGCGGGCGCTGAGGGCGCTGAGGGCGTGGCCGCCGCGGTGCCCGGGGCCCGGGACGACCGGGACGACCGGGACGACCGGGGCCCGGACGCCTCCGCCGGGACGGCGCTGGTGGTGGTCGACCTCCAGAACGACTTCTGCGCGGGCGAGGTCGCCGCCGCCCGCTTCCCCGGCGACCCCGCGCTGCTGGCCCGGGCCGTCGAGGGCAGCGTCCGCGCGGTGCGGCTGGCCCGGGAGGCGGGCGTCGAGGTGCTGTTCGTCCGCTTCCTCGGCGACCCCGCCTACCAGGGCTCGGCCTGGCAGCGCCGGGACGCCCGGCTCGGCAAGCGGCCCAAGTGCCTGGAGGGCAGCTGGGGCGCCGAGTTCCACGGCGTGCGGCCCCGCCCCGAGGAGGCGGTGTTCACCAAGCGCGCCTGCTTCGACACCTTCCAGGACCCGGACTTCGAACCCCACCTGCGCCGCCGCGGCCTGCGCCACCTCGTCCTGGCGGGCCTGTTCACCGACGTCTGCGTGGACTCCACCGCCCGCACCGCCTTCCAGCGCGGCTTCCACCTCACCGTGCTGCGCGACTGCACCACCGCCCTGCACCTGGCGGACGCCGACATCCTGCGCTTCATGAGCCGGGTCTACGGCGCGCGGATCACCGAACTGGACCGCCGGCCCTTCACCGAACTCACGGAGTTCCCCGCCTTCCCCGACCCCGCCGAGCCCGCCGAGCCCGCCGAGCCCATCCGTCCCGCCGGTGCCACCGGCGCGGAGCCGGAGCAGACCGGGGCCGCAGCGACCCGGCGGTGACCACCCCCGCCCGGCCGCACCCCGCACCACCCGCACACCTACCCTCTGCGAGAGAGCCATGCCCGGAACCCACGGGACCCACGAGACCCACCGCACCACGGCGGTCCGGCAGTGACCGCACTCGGCACCACCAGCCCCGGTACCACCGGCCCCGCCCACCCCGCTTCCGCCCGCCCCGATCCCGGGGTCGAAGCCGGGGTCGGCCGGACCGCCCTGCTGGTCGCCAACGCCCGCGCGCTGGAGGCGCGCCGGAGCGAGGCGCTGGCCGTCGACCCGTTCGCGGCCCACTTCGTCCGCGCCTCGCCCGGCTGCGCCGACTGGCCGGACGACCCGGCCCGGGTGGTCCCGGGCGACCCGGTCTGGGAACGGCTGGCCACCTACTTCGCCCTGCGCACCCGGGTGTTGGACGACCACCTGCTCGCCGCGACCGCCGCCGGCACCCGGCAGGTCGTCCTGCTCGGCGCCGGGCTGGACAGCCGGGCCCACCGGCTGCCCTGGCCGGCCGGCACCACCGTGTGGGAGCTGGACCGCCCCGAGGTGCTCCGCTTCAAGCAGCGCGTCCTGGACCGCCTGGACGCGGCCCCCACCGCCCACCGCCGCACCGTCCCGGTCGACCTGCGCGACGACTGGACGGGCGCCCTGACCGCCACCGGACTCGACCCGTCCCGGCCGGTCGCCTGGCTGGCCGAGGGCCTGTTCCTGTACCTCCCCGCCGAGAGCGAACTCGCCGTCGCCACCGCCCTGGACGGCCTCAGCGCCCCCGGCAGCACCCTCGCCTACGAGATCAAGACCGGCCTGGAGTCCCCCACCGTCCGGGCCGCCCCCGTCTACGCGGACGCCCGCGAACGGCTCGGCGTCGACCTGCTGGCCCTGTTCGCCCCCGGCCCCCGCCCGAACACCGCCGCCACCCTGGCCGCCCACGGCTGGACCACCACCGTCCGCACCCCCTTCGACCACGCCCCCGCCTCCCGCCTGCGCACCGAACCCCACGACGCACTCGCCGCCAACCGCTGGGTGACCTGCGTCAAGCACACCGGCGCCAGGACGGTGGTCCGGCTCCCCTGACGTTCTCCCGGCCCCGGCCCCCGTCGATCCCCGTCGATCCCCGGTGTGACGCGGCTCACGGGAACCCGGGCGGGCGGACGGACAGGGAGGGGTGTGGAACTGTCGCAACGGGCCCGGCTGCGGGCGGGGGAACAGACGGCGCTGGGGGAGCTCTTCGACGAGCACGCCCAGGCCCTGTACGGCTACGCGCTGCGGGCGCTGGGGGACTGGGCGGCGGCGGAGGACGTGGTGTCGCTGACCTTCCTGGAGGCGTGGCGGCTGCGCGGGAAGCTCCGGGAGGACGGGGAGTCGGTCCGGCCGTGGCTGTTCGGCATCGCCACCAACGTGCTGCGGAACACGGCGCGGGCCGGGCGGCGGCACCGGGCGGCGATGGCCCGGCTGCCGGAGCGCGAGCCGGTGCCGGACTTCGCCGAGGAGCTGGTGACCCGGCTCGACGACCACGCCCAACTCGCGGCGGTGCAGCGCGCGTTGGCCGGGCTGCGGCGCGGCGAACGGGAGGTCTTCCGGCTGTGCGTGTGGGTCGGGCTGGACTACGCGTCCGCCGCCGAGGCGCTCGGGGTGCCGGTCGGCACCGTGCGGTCCCGGCTGTCCCGGGCCAGGGCGCGGCTGCGGGCCCTGGCCGAACGGGAGTTGACGGAGGACCGGGAACCCGGGCCGAGCGGCGGACAGGTACGGGACGGCGGCTACGGAGTCGCCCGGTCGATCCAGGGGAACGCGCGATGAACCACGAACCCGGAACGCTCCCCGCCGACCGCGAGCGGCTGCTGAAGGAGCACCTGATGAACGAGATCGCCAGGGACCACGCCACCACCGCGGCGCGACGGCCGCGCAGGCGGCGGGGCTGGCTGGTCGCGCCCCCGCTGGTGGTCGGCCTGGCCGCGGCCGTGGCCCTGCTCGCCACCGGCCACCCGGCGGGCGACCCGGCCCCGACGACCCGGGCCGGCGCCGCACCCCTCTTCCCCACCTCCGCCACCCCCTCCACCTGCCCGGACGGCACCGCCCCCACCGACCGGGCCTCCGCGCCCGCCACCCCGGCACCCGGCTCCGCGCCCGCCGGGGTGACGGACGCCCGGCAGGCGTTCGCCGCCGCCGCGCAGGCCGCCGCGTCGAAGCCGGTGCCGCAGGTGGACGACAGTCAGTTCCTCTACAGCGAGACGCTCCAGCGCTTCTCCGGCGAGGACGCCTGCGTGCGCCGGGAGTGGATCGCGCTGGACGGCCGCACCGACGGCGTGATCATCGATCCGCACAACGGCCGGATGTCCTTCAGCCCCAACTCCGGTGGCCTGCCGACCGGTCTGCTCGTCCCGAACCACGCCTACCTGGCCGCCCTGCCCACCGACCCGCAGGCACTCCTGGAGCAGATCCGCGCCCAGCACCCCGAGGGCGGCGACGGCGACGCGGACGGTGCCGCGTTCCGGGTCATCTCCAACCTCGTCTCCACCCAACTGCTCACCCCCCGGACCGCCGCCGCCTTCTGCCAGGCCGCCGCCGCCGTCCCGGGCGCCACCTTCGACCTCGCCGCCGTCGACCTGACCGGGCGTCACGGCATCGGCGTGATCCGGGCGGACGCGACCGACCGGACGGAGCTGATCTTCGACCCACACAGCTGCGAGTACCTCGGCAGCCACAGCGTCCGCCTCGTCACCTTCGAGGGCGGCGACCCCGTCGGTGCCACCTTCGACACCGCCGTGCTGCGCCGCGCGGTCACCGACAAGGCGGGTGAGGTACCCGCGCCCTGAGTGGCCGTCGGGCCCCCGACCTCAGCCCTCCCTCACCAACCCCCGTAGCTCTGGCCCGAGTTCGGCGATCAGGCGGCAGTAGGTGTCGAAGGCCGGCTTGGGCGAGTGGTCGTCGCGCAGCAGTCCGAAGTGGTGGAACAGGCTCTCGCCGGAGCTGTCCGCGTCGCGCAGGGCGAACAGGCTGTAGCCGTCGATGTTGAGCGGCCCGGCCCGGTCGGCGACGGTGCGGATCACCGTCTCCAGCGCCCTGGCCTGCGCGTCCTCGGGGCGGCCGGGTCCGGTGGGCCAGCCGTTCTCGCAGATCCGGATCGGCGTTCCGGCCGGGATGCCGGCTTTCGGCAGGTCGGCGTGCCGGAAGGCGTGCAGCACCCAGGCGGTGGCGTCAGCGAGGCGCTCGGGCGGGACGGGGTGGAAGACGTCCGGGAAGAAGTCCAGGCCGACGTAGTCGAGCGCGTCCAGGAAGGCCCGGTCGGCGAGGCGCCCCAACTCGGGCCAGAAGGTCGCGGCGGGATCGAAGGACGGGACGGCGTTGAAGCCGACGACGGCGTCGAGGCCGAGCGCGCGCACCTCGTCCTTGGCGGCGACCACCCCGGCGACCAGGGCGGCCAGCACGTTGGGGGTGCTGCCGTCCAGCACCGGCTGGTCGGCGTT
This sequence comes from Kitasatospora sp. NPDC090308, assembly GCF_044769485.1. Classification (NCBI taxonomy): domain Bacteria; kingdom Bacillati; phylum Actinomycetota; class Actinomycetes; order Kitasatosporales; family Streptomycetaceae; genus Kitasatospora; species Kitasatospora sp. NPDC090308. Next base: position 108,927 of record NZ_JBIVXY010000003.1, on the reverse strand, counting down.
GGGCTCCTCGCAGACCTGCACCGCGCCGAGCCGGCCGCCGAGTTCGCGCACCTGGGCCCGGACGTACGCCTCCCAGCCGTCCAGGCTGCCGCTCGGTTCGCGGAACTGGAGGACCAGGTCGATCCGTCGACCCGGCCGGTCGAGGTACGGCTGCCAGCCGTCGGGGGTCTGCGGCGGCGGGGTGACGGTGCGGGCGAAGGACCGGTAGATCCGGATCCGGAAGCCGGGTTCGGCGCCCTGCAACAGGTCGAGCGCCCGGGCCAGCCGGACCGGGTCGTCGGGCCGGACGGGGTGGAGGACGCCGCGCTCGTCGCCGAGCAGCGCGCCCGGGTAGATCCCGAACCCGAACCCGGAGCCGCCCGTCCCATTCGCTCCGGTCGTTCCGTTCATTCCGGCCTCCTCACCGCCCGGCACCGGGCACCCCGAGAGAATCTTGGTGTCACACCAATTTTTCAGTGACCCTACCATTCCGTACGATGGGCGCCATGGGCCTTCGCGAGACCAAGAAGCAGCAGACCCGCACCGCGATCGCGGACGCCGCGCTCCCGCTGTTCCTGGAGCACGGCTTCGACCGGGTCACCGTCGCCGAGGTGGCCCGGCACGCGGGCGTGTCGACCAACACGGTGTTCAACTACTTCCCGACCAAGGAGGACCTGTTCTTCGACCGGCAGTCCGAGGTCGAGCGCCACCTCGCCGCCCTGGTCGACCCGCTGCCGCCCGGCACCTGCTGCCCGGCGGCGGCCGTCCGCGACGACCTGTGCGCCGCGCTCGAACGGGGCGACCCGGCGATCGGGCTCGGCCCCGGCTCGGCCGGCTTCTTCCGCACCGTCGAGGCCAGCCCCGCGCTGCGCGCCCGCGAACGCGAGATCGGCGAACGCGTCGAGTCCGCCCTCGCCGCCGCCCTGCCCCCCTCCCCCACCGCGCCCCTGCTGGCCGGCGCCCTGGCCGGCCTCCACCGGGCGACCCTGCGCGAACTGCGCCGCCGCGTCCTGGCCGGCGACCCGCCCGCCACCGTCGCCACCGCCCTCGCCACGGCCGCCACCCGCGCCTTCGCCCCGCTCTGCACCTGCCCCGCCGCCCCGACCCCCTGAACACCCCCGCACCGCACTCGACGGCCCCCCGACCTGATCTGGCGTTCGCCTCCCCTCACCCGCCGGTGCGTCTCCGCGCCCTTTCCCCCGCCTCCGCCGACCCACCCCGGCTAGCGTGACGGCGAGTGCGCGCGGTGGCGCGGAGCGGGAGAGGTGGGTGGCGGGATGGAACTGCCGGACGTACTGGGGGTGTTCGCGCACCCGGACGACGAGTCGCTGTCGGCGGGCGGGCTGCTGGCCCGGCACGCGGCGGCGGGGGCGCGGACCGGCGTGGTGACCGCGACCTGGGCGGAGGGGACCCACCGGGTGCCGGAACTGGCTCGGGCGCTGGCCGAGTTGGGGGCGGGTGCGCCGCGGCTGCTGGGGTACGCGGACGCGAAGGTGCCGGAGTCGGCCCCGGGCGCGGACCGGCTGGTGGACGTGCCGGTGGAACCGGCGGTGCGGCAACTGGTCGCGCAGCTGCGCGAGTTCCGGCCGGACTGGGTGGTGACGCACGACGCGTACGGGGGGATGACCGGACACCCGGACCACCGGCAGACCCACCGGCTGACGCTGCTCGCCGTCCAGGCCGCCGCGCTGCCCGCCCTGTACCCGGAGCTCGGCGACCCCTGGCGGGTGCGGCGCCTGCTGCTCGCCACCCATCCGGACGGCGCGGCGCGCGAGTTGGCCCCGCTGCTGCTGCGCCCCGGCCGGACGGCGTACACCGTGCCGGACGCGGAGGTGACGGCGCTGGACGTCTCCCCCTGGCTGGACCGCAAGCTCGCGGCGGTGTTCGCGCACCGCTCGGAGGTGGAGCGCGGCGCCCTGCCGGGGCGGCTGGCCGCCGCGACCCCGGCGGACCGGGCCCGGATGGCGGGCACCGAGTGGTACCAGCACCACCCGCTGCCGGGCGCGCCCTCGGCGTCCGGGGGCTCGACGCGGCAGTTCCGGGAGACGAAGGCGAGCGAAATCGACTGACATGTCGCGTGCGGCATTGCGTGGAGTGCCCGATGTCACCGCCGGGGCGGGGCCGCCCGCGCGCGAGGAGGGTCGGCCGTGGATCTGGAACTGCGACACCTGCGGGTGCTCTGCGCGATCGCCGACAGTGGCAGCGTGGGCCGGGCGGCGGCGGCGATCGGTGTGTCCCAGCCCGCCACCAGCACCCAACTGCGGCGGATCGAAAGGCGCTTGGGTGCTGCGGTGTTCGACCGGACGGCCGCCGGGGTGGTGCCCACCATCTTCGGGGCCGAGGTGCTGGCCGCCGCCCGCGAGGTACTCGCCCGGGTCGACCGGCTCGGGCGGGGCGCCATCCCGGGCGGCGGGCGCCCGCACCGCGAACTGCGGCTTGCCGCCGACCGACCGCCCTGCTGCCCGGCACCCTGGCCCGGGTCCGGCACCTGCGGCCCGAACTGCGCTTCGTCCTGACCCCGCCCGGGGACGCCGAACCGCCCGCCGACCTCGCGCTGCTGCTCGACCACCCCGGCTCCGGACTGCGCCCGACGCCACCGTCGGCGGGCCGCGCGGGCGCCACCGAGCCGGTGTTCGTCGCCCTGCCCGCCGCCCACCCACTGCGCCACCACGCCGAACCCGCGCCGACCGACCTGGCCGGCGAGTGCCGGCTGCTGCCGACCGCCGACGGCGGGTGCTGGCTCGCGCTGTTCCGGGCAGCCCACGAGTCGACCCCGTTCACCCCCGCCGCGGTACGCGAACTGCCTTACGGGCGACGGGAGGTGCTCGACCCGGTGGCCCCCGGACTGGGCGCGGCGCCGGTGCCGGGCAGCACCGCACCGGTACCGGGCGTCGCGGTCAGGCCGCTGCTGGGAACGCCCCTGTGGCTGCGCCACGTCCTGCTGCGGCGCCGCGCCGCGATCGACCCGGACCTGGCCGACACCCTGTCCGGGGCCGCCACCGCCGCATACCGGGAACTCGCCGGCGAGGCCCCCCACCTGCACGACTGGGCCACCCGGACGTTCCGCCCACCCCGCACCTGAGCCCAGGCCCGGCCACCGCGCGGCCCACTCCCCCGCCGTGTGATACCGCGTTCATGGTCTAGGGCCTGAAGGGCGCCACCGACACCCGGGCAGTGGCCGAGGCAGGCAAACACACCTCCCGCCTGTCCACCGTCCTCCAGAACACGTACGACAACGCCGACTCCACCCGGGCCGGCCCGTGAGGCCACCTGGCCGTCCGCTCCATGTTCGAGCAGCACCCGGCGGACGTACACCGGATGCTCGACCGCTTCCGCACCGGCGGCCACCCGGGCGGGTACGCGGTCCACCACGGCCTCGACACCTCCGCCCTGCCCGCCGGCACGTTCACCCCACCCGCCGCGCGGCGTCCGCCCGCAGCTCCGCGGACTCCAGCGGGCTGTCCCGCAACCCGGCCATCCGCCGGGCCGCCCGCCCCCGGGTGCGTGCCGGACGGCGTAGTGCCGGGCGTCCGCCTCACAGTCCCAGAGCGACTCGACCAGCAGCGGGCCCGCCGCACCGGGGTCGATCGCGTGCAACGCCCGCAGGTGGGCGGGGCGTTCGTAGCTGTGCGGGGTGTGCGCCCAGAACCGGTGCAGCGACCGAGCCGCCGCCGCGGCGGCCGGGCCGAACCGGGCCAGGCCGTCCGCCATCCGGCCCGATCCGCACCACTCCTTCGCCTCCCACTGCCGATCCAACTCGCCTACCAGCAGCGGGCCACCCTCACCGACCACCAGCCGCAGCCCCGCGTCCGCGCCCTGTTCGACCCGGCCGGGCACCCGTTCCGCCTCTGCCACGACCTGTCCTGAGCCACCCCGCGAGGTGTCGGCGGAGTACGGCAGACTGACCCGCCGTGAACACCTCCGCATCCGCGCTCCCGGCCGTCTGGGCCCCGATCCGCGCCTGGTTGGACGACCGCACCCGCCCGGGCCCGCTCCGGCCGGCCGCCGGTCCCGACGCGCTGGACGCCGCCGGGGCGGCGCTCGGGCTGTCGCTGCCCGCCGAGCTGCGGTGCTGGTGGCTGTTGCCGGACGTGGACGGGGACCACTGGCTCCCCGGCGCCTTCGCGCCGCTCGCGCTCCCGGCGGCCCTGGAGTACCGCGAGGTCCAGCTCCAGGTGGCCGCGGCCGAGGGCGAGTCCGTCGGCCCGGACGGCCGTCCCGCGCCCCGCTACCGGCCGGAGTTCCTGCCGATCGCGGAGAGCCCGGGCGGCGACACCCTGTTCGTGGATCTGGGCCCGGGGGACGCCCGCGGCGCCGTCCGGCTCTGGGACCACGAGACCTGGCGGCCGGACGCCCCGCTGTGGCCGTCCGTCACCGCGATGCTGCACGACATCGCGCGCGCCCTGACGACCGGCGCTCCCGCCCTGCTCGGCCACCGCGCCCTCGGCGGCTCCGCCCCGCCGGTCACCGCCGTCGTCGGCGCGGACGGGGGCCTCGACTGGTCGGTGGCGGGGTGAGCCTGCCGACGGGCGGTCGTGGCCGGGGGTCGGGCGGGGGTGGGCGATCATTCTCGGTATGACCCCCGTTCTGGTGTTCGGCCTCGCCGCGATGATCATGCTGTGGACGCGGCGGCGGACCGGCGGGCCCCGGCCGGGGCCGGTGGCGGAGCGGGCGGGGGCCGTCCCGGCGGGGTTCGATCCGGCCGCGTACGGGCTGGTGCCCTCGGCGGAGTTGGACCCGGGGCGGGCCGGGCCGCCGATGCGGCTGCTGCGCCGCAAGGAGCTGGGGGCGCTGGCGGACTCCTGCCTGGCGGGTGGCTGGCGGGCCGCCGAGGCGTACGTGGCGGCGGCGGGGACGGACTGGGACGAGCGCTGGTCCCGGCTGGACTTCCTGACCCGGGTGGCGGCCGAGCGCGACGCCTGGCTGACCGCCTGGGAGGAGGCGGGGACGGCGCCGTGCGCCGCCGCGACGGTCCGGGCCCGGCTGCTGGTGCAGCGGGCCTGGGAGGCGCGCGGCAGCGGCTTCCCGGCGCAGGTCGCGCCGGAGCGGCTGGCCGCGTTCCGGACGCAGCTGACCGCGGCGTACGAACTCGCGCGGCGGGCGGCCGAGTCGGACGGGCGCGATCCGGGCCCGTGGGTGGTGATGATCGCGGCGGCGCGCGGGGTGCGGCTGCCGCGGCGGGAGTTCCGGGAGCTGTGGGGGGAGGTGGTCGCGCGGGCCCCGCACCACGTCGGCGGGCACTGGCAGGCGATGCAGTACTGGTGCGCCAAGTGGCACGGCAGCGACGCGCTGATGCTGCGGTTCGCGGTGCGCGCGGTGCACTCCGCCCCGGCCGGGTCTCCGCTGCCCGGGCTGTACCTCCAGGCGCTCACCGAGCTGGAGTCGCGGCACGGCCCGCGCGGGCTGCCCGGCGGTCGCCGGTACCGGGAGCTGCTGCCCCGGGTGGCGGCGGCGCTGGACGGCACCCCCGCGTCGAACGACCAGGTGCCGCTGCTGCGGCACCTGCTGGCGCACTTCGCCCTGACGTCCCGACAGCCCGCGCTGGCGCTGGAGCAGTTCCGGCGGATCGGCCCGTGGTGCGGCGCCCACCCGTGGTCGGCCGGGCCCGACCCGGTCCGGGCCTTCGACCGGGCCCGCGCGCTGGCCGCGTCCCTGGCCGCCGCGGACGGGACGGGCGACGACCGGACGGCCGCGCCCGCCTGACCCGGCCCCGCGTCCCGTCCCCCGCCACGCCCCTCCCTCCCGGCGCCCGTCGTCGGGACGAGTCGGACGGGCGTCCGGGGCGGCCGGTTCACCACTACGGGGGCACCGCGGCGGGGCCGTGGCGGCGGGACGGCACCCGTCCGGTGCGAGGGGTGACGAGTGCCGTGACCGCCCCCGGGTTCGGTCGTTATCCCCGAACGTGAGTGCCGACCCATGGGCCCCTATGGGCGTCCGAGACGAAACGATTCAGCAAGCTCCCATCTACGCACGGTTGGTGACCCTCTGGCACCAGTCCGGCCGCACCGTGCCCGGCCGCCGGGACCACGAGTGGTCCCGGCTGGTCACCCCGCCCCGGTTCTCCGCCCACCCGGCCCCCGAACGGGAGCGCCTCTCCCCGCACCCCCCGCCCGATCCGGCCCCCGCCGCCCCGCCACCCGCTCCGCTTACCGCCCCGCCCGTCACGTCCCCCACCACCCCGTCCGTCGTCCGTCCGAGGGAGGACCGGTGACCCACCAGAACACCCCGCGCGCCTGGCTCCGGCGCAACGGCGGGCCGGACTGCGTGCTGCTGCTGGACGTGACGGTGTTGCCGTGCCCGGGGCTGCGGGTCTCGGTGCCCGCCCGGCTGCGCTACCACCGGGCCGACCCGTACGCCGTGCACCTGGACTGCCACGTGGACCTGGAGGAGCCGATCACCTGGCTGTTCGCCCGCGAGCTGCTGGTGGAGGGCCTGGAGGGGTGGGCCGGGATCGGCGACGTGACGATCCGGCGGTCGAGCGCGGACGGGGACCTGCTGGCGATCGCGCTGAGCACGCCGGGGCAGACCGCGGTGCTGCACACCCCGGCCGGGCCGGTCCGCGAGTTCCTGGAGCTGACCCACCGGGTGGTGCCGGCCGGCACCGAGCACCTGCTGCTGGACGCCGGGGGGCTGCTGCGCCGGATTCTGGCCGAGGCCGTGGGACCGGAGAAATACGAATAACACCGGGCCGATCATATTCCTGTCGGGTCATCACATTCTCCACGGCCGAGAACCCGGCCACCGCAGCGTCAATCACTCCTTCGCCACCGAACGGAGACGGCCGCCGCGATGTCGATTTCCGTCCCGGCCGTGGAACGGCCGGTATTCGCCGGAAATCGGTATTCGCGGTCGGCGCCGCCCGTTATTCTGAGGCCAGCCCCGAGGTGGTCCGCACGAGGAGTCGTCGATGTCACACGCCCGCGGTCCGAACGTCGCGCTGCGCGGCTGCATGGCGGAGGCCGGGTGGAACGGCCCCGCGCTGGCGGCCGCGTTGCAGAAGGTGGCCCGGGAGAGCGGCTTCAGCGTGGGCTACGACCGGACGACGGTGGCGCACTGGCTGTCCGGCACCCAGCCCCGCCCGCCCGGGCCGCAGTTGCTGGAGGAGGCGTTCGCCCGGCGGCTGGGCCGCCCGGTCTCCCAGAGCGAACTCGGTCTCCAGCCGACCGAGCAGAGCGCCGCCGAGGAGCCGGAGACCGATCCGACGGACGCCCTGACGGGGCTGCGCCTGCTGCATTCCTGGCCGAATTCCGGCGAACCGCAGGACGAGGCGTCCCAGCCCCCGCTGTTCCAGATCCGGACGCTGCCCTCCCCCCGCTCCCCGGTGGGATCCGCCCCGGCCGCGGAATCCGCGCCCCGGCCGCCGCTGGTCCCGGCCGGACGGCGGCCCGGCCCGGAGCGGGTCGGGGCCCGGCAGGTGGAGGCGGTGCGGGAGATGACGGCGTTCGGCGCCCGGCACTACGACGGGTACGGCGGGGCGATCGCCCGGAGCCTGCTGCTGGGCTACCTGCGGGACCACGTGCTGCCCTGGGCGAAGTCCCCCGCCGGGGGCGCGCGGCACCGCGAACTGCTGGTCGCCGCCTCCCAGCTGGTCCGCCTGGTCGGGCGGACGTACACCGACGACAACCGGCACGGCGAGGCCCAGCGGCACTACCGGCTGGCGTACCAGCTGGCCGCCGAGGCGCAGGACGGGCAGGCCCAGGCGATGGCGCTGCGCGACCAGAGCACCCAGGCCGGGGCGCTCGGGCACCAGGCGTACGCGGCCCGGCTGGCGGACGCGGCGGCCGAGCACCTGCCGCCGGACGCGGCACCGGGCGTGCGGGCCTTCGTGCTGGCCCAGCAGGCGGTGGCGGCGGCCCGGCTGCGCCGGGCGGCGGAGGCGCTCAGGCACCTGGAGGGGGCGCAGCAGTGGGCCGGGCGGGCGACCGCGGAGGGCGGCCCGCACCGGTACCCGGAGCCCGCCCTGCTCTACCAGGCCGCGCAGGTGCACCGCTCGCTGCGGGCCACCGATCTGTCGCTGTCGTACCTGCGGGCCTCGCTGCGGGCCCGGCCGGCCGGCGAGCACCGGACGATCGGGGTGTCGCTGCTGCAACTGGCGCACCTGGAGCTGGACGCGGGGAACATCCACCAGGCCCGGCGGGCGTACACGAGCTTCCGGGAGCGGCAGGACGCGCTGCGCTCCCCGGCGACGACGCTGCGACTGTCGCGCCTGGAGAGCCGGTTCGCCCGGCTGGGCGGGTAGCCGAGTTCCCCGGGCCCGCCCGCCCCGGGGGCAGACGGAGGCCCGGGGGCAGGCGGAGGCCCGGCCCGGCCGGGGGGTGAGCCGGGCGGGCCGGGGGGTGAGCCGGGCGGGCCGGTTGCTTGGCGGGCCGGGGCGGCGGGTGGTCAATGGGGGTATGAACGATCCCTCGTACTACCCGCTGGTCTCACCCGTCCCCCCGTGGCCGCCGTCCCCGGAGGCGCCGGAGGCACCGTCCCCGGAGCCCGCACCGGCCCCCGGAGTCCCCGGGGCGCCCGGGGCTCCGGCGGTGGACGGCGGCGCACCGGCGGAACGGGGCCGGCCCCGGGGCCGGGGTGGGGTGCCCGGGCCGGGGCCGGCGGTGCTCCTCCCGGGGGCGGGGAGGGTGTTCCCGTGCCGCGCTCAGGAGGCCCGTTCGCCGAGGACGGGGACCCTGATCCGGCCGGGGGAGCGCACGGGGACGCGGCCGACGGGGGCGACGGGGGCGACCGGTCCGGCCGGGCGGACCCGGTAGCGGTTGAGGTGGTGGCGTTCGGCCTCGCGCAGCGGCCGGCTGCGCCGGGTCGCGGCGTCGGTCGGCACGGTGACCGTCCGGGCCTGGAACACCAGCTGTCCGCGTCGGCGGGCCTCGCAGGTGGTGCTGATCGAGGACCGGCCGAGGCGCTCCACCCAGATCTGCACGGGCAGCGGGGTGGGGCAGTGGTAGAGCGGGGAGCGGTAGTCGATCTCGTGACGGGCGATCATGAACCCGTCCTCGAACAGGTCCTGTCCCTCGGTGTCGTCGTACAGCAGGCAGTAGACGGCCTCCTGGACGTACTGGAGCACCTTGAGGTTGTTGACGTGGCCGAAGGCGTCCATGTCGCCCCAGCGGGTGCGGCACATGTAGGTGTACAACGGTCAGCCGTCCGTTCGGTGTTCGCTGCGGAAGCCCAGGCTGCGGCGCAGGTAGCCGTAGGCGTACGGGGAGCGGTGCAGGGCGGTGTCGTGGCCCTGCTCGTAGACCTCGGCGGCGGTGTCCAGGACGGCCCGGCCGAGGGCCCGCTCGGTGCGGCGGCAGAGCTTCTCCAGTTCGGCCAGCCGCTGGGCGGCGGGCAGCCCGGCGAGGGCGGCGCACTCCTTCTCCACGTGGTCGGCCCCGTCTCGGTGGTCAGACATCGATTCCTCGTTTCCGGTCGGGCTTGGTCCGCGACGCGCGGTGCGTGTTCTCTGGGGGTCCAGCAGGGGATTCATCCGTTGAGGGGGAAGGAGCAGCGGCCTCGTTGACGCTGAATGCCCTTCCGGTGATCAAACTCGATCAGGAACCACCCGGAAACGGCGAATTGCGCGGTCTTCGGTTGAAGATCGCGTCGATTTCGACGGCTTTCAACATCGGCCGCCGGTCACCGCTCGGACGGCGGCGCTCAGCCGACCAGGGTGAGCGCGAGCACCGAGCCGGGCAGCGCGGCGACCACCAGCCCGTCGGGGGTGACCGCGAGGGTGCGGACGGCCGCGCCGAGCCGGAGGTCGGCGCCGCGGTGGCGCTCGCCCCAGCGGCGCAGCCGCAGCAGGCCGTCGGACCAGGCGGCGGCCAGCAGCAGCCCGGCGGGGGTGGCGGCGAGGCCGACGGCCGTGACCGGCCACGGGCGCCGGTCGACCGGGGCGGGCAGCGGCGGGCGGCCGGGCATCCAGGTCCAGACCCGGCCGTCCTCGCCGCCGCTGGCGACCAGGGTGCCGCCGTCGGCCGCGGCCGCGGCCAGGGCGGTGACCGGGCCCTCGTGCAGCGGGTGCTCGGGCCGGTGGACGGCGCCGGTGGCGGTCTCGGTGCAGGTGGCCAGCCCGTCCGGACCGCCGAACACCAGCACGCCCTGGTGCCCGGCGACGGCGGTGCACGCCGCGGGAACGACCACCGGCACGGCCGGCGCGCCGGCCGCCGGGAGGGCCGGCGGGAGGGCCGGTGCGCCGCGGACGGTGAGCGGGCGCAGCGTGCCGGAGGCGTTCAGCAGCAGGGCGCCGCCGAACGGGGTGGCGGCCAGGGCGCGCGGGTGGGGTTCGACCAGCGGTTCGGGCGGGCCCAGCGGTCGGCCGGTGGCGGGGTCGGCCAGGTGCAGTCCGGCGCCGTCGGCGAGCAGCAGGTGTCCGGCGAGCGGGCCGGTGCCGAGGGCGGCGGCGCACGGGCCGGCGGCGGGGGCGTGCTGCCAGACGGCGCGCCAGCGGGTGTCGGCCTGCCGGGCGAGGTCGGCGCAGTGCGCGGCGGCGGCGTCGTGGCGGCCGGTGAGGTGGGCGTGCAGGACGGCGGCGCGGTCGGCGGGACGGGCGGCGGCGGCCCGGTCGGGGGCGGCCCGGCGCCAGGCTTCGGCGAGCGGGGTGGGCGGCAGTCCGGCGTCCTCGGCGCGTTGGAACGCGGCGGTGACGGTGGCGGGTTCGGCGTGCAGCAGCAGGTCGATCTCGGCGAGCATCGGGCTGCCGGGGTCGCCCGCGGAGGCGTGCCGGACCAGCAGGGCGAGGCGTTCGGGGTCGCTGGCGGCGAGGTCGGGGCCGCCGTCGGCGCGGACCGGGATGCCGCCGGCCACCGCCCACATCATCGCGGCGTGGTCGACCGGCGGGCCGTCGGCGGCGACCAGGTCGGCGAGGGCGGCGGGGCGCAGCCGCCAGCGGTCGGCGATCGGGGGCGGCGGCAGCAGGTCCGCGGCGGCGGCGACGGCGGCCGGGTCGGCGCCGGGGAGGGTGGCCCACAGGGCGGTGCTGAGCGGGCCGTCGGCGGCGGCCAGGGCGGTGAGGGCGGCGCGTTCGGGGGCGGGGACGGCCCGCCACCAGGCGGCGGCGAGCGCGGCGGCCCGGTCGGCGGGCGGCAGCGCGGGGTCGGGGGCGGCGCCGGGGGTGCGGGCGGCGAGTTGGGCGAGGCCGGGGCTGGGGTGGGTGGCGGCCGGGTCGACGGGGTGGCCGGTCAGGCCCGCGCACCAGGCGGCGTACGGGGCGGGGTCGGTCCACTGCGGCTGGTCGAGGTCGAGGACGGCGCCGGTGGGGGCGGCGTCGGCGAGCGCGTCGGCGGCGGGGCCGTGGGCGGCCTCGACGATCAGCAGCAGCCAGGGGACGGACAGCAGCGGGACGAGGAGTTCGCGGGCCAGCCGTTCGGGCGTGCCGGGCAGTCGGGGGCCGCCGGCCCGGTCGAGGTCGGTGACCACGACGGTGCGCGGGGTGCCGTCCTGGAGCGCTTCGAGCAGGTCGGCGGGTTCGCCGGCGGTGAGGCCGAGCAGGTCGGCGAGCCGGGCGGTGGCCGAACGGACCGTCAGCCCCTCGGCGTCCAGCAGGGCGTGGACGCGGCGGCCGGGGCGCGGGTGGTCGGGCGGGCAGGCGGCGGCGAGCCAGGTCAGCAGGTGGGTGCGGCCGCTGCCGGAGGAGCCGGCGATGCGGCACAGCCGGGGCGCGCGGCCGTCCTCCAGCCAGGACAGCAGGGCGCGCCCGGCGGGGCGGCGCCCCGCCCCGAGCGGGGGCAGGCCGGGCGCGGGGGCGTCGGCGGGCGCGGCCGGGGGCGGGGGCAGCGGGCGGCCGTGGCGCGGGTGGGGGCGGTAGGTGCTGCCGCTGTCACCGGGGCCGCTGCCGGGCGGGGTGCTGCCGCGGACGGCGTGCACGGGTATCCGTCCGGCGGGGTCGAGGCCGTCGTCCAGCAGGTACTGCCAGACCGCCGGCCCGCCCCGTTCCGGGGTGCCGTCCTCCGCCCGGTCCGCGAGTCGGACGCCGGTGCGGTTGTCGCTGTCCACTGGTGCCAGTCCCCCGTGCTCGTTCCCCGTCGGCCGTCCCCCTCGGCGGGTGCCCGGGCGGAGCCGGGTGTTCCCCGGTTCGTCGCGGCACCGTCACTTCCGGCCGCGCTCAGCGTACTTGAGCCGCGCGCACGGCCGTTCGAACCCGGGACACCGTTGTGATCCGGGCCACATTCGCGGGTTTCGCGTGACATCCGGCGGGCCGGTCGGGCTCGCTGTTCCCGACACGATCGAGAGGAAGGCCGACCGGGATGAGCGGCAGCGACGGGGGCGGGCCGGACGGGGCGGACCCGGCGGCGACAGCGACGACGACAGCGACAGCGACGGAGCGGGCGACGCACCAGTACGCGGAGCACCGGGGGTTGCTGTTCTCTCTGGTCTACGACCTGCTCGGCAGCGTCGCCGACACCGAGGACGTCCTCCAGGACACCTGGCTGGCCTGGGCCGCCCGAGCGACCCGGACCACCGGGGCCACCGGGGCCACCGGCCCGGCCGCCGAGCCGATCGAGCACCCGAAGGCGTACCTGGTGCGGATCGCGGTGAACCGGGCGCTGGCCCAGCGGGCCGCGGTCAGCCGGCGGCGCGAGACGTACGTCGGCCCGTGGCTGCCGGAACCGCTCATCGGCCCGCCGACCGGATCACCGTCCGAGTCGCTGACCGGATCGCTGACCGGGTCACTGGCCGGGTCGGACGGCGCGGCCGGGGACGCGGCGCTGGCCGCCGAACGGGCCGAGTCGGTGTCGCTGGCCCTGCTGGTGGTGCTGGAGACGCTCTCACCGCTGGAACGCGCGGCGTTCGTCCTGCACGAGGTGTTCGGGTACACCGGCCCGGAGGTCGCCGCGATCCTGGGCCGCAGCCCGGCCGCGGTACGCCAGTTGGTCAAGCGGGCCCGCGCGCACGTCCGCTCCCGCCGCCCCCGCTACGAGCCCGAACCCGGCCTGCGCCGCCAGGTCACCGAACGCTTCCTGGCCGCCGCCCTCGGCGGCGACCTGGCCGCCCTCCTCCGGCTCCTCGCCCCCGACGTCACCCTCGTCGGCGACGGCGGCGGCAAGGCCCCCGGCGGCCGTCGCCCCCTCACCGGCCGCACCAAGGTCGCCCGGCTGCTCACCGCCCTGGCCCCCGAGTCCGGCCCCGGCCTCTCCCTCACCTGGCGCGACGTCAACGGCGCCCCCGCCGTCCTCTTCTCCGCCTCCGGCCGCCCCTTCGCCGTCCTGGTCCTGGACCTGCTCCCGGACAGCGACCTGATCTCCGGCATCCACGCGATCTCCAACCCCGACAAACTCCGCCTCCTCCCCTGACCCGCCCGGTCCCGGTGGGCCGGGCCCGGCGGGCCGGCGGGCCGGCGGGGGCGGTCAGCGGGCGGCGGGGCCGAGGCGGGCGAGGGTGTCGAGGAGGTGGGGGTGGTGGGCGGGTGTCTCGGGGGGCGGGGAGACGTAGAGCTGGATGGCGGTGACGCCGGGCTGCCGGTAGCGGAGGATCTGTTCGTGGCACTGCTCCGGGGAGCCGTGCAGGAAGAGGGCGTCGACCAGTTCGTCGGGCAGGGCGCGTCGGGCGCCCGCGTGGTCGCCGTCGGCCCAGCGGCGGTGCGTCTCGGCGAGCAGGTCGCCGTTGCCGAGCCACTGGTGGAACTTGCGGTAGGGCTCGCGGTTGAGGATCCAGGCGAGGAAGGGCCGGGCGGTGCGGCGCGCGTACGCGGTGTCCTCGGTGGGGCAGACGAACACCTTGACCACGAGTTCCTTGCCGGGCGGCTGCGGGCCGACGGCGTCCAGCACCCTGGGCAGGTCGCGGGCGCGCAGCAGGTTGGTGATGGCGCCGTCGCCCTCGGCGAAGGCGAGCCGGAGCATGCCGGGGCGCAGCGCGCCGAGGATGACCTTGACGGGGGCGGCGGGCGGGTGGGGCAGGCGGTAGCCGGCGATGGAGAAGGTGTCGAAGTCGCCGGCGACGTGTTCGCCGCGCAGGGCGGCGGTGAGGAAGCGCAGCACGTCGCGGGTGCGCTTGAAGGGCTCGTCGAACGGGATGCCGTTGATGTCGGTGACGTGCGCGGGCACCGACGCCCCGATGCCCAGCAGGACGCGTCCGGGGGCGAGTTGGGCGAGGGTGGCGGCGGTCTGGGCGAGCACGGCGGGCCCGCGGGTGTGGACCGGGACGACGCCGGTGGCGATCCGCAGGCGCGGGGACCAGGCGGCGGTGGCGGCCAGCGGGGTGAAGGCGTCGGTGCCGCCGCCCTCGGCGCTCCAGACGTCGCCGTAGCCGAGGTCGGGGAGCCGTTCGACCAGGAAGCGGTGCCGGTCGACGGTCAGGCCGGGCAGCGGCAGGGTGATGCCCCAGGCGGGCTGGCGGGCGGTGGCGGTGGCGGTGGTCGCGGTGGCGGTGGCGGTCACGGGGCGGGTCCTCCGGTTCGGACGGCGGCGCCATCGAGCGGCGAGGGCGGCGAGGGCGGCGAGGGCCGTCGGGGCTGTTCGGACGAGGCTCGCGGACGGCGGGCGGGGCAGCCAGGCAGGCGTTCGTACGGGTACCGGTGGTCATAGGACCGGCCGGACGCGAGGAGTCCGCTGCCGGGAGCGGAACCGGCCCCCGGTCCGGCCTAGCCTGGGACCGGCGTACCGGCGTACCGGCGTACCGACCTACTGACGTACCGGCGTACCGACGTACTGGCATGTCGACGTACCCGCCCACCGACGCCCCGGGCGGGTCACCGCACCGGAGAACCGTCCGCGACGAGGAGCGAGCACCGTGTCCACCCCCGCCACCGGCCAGGAACTCGGCGCGTTCCTGCGCGCCCACCGCGCCCTGCTGCAACCCGCCGACGTCGGCCTCGCCGCCACCGCCAGGCGGCGCACCCCGGGGCTGCGCCGCGAGGAGGTCGCCTCGCTGTCCGGCGTCGGCCTCGCCTGGTACACCTGGCTCGAACAGGGCCGGGTCAGCGCCTCCCGGCAGGTGCTGGAGGCGGTGGCGCGGGCGCTGCGCCTGGACGCGGCGGGTCTGCGGCACGCGATGCGGCTGGCCGGCCACCACGAGCCCGTCCCCGTCGACACCGACCGCACCGCCGCCGGGCGGCTCGCCGACACGGTCCGCCCGGTGCTCGACTCCTGGCCCGCCAGCCCCGCCGTCCTGGTCGACCGGCACTTCGACCTGCTGGCCTGGAACGCGGCCTGGTCCGCGCTGTGGGGCGCCCCCGAGGCCGTCCCGGCCGACCGCCGCAACCTGATGTGGCTGATGGCCGTCGACCGGCGCCTGCGCGGCGTCCTGCCCGACTGGGAGCCGCTCGCCATGAACGTCTTCCAGCACTTCCGCGCCCAGGCCGGCCCGGCCCTCGCCGACCCGCGCACCGACCAGGTCTACCGCCGCCTGGAGGCCGACGCCCCCGAGCTGCGCCACTGGTGGGGCTGCCACTCGGTCGCCGAACTCACCGCCCGCACCGTCCTGGTGGAGCCCCCCGGCGTCGGTCCCGTCCGCCTCGCCCTCAGCTCCTTCCACCCCGTCGACGACCCGTCCGCGCTGGTCCTGCTGTTCACCCCCGCCACCGCCGCCGACACCGCCCGGATGGCCGGCCTGGCCGCCCGCCCGCCGCGCCCGACGGCCTGAGGTACCGGCCGCCCCACCAGCCCCACCGTCCCCATCAGCCCCTTTTGCGCGGGTCGCGGCGGTGTGTGCGGACACCGGAGGGATAGAAGGGACAGCATGCGCTTTGTTCCGGAGTCGGTGGCCGCGGTGGTACGCCGTGGTGCCAGGGATGCGTTCGTCGTGCAGACGGTGCGGGCCACCGTCGCGGCGACGCTGTCGTACGTGGTGGCGACCTGGCTGAGCAGGGAACCGGTGCCGCTGACCGCGCCGCTGACGGCGCTGCTGGTGGTGCAGGTGACGGTCTACTCGACGCTGACCACCAGCATCCGGCGGGTCAACTCGGTGGTGGTCGGGGTGCTGATCGCGATCGGGTTCTCGGCCGTGGTGGGGCTGTCCTGGTGGAGCCTGGGGCTGATCATCATGGCCTCGCTGGTGGTCGGACGGTTCGTCCGGGTCGACGAGTTCGTCCAGGAGGTCGCGATCAGCGCGATGCTGATCCTGGGCGTCTCGCAGGTCACCACGCAGGCGTGGGACCGGGTGCTGGAGACGGTGATCGGCGCGACCGTCGGCCTGGTGTTCAACCTGGTGATAGCGCCACCGGTCTGGGTCGACAAGGCCGGCGAGTCGATCGAGGACCTGGCCCGCCGGGCCCGCCACCTGCTGCTCGGCCTGGCCGAGGAGCTGGACCGCCCCGTCCCGGTCGAGCGGGCCGCCGAACGGCTGCACGAGGCCCGGCAGCTGGACCAGGCGATCGCCGAGGTGGACGGGGCGCTGCGGCAGGCCGAGGACAGCCTGCGGCTGAACCCGCGGATCAGCGAGGGCCTGCTGTCCCGGCTGGTGCTGCGCACCGGGCTGGACACGCTGGAGATCTGCGTGGTCGTCATCCGGGTCATCGCCCGTTCGCTGACCGACCTGGCCAAGCGCCGCGCCCCGGGCGAACGGCTCTTCCCGGCGGACGTCGCGGTGGCCCTGGAGGAGCTGTTCGAACACGTCGGCGGGGCGCTGGTGAGCTTCGCGGTGCTGGTCACCACCCAGGTCAGCCGCAACGCCGAGGAGGCCGAGCAGCGGCTGGCCGCCGAACTCGCCGCCGCCTGGTCCGTCCGGGAGAACGTCGCCCAACTGCTGCTGCGCCGCGTCCAGGAGAGCCCCGAGGCGTGGCAGCTGCACGGCTCCCTGCTCGCCGAGGTCGACCGCATCCTGGACGAACTCGACCTCGAACACCGCGGCCGCCGCCTGATGGAGGAGCTCGACCGCGCCTCGGTCGCCAACCGCGACCGCTTCTCCCGCTTCGCGGGCCTGCGCCGCCTCGCCCGCGGCGAACGCTTCCGCCCCCGCCGCCCCCGCCGCCGACGCCGCCAGGAGGAGACCGCCTGAACGGCGCCGGCGCCGGCGGGGACGGCGCCGGCGGGGACGGCGCGGCGGTCAGACCGTCCGGGTGAGGCGGTCGGCGAGGAGCTTGGCGAACCGGGCGGGGTCGGCGAGGTCGCCGCCCTCGGCCAGCAGGGCGGTGCCGTAGAGGAGTTCGGCGGTCTCGGGGAGGGCCGGGTCCTCGGGGCGCTCCTCGTGGGCGGTGCGCAGGGCGGTGACCAGGGGGTGGTCGGGGTTGAGTTCGAGGATGCGGCGGGCGGGCGGGACGTCCTGGCCCATGGCCCGGTACATCTTCTCCAGGGTGGGGGTGAGCCCGTCGGCGTCGCTGACCAGGCAGGCGGGCGAGTTGGTGAGGCGGGTGGTGAGGCGGACGTCCTTGACGTCGGCGAGCGTCTCGCCGAGCCAGCCGAGCAGCGGCGCGTAGGAGCCGGTGCGCTCCTCGGGGACGTCCTCGGCGGGGAGGTCGACGGCGCCGCGGGCGACCGAGCTGAACTCCTTGCCCTCGTAGTCGGGGACGCCCTCGATCCAGATCTCGTCCACCGGGTCGGTGAGCAGCAGGACCTCGTAGCCCTGGGCCCGGAACGCCTCCAGGTGCGGGGAGTTCTCGACCTGGGCGCGGCTCTCGCCGGTCATGTAGTAGATCCTGTCCTGGCCGTCCTTCATCCGGGCCAGGTAGTCGGCGAGCGTGGTGGGCTCCTCGCCGGCGGTGCTCGGGAAGGAGGCGACGTCGAGGATGGCCTTGCGGTCCTCGGCCGGGTCGAGCAGGCCCTCCTTGACGGCGGGGCCGAACTCGCGCCAGAACGTGCGGTACTTGTCGGCGTCGGCCGTCATCATCTCCTTGACGGTGGCCATCACCTTCTTGGCCAGCCGGCGGCGGATCAGCTGGATGTGCCGGTCCTGCTGGAGGATCTCGCGGGAGATGTTGAGCGAGAGGTCGGCGGCGTCCACCACGCCCTTGACGAAGCGCAGGTGGTCGGGGAGCAGCTCGCGGCTGTCCTCCATGATGAACACCCGCTTCACGTACAGCTGGACGCCGTGGCGGCCGTCGCGCTGGAACAGGTCGTGCGGGCGGCGGGCCGGGATGAACAGCAGGGCCTCGTACTCGAAGGTGCCCTCGGCCCGCATCCGGATCGTCTCCAGCGGGTCGGTCCAGTCGTGGGCGACGTGCCGGTAGAACTCCCGGTACTCCTCGTCCGCGACCTCGGCGCGCGGCCGGGCCCAGAGCGCCTTCATCGAGTTGAGGGTCTGCTCGGTGCCGTCCGGTCCGGTGGTGCGGATCGGGAAGGCGATGAAGTCGGAGTAGCGCTTGACGATCCGCCGGACGGTCGACGGGTCGGTGTAGTCGTGCAGGCCGTCCTCGCCGTCCTCGGGGCGCAGGTGGACGGTGACCGAGGTGCCCTCGGGGGCGTCCTCGACGGTCTCGACGGTGTAGGTGCCCCCGCCGGCCGACTCCCAGCGGGTGCCGGTGGGCTCGCCGGCCTTGCGGGTCAGCAGGGTGACCCGGTCGGCGACCATGAAGGTGGAGTAGAAGCCGACGCCGAACTGGCCGATCAGCTCGGCCGGTTCCTTGCTCTCGCGCAGGCGGCGCAGTGTCTCGGCGGTGCCGGAGCGGGCGATGGTGCCGATCAGCGCGACGACCTCGTCGCGGGTCATGCCGATGCCGTTGTCGCGGACGGTCAGGGTGCGGGCGTCCGGGTCGGTGTCGACGGCGATGTGCAGGTCGTCGGCGCGCAGCCGCTCCTCGGTGAGGCCGGCCAGGCGCCGCTTGTCCAGGGCGTCCGACGCGTTGGAGATCAGCTCGCGCAGGAAGACGTCCTTGTTCGAGTAGATCGAGTGGACCATCAGCTGCAGCAGTTGCCGCGCCTCGGCCTGGAACTCCAGCGTCTCGGTGCTCATGGGGTCCTTTTCGCTCGGGTGACAGTGCGGGTACGGGAGCACG
The DNA here is from genome assembly GCF_044769485.1 of Kitasatospora sp. NPDC090308. NCBI lineage: Bacteria > Bacillati > Actinomycetota > Actinomycetes > Kitasatosporales > Streptomycetaceae > Kitasatospora > Kitasatospora sp. NPDC090308. The sequence continues at coordinate 90,104 of NZ_JBIVXY010000003.1, read as the reverse complement.
CGCTCCGTGGCAATCTGACACACCGGCGGCGGCGCGGACAAACGCCGTTGACAGACCGGGCCGGACCGGGCGCGGCCGGGCGGAACCGGGCACGCGGCACCCGGTCCGGCCCGGCCCGGTCCGGGCGGGTCCTCCGGTCAGACGTGGGCGGCGGCGCACTCCGGGTGGCCCCAGCTGCCGCCGACCTTGGTGATCTTCTCGCCCTTGCCGTAGGGGCGCCCGCACGGGCACCGGCCGGGGAACTTCGCGGCCAGCGTCCGGCCGCCGCCACCACCGCCCGAACTGCGCCGGGCCGCACCGCCGTTCGAGGCCGCGGACGCCGAGCCGGACGAAGCGGACGGGGCGGTGCGGCGGGCGCGCGGGGCGGGGGCGGTCACCGGGTCGGGCACCGGCAGGTCGGCGGCGGTGCCGGCGGCGGCCTGCTGGGTGCGGGCGGCGTCGCTGGCGGCCTTGTCGGCGATGGCGTTCAGCGGGTCGCCGTCCACCTGGTGGGCGGGCACGTAGACGAAGGCGACGTCCCGGCCGGTGAGCAGCGCGTCGATCCGCTGGATCAGTTCCTGGTTGGCGACGGGCTTGCCCGCGGCGGTCTTCCAGCCGTTGCGCTTCCAGCCGTGCAGCCACTTGGTGACCGCGTCCCGGGTGTAGGTGCTGTCCAGCCGCACCTCCAGCGGCAGCGCCGGGTCGGTGGCCTCCAGCAGGCGTTGCAGGGCGGTCAACTCCCCGACGTTGTTGGTGTTGCGGCCCAGCGGACCGGCCTCCCAGCGCTGCGGGGCGCCGTTCCCGTCGGCGACCACGAAGGCCCACCCGGCGGGCCCGGGGTTGCCCTTGGCCGCTCCGTCGCAGGCGGCGATGACTCGTTCAACCATCCCCCGATCATGCCAGCCCCCGCCCACGTGCCCGCCCACGTACCCAGCCACGTCCCCGGCCGCCCGCTACTCCAGGCCGGTGCGGCCGGGCGTCCAGAACGGCTTGGTGAGGACGTCGCGCCGGTCCCAGCCCCGTTCGCGCACCAGGTGGTCGCGGACGAGCTGGATGGTCCCGGCCTCGCCCGCCAGGTAGGCGGTGCCGGGCGCGGCCGGCAGGTCGAGCGCCGCGACCGCCGCGACGAGTCCGGCCGAGCGGGCCGCGGACCGCCCGTCGCGCCGGACCCACCGGACGCCCGGGACGGGCAACTGGTCGTCCTCGGTGTCGACCTCGACCACGGCGTGCGTCTCGGCCCCCGGCCCCAGCGCGGCCAGCATCGGGCCGAACGCGGCGGAGGCGGTCTCCTCCCCGACGAACAGGTGGTACGAGGAGGGGCGGGTGACGAACCTGCCCTCCGGCTTGCCGAGGTGCACCCGGTCGCCGGGCCGCGCGGTGCGGCCCCACGCGGCGCCGGGACCCCCGCCGTGGTCGAGCACCCGCAGGTCGAGCCGCTCGCCGCGGTGGGCCCAGACCGAGTAGGTGCGCAGGGTGCCGACCAGCCGGTCGACCAGCGGGTTCGCCGCGCCGACCTGGACGCGCACCTGCTGCCCGGGCAGGGCGGTCAGGTCCGCGAGCCGCGGCCCTTCGAGGGTGAGGGCGCGCCAGCGCCTGCCCAGCGGCTCGTTGGCGGCGACGGTGGCGGGGAGCAGGAAGGCGTCGAGCAGGCGGCGTGGCATGGGGGTCCTTCTCCGGGCGGACGTACGGGCGGACGTACGGGCGGGCAGGCGGGACGTACGGGCGGGCAAGGGTGCAGGCGTACAGGCGTACAGGCGGGCCATCGTACGGACGTCAGGGCGCGGCGGTGTCCGCGCCCGCGGGCTTGCGGGCGGCCCGCCGGGCGGCGAGGACGACGACGGCTCCGGCGGCCAGGGTGACCGCGCCCGCGACGTGCAGGGCGCTGCCCGCCCCGGTGACGAACGCGTCGACCACGGCGGTCCGTTCGGCCGGTGCCGCGGCCAGGGCGGCGGGGACGGAGTGCTGTCCGTGCGCGGCGGCGGGCAGGGCGGCGGTGAACGCGGCGGTGAGGACGGTGCCGACGACGGCGACGCCGAGGGCGCTGCCCAGTTCGCGGGTGGCGGACTGGAGGCCGCCCGCGACGCCCGCCCGGTGCGGGGGCAGCGACGAGGTCAGTTCGACGGTCAGGACCGGCATCGCGAGGGCGAAGCCGACGCCGACCACCACCAGCCAGAGCGCGTAGACGGGGTAGGGGGCGTGCGCGGCCGAGGCCAGCCCGAACAGGCCGCCGCCGATGCACGGGAAGGCGATCAGCAGGGCGGCCGCGAAGCCGATCCGCTTCGCCAGCGCGGGCACGAACCGGGCCACCACCACGATCGGCAGCGCGACCGGCAGCACCCCGAACCCGGTCTGCACCAGGGAGAAGCCGCGGCCGTACTGGAGCAGCGAGGCGTTCAGGTAGAACAGGCCGAAGCTGCCGAAGAACATCACGAACATGCCCAGGCTCGCCGCGCTCAGCATCGGGATCCGGAACAGCCGCGGGTCGAGCAGCGGGTGCGCGGTGCGGAGCCCGGCCAGCACCCAGGCCGCCCAGAGCAGGGCGCTGACCGCGAAGGCGCCGACCACCAGCGGGCTCCCCCAGCCGGAGCCGGGGCCCTCGATGATGCCGATCAGCAGGGCGACGGTGGCGAGCACGAGCAGGACGGTGCCGACCGGGTCGAGCGAGCGGGGGCTGCGCCCGCTGCGGCGGACGGCGAGCGCGACGCCCAGGGCGCAGGCCAGGGCGAGCGGGACGACGGCCCAGAACAGCAGCCGCCAGGAGCCGGACGACAGCAGCGCGCCGCCGCCGAGGTTGCCGACCAGGCCGCCCAGCCCGGTGACCGCGCCCCACAGCGCCAGGGCGTGGCCGCGCCGCTGCGGGCGGGTGGCGTGCACCAGCACGCCGACGCTGTTGGGCAGGACGAGCGCGGCCCCGACCCCGCTGACCACCCGGCCCGCGAGCATGACGCCGATGTTCGGCGCCAGCGCGGTGAGCGCGGCCCCGGCGGCGAAGGTGAGCAGCCCGGCGAGCAGGGTGCCCTTGCGGCCGAACCGGTCGCCCGCCGCGCCGCCGGGGATGACCAGGCAGGCGAAGACCAGGACGTAGGCGTCGATGATCCACAGCAGTTGCGCGGAGCTGGGGTGCAGCGGCCCGGCGGCCAGCATCGGCACGGCCAGGTTGATCGCCGCCACCAGGCCGACCACCAGCACGCTGCAGACCGAGACGCAGGCCAGCACGAGCGTCTCGGCGCGCCGCACGCCCGCGGGGGCGGCCGGTTCGGGGGCGGGGGGTGTCACGGGGGCGGTCGGCGCGGGAGCGGGTGTCACGGGAGCGGGTGTCGCGGTGCCGGGAGAGGCGGCGCGGTCGGGGGGTGTCGCGGTCATGGGCTTCTCGTTCACGGGAGCGGGCCTGGTCAGTCGGTGGTGTAGGCGCCGGCGAGGATGTCGCCGAGCAGCGTCGGGCCGGCGGGCTGCCAGGAGAGCAGCTCGCGGGTCAGTTCGCTGGAGCCGGTCAGGGTCTGCCCGAAGAAGTGGCCGACGACGCCGAAGTGCTCCGCGGCGTCCGCGGGGTCGACGGCGACCACGGGCAGGTCGAGGGCCGTGCCGAGCGCCGCGGCGATCGCCTTGGTGGTGACGGCCTGTTCGGCGACGGCGTGCAGGCGGGTGCCGGCCGGGGCGCGTTCCAGGCCGAGGCGGATGAGCCGGGCCGCGTCGGTGACGTGGACGGCGGACCACTCGCTGGTGCCGTCCCCGAGGTAGCCGCTGACGCCGTGCTTGCGGGCGGCGGCGGTGAGCCAGTTGACGAAGCCCCAGTCGCCGCGTCCGTGCACGCTCGGGGCGAAGCGGACCGCGATCGGGCGGATGCCGCGCGCGGCGGCCTCCAGGGCGAGGTTCTCCGAACCGCCGCGGTCGGCGCCGGGGCCGACCTCGGGCGAGGGGTCGGTCTCCAGCGCCGGGCGGCCGGTGACGAGGCCGGAGAGGCCGTTGGCGATCACGAACGGCTTCCCGGAGCCTTCGAGGCCGTCCAGGATCGCCTCCACGGCGGCCCGTTCGGCGCGGTCGGTGCCCGCCGGGTCGGCCCAGTCGTGCTTGTTGGCCAGGTGCACCACCGCGTCGGCGGCGCTCGCGCCGGCCCGGAAGGAGTCGGGGTGGTCGAGGTCGCCCCGGTGGACCTGGGCGCCCTTGGCCGCCAGCGCGGCCGCGGCCCGGTCGGAGCGGGCGAGCCCGAGGACCTGGTGGCCGGCGGCGAGCAGTTCGTCCACGGTGGCCGAGCCGATCCAGCCGGTGGAACCCGTCACGAAGACGCGCATCGCGCGGTCTCCTCTCTGCCCTGTCGGGCACGGTGCCGGCGTCGCCGACAATTACTGTTCACGATGCACCGAAACTAACAGATCCGGTGCACAGTGTCCATTAATAGGCGGACGCCGCGACGGACCCGGCCACGGGCACCACGGTGGACGCCGCCACGGGCACCGGGCCGCCAACCGGGCGGCCGGGCAAGGCTTTTGTCACATTTGTGTACATTCTTTCTCGTCACCTACGATGGCCGGACCAGAGGTCCGGGAGAGGAAGCGGCATGGTCGGCGAACAGGGCAAGGTCGGTCGTCCGCGCAGCGAGCAGGCCCGGGCGGCCGTCCTGCACGCCGTCGACGACCTGGTGGTCGAGCTGGGCTACGGCGCGGTCACCCTCAAGGGCATCGCCGAGCGCGCGGGCGTCTCCCGCCAGACCGTCTACCGCTGGTGGTCGACCAAGGCCGAGATCCTGCTGGAGGCCAGCGCGATCGACGCCCGCCAGGAGCTGGACGTCCCCCCGCACGAGGACCCCGCCGCCGACCTCGCCGCCTACCTCGGGGCCCTGGTCGCCTTCCTGACCACCTCCGACGCGGGCGCCGCCTACCGGGCCCTGGTCGGCGAGGCCCAGCACGACACGGCCGTCCGCGACCTGCTGCGCGGCACCGACCCGATCGGCGCCAGCGCGGCGGCCGTCATCGACCGCGCCCTGCCCGGCGACGCCCTGGCCGTCCCGATGCCGCAGGCCACCGCGCTGCTGGTCGGGCCGGTCTTCTTCTGGATCCTCAGCGGCCGCGAGCCGGACGCCCTGGACGCGGGCGCGCTGGCCGCCGACTTCCTCCGGCTGGCCGCCGCCCGCCGCTGAGCCCCCGTCCGATCGGGACGGGGGCCGGTGCCGGGGCGTGCCGGTCGGCGTCAGCCCTCGCGGGGCCGGAGGAAGGCGGTGGCCAGGACGCCGACCAGGACCAGGGCGGCGTTCACCAGGACGGCGAGGGCGATGCCGTCCAGGACGGCCGGGACGGACGGGGCGCCGCCGGCCCGGGCGGCGACGATCGCGCTCATCACCGGGGTGCCCAGGGTGATGCCGATCTGCTGGGTCATGGTGGCCAGCCCGGTGGCCAGGCCCTGTTCGTGGTCGGGCAGGCCGGAGGTGGCGGTGACCATGAAGCCGACGATGACGAACATGTTGCCGACGCCGCCGACGAAGGTCGCCGCCAGCAGCAGCCACAGCGAGGACTGGCCCTGGCCGAGCAGCAGCAGGGCGGCGGTGGCCGCGGCCTGCACCAGGCCGCCGACCACCAGGGTGGCGCGGGTGCCCGTGGCGGCGATCAGGCGGGCGGCGGTGGCGCCGCCGAGCACCGTGCCCAGGCCCAGCACGCCGAAGGACAGGCCCGCCGCGAGCGCGGAGAAGTCCAGCACCTCCTGGAGGTAGAGGGTCAGCAGGAAGACCAGCGAGGTCTCGGTGAGGAAGGCGATCAGCCCGGCCAGGTTGCCCCAGACCACGCTGCGGCGGCGCAGGACCGCCACCGGCACCAGCGGCGCCGGGGCGCGCCGTTCGACGGCGTGGAAGACCAGCAGCAGGGCGGCGCCCAGGCCGAGCGCGCCCAGCGCGAGCGGGTCGCCCCAGCCGGCCAGCCCGGCCCGGGTCAGGCCGTACACCAGGGAGAGCAGGCCGAGGGTGACCGAGAGCGCGCCGGGCAGGTCGAGCCTCGGACGGGCGTCCGGGCGGCTCTCCCGGATCACGCCGGGCGCGATCAGCAGCACCCCGAGCGCCACCGGCACGTTGACGAAGAACGCCCAGCGCCAGGACAGCAGGTCGGTGAGCACCCCGCCGAGGACCGCTCCGGCGGTGAACCCGGCCGACATCAGCGCGCCGTTGAGGCCCAGCGCCCGGTCGCGCAGCGGCCCCTCCGGGAAGGAGGTGGTCAGCAGCGCCAGCCCGGCCGGGGTGACCGCCGCGGTGGCCAGGCCCTGGGCGACCCGGGCGGCGATCAGCACCGCCGGTCCGGTGGCCAGGCCGCCGGCCAGCGAGGACGCCCCGAGCAGGGCCAGTCCGAGCAGGAACAGCCGCCGTCGGCCGAACAGGTCGGCGACCCGGCCGAACAGCAGGGTGAACCCGGCGGCGGAGAGCGCGAACGCCGTCCCGATCCACTGGAGGTCGCCCAGCGGGAAGCCGAGGCCCGCGCCGATCGCCGGGAGGGCCACGTTCAGGATGGAGAAGTCCACCGCCAGCATGAACTGGGCGACCAGCAGGACGACCAGGACGACGCGCTGACGGCTCGTCAATCTGCTTGTGCCGCTTGCCTGTTGCGGTCGTTCGACTGTTCCGGTCGCTTCGGCCGTCGCCATGGCGGGCCTCCTTCTCGTCGGGTTCGGCGTGACGGGAAGGAGCCTGCACCGGACCGGACGGCCCACCCAGGGCCCTGCGGAAGGTAGCACTCGCGGGGATACCCTGCGGCGGCCACCGGAGCGCCCCGCCCGGGCAGACTGGGGGCATGGAGACATCGACCGCCCTCGGGGAGTTCCTGCGCAACCGGCGCGCCCGCCTGCGTCCCGAGGACGCGGGGCTGACCCCCTACCCCAACCGGCGCCGGGTGCCCGGGCTGCGCCGCGAGGAACTCGCCATGCTCGCCGGGGTCAGCGTCACCTACTACACCCGGCTCGAACAGGGCCACAGCGCCAACGCCTCCGACGGCGTCCTGGACGCGCTCGCCCGCGCCCTGCGGCTGACCGGCGACGAACGCGCCCACCTGTACGACCTGGCCCGCCCCGCCCGGGCCGGGCGCACCCCGCAGGACCGGCCCGCCAGGGTCCGGCCCGCCACCAGGCACCTGATCGACGCGATGCCGCAAGTGCCCGCCGTCGTCCTGGACCGGGGCAACGACGTGCTGGCCTGGAACGCCCTCGGCCACGCCCTGCTGGCCGGCCACCTCGACCCGACCGCCCCCGACCGGCCCGCCGACCGCCCCAACCTCACCCGGCTGCTGTTCCTCGACCCGCACACCCGCGAACTGCACGCCCGCTGGGAGGAGGACGCGAAGGTCGCCGTGGCGGCGCTCCGGCTCGCCGTCGGCCGCCACCCGCAGGACCGGCGACTGGCCCACCTGGTCGGCCAACTCGCCATCCAGAGCCCGGAGTTCGCCGCGCTGTGGGCCCGCCACCCGGTCCGCGACTGCGCGGTGGGCAGCAAGTCCTTCCGGCACCCGCTGGTCGGCCCGATGGAGCTGCACTTCGAGAGCCTGCCGCTCTCCGACGGCACCACCCACCGCGTCCTGCTCTACGGTGCCGCCCCCGACAGCCCGTCCGCCGCCGCCCTCGCCCTGCTCAGCCGATCCAGCCGTGGCTCTTGGCCAGCTGGAGCATCGCCGAGCGGACCTGGAGGATCTGGGTGCCCGTCAGCGACGGGGCGTACTCCAGCAGCGCCTCGGTGACGTCGTCCAGGTAGTCGTCGGAGGCGAGCTGCTCGTCGTCGTCCACGGGCGCGCGCACCACGCGTTCGGCGACCGGCGCGCCGGGGGCCTTCAGCTCGGCGCCGGGGGCGAGCTGGACGGAGGACGCCTTCGGGCCGCGGTCGCCCTCCTCGACCTCGAAGACCACCGCCAGGCCCGCCCGGATGTACGACTCGGGGATCAGCAGGTCGTTGACGTGCAGGAAGACGTCCTCCCCGCCCTGATCCGGAGCGATGAACCCGTAACCCCGCGAACCGTCGAACCGCACCACGCGACCGGCAACCATGCCAACCCCCAAGACACCTTTTGGGCCCCATGCCCGAAACCTGGGCCCGAGGATAGCCCCGGGACGGCGGCGAGGCGAACCCGCCGTTCGAAAAGCGCCGGGCGTCCCGGCCGCCGCGCGGGCGGCCGGGACGCCGACGGCCGGTGCGCGGGCAGCCGACGGCCGGTGGTCGCGGTCCGGGGCTCAGTCCTCGCGGGGCGCGCTCATGTCGCCGGTGGCGGGGACGCCCTCGGCCAGCCCGTAGCGCAGCAGCACGGTGCCGCGGGGGCCGGCGGCAGGCGGCTCCAGCAGGGTGACGTTGGTGGGGACGGCTCCCCCGGCGAAGACCTGCTTGCCGGTGCCGAGGATGACCGGGTGCACCCACAGGTCCAGGCGGTCGTACAGCTTCTCCCGGAGCAGGGTCTGCACCAGGTCCAGGCTGCCGACCACCGTCACCTGCTGGTGCCGCTCGCGCAGGCCGCGCACCGCGGCGGGCAGGTCCGGCCCGAGCAGTTCGGACCCGGCCCAGGTCAGCTCGGGCTCGCCGCGGGAGGCGACGTACTTGGGGATGCCGTTGAAGAGGTTGGCGAAGGGGTTGTCCCCGGCCTTCGGCCAGTAGGCGGCGAAGATGTCGTAGGTGCGGCGGCCGAGCAGCAGGGCGTCCGTGCCCGCGTAGGCGGCGTCGACCTGCGCACCGGAGACGTCGTCCACCAGCGGGGCCTGCCAGCCGCCGAAGGGGAAGTCGACCGGGTCCTCGTCGGGCCCGCCGGGCGCCTGGCCGACGAGGTCGAGGGTGGTGAACAGCTCGATGTGGATGAAGCCCATGACGTGCTCCCCTGGGGGTCGGTCGGTGGTCCGGTCACGAGTACGGACGGATCGGGGCGGGCGAACTCATCGGTCCCCCGGCCGCCGATCCGCCCACCTCGATGATCCGGCCCCGGAGCCGGTCCGCGCAGCCCCGGGCGGCCGGGGGCGGCGGGCCCGTGGCGCAGACTGGTCCCGCACCGACCCGGCCGGCCGGCCGAGCGGTCCGTCCACCGAGGAGCCGTCCCATGGCAGAGCGTCCGCCCCGCAAGCCCCGCACGCCGCACACCGCGCAGGTCGTCCGCACTGAGCGGCTCACCCCCCACATGCAGCGGGTGGTGCTCGGCGGCGACGGGCTGGCCGCGTTCGACGCGGGCACGTACACCGACCACTACGTGAAGGTGCTGTTCGACGCGCCGGGGGCGGCCTACCCGGAGCCGTACGACCTGGAGCGGATCCGGGCCGAGTTCCCGCGCGAGCAGTGGCCGACCACCCGGACGTACACCGTGCGCGCCTGGGACGCCGGGCGGCGCGAGCTGACCCTGGACTTCGTGGTGCACGGCGACCAGGGCCTGGCCGGGCCGTGGGCGGTGCGCGCCCGGCCCGGCGACACCGTGCGGCTGCTCGGCCCCGGCGGCGGCTACGCGCCCGACCCGGCCGCCGACTGGCACCTGCTGGCGGGCGACGAGAGCGCGCTGCCCGCGATCGCCGCCGCCCTGGAGGCGCTGCCCGCCGACGCCCTGGTGCACGCCTTCGTCGAGGTCTCCGGGCCCGGGGACGAGCAGCCGGTCGACACCGCCGCGAAGGTGGTCTGGCTGCACCGCGGGGACCGGCCGGTCGGCGAGGCGCTGGTCGGGGCGGTCCGCGCGCTGGAGTTCCCGGCGGGCCGGGTGCAGGCGTTCGTGCACGGCGAGGCCGGGTTCGTGAAGGAGCTGCGGGCGCTGCTGCGGGTGGAGCTCGGCGTGCCGCGCGAGGACCTGTCGGTCTCCGGGTACTGGCGCCTGGGCCACGACGAGGACGGCTGGCAGGCGTCCAAGCGGGAGTGGAACGCCGTCGTCGAGGCCGAGCAGGAGGCCCCCGCGTCCTGAGCGCCGACCGTCCCCGGAGGGCGGGGTGTAGTCCGGTCGGTGGGAGTTGTGGTGACACATTTCACCGTTCGCCCGGTTCTGCCGGAGGGGGTCGGGAGTCTAGGTTCCTGCGACCAGGGGGAAGTACTCCCCTTCGAGCGCGGAACACGTCCGGCACCACCTCCTCCGACGAGAGAGAACGAGCGATGTCTGGAAACGACTCCTCCGCACGCCCGCCCCAACGGGTCGGCGTGGTCGCCGAGTCCGTGCCCGGGGAGACCCGGGTCGCGGCGACCCCGGCCACGGTGCGCGGACTGCTGGGCCTGGGCTACGAGGTGGTCGTCGAGTCGGGGGCCGGCGCGGCCTCCGGGTTCGACGACGCGGCGTACCGGGCGGCGGGCGCCGCCGTCGGGGACGCCTGGGCGGCCGAGGTGGTGCTGAAGGTGAACGCGCCGTCGGAGGCCGAGGTCGGGCGGCTGCGCGAAGGGGCCGTGCTGGTGGGGCTGTTGGCCCCGGCGCAGCGGCCGGAACTGCTGGCGGCGCTGGCGGCGCGCGGGGTGACGGCGCTGTCGCTGGACGCGGTGCCGCGGATCTCCCGGGCGCAGTCGATGGACGTGCTCAGCTCGATGGCCAACATCGCCGGGTACCGGGCGGTGATCGAGGCCGCGCACGCCTTCGGCCGGTTCTTCACCGGGCAGGTCACCGCGGCGGGCAAGGTGCCGCCGGCGAAGGTGCTGGTGGCGGGCGCGGGCGTGGCCGGGCTGGCCGCGATCGGGGCCGCGTCCAGCCTCGGGGCGATCGTCCGGGCCACCGACCCGCGTCCCGAGGTCGCGGACCAGGTGCGGTCGTTGGGCGGCGAGTACCTGGCGGTGGAGGCGGTCCAGGAGGCGAGCGCCGACGGGTACGCGAAGGCCACCTCGGCGGACTACGACCGGGCCGCGGCCGTGCTGTACCGGGCGCAGGCCGCGGACGTGGACGTCGTGGTCACCACGGCGCTGATCCCCGGCCGGCCCGCGCCCCGGCTGCTGACCGCCGAGGACGTGGCGGCGATGAAGCCCGGCAGCGTGGTGGTCGACATGGCCGCCGCGCAGGGCGGCAACGTGGCGGGCACGGTGCCGGGGCGGACGGTGGTCACCGACAACGGGGTGACCCTGATCGGCTACACCGACCTGGCGTCCCGGCTGCCCGCGCAGGCCTCGCAGCTGTTCGGCACCAACCTGGTCAACCTGCTGAAGCTGCTCACCCCGGGCCGGGACGGGCGGCTGGCGATCGACTTCGAGGACGTGGTGCAGCGCGCGGTGACGGTCGTCCGGGAGGGCGAGACCACCTGGCCGCCCCCGCCGGTCGCGGTCTCGGCCGCGCCCGCCGCGCCGCCCGCCGCGCCGCCCGCGGCTCCCCCGGCCGCCGCCGGGGCGGGGCCCGCCCGGGTCACGCCCGCCGTCCGGTTCGGCCTGATCGGTCTCGGGATGCTCGCGCTGTTCCTGCTGATCGCCTTCGCCCCGGCCCAACTGGCGGAGAACTTCACGGTGTTCGCGCTGGCCGTGGTGATCGGCTACTACGTGATCGGGAAGGTCCACCACGCCCTGCACACGCCGCTGATGTCGGTGACCAACGCGATCTCCGGGATCGTGGTGATCGGCGCGCTGCTGCAGATCGGGCACGAGAGCGCCCTGGTGACCGTGCTGTCCGCGGTGGCGATCCTGCTGACCAGCGTGAACGTCTTCGGCGGTTTCGCCGTCACCCGCCGCATGCTGAGCATGTTCTCGAAAGGCTGAGCCGAGATGACGTCCCTCACCGCCGCGCACGCCGCGGACCTGGTCGCCGCCCTGCTGTTCATCCTGAGCCTGGCCGGGCTCTCCCAGCACCGCACCTCGCGGGCCGGGGTGGTCTACGGCATCGCCGGCATGGCCCTGGCGCTGGTCGCCACCGTCGTGGTCGCCTCCCGCAGCATCAGCGCGGGCGCGGTCGCGCTGATCCTGGTCGCGATGGCGCTGGGCGCCGCGATCGGCCTGTGGCGGGCCCGCCGGGTCGAGATGACCCAGATGCCGGAGCTGATCGCCGTCCTGCACAGCTTCGTCGGCCTGGCCGCCGTGCTGGTGGGCTGGAACAGCTACCTGGAGGTGGAGCGGCACGGCGCCGCGCAGACCGCGGTGGCCGCCGACCTGCTGACGATCCACCACGCCGAGGTGTTCATCGGCATCTTCATCGGCGCGGTCACCTTCACCGGCTCGATCGTCGCCTACCTGAAGCTCTCCGCGAAGATCGCCTCCCGCCCGCTGGTGCTGCCCGGCAAGAACGCCCTCAACCTGGGCGCGCTGGGCGCGTTCCTCGCCCTGACCGTCTGGTTCACCGCCTCCCCCGGCCTCGGCCTGATGGTCGCCGTGACGGTGCTGGCCCTGCTGCTGGGCTGGCACCTGGTGGCCTCGATCGGCGGCGGCGACATGCCGGTCGTGGTCTCGATGCTCAACAGCTACTCGGGCTGGGCGGCCGCCGCCGCGGGCTTCCTGCTCGACAACGACCTGCTGATCGTCACCGGCGCGCTGGTCGGCTCCTCCGGCGCCTACCTCTCCTACATCATGTGCCGGGCGATGAACCGCTCCTTCCTGTCCGTCATCGCGGGCGGCTTCGGCATCGAGGCCCCCTCCGGCGGCGACGCCGAGCAGGGCGAGCACCAGGAGATCCGGGCCCGGGAGGCCGCCGAGCTGCTGGCCGCCGCCAGGTCCGTGATCATCACCCCCGGCTACGGCATGGCCGTCGCCCAGGCCCAGCACCCCGTCGCCGACCTCACCCGCCGGCTGCGCGAGCGGGGCGTCGGGGTCCGCTTCGGCGTCCACCCGGTGGCCGGCCGGCTGCCCGGCCACATGAACGTGCTGCTCGCCGAGGCCAAGGTCCCCTACGACATCGTGCTGGAGATGGACGAGATCAACGAGGACTTCGCGGACACCTCGGTCGTCCTGGTGATCGGCGCCAACGACACCGTCAACCCCGCCGCCCTCGACGACCCCGCCAGCCCGATCGCCGGCATGCCCGTCCTCAAGGTCTGGGAGGCCGACCGGGTCGTCGTCTTCAAGCGCTCGATGGCCTCCGGCTACGCGGGCGTCCAGAACCCGCTGTTCTTCCGCGACAACACCGCCATGCTCTTCGGCGACGCCCGGCAGAGCGTCGAGCAGATCCTCCAGTCCCTGGACGCCACCGACCCGGCCCTCACCGCTCGGCACTGAACCCTCGCCCCGCCCCCACCGGACCCACTCCCGCCCCCGCCCCCGCTCCCGCTCCCGCCCGGGGCCGGGGGCGGGGGCGGGGGCGGGAGTGGGTCTGGGCCCACCCCGGTGTACGGGCAGGCCCATGTCGGGGCGGGCGGCGGCTCCGTAGCGTCGTGGTCGGCAGGAGACGACGCCACGGAGGAGAGCGGAACGATGGCAGTGACCGAGACCGAGACCCGCACGCAGGACGTGTTCGACACCGCGCGGACCTGGGTGACCCTGTTCGGCGCGATCGGCGCGGTGGTGCTGGGCACCGTCGCCGTGCTGGCGCTGGCCGGGCAGCCGACCACGCCCTTCCTGTGGGTGCGCGGCGCGCTGCTGTTCCTCTCCGAGGGCTCGGTCAGCAAGTACACCACCACGATCTTCGCCAAGCTCGGCCTGGCGAACGACGACGACACCAACCGCCGGGTCCGGGCCGTCCTCGCCTACCTGTCCGCCGACCGCGGCGCGGGCTGACCGGCCGGGCCGCGCGTCCCGCCGGTCGCGCACCCGCAGCTCACGGCCCGCAGCTCACGCCCCGCCCGGGCGGACCAGGCCGGTCTCGTAGGCGATGACCACCAGTTGGGCGCGGTCGCGGGCGCCGAGCTTGGTCATCGCGCGGTTGACGTGGGTCTTGGCGGTGAGCGGGGTGACGAACAGCCGTTCGGCGATGTCGTCGTTGGACAGGCCGGCCGCGACCAGGGCGACCACCTCCTGCTCGCGGGCGGTGAGCACGTCCAGCCGGGGCAGCGCGGCGCGCCGCCCCGGGTCGGGCTGGGCGAGGAAGCGGCCGATCAGGGCCTTGGTGGCGGCCGGGGAGAGCAGGGCGTCCCCGGCCGCGACGACCCGGATGGCGTCCAGCAGCTCCTCCGGGTCGATGCCCTTGCCGAGGAAGCCGCTGGCCCCGGCGCGCAGCGCCTCGGCGACGTACTCGTCGCTCTCGAAGGTGGTCAGGACCAGCACCTTGACGCCCGCCAGGTCCTCGTCGGCGGTGATCAGCCTGGTCGCGGCGAGGCCGTCCAGGTCGGGCATCCGGATGTCCATCAGGACCAGGTCGGCGCGCAGGGTGCGGGCCAGCGCGACGGCCTCCCGGCCGGTGCCGGCCTCGCCGACCACCTCCAGGTCGGGGGCGGAGTCGATCAACAGGCGGAAGGTGCCGCGCAGCAGGGCCTGGTCGTCAGCGAGCAGGACGCGGACGGTCATGGTCGGCGGCTCCTTCGGGTGGTCCTCGGTGCGGTTCGTGCGGTTCGCGGGGTTCGCGGGGTTCCCGCGGTAGCCGGTGCCGCACCCCCGACCGCCGGGCGGCTCACGGTCGGCCGGCCTTGCGGGCGGGGCCGGCGGGCAGCGGCAGTTCGGCGTGGACCCGGAAGCCCCGGCCGGGGCGCGGTCCGGCGCTCAGGGTGCCGCCGACGGCGCGGGCGCGCTCGTACATGCCGATCATGCCGTGACCGGTGCCGGTGCCGTCGGGCGCCCCGCCGCCGTCGGCCCGGCCGTCGTCCTCGACGGTGAGCCGCAGCGTGTCGGGGCCGAAGTCGAGGCGGACGCGCGCGGTGGTGGGCCCGGCGTGCTTGTGGGTGTTGGTGAGCGCTTCCTGGATGATCCGGTAGGCCGTCAGGTCGAGGATCGGCGGCAGGACCGCGGAGGGGCCGTCGCGTCCGGCGGCGCCGTCGGGTCCGGCAGCGCCGTCGCGTGCGGGGGCGTCGTCGCGTGCGGGGGCGTCGTCGAGGCCGGCGGCGTCGTCGCGTTCCAGGGTGACGTCCAGGCCGGAGTGCCGGAAGGCGTCCAGCAGGTCGTCGAGTCCGGCCAGGCCGGGGGCGGGTTCGCGCGGCGCGGCCGGCTCGCCGCTGTGGCGCAGCAGGCCGACGGTGGCGCGCAGTTCGTCGAGGGCGGCGCGGCTGGTGTCGCGGATGCGTTCCAGGGCCTGGTACGCGTGGTCGGGGTCGGTGCGCATCAGGTGGTGGGCGACGCCGGCCTGGGCGTTGACCAGGGTGATGTGGTGGGCGACCACGTCGTGCAGTTCGCGGGCGATCCGCATCCGTTCCTCGGTGACCCTGCGGCGGGCCTCCTCCTCGCGGGTGCGTTCGGCGCGTTCGGCGCGTTCGACGGCGGAGGCGAGCAGTTCGCGGCGGCTGCGGACGGCGTCGCCGATCGCCACCGAGAGGAACGGCCAGGCGATCAGGCCGAGGTTCTGCGGGATCTCCTCCAGGCCGGGGCGGACGATCAGCGCGGTGAGGGTGAGCGCGGCGGCGGCGCAGCAGCCGGTGCGCCAGGCGGTGGGCCGGTCGGTGCGGGTGGCGACGGCGTACAGGGCGACGCCGACGGCGAACATCGAGATCCCGAGGGCCTCCGGGCGCGGGCCGGGCGAGAACGGGATCAGCACCAGTTCGACCACGCCGATCAGCACCGTCGCGGCGGCCACCGGCACCGGCCACCGGCTGCGGGCCAGCAGCGGCAGGCAGGACAGCAGCAGGAACAGCAGGTAGCCGGTGATCGAGGCGTCGCGGTGGTACGCGGTGGCGGCGGTGATCGGCGTGGCGAGCACGAAGCAGGCCAGCGCCACCGCCACGTCGGTGCGCCCCGGCCGTCCGCCGCACCACCGTCTGACCGTCTGCGTCATTCGCACTCCTTCACCGTACGCAGCAGGGCCCGGCCGGTGGCACTGACCGGCCGGGCCCCGCGGGGTGTCAACGCCCGGCGTCGGCCGGTTCGGGCTGCCGGACGGCGGCGGGGGCGGGGGCCGGGTCGGGCTCGCCCTCCACCGAGACGTGCGGCAGCAGGCGGTCGAGCCAGCCGGGCAGCCACCAGTTGGCGGCGCCGAAGCGGTGCATCAGGGCCGGGACGAGGACCATCCGCAGCACCAGCACGTCGAGCAGGACGGCCAGGGCCAGGCCGAGCCCGAACTCGGCGATCATGCGCTGGCCGCCGAACAGGAAGGCGGCGAACACGCAGGCCATGATGACGGCGGCGGCGGTGATGACCTGGCCGGTCTCGCCGTGGCCGACCCGGACGGCGCGGTGGTTGTCCCGGGTGTGGGTCCACTCCTCGTGCATCCGGCTGATCAGGAAGACCTGGTAGTCCATCGAGAGGCCGAACAGGATCGCGATGATCATCACGGGGGCGAACGCCTCGACCGGCCCGGCCGCGCCGGCCCCGAGCGCCTCGGAGCCCCAGCCCCACTGGAAGACCGCGACGATCGCGCCGAACGCCACGCCCATGGTCAGCAGGTTCATCACCACGCCGATCAGCGGCACCAGCAGGCTGCGGAAGGCCACCATCATCAGCAGGCAGCCCAGGCCGACGATGATCGCGATGAACAGCGGCAGCTTGGAGATCAGCACGTCCGCGAAGTCCGCGGCGGTCGCGGTCGCGCCGCCGACGTACACCCGCAGGCCGGTGCCGGCCTCGGCGCCGGGGACGGTGTGCTCGCGCAGCTCGGTGATCAGCGCGGAGGTCTGCGCGGACTGCGGGGAGGTGGTGGGCACCACCTGGACGATGCCGACCTGCTGGCCCTCGCGCATCGGCACGGCCGCGACCCGGGCGACGCCGTCCAGGCCCTTCAGGTCGGCCACCAGCCCGTCCAGGGCGGCCCGGTCCGCCGCGCCGGGGGCCTCGGCGACCAGCAGCAGCGGGCCGTTCGAGCCGGGGCCGAAGCCGTCGGCCATCAGGTCGTACGCCTGCCGGGTGGTGGTGGTCCTCGGGTTGTTGCCGGCGTCCGAGCTGCCCAGGCGCAGCGACAGCACCGGCAGCGACACGGCGAGCATCAGCACCAGGGCGACCAGCGCCTTGCCGGTCGGCCGGGCCTGCACCCGGGCGGCCCAGCGCGGCCAGAAGCCGGTGGCGTGCGCCTCGCCGGGGCCGTGCTCGGCCAGGCGGTGGCGCTGGGCGCGGCTGAGCACCCGGTGGCCGAGCAGGCCGAGCAGGGCGGGCAGCAGGGTGATCGCGGCCAGCACGGTGAGCGCGACGGTGAGGGCGGCCGAGACCGCCATGCCGTTGAGGAAGCCCATGCCGAGGATCAGCATGCCGAGCAGGGCGATCACCACGGTCAGTCCGGCGAACAGCACCGCGCGGCCGGAGGTGTTCAGCGCCTTGGCGGACGCCTCCCCGACCTCCAGGCCGGCCATCAGGCCCTTGCGGTGCCGGTTGACGATGAACAGGGCGTAGTCGATGCCGACGCCGAGACCGACCAGGACGCCCAGGGTGGGGGCGACCGAGGCGATGCTCATGCCGTGGCTGAGCAGGCCGGTGCCGATCACGCCGGTGCCGACGCCGGCCACGGCGGTGAGGATCGGCAGCGCGGCGGCCCACACCGAGCGGAACACCAGCGTCATCACGATCAGCGCGGCGACGATGCCGATGATCTCGCTGGTGCCGCCCATCTCGGTCTCGGCGTTCTGCACGGCCTGCCCGCCGAGCTGGACGTCCAGGCCGTCGGCGCGGGCCTGCTTCGCCAGGTCGACCACGTGCTCGACGTCCGCCTTGGGGACGTCGTGGGCGGCACCGCTGAAGGTCACCTGCGCATAGGCGGTGGTGCCGTCGGCGCTGACCTGCGCCGCGCCCTGCTCGGCGTACGGGCTGCCGACCGAGGCGACGGAGGGGCTGTGGGCGATGGCGTCCAGGGCTCCGGTCATCCGCTCCTGGACGGCCGGGTCGCGCACCGTCCCGTTCGCGGTGTGCCACACCACGGTGTCGGTGTCGCCGGCCGCGGCGGGCATCTGCGCCCTGAGCAGGTCCATCGCCCGGCTGGACTCGGTGGCCGGCATCGCCATGCTGTCGCTGTACTTCGTCCCGACGGCGCCGGAGACGGCTCCGAGCCCCACCAGCAGGCCCAGCCACAACAGCACGGTGACGAGCCGGTGCCGATGGCACCAGCGGGCGAGAACGGACATGCGCGCTCCAGAATTCGGCCTTCTCCCGGTCTCCTCCACCCTGCGGTCCCGAGCCGCCCCCTGTCGTCCCCCGCCCGCAGACACCCGCCGTACCACGCCCGCGGTACCCGCACGCCCCCGGTACCGCGCCCGCGGACGGCGCGGACGGGCCCTCGGCGCACACCAGGACCCGCGGTAACCCCCCACGGGGCGTCCCCGCGGGCCGCCTCACTTCCGCCGAACCCCGGGCGGCCGGGGCACGGAGAAGCCACCATGGGTTCCGAGAACGACCAGCCGCAATCGGTCCGGGGAGGCCCCAGATGGCGTTACGGTTCGTGGGCAAGGATGACAAGTCGGGCGACCACGGCTCGCCGACGATCTTCGTTGACGAGGAGACGTCCGATCTCATCGTCCAGGGCTGGAAGCTCGACCCGGGTACAGAGGCCGAGGTACGGGCCGCCGGACCGATTCCCGCTCACGAGACCGTCGTTCGCGTTCCGGCTCGGATGGCGAAGTACCTGAAGGAGGCCCTGGGTGTCGCAGACGCTGAGTGACTTCGCGGCTCTCCTGCGCTCCGCGGAGGAGTCCGCCGTGCACCTCGAACTGCGCGACGTGTACACCGTCGAGAGCGAGGCGGTGGGCTTCCGGTCGTGGAAGGACGGGCACCGGCTCGATCCGAGTGCTCCGGGGACTTGGTGGCGCCCGTGGCTCGACCTCGTGAGGGAGGTGACCGCCAAGGGGGTCTCGGTCCGTCGGGCCCGGGTCGTCTCGGAGCCGGTGTCCGAGTACGTCGCGTACGAGCACTCGTTCTCCTTCACCAACATCGCGGCCGGCGAGGAGATCCGGTGGCTTCCGCGCCGCGAAGCCTCGGTCCTGCCCCTGCCGGGGAACGACTTCTGGGTCTTCGACCGCCGGACCGTGCAGTTCAACGTCTTCGACGGCGAAGGGCGGTGGGTGCACACCGACGAGACGGACGACCCGGCGGTGGCGCTCTTCTGCTCCTCCGCGTTCGACGCGGTCTGGGAGCGGGCCACTCCGCACGACCGGTTCACCGTCTGATCCGCCGAGTCGCGGTTCAGCCGGCACATGTCCACTTCCCCCCTCTCCAACGCGCGGGCAGCGCGCCTCGCCGTCGCCGAACGGCTTGACGCCCTGCGCCGCGGTGCCGGGATCTCAGGGCTCGAACTGGCCGAACTGTGCGGGTGGCACAAGTCGAAGTCGTCCCGGATCGCCAACGGCAGGACGGTGCCGTCCGATGCCGATGTCCGGGCGTGGTGCGCGGCTTGCGGCGCGGAGGACCAGGCTGCCGACATCATCGCCGCGTCACGTACCGCGGAGTCGATGTACGCCCAGTGGACCGATATCCACCGCGACGGAATGCGGCACGTCCACCGGAGGACGGTGCCGCTGTACCAGCGCACCCGGGGTTTCCGGGTCTACGCCTCCACCGTCGTGCCCGGCATGGTGCAGACAGGGCCGTACGCCGCCGGCCTGCTCGGCTCGATCGCGGCGTTCCAAGGAACGCCGAACGACGTCGAGCAGGCCGTCGCAGCCCGCCTCAGCCGCTCCCGCGTCCTCACCGAGGGGGATCATCGCTTCGCCCTCGTCCTGGAGGAAGCCGCGCTGTACCACGCCGTGGCCGACGACGAGGTGATGGTCGGGCAACTGCGCCACCTGCTGGCCGTCATGGCCCGGCCGAACGTGTCGCTCGGCGTCATCCCGTTCCGGCGCCGACGCACCGTCTGGCCCCTCGAAGCGTTCTACGCCTTCGACGAATCCCTCGTGGCGGTCGAGACACTGACGGCGGAGATCAACATCACCGCGCCCGGAGAGATCCGGACCTACCTGCGCGCGTTCTCCGAGTTGGCGAAGCTGGCCGTGCACGGCGACGGCGCCCGGGCGTTGGTCACCACGGCGGTCAACGCTGTCGGGTGAACTCGTGCAACCGCGTGCAACTCGCTGGAGGGCCCGGTCGGCCCGCCCCTAACGTCGTGTCACGGAGGAAGGCCCGGCGGACGAGCGGGAACTCCTCGTGGTGGCCACGGGCAGCGGCACCGGTTCGCCCGGGGGACCCGAAGGACACCGCCTTCCGGAGGCACCGGCACAGCTGACGCACAGCAGGAGGCAGTCGATGTTCGTTCACGCCGAGCGGTTCCCGACCGGGAGCCCGCTCCCCCAGGGCCGCCCGACTCCGGCCCCGTTCGTTCTCGGCCGGATCGCCCCGTACCCGCCGTTCCGGGGAGGCCCCGCGGTCGGCCGCATCACGCTCGACCCGGCCTCCCAGACCGCCCGCTACTTCGGCCTCGACGGCGAACCGCTGATGACGCCGGAGCACGGCACCTCCTCGGGCACCAATCCGCCGACCGGCACCACCGGTCAGGGCGACACCCAGGGTGGGGACGCTCCGGACAGCGACACCGGGAACGACACCGACCAATGACCGTTCCCGACGCACGACCGGTGGCGGTCGTCACCAACCTGCAGGACCCGACCGCCGACCTGGTGATCGCCGAGCTGCACCGCCGGAACGTCCCGGTCGTACGGTTCGACGCCGGCGACTTCCCGGCCGCCCTGTCCTGCACCGCCCTCGTCGGCGGCGAGGACACCGGGTGGCGGGGTAGCCTGCGGACGCCCACCCGGCAGGCCGGGCTCGGCGCGGTCCGGTCGCTGTACTACCGGCGCCCGTCCGCGTTCACGTTCGCCCACCTCGGTCCGCAGGACGCACGCGTCGCCGCCGCCCAGGCGCGTTACGGACTCGGCGGCGTCCTGGTGTCCCTCCCCCACTGCCTGTACGTCAACCACCCTCACCGGATCGGCGACGCGGAGTACAAGCCCGCCGGCCTCGCCGCCGCGGCGGCGTGCGGCTTTCGACTGCCGCCGACCGTCGTCACCAACGAGCCCGACCGGGCCCGCGAGTTCGTCAGGGCCCACGGGCCCGTGGTCCACAAACCCATCAGCATGCCGACGTACCTGGTCGACGGCATCGCCCAGACCGTGCCCGTCACCGAGGTCACCGCCGACGAGATCGACGGCACCGTGTCCGGCACCATGCACCTGTTCCAGCAGCGCGTCGACAAGACCGCCGACATCCGCGTCACCGTGATCGGCGAGCAGGTGTTCGCCGTCCGCATCGACAGCGGTCTGCTGGACTGGCGGGTCGACTACTCCACCCACACCTACACCGCGACCTCCGTCCCCGAGCGCGTCGAACGCGCGATCTTCGCCTACCTCGCGCACTTCGGTCTGGTCTTCGGCGCGTTCGACTTCGCACTCACCGGTCCCACCGACGACGAGGACAGCTGGGTGTGGATGGAGTGCAACCCGTCCGGCCAATGGGCCTGGATGGAACCGCCGACCGGACTGCCGATGACCGCCGCTCTGGCGGACCTGCTCCAGCGAGGAACCGCATGACCGGCACCGCGCGCCTGCGGCAGCGGCTCGCCGACCGGATCACCGGGCACGGCCTGACCGACCCTGCTTGGCGGAAGGCCGTCGAAGCCGTACCCCGGGAGGTCTTCCTCGGCGACGCCGTGTTCCGGCCCGCCACCGACGCCCGGGGCTCGACCGTCTACCATCCGGTGCGGCGCCAGGACGTACCGGAGGCCGAATGGCTCTCGATGGCCTACCGCAACGAGACCTGGGTGACCCAGGTCGGAGGCGTCGACGCCGTCACCGCGACCGGGCCGGTGTACGGCCTGCCGACCTCCTCCTCGACCCTGCCCTCGCTCGTCGTCCGGATGCTGGAGGCCGCGGACATCGGTGAGGGCGACCGCGTACAGGAGATCGGAACCGGCACCGGCTACTCGACGGCGATCCTCTGCCATCGCGTCGGCGACCGGCAGGTGACCTCCGTCGAGGTGGACCCGGCCACCGGGGCCCGGGCCCGCGACGCCCTGCACGCGGCCGGGCACGCCCCGGACCTCGTCATCGCCGACGGCCTCGACGCCCGCGAGGCCGGCACCGACTTCGACCGGATCGTCGCCACGTGCTCGGTCCGCGGCATCCCGTACCCCTGGGTCTGGCAGGTCCGTCCCGGCGGGACCGTCACGACCTGCCTCGGCGGCTGGTCGCAGGCCTCCGGCCTGGTCAACCTCACTGTCCGGGGCGACGGCACCGCGGAGGGAAGGTTCACCGGCGAAGAGGTGGCGTTCATGCTCGCCCGCGCCCACCAGCCGCCGCCCCGGCCGACCTTCACCCTGCACACGGGCCACGAGCGGAGGACCTTTCTCGCCCCGGCCCGGATCTGGTCGTGGACCGGCCGCTTCCTCGCCCAGCTCGCCGCGCCGTCCGCCGAACTGTTGGGCGCCGGCCCCAGGGCGATCCTGGTGGACACCGCCACCGGTTCCCAGGCGTGGACCGAGGACACCGGCTCCGGCCCGATCGTCCACCAGCACGGGCCGCTGCCGCTCTGGGACGCCGTCGAGCACGCCTTCGCGCAGTGGGAGGAGGTGGGCGCACCCGCCCAGGACGCCTTCGGGCTCACTGTCGACGGCGAGGAACAGCGGGTGTGGATCGGCTCCCCGTCGGGGCCGGCCTGGCGACTACCCGTCTGACCGCCGGTGTTCCGGACACGCACCGGCCGCACCCCTCCGGGAAGGGGCGCGGCCGGGGTGGTGGTGCCGGGCGGGCCGTCAGGTGGTGCGGAAGTGCGCGTGGAGGCGGCGGGTGTGGTCGAGGACGCGGGGCGGGCCTTCCAGGTGGACGGTGGTGGTGAGGCGGGGGGCGGTGCTGGAGGCGGCGAGGCGGAGTTCCAGGGCGCCGGGCTCGACGACGCGGTGGCCGTCGCGGCCGGTGAAGGAGGCGAGGTCGGCGGGGACGGTGATCTCGACCCGGGCGTGTTCGCCCGCGTCGAGGGTGATCCGCCGGTAGCCGATCAGTCGTTGGACGGGCTGGACCACGCTGGCGACGGGGTCGTGCAGGTAGAGCTGGACGGTCTCGCTGCCGGCCCGGTCGCCGGTGTTGCGCAGGGTGAAGGAGAGAGTGAACTCGCCGTCGGTGGAAGCGAGTTCGCGCTCCACTTCGAGGCCGCTCCAGTCGAACGAGGTGTAGCCGATGCCGTGTCCGAAGCCGAACGCCGGGGTGGGGTCGGTGCTGGAGACCTCGCTGGGTCCGGCCAGCCGGGCGGCCAGGTAGGTGGAGGGCTGGACGCCGGGCCGGGCCGGGATGCTGACGGGGAGCCGGCCCGAGGGGTTGGTGCGTCCGCTGAGCACGGCGGCGACCGCCTCGGTCCCGGCCTCGCCGGGGAAGAAGGTCTGCACCAGGGCCGCCGCCTCGGTGACCGCGCGGCCCAGCGCGTAGGGCCGGCCGGCCAGCAGCACCGGCACCACCGGGGTGCCGGTGTCCAGCAGGGCGTCCAGCAACTGCCGCTGCACGCCCGGCAGTTCGAGGAGTTCCACGTCGCATCCCTCGCCGCTGGTGCCGCGTCCGAACAGGCCGGCCCGGTCGCCGAGCGCGACGATCACCACGTCGGCCCGGCGGGCCGCGTCGAGGGCCTCGGCGAAGCCGGAGGTGTCGGTGCCGTCGATGCCCGCCCCGGCCGCCGTCCGGATCTCGCTGTCGGGGAACTCGGCCGCCAACGCCTGGCGCAGCGTGGGCAGTTCGATGCCGATCGGGGTGTCCGGGTGCTGGCTGCCGACGTGCACGGGGAAGGCGTAGCAGCCGAGCACCGCGGTCGGGGTGTCGGCGTTGGGGCCGATCAGGGCGATCCGGCGGGGGGCGCGCAGCGGCAGGGTGCCGTCGTTGCTGAGCAGCACCACGGCCCGTTCGGCGATCTCCCGGGCCAGCTCCCGGTTCTCGGGGCGGTCCAGGTCGACGGTGCCGCGCAGGGCGCGCGGGTCGTCCAGCGGGCGGCCGGCCAGCGCGGCGGGGACGGCGTCCCAGTCCGCGTCGAGCAGGCCGAGCTGGGCCTTCTGCACCAGGACCCGGCGCAGCGCCCGGTCGACCAGCGCGACGGGGACGGTGCCGTCCTCGACGGCCCGCAGCAGCGGTTCGCCGAAGGTCTTGACGGTGGGCAGCTCCACGTCCACGCCGCTGGCCAGGGCGAGCGCGGCGGCCTCGGCCCAGTCGCCGGCCACGCCGTGCAGCAGTCGGAGGAAGGCGATGCCGAAGTAGTCGGCGACCACCGTCCCGTCGAAGCCCCAGGTGTCGCGCAGCAGTCCGGTCAGCAGGGCCTCGTCGGCGGCCGAGGGGATGCCGTCGGTGTCGGTGTAGGCGTGCATGACGGAGCGGGGGCGGCCCTCGCGGACGGCCATCTCGAAGGGCGGCAGGATGACGTCGGCGCGTTCGCGGGGGCCCATGCCGACGGGGGCGAGGTTGCGTCCGGCGCGGGAGGCGGAGTAGCCGGCGAAGTGCTTGAGGGTGGCGACGACGCCCGCGGACTCCAGGCCCTGCACGTAGGCGGTGGCCACCGTGCCGACCAGGTACGGGTCCTCGCCGATGGTCTCCTCGACCCGGCCCCAGCGGGCGTCGCGGACCACGTCGAGGACGGGGGCCAGCCCCTGGTGGACGCCGACGGCGCGCATGTCGCGGCCGATCGCCGCCGCCATCCGCCGGATCAGCTCGGGGTCGAAGGTGGCGCCCCAGGAGAGCGGCACCGGGTAGGCGGTGGCGCCCCAGGCGGCGAAGCCGGCCAGGCACTCCTCGTGGGCCAGGGCGGGGATGCCGAACCGGTTGGCGGCGGCGATCCGCTGCTGGCTGCGGGCCAGCGAGAGCGCGCCGAGCGCCGGGTCGACCGGGACGGTGCCGAACGGGCGGGTCAGCTGGCCCAGTCCGTTCGGGAGCAGGTCGTCGAGGTCGGGCGGCTCCTCCATGTCGTGCTGGTGCGGGGCGACGTCGCCGCCCTCGTCGGAGGCGCCGACCCAGACGCCGACCAGCTGGGCCAGTTTCTCCGGCAGGGTCAGCTCGGCGATCAGGGCGTCCGCGCGCTCCTCGGGGCCCAGTGCGCGGTCGCGCCAGCGGGGGGCCGCGGTCGCGGCGGGCGGGGTGGGGGCTTCGGCGGGAACGGCCAGGTTCATCTTGTCGGTCACTTTCCTCCGACGCCCATGAGGCCCTGGACCAAGGCACGCCGGGCGAACAGGTAGACGATGAAGATCGGGAGCATCGACAGCACGACGGCGCTGAGCAGGCCGGGCACGTCGACGCCGTGCTCGGTCTGGAAGTCGTACAGGCCGAGGGTGATGACCTTGCTGCTCTCCGACTGGGTGAGGATCAGCGGGAACAGGAAGCCGTTCCACGCCTGGAGCGCCGAGAAGACCACGACGGAGGACAGGCCGCCCCTGGACAGCGGCACCACCAGCTGCCAGAACACCCGCCAGGGGCTGGCGCCGTCCATGGCCATCGCCTCGTACAGCTCGCCGGTGATGTCCCGCATCGCGCCGGTGAGCACCAGCGTGCACACCGGCAGGCAGAACGCGGCGGTCGGCAGGATCACGCCGATCAGGTGGTCGTACAGGCCGGCCTTGCTGATGACGTAGAACATCGGCACGATCACGGCCTGCGCGGGGATCGCCAGGCCCAGCAGGAAGATCCGGAAGACCGTGCTGATGGTCCTGCCCCGGGCCCGGACGATCGCGTAGGCCAGCGGGGGCACGACGAGCAGCACGATCGCGACCACGCTCGCGGTGACGACGACGGTGTTGAGGAAGTCCTGCCCGAAGCCGTTGGAGAAGTCGTCGACGTAGTTCTGCAGGGTGAGCTGCGAGGGGAAGGTGAGCGGGCCCTGGGTGGAGTAGTTGGAGCGGGTCCGGAAGGTCGAGATCAGCAGGACGTACAGCGGGAAGCCGACCAGGACCAGCCAGACCAGCGAGCCCAGCCCGGCGAGGTGGTTGGGACGCCTGCGCATCACAGTCCCTCCGTGGTGCCGCGCATCTTGTCGTAGCCGGAGAACCGGACGACCGCGAGCGAGATCAGGGTGGCGACCACCACCAGGACCAGGGCGATGGCCGAGCCGGAGCCGAAGTCGAAGCTCTTGAAAGCCTGTTGGTACATGTAGTAGGCGCTGTTCGTGGTGTCGGTGCCGGGGCCGCCCTGGGTGAGGATGAGGACGGTGTCGAAGGTGGTGAGGCCGCCGACCAGCATCAGGATCACCGAGGTGATCATGGTGTTGCGCAGCTGCGGCAGGGTGATGTGGACGAACTGCCGGAACTTGCCGGCGCCGTCGATCGCGGCGGCCTGGTAGAGCACCTGCGGGATCGCCCGGGCGCCGCCCTGGTAGAGCAGGGCGTGCATGGGCGTCCACTGCCACATGCCGACGAAGGTGAGCACCGCGATGGCGCCGCTCCGGCTGCCCATCAGGTTGCCGTCGCCGAACAGCCAGGTCAGCTGCGAGGGGACGCCGAAGTTGGGGTCGAGGATGGCCCGCCAGACCACCGAGACCGCGGTCGCGGACAGCAGCAGCGGGATGAAGAAGACCGCGGACAGCACGGCCCGGTTGCGCTGGTGGCCGGCCGCCCAGACGCCCAGCAGGACGCTGACCGGGGTCTGCACGAGCACGCCGGCCGCGGTCAGCACCAGGGTCAGCCAGACGCTCTGGGTCATCACCGGGTCGTGCAGCAGCTCGGTCCAGTTGTCCAGGCCGTTGAAGCGGGGCGCGCCGACGCCGTCCCAGCTGGTGAAGGAGAGCACCGCGACCAGCACCAGCGGCAGGAGGGCGAACAGCAGGAAGAAGACGGTCGCGGGGACCGCCCAGACCAGGCCCGGGCGGGTCACCCCGACGCCGGTCCGGCGCCCGGCCCGCGGGCGGCGGCCGGACGCGGACGCGAAGGAGGGAGCACTCATCGGCATTCGTCTCAGGAGGCGGGCAGGGCCTGCATGGCCTTGATGAAGCCGTCCACGTCGAGCTTGCCGTTGAAGAACTGCTGGACGGCGGTGTGGATCGGCGTGGTGGCGGCCGGCGGGTACGCCTGGTCCCAGGAGAGCTGGAACGACGGGGCGGCCTTGACCAGCTCGTACTGGTACTTCGAGTAGTCCGGGCTGGCGGCGGTGTCGAGGAACTGCTCGGTGTTGGTGGTGGTCGGCAGGTTGCCGATCGCCAGCTGGGCCTTCACGAACTCGTCGGAGTACATGAGCTTGAGGAAGGCGGCGGCGGTCTCGGGGTGCTTGCTCTTCTTCAGCACCGAGTAGAAGTTGTTGGTGTTGCCGACCACGTCCGCCGGATCGCCCTTGCCGCCCGCGACGGACGGGAAGCCGCTGTAACCGAGGTCGTTCTTGGCGAAGTCGGGGTTGGCGTCCTGCTGGGTGGAGTACGCCCAGGAGCCCATCAGCTCGAACGCCGCCTTGCCCTTGGCCAGCAGGGCCGGGGAGCCGCCGTCGGTGAACTTGACCGAGTCGAAGTTCGAGCCGAACGCGCCGGCGTCGACCAGCTGCTTGAGCATGCCCAGCGCCTTCTTGGCGTCCTCGCTCTCCCAGGCGGCCTTGTCGCCGGACAGCGCCCGCTGGAACAGCTCGGGGCCGGCCACCCGGTCGAAGACGTACTCGTACCACATCAGGGTCGGCCACTGGTCGCCGCCGCCGAGGGCGAACGGGGTGACGCCCTTGCCCTTGAGCACCTGCACGGCGTTCAGCAGGTCGTCCCAGGTCTTCGGGACGCTCAGGCCCGCGTCGGCCAGCACCTTCTTGTTGTCGAACAGCAGCACCGGCTGGGTGCCGCGCATCGGGATGCCGTACGACTTGCCGTCGATCACGGCGGTGTTGAACACCGAGGAGAGGAAGTTGTCCTTCAGGCCCGGGTCCGCGGCGATCATGTCGTCCAGCGGGAGCAGCAGGTCCGCCTTGACGTAGGGCTGGATGCTGCCGCCGCCCCAGTTGAAGAAGACGTCCGGCGCCTGGGCGGTGTTGATGATGGTGTTGAGCTTGGCCTGGTAGTCGGCGCCGGGGATGGTGTCCAGCACCACCTTGACCTTCGAGGTCTTGTTGAAGGTGTCGACCATCTGCTTCTCGACCTTGTTGCTGGCGTCGCCGTAGACCAGCACGTGGATCGTGTTGGAGCCGCCGCCGGTGGAGGCGCCGCTGCCGCAGGCCGTCACCCCCACCGTCGCCAGGGACAGCCCGAGTGCCACAGCGAACGCGCGTCTCTTCATCAGGAGTCTCCTAAAGTTTCGAGGCCATTCTCGAAATCAGTGCCTGGCCGGGACGTTAAGTTGCGGGCATGTTTCGGGTCAACCCCTCGTACCGAGGGTTACTGAAGCGTGATCCGGGGGTCGTCCCGCGCCGCCCGTGCCCTATGCTGCGGGCATGGAAAAGGGCGATGAACTGGGACGGGTCACCCTCGCGGACATCGCGCGAGAGGCCGAAGTCTCCGTTTCGACGGTTTCGAAGGTCCTGAACGGACGTACCGACGTCTCGGCGTCCACCCGCGGCCGGGTCGAACGGGTCCTGCGCGAGCACGACTACCAGCGCGCCGCCCGCAACGGCGGCGAGGCCCCGCTGATCGAGATCGTCTTCCACGAGCTCGACAGCCTCTGGGCGATGGAACTCCTGCGCGGCGTCGAGACGGTGGCCAACGAGCACGGGGCGGCCGTGGTGGTCGCCCACAGCGGCTCCCGGCACGCGCCGGGGCCCGGCTGGATCGACGCGGTGCTGCGGCGGCGGCCGCTCGGCGTGGTGCTGGTCCTCTCCGGCCTCCCGCCCGAGCTCAAGCGCCAACTGCGGGCCCGCTCCATCCCGTTCGTCATCATCGACCCGGCCGGCAACCCCGACCCGGACGTGCCCTCGGTGGGCTCGGCGAACTGGGCCGGCGGCCTCGCCGCCACCCGGCACCTGATCGAGCTCGGCCACCGGCGGATCGGCATCGTCACCGGCCCCGAGGACACCCTCTGCTCGCTGGCCCGGCTCGACGGCTACCGCTCGGCGATGTCGATGGCCGGGCTGGAGACCGACCCCGCCCTGATCGCCTTCGGCGACTTCCACGCCGAGGGCGGACTCGCCTGCGCCAAGCGACTGTTGGAGCTGCCCGACCGCCCCACCGCGATCTTCGCGGGCAGCGACCTACAGGCGCTCGGCGTCATGGAGGCCGCCCGGGTCCGCGGGCTGCGCGTCCCCGAGGACCTGTCCGTGGTCGGCTACGACGACCTGGACATCGCCCAGTGGACCAGCCCCGCGCTGACCACCGTCCGCCAGCCGTTGCGCGAGATGGCCGAGCAGGCCACCCGGCTGATCCTCGCCCTGCGCACCGGCGAGGCCCCGGCCGCCCCCACCCGGCTCGAACTCTCCACCACCCTGGTGGTGCGCTCCAGTACCGTGGCACCCGGCCCCGCCGGGGGCTGACCGGACCGCCCGGACCGACCGGGCTGCGACCCGGGCCGCGACCCGGACCGCCCAGCATCGGGTTTCGAAAGTTTCGAGGTCCGGCCGCCCTTGCCCCGTCGACCTGGGCGGACTAATTTGTTTTCCGCCATGACGAATCGGGGTGCCGGACGGGCGGCCGTCCGCCCGCTCCGGCGACCCGCCCCCGACCCCCTGGGTGTGACCCGATGACGACCACCGGCTCCTCCGACACCGGCCCGTCCACCACCGGCCCCCGGCCGGTCGGCCCGCCGCCCGACGGCACGCCGCCCGCCGGCCCGCTGACCAACTGGGCGGGCAACCTCACCTTCGGCGCCCGCGCCGTCCACCGCCCGCGCGACCTGGACGAGTTGCGGGAACTGGTCCGGCGCAGCGACCGCGTCCGGGCCCTGGGCAGCGGCCACTCCTTCAGCCCGGTCGCCGACACCGAGGGCGACCTGGTCCGGCTGGACGGCCTGCCCACCCGGATCGAGATCGCCCCCGACCGCCGCAGCGTCACCGTCTCCGCCGCCACCCGCTACGCGGAACTCGCCACCGTCCTGCACGCGGCGGGCCTGGCCCTGGAGAACCTGGCCTCGCTGCCGCACATCTCCGTCGCCGGGGCCACCGCGACCGGCACCCACGGCTCGGGCGACACCCGCCGCTCGCTCGCCGCCGCCGTCCGCTCGCTGGAGGTCGTCGGCGCCGACGGCGAACTGCGCACCACCACCCACCCCGGCGCGGTGGTGCACCTGGGCGCGCTCGGCATCGTCACCGCGCTCACCCTCGACACGGTGCCCGCCTTCGACGTCCGGCAGTACGTCCACACCGGGCTCGCCCTCGCCGACTACACCGCCCACCTGGACGAGATCCACGCCGTCGGCTACAGCGTCAGCCTGTTCACCGACTGGGGCTCGGACACCGGCCGGGTCTGGGTCAAGCAGCTCGACGACGGCACCCCGCCCGCCGCCGTCCCCGGCGCGCGGCCCGCCGACCGCCCCGAGCACCCGGTGCCCGGCCTGCCCACCGACGCCTGCACCCCGCAGCTCGGCGCCCCCGGCCCCTGGTACCGGCGGCTGCCGCACTTCCGCCCCGAGTTCACCCCCAGCAGCGGCGCGGAACTCCAGTCCGAGTACCTGCTGCCGCGCGCCGCGGCCCGCGCCGCCGTCGCCGAACTGCGCTCGCTGGGACAGCAGTTGGCGCCAGTACTGCACATCTCCGAGGTGCGCACGGTGGCCGCCGACGAACTCTGGCTGAGCCCCTCCCACGGGCGCGACTCGGTCGCCTTCCACTTCACCTGGAAGCCCGACCCCGCCGCCGTCGCCCCGGCCCTCGCCGCGGTCGAACGCGCCCTCCTGCCGCTCGGCGGACGCCCGCACTGGGGGAAGATCACGCACGCGCCGCGGGCCGCCGTCGGCACCGCCTACGAGCGGCTGGGCGACTTCCTGGCGCTGCGCCGGGAACTCGACCCGGACGGCAAGTTCGCCAACCGCTTCACCGAGCAGCTGGCCGGAACCGCCGACTGACCCCGCGGCCGCCGCCGCTCCCCCGTCCCCGTCCCCTGTCTCCTCCCCCCTGTCTCCTCCCCCGCGTCGGCCGCCCCGGCCGACGCCCGCCACTCCGTCGGCCGGGCGGCACCCCGCTTCGCCCGCCCGGCCGACGGTGCCCGTCCCCCTGCTCCGCCGCACCGCCCGCGCCCGGCCACCGGCCCGGGCACGGCCGGGCCCGCGGCACGCACCGGGGCCGGGCCGATCGGCCGTCGGCCCGCAACGGCGCGGAACCCGCCGACGGCCGATCCAGGCTGCCCGGGCGCCCCCGCCCCCGCCCGCTGTCACCCACCCGCTGTGACCCGCCCGCCGTCCGCCGCCCGCCGCCCGAAAGACGATCGGTGCGGATCGGACCCGCCCGGACGCACATTTCCCGCCGTTCCGGAGCGGCGCACGCCCCTATTCCGGCCGAAACGGCTGCCGCTTCCGGCCGTCATTGCCGTCGCGCACCGAATAGCATCCGAAAGTTTCAACCGGATCATTGACACGTGAACTGCCCGGGTCAAAACTCTTCGCAGTCGGCCGTCGCCGACCTTCCAGTCGAGCCGGGTCGCCGGTTCCATCCGCCTCCCGGGCTCCCCAGCGAACCACGAGGAGTCGCACCCCCATGCGCAGCACCAGCCTCTCGCCGCGCCCGCTGATCGCGGGCCTCGCCGTCGCCGCCACCGTGGCGGCCGGCCTGACCGCCACCGCCGTCGATCCCGCCCCGGCCCGGGCCGCCGCCTGCACCGGCTACGTCGGGCTGACCTTCGACGACGGCCCGTCCAACGACCACACCCCGGCCCTGCTGAACGCACTCAAGCAGAACGGGCTGCGGGCCACCGTGTTCAACGAGGGCCAGTTCGCCGCCGCCTACCCGGCCCAGGTGAAGGCCGAGTCGGCGGCCGGGATGTGGATCGGCAACCACAGCTACACCCACCCCCACCTGACCCAGGAGAGCCAGGCCCAGATCGACTCCGAGGTCGGCGGCACCCAGTCGGCCATCGCCAACGCGGGCGGCGGCACGCCGAAGCTGTTCCGCCCGCCGTACGGCGAGACCAACGCGACCCTGAAGTCGGTCGAGGCCAAGTACGGCCTGACCGAGGTGATCTGGGACGTGGACTCGCAGGACTGGAACGGCGCCGGCACCGCCGCGATCGTGCAGGCCGTCGGCCGGCTCGGCAACGGCCAGGTCATCCTGATGCACGAGTGGCCCGCCAACACCCTGGCCGCGATCCCGCAGATCGCCCAGAACCTGGCCTCCCGCGGGCTGTGCGCCGGCATGATCTCCCCGCAGACCGGCCGCGCCGTCGCTCCCACCGACAACGGCGGCGGCAGCACGGGCGGCGGTACCGGCGGGGGCACGGGCGGTGGCACCGGCGGCGGGAGCTGCACCGCCACCCTCTCCGCCGGCACCTCCTGGAGCGACCGCTACAACCTCAACGTCGCCGTCACCGGCTCCAGCACCTGGAAGGTCACCGTCAAGGTGCCCACCCCCGAGAAGGTCAGCTCCACCTGGAACGCCACCACCACCTACCCCGACGCCCAGACCCTCGTCGCCACCCCCAACGGCTCCGGCAACACCTGGGGCATGACCATCATGAAGAACGGCTCCACCACCTGGCCCACCGCCACCTGCACCACCAGCTGACCCCCGCCGCCGGGGCCGCACCGGGAATTCCCCGCCGCTGAACCGTGTACGCACCAGAAGAAATCGAGCGCGGCGGAAAGAATTCCCCGCCGGGGAAATCCCGCCGCATCCGCGCCGCCCTCCCCGGGGAATTCCCACCCTCCTGCCGAGCCGCTCCGGAGCCCCGGCCCATCCCTCCCCGGCTTCGAAAGTTTCGAAAGCATGTTGCCGAAAATTGTGCCGCGCTGACCAGCCGAACGCCATCGAAACCGCACGATCCGCGCTCGACACCGGAGGCCGGAAGCCGGAAAAACCGCCCCCACCAGCGATTTCACCGACCACACCCCGCCGAGTCGGCGACCGACGCATTCGGAAGTCCTGTCGAAAGCGTTGACAGCCCGTCGAGCGCCGCCCAACACTGTCGCCGTCGACAAGTCCGTACGGCCCAGGGCCCGGGCCGTACGCGCCAATCCGCGTCCGGCGCACGCCTGTTGACGCTGGATCAGGGACAGCGCGGCGCGGCACCCCCACCCACCCCTCGCAGAACGGATCCCCTCGTGACACTCCCCCACCCCAAGAGCCCCCGAGCCGGCCGGATGTGGCGGCTGGTCCGCAAGGCACGCATCCTCCCGCTGGCCCTCGCGGCGGTCGTGGTGCTGCCGGGCACCGCCGACGCCGCGACCGTCACCAGCAACCAGACCGGCAACGACGGCGGGTACTTCTACTCGTTCTGGACCGAGGGCAGCGGTGCGGCCTCGATGTCCCTGAACGGCGGCGGCAACTACAGCACCTCCTGGACCAACGCCGGGAACTTCGTGGCCGGCAAGGGCTGGAGCACCGGCTCGCGCAACCCGGTGACCTACTCGGGCACCTGGAGCACCAGCGGCAACGCCTACCTGTCGCTGTACGGCTGGACCACCAACCCGCTGGTCGAGTACTACGTGGTCGAGAACTACGGCTCGTACAAGCCCACCGGCACCTACAAGGGCACCGTCACCAGCGACGGCGGCACCTACGACATCTACGAGACCACCCGGGTCAACGCCCCCTCCATCGAGGGCAACAAGACCTTCAACCAGTACTGGAGCGTCCGCCAGTCGAAGCGGACCGGCGGCACCATCACGGTCGGCAACCACTTCGACGCGTGGGCCAAGTACGGCATGAACCTCGGCAGCATGAACTACGAGATCCTGGCCACCGAGGGCTACCAGAGCAGCGGCAGCTCCAACCTCACCCTCGGCTCCTCCACCGGGGGCGGCGGTACCGGGGGCGGTGGCACCGGCGGCGGGAGCTGCACCGCCACCCTCTCCGCCAGCACCTCCTGGAGCGACCGCTACAACCTCAACGTCGCCGTCACCGGCTCCAGCACCTGGAAGGTCACCGTCAAGGTGCCCTCGCCGGAGAAGGTCAGCTCCACCTGGAACGCCACCACCACCTACCCCGACGCCCAGACCCTCGTCGCCACCCCCAACGGCTCCGGCAACACCTGGGGCATGACCATCATGAAGAACGGCTCCACCACCTGGCCCACCGCCACCTGCACCACCGGCTGATCACGACTCCCCCGGCCCCGGCCGTCGGGCGCACCGGCGGGTGCGCTCAGCGGCCGGGGCCGAGCAGGGTCCAGGGTTCGGGGCGGGCCAGGGCGAGGCGGGGACGGCGTTCGGCCCAGTGGCGGACGGAGGCGGCCATGGCGGCGGCCGGGTCGGGGACCTTCCAGGTGGGTTCGAAGGGGCGGCGCATGCTGGTGTAGCTCTGGAACATGGCGAGGAGTCTGACGGCCTGGCTCTGGATCGGGGAGAGGTACTGGTCGGAGAGCGGGAGGAAGAAGCGCTCCCAGCTGTCGACGGACACCAGCGGCGGCCGTTCGACGGGGGTGACGCCGTGCGCGGCGCGGAAGTCGTTGAGGGTGGTGCAGATGACGTCGAGCAGGGTGTCGAGGTCGAGGCTGTCGGGGCCGGCGGCGATCACCTCGGTGCGCGGCCGGTCGGGCGGGGCGTCCAGGACCGCGGCGGTCAGGGCGGCGGCGACCTCGTCGACGGGGCTGATCTCGGCGTGGCCCGCCGGGTCGCCGACCACCACGGCGGCGGTGCCGGAGACGAGGGCCTGGAGCATGGTGTACGGGCCGGAGAAGCGGGCGATCTCGCCGGTGGTGCGGCGGCCGACCACCAGCGGCGGGCGGACCAGGGTGAGCGGTCCGGGGTGCTCGTCGCGGGCGATCTCCTCGCAGCGGGCCTTCGACCACTCGTAGCCGTTGCGGTAGCCCTCGAACTCGGCGCCGCGCAGGTCCTCGGGGTTGCGCTCGCCGCCGACGTACGCGGTGGAGACCTGGACGAGGTGGGTCTCTCGGTCGGCGAGGGCGAGGACGGCGCGCAGCGGGTCGAGGTTGGCGGCGACCGCCTCGTCCCGGCCGAGGGTCCAGCGGGTGCTGGCCGCGGCGTGCACGATGACGTCCCAGTGCCCGGCGAGGGCGGCGGGCGGCGGTTCGGCGCCCATCCGCCAGGGCAGTGCGGTGCCGCCGCCGCGCCGGGCGACCGGGACGAGGTCGAGCGGGCGGCCGTGGGCGGCGGCCACGGTGCGCAGCTGGTGGGCGAGTTCGGTGCCGACCACTCCGGTCGCCCCGGTGAGAAGGACTCGCATCTGCTTGGTTCCTCTGCTGGAGGTCTGCTGGAGGGGTGGGTCAGGACGGGGGGTGGGTCAGGACGGGGCGGCTCAGAGCGGGAGCGGCTCAGGGCGGGGGCGCGAGCACCAGGCAGGAGTTCTGGCCGCCGAACCCGAAGGCGTTGGAGAGCACCGGCGCGGGCGCGAGGGCGCGCGGCGCGCCGTGCACCAGGTCGATCCGGCCGCCCTCGGGGCTGTCGTGCAGGTTGGCGATCGGCGGCACCAGCGCGCGGGACGCGCTGCGCAGGGCGAGGGCGGCCGCCAGCGCGCCCGCCGCGCCGATCAGGTGGCCGGTGACGCCCTTGACCGCGGTGACCGGCGGCGACTGGCCGTCGTAGCAGCGTTCGATGGCCCGGGCCTCGGCGCGGTCGCCCGGCACGGTGGAGGTGCCGTGCGCGCTGATGTGGCCGATGTCGGCGAGGGAGAGCCCGGCGTCGGCGACGGCCTGCCGCATGCAGCGGGCGGCGACCTCGCCGTCCTCGTGCGGGGCGGCGATGTGGAAGGCGTCGCAGTTCTCGGCGTAGCCGGCGATCTCGCCGTGGATGACGGCGCCGCGGGCCCGGGCGGACTCCCAGCGTTCGAGCACCAGGACGGCGGCGCCCTCGCCCATCACGAAGCCGTCCCGGTCGGCGTCGAACGGGCGGCTGGCCAGGGCGGGCCGGTCGTTGCGGGTGGAGAGCGCGCGCATCCGGGCGAAGGCGCCCATCACCACCGTGCTGACCGCCGCGTCGACGCCGCCGGCCACCGCCACGTCCAGCTCGCCGTACCGGATGCGTCGGGCGGCCTCGCCCAGGGCGGTGCCGCCGCTGGCGCAGGCGCTGGAGTAGGTGGTGCAGACGCCCTGGAAGCCGTGGCGCAGCGCGATGCGGCAGGCGGGCGAGTTGGCCATGGTGCGCGGGACGGTGTGCACCGGCAGGTCCCGGGGGCGGTCGACGAAGCCCGCGGTGGCGGCCTCCATGCTGGACAGCCCGCCGATGCCGGTGCCGATCTGCACGCCGATCCGGTCGGGCCGGCGGTCGGCGGGCAGGGCGGCGTCGGCCAGCGCGTCGTCGGCGGCGCACAGCAGCAGTTGGGCCGGGCGGTCGATCTGCCGGGCCTCGCGCCGGCTGAGGTAGCGCTCCGGGTCGAACTCCGGTACCAGGCAGGCGAAGTGGACCGGCAGGTCGGCCTCGACCAGCCGCTCCACCCGGGCCGCGACGGACCGGCCGGCCAGCACCGCGGCGAACACCTCGTCGAGGCTGTTGCCCGCCGGGGACTTCACGCCGATGCCGGTGACGGCGACCCGGTGCCCGCCCGAGGGGTGCCGGTCCTGCGGGCTCACGCGGGGCCCTCCGGCGCCGGGGCGGCGGTGACGGCGACGGCGGCGGGCGGGGCGGGGACGGGTGCCGGGGCCGACAGGTCGATCACCGCGCCGTGCAGCCGGCTGCCGGGCGCGGCGGTCGCGGGGTCGTCCAGCCGGGCGCGCAGCAGGTCGATGGCGTGGCCGACGTCGCGGGCCGAGACCAGGTCGTCGGGGTCGATCCGCAGGCGCAGCGTCCGCTCCAACCGGGCGCCGATCTCCATGAGTTCGAGGCTGTCGACGCCGTAGTCCTCGGCCAGGCTGGTCCGTTCCCGCAGCTCGTCCGGGTCCGTGCCGAGGACGTCGGAGATGACCGCCCTGACCGTCACGGCCAGTTCCTCTCGTGTGGGCACCTGGGTTCGCTCCTTTCGCCGCACCGGGCGGCTTGCTCCGTACTCCGCACCGGCCGCGGTCGGCCGGTGTCCGTGCCCGTGCACGTGCGCCGGGCGTGCTCAG
The DNA here is from genome assembly GCF_044769485.1 of Kitasatospora sp. NPDC090308. NCBI lineage: Bacteria > Bacillati > Actinomycetota > Actinomycetes > Kitasatosporales > Streptomycetaceae > Kitasatospora > Kitasatospora sp. NPDC090308. Next base: position 53,293 of record NZ_JBIVXY010000003.1, on the reverse strand, counting down.
CCGGCGTCCCGGCGTCCCGGGGTCAGCCGGTGCCGCCCGTCCGCAGGGTGCGTCCGGTGGCGGTGAGCGCGGCGTCCAGGATGGCGGTCGCCTCGGCGAGTTCGGCCGCCGTGCCGATCAGCGGCGGGAGCAGCCGGACGGTGGTCGGGCGGCTCAGGCACGGGGAGACCAGCAGCCCGGCGGCGGCCAGTTCGAGCACCATCGCGCCGGCCGCCTGCGGGGAGGCGCAGTCGAGGCCGCGCAGCAGGCCGCGGCCGGGCACGGCCCGCACCACGTCCGGGTGGCGCTCGTGCAGGCCGGTCAGTGCGGCGTCCAGCTGGGCGGCCAACTCGCGTCCGTGGTCGGCGAGTTCCTCGATCGCTTCGAGGGCGGCGGGGACGGCGGCGCAGCTCAGCGGGTGGCCGCCGAAGGTCGCCGAGTGCAGGAACGGGTCGGCCGCCAGCGGCGCGTACAGCCGCTCCGAGCAGAGCAGCGCGGAGAGCGGGACGACGCCGCCGCCCAGCGGCTTGCCGAGCAGGACCGCGTCGACGGGCAGCCCGTCGGCGAGGGCGACCGAGCGTTCGCCGCAGCGGCGCAGGCCGCACTGGATCTCGTCGGCGATCACGAAGGCGCCGTGCCGGGCCGCGTCCGCGCACCACTGCCGCAGCACCCCGGTGGGCAGCGGCAGGGCGCCGTTCTCGCCCTGCACCGGTTCCAGCACCACGGCGGCCACCCGGCCGCCGGCGGTCTCCCGGCCGACCGCCGCCGGGTCCTCGGCGTCGACGTGGACCACGTCCACCTCGCAGCCGAGCAGGCCCCGGCGGTAGAGCGGGCTGTGGGTGAGCGCGAGGGCGCCCTGCGACTTGCCGTGGAAGCCGCCGCGCACCGCCAGCACCCGGGGGCGGCCGGTGGCCAGCCGGGCCAGTTTGACGGCGACCTCGACCACGTCGGCCCCGTTCAGGCCGAAGTACACCTTCGGGAGGACGTCCCCGAGGTAGCCGCTGAGCCGGGCGGCGGCCTCGGCGGTGACCGGGTTGGCCAGGCTGCGGGTCGCGGTGGGCATGGTGTCCAGCTGGGCGCGGACGGCCGCGGTGACCGCGGGGTGGCGGTGGCCGAGCAGGGTGACGGCGTAGGAGCCGAAGTCCAGCGCGGTCCGGCCGTCGGAGAGCGTCACCCGGCAGCCCTCGCCGGCCGCCTCCACCGCGCCGCGCCCGGCGAAGCCGCCGGTCAGGGCGAGCTTCGGGGAGAGGTGGCGCCGCAGCCGGTCGAAGACCACCGCGGGGTCGGTGGCGGTGCCGGGGACGGTGGTGGTCACCGGGCGGCCCCCTGGAGCAGGAGCCGCTGTTCGAGGGCGCCGAGCATCTGGGCGGCGCTCTCGCGCAGGGCGTCCGCCGCGACCGGGTTGAGCATCTCGGCGAGCAGCGGGATGCCGATGTCGAAGTCGACGTGCAGGGCGACGGTGCTGCCGCCGCCGGGCGCGGGCGACACCGACCAGTGGCCGGTGAACGCGCCGAGGTCGCCGCTGGCCTGTTCGAAGTCGAAGCGGCGGGCGGCGTGGTCGATCACCTCGGCCTCGGTCCAGCGCAGCACCGAGCCCTTGAGCCGGACCGACCAGGCGGTGGTGCGGTGCCGCTCGTCGGGCTGCTCGACGAGTTCGACCGAGTCGACGCTCTCCATGCAGTCGGGGTAGCCGAGGACGTCCACCACCACCGGCCAGGCGTCCTCGGGCGCCGCGGCGACGGGCAGTTCCACTTCAACGTGCGGCATGCGGGGGCCTCTCTTCGGTGTGGGGACGGGGTGCGGGGCCGGTGCCGCCGGGCGGGTCCAGCGCCTGGGCGCGGGCGGCGGCCAGGGCGGGCGGGAGGAGCCGGCGGAGCACCGCGCGGGGCAGCGGCCGGACGTGGGTCATCGCGTGCCACTGCTCGATCAGCGCGCAGCCCATCTCCACCTTGGGCAGGTACGCGGTCTGGGCGAAGCGGATGTGCCGGCAGCCGGTGTCCATCGCCAGCCGGACGGCCGCGTAGTGCAGGTTGTGGTAGAGCGCGGCGTCGTGGGCCAGCCGGTAGTCCAGGCCGATCCGGGCCCCAGTCGCCCCCGGCGCGATCCCGTCCGCGCCGCCCGTGCCACCCGCACCGCCTTCGCGGCCCGCGCTCTCCGCACCGCCCGCGCCGCCCGCACCGCCCGCGCCGCCCGCACCGCCCGCGCCGGGCTGCGCGGTGAAGAGGCAGAGCAGGAAGCCGACCAGCCGTTCGCCCTCGAAGCAGGCCACCAGGCGGCTGAGCGGGTCGGCGGCGAGGGCGGCCAGGAAGGCGTGGTCCAGCACGTCCAGGGTCTGGTCGGCGCGGTCCATCACCTGCCCGTACAGGGCGAGCAGGTCGGGCAGCAGGTGGTCGAACGCGGCCAGTACCTCGATCCGCAGGCCGGGACGGGAGCCGAAGCGGCGGATCTTGGCCCGGGCGTTGCGGCGCGGTTTGGCCGGGAGGGCGGCCAGGTACTGCTCGAACGAGTCGGTGGGCAGGGCGAGTTCGGTGTCGGGCAGGCTCGGGGCGAGGAAGAAGCCGGCCTCCGTGAGCGGGGCGCGCAGCGGGGCGAGGTCGGGCCCGGCGAAGTCCTTGAAGACCACGGTGCCGAGCCGTTCGCGCCGGGCGAAGTCCAGGACGGCGGTGACCAGCAGCCGCCCGGTCGGCCCGTCGAGCGGCTCGGCCGCCAGGACGTGGCCTTGGCCGAGCAGGTGGCCGCAGAACAGCATCGGCACCCGCAGCAGGCGGGGCGCCAGGCGGCGCAGCGGGGCGAGCAGGCGGCGCTCGTGCGGGCCGACGATCCGGTCCAGCCGCAGGTCGGGGAAGAGGCAGAGCGGCAGCACCGCGACTGTCTCGCCGCCCCGGCGCACCGTCAGGTAGGCGTACCCGGCGGGCCCGACCCGGCTGCGCTCCAGGGCCCGGAAGACGCTCCGGGACCACATCGGGTCGCCCGCGGGGGCCAGCCGTTCCCAGCTGCCGGGCGGCAACTGGTCGATGCTGCGCAGCACTTCGAGCCGGACCGGTGGCGCGTCCGACCGCTCCGCCGGTGGCGCGTCCGAACGATCGGCCGGTGGCGCGTCCGCTCGTTCCACCGGTTCAGCCGATCCGCAGCGGGCGGCCGTCCAGGTACTCCCGCAGCGGGCGGGCCATCCTGGTGCGGGCGGGCGGGTGGAAGGTCAGGCCGACGGCGGCGGAGGCGAGGTAGGCGCCGTCCGGCGAGCCGATGAAGGACATTCCGCCGAGCGCGGCCAGGCAGGTCCGGGTGGTCTCGGCGATCGCGTCCTGCGCGGCGTAGCGGGCGGTCAGCGCCCGGACCAGCAGCGCCTCGTCCCACTCCTCCTCGGCCATCGCCCGGGCGACGGCCTCCACGGCCAGCATCGCGCCCTCGACCGGGACGAGGTACGGCGTCGGGTCGTCCCGGTCGGCGCCGGGACGCCGGAGGACGCGCTCGACCAGGGCGCTGGCGACGCCGAGGTAGCCGGCGGTCAGCAGCAGTTCGAACCAGAGGAAGCCCGCGACGTTGAGCGCGTCCGGCACCGCGTCGGCGGTGACCTCGGTGGCCACCACCATGCTCGGGTCCAACTCGACCTCGGTGAGCCGGACTTCCTCGCTCTCGGCGCCCGCCAGGATCGGCGTGCCCCAGAACGGGTGGACGGTGATGCCGGGGCTGTCGGCCGGGATCAGCGCGACCGCCAGCCGCGGTACGCCGTCCGGGCCGGGCAGGGCGACGGAGGCGGTCAGCAGGTCCATCGAGCGGGAGAGGCTGCACGGCATCTTGCTGCCGTTCAGCACGATCCGGTCGCCGCGCCGCTCGGCGGTGAGGTGCGGGGTGAGGATGTTCCGGCCCGGGCGGCCCTCGGCGAAGGCGGAGGCGACCAGCAGCCGCTGCTTGGCGACGGTCTCCAGCAGCATCCCCTCCGGGCCGTCGGAGTACTCGGCGGCCTCGACCAGGCCCGCGACCGAGAAGTGGTGCATGGTGGTGGCCACCGCGAGCGAGGGGCAGCGGGCGCCGACCGCGCGCTGCACCCGGACGGCCTGCAGCGCGCTCGCCCCGGCGCCGGAGTGGGCGGCGGGCACCAGCAGCCCGGGGCCGCCGGCCTCCTTGAAGGCGGCGATCGCCGGGCTGGGCGCCTGCTCCAGTTCGGCCAGCGGGTGGCGGGCCAGCGCCCGGTCCAACCCGGGCATGAGCGTTTCGAGTTCGGCGCGTTCGCGGTGCAGGAAGTTCACGGGCACGTCCTTCGGGGAGGGGCGGTACGACCCGGCCTGGGGTCGTTCGGCGGGCGACCGGCGCGGCGCTAGCCGGTGGCCGCCAGCGGCAGCACGTCGAACGAGCGCAGGCAGGCGGAGGCGCGGCGCACCGGCGGGCCGGCCGGGGCGAGCCGGGGGAAGCGGGCCGACAGCCGGCCCAGCAGGACGGCCGCCTCCAGCCGGGCCAGGGCCGCGCCGAAGCAGTAGTGCGGCCCGGCGCCGAAGCTCAGCACGCGGACGTCCGGGCGGGTGACCAGGAACGCGTCCGGGTCCGGGTAGCGGCGCGGGTCCCGGTTCGCGGCGCCCAGCACCGCGGTCACGCTGCCCCCGGCCGGGACGGCCACCCCGCCCACCTCGGTGGGACGGGCGGCCAGCCGCTCGGCCATCAGCACCGGCCCGTCCCAGCGCAGCGCCTCCTCGACCGCGCCGGGCAGCAGCCCCGGGTCGGCCCGCAGCAGCGCGGCCTGCTCCGGGTGGGCCAGCAGCGCGGACACCGCGGTGCCCAGCAGGCCGGCCGTGGTCTCGAACCCGGCGACGAAGACCAGCAGCAGCAGATCCGCCAGCTCCCGCTCGCCGAGCGGGTGTCCGTTCTCGGCGGGCGGCCGTTCGCGGGCGGCGGACGGCCGCGCGCGCCCGCCGGACGGACCGGCGGCCGGCTCGCGGACCCGCCGCGCAGGGGCGGAACCGGCCGCCCCCTCGCGGGCCAGCAGCGCGGAGGCGAGGTCCTCGGCCGGGCGGGCGCGGCGTTCGCGCAGCAGGCCAGTGAAGTACTCCCGCAGCGCGGTCACCGCGGTGTCCGCCCGCCGCCAGTCCTCGTCCGAGCGCACCGGCTCCAGCAGCCGCGCGGCGTCCCGCCCCAGCCGGTGGAAGCGCTCCTGCTCCGCCCGGGGCACGCCGATCAGCTCGCCGACCACGGCGACCGGCAGCGGGTACCCGACCAGCGCCTGGAAATCCGCCGCCCCGCCGTCCGAGGTGGCGTCCTCGAAACGGTCGAGCAATTCGTCGACGACCTTCTCCACGCCCGCCGACAGCTCCGCCGCCCGGCGCGGCCCGAACACGGCCGTCAGCGGCCCGCGCAGCCGCTCGTGCGCGGCCCCGTTCGTCCCCAGCAGCGAGGCGTAGAAGAAGTCCGCCGCCGGGCGGGCCGCCCACTCGGGGTGCTCCCGCGCCAGCCACGGCCCGTCCGGCACCACGAAGTCGGGGCCCGCCAGCACGGCCTGGCAGTCGGCGAACCCGGTCAGGAAGCGCGTCCCCGACTCCTCGTCGTACAGCACCGGGGCGGCCTCGCGCAGCACCGCCAGCGGCCCGTACGGATCGGCCCGGAGCCCGGGGTCGAAGACCGCCTCCAAGGCGGCCCGCACCTCCGCCGACGCCCCCTCCGCCGCCCCCTCCGGGTCAGCCGCAGAACCGTTCACCGAGCTCGCCCACCTTCACCCACCGCCGCGCACGCCAGGCCCGTCGAACCGACCCGGAATTCCATGCCGTTCGGACAGAGAGTACCCGAATGCAAATACTCCGCGCACCAGGAATTGATTGAAGTGCCCATCCGGCGATAGGAATTACTGCCCGTCAGATCATTCTCTCCCCGCCCTTTCCACGACCGCCCCGGTACCCGTTTCCGCACATGTTTCCGCACACGTTCCGCCACCGCCGCCCCGCCCACCGCCACCGCCGTTGCCGGCGGTCGGGAAAGGCCGGTTCCCGGCCGCCGGCAACGGCGGACTGCGCATCGGGGCGCCCGGCGGCCCCGGCCGGGGCTCAGCGGCGGTCGGCCGCCAGGGCCTCGATCGCGGGGACGGTCGCGGCGGGGGTCGGCAGGGCCTCGTTCTCGACGCGCAGCCGGGTGGCGGCGGCGCGCAGGGCCGGGTCGGTGGCCAGGCGGGCGAGCAGGGCGGTGTCGACGTCGCCGGAGGTGGCGCGCAGGCCCGCGCCGGCCGCGACCAGGGTGTCGGCGACGGTGAAGTTGTCGGCGCCCTGGGGCAGCACGAGCTGCGGGATGCCGGCCTGGAGGGCGGTGAGCGCGCTGCCGGAACCGCCGTGGTGCACCACCGCGTCGCAGACCCGCAGCAGTTCCGCCAGCGGCACCCAGGGCAGCGGCCGGACGTTGGCCGGGAGGGTACCGAGGGCGGCGAGGTCGGCGCCGCCGACGGCGAGCAGGAAGTCCGCGTCGACCTCGGCGGCGGCGGCCACCAGCCGGGCGATCGCGTCCACGCCGTCCACCTCGGTGACCACGGTGCCCAGCGTGACGGCGACCCGGGCCCGCCCGCCGCGGCGCAGCAGGTCGGCCGGCACCACGCCGCCGCCGTTGTAGGGCAGGTAGCGCATCCGCAGCCCGCCGGGGTCGCCGCCGAGCGACTCCGGGACGATGTTCAGCGGGGTGGTGGCGGCCGGTCCCGCGACGCCGTGCGCCGCGTAGAGGTCGGTGAAGTGGTCGGCCAGCCGGGCCGCCAGGTCCAGGCCGGAGGTGAAGCCGAAGTTGTGCAGCGCCGCCGGGATCTTCAGCTTGGCGGCGACCAGTTGGGCGGACGCCAGGCAGGAGTCGTGCACCAGCAGGTCCGCGCCCCACTCGTCGGCGACGGCGTACAGGCCGTCCACGGTGGCCCGGGAGGCGTGGGCGAAGGCGACCGCCGCCCGGTCGAGGATCTCGTCCTGGGTCAGGTGCGGCCGGGCGTAGCGGACGGACTCCCCCGCGGGGGTGACCGCCTCGAACGAGTCGCGCAGCGAACGGCCGTCACCGATCTCGACGATCGGGAACCCGGCCTGGCGGAGCTGGTCGAAGGGCGCCGGCGAGGCGAACAGCACCTCGTGCCCGGCGGCCCGCAGCGCCTGCGCGGTCGGCACCATCGGGAACAGGTGGGTGGGCGCGGCCGGTCCGGTGAAGAGCATGCGCACGGTGGTCTCCTGGTCTTTCGTCAGCCGACGGAATCACGCGGGAGCGGGCCGCACCCCGTACGGCCGCTCCCGCTCCATTAACTGACGGAACCTCAGCTACCCCTTCCAGTACGATCGATAATCGGACGTTCTGCCGAAACCCTTGCCGAACCGGCCCCGGTCTGCTCTCCGGCGGGGCGGCGGTGACGGCTGCCGCGGCAGCCGCAGGAACGACGGTGGCGCGGTTCAGCAGGCGATCGGTGCGGAGCCCAGGGCCACGTCGTCGTACCAGAGGGTGTCGGCGCCGTTGCCGTAGGACTCCCAGCCGAGGTCCAGGGTGGTCGGCCGCGGGGCGGTGGTGCGGGTGAGCCACTGCTGGTCGATGTCCGCGGTGGGGACGCCGTCGTCGTGCAGGCCGGGCACCTGCTGGTCGTTCAGCCAGGTGTCCATGGACTGCCTGGTGGTGTCGACGGCGAAGCGGACGCAGGACCACTGGTTGACCGGCAGCGGCACGCTCTGCGCGACGCCGACCGGGCTCTGCGCGGGCAGCGTGGCGTCGTCGGACTCGCGGTTCCACTGCAGGGCGCCGTTCTGGCCGCCCAGGCGCAGGTGCTTGTTGCCGTTGGCGGCGTCCTCCATGGTGACCATGGCGATGTGGTCGGCCGGCAGCGCGGTGGTGTGGCGGACCCAGTACCGGCCGTAGACCACGGGGCCGACGGCGGAGACGTTCTTGGTGGTGGCCGCGAACACGTGGTTGCAGTAGCCGGCCCGGCCGTCGATCCGCAGCGAGCGGCTGCCGCCGTGGGCGACCGCGGTGTCGACGGTCACCGTGCCGGCGCCCGAGCAGTCGGGGGCGGCGACCGTCCAGTCACCGCCCAGGCTGCTGCCGCTCTGGTCCTCGAAGCCCGAGCAGACCACGGCCGCGGAACAGCCGGAGCCCCCACCGGAACTGGCCGAGGGCGAGGGGGTGGGGCTGGGACTGGGGGTGGGAGACGGGGTCGGGGACGGGGACGGGGTCGGGGACGCGGTGGCCGAACCGCCTTGGCAGGAGGCGCCGTTGAAGGCGAAGTCGGTCGGGGTCGGGTTGCCGCCCGACCAGGTGCCCTGCAACCCGAAGGCCACCGAACCACCGGCGGCCACCGACCCGTTGTAGCTCAGGCTGCTCGCCGTGACGGCCGTGCCGCTCTGGCTCACCTGCGCGTTCCACCCCGAGGTCACCTGCTGACCGGCTGCGAACGTCCAGGTCAGCGTCCAACTACTCACCGCAGCACCCGAGTTGATGATCGACACCTGGGCGGTGAAGCCGCCGGTCCACTGGTTGCCCGTCCACGAGACCTGGCAGGCCCCGCCGCCCGCGCCCCAGGCCGGGGCCGGACGCTGGCCGAGCCCGGTCAGCAGTCCGAGGGCCACCGCGAGCACCGTGCACACGGCGAACACCACCTCCCGGCCGCGCCGACCACCGCGCGCGCTCGCGTCACTCCGCACCATGTCGAACCTCCTTGTGTCGTCGGTACGTTGGCTGTGGGTCGTACGGTCGTGCGGGCCCCGGTCCGGACCGGCCGCGGGCTGCGGTGGGCCCGGACCGGGGCGCGGGGGTCAGGCGGCGGTGCAGGAGATGGAGCCGGTCGGGAAGTTGTTGCCGGTGGAGTTGGCGGTGAAGCCGAGGGTGGTGCTGGAGTCCGCCGCGATGGTGCCGTTGTAGGCGGCGTTCTTCACCGTCACGCCGCTGCCCGAGGTGGTCAGCACACCGTTCCACAGGCTGGTGATCGTGGTGCCGGTGCCCGTCTGCCACTGGAGCGTCCAGGACTTGATCGGCGAGGTGTTGTGGTTCATCACCTCGACCGCGGCCTGGAAGCCGCCGTTCCAGGAGCTGACGACGCTGTACGTCGCCATGCAGCCGCTGCTTGGCATCGGACCGGTGGGCGAGCTGCTCGGGGAGGACGAGGGGCTCGGGGAAGGGGAGTTGCCCGGGGAGGACGGGGAGGGCGAGGGCGTCGGCGAGGAGGACGGGGACGCGGACGCGGACGGGGAGGGCGAGGGCGTCGGCGAGGACGGGGAGGTCGGCAGGTGGATGCCGGTCACCTCGCCGTTGCCGCCGTCGAAAACCAGGTCGGAGCAGGAGAAGAAGTTCTCCTGGCTGTCCGAGCGCACCCACTGGATGAACATCTCGGCGGGGCCGCTGCGACCCGACGGGAGGGTCATGTTCCAGCGGTAGTGGCCGCCGTCGGTCCCGGGGGTGCCCACCTGCGGCGGGTTGGCGACGGTGGTGAGCAGGCTCAGGTCGGCCCAGGCCAGCGGGGTGGTCGGGGACCAGCCCTGCCTGGTCAGGTAGATCCTGAACTCACCCGGGTGGGCAGCCCAGTTGGAGTAGTCGACCTCGATCGCGGCACCGGAGGTGAGGTGCGTCTTGGGCCAGTCGTCCCGGGCCGCGTTGTAGGCGGAGAAGTCGTAGGGGGACTTGTTGCCGGCGCTGCACAGGGTGCCGTCCGGGACGTAGCCCTGGCCGCGTCCGTTCGCGTTGGAGTCCAGCACCGCGAACCAGTTGTAGAGCGGGGTCGTCCCGCTCTGCGCGACGGCGGCCTTGCAGGCCGGGTTGGTCGGCGTCAGCGCACCGGTCCCGGTGAGCCCGTCCTGGTAGCACAGGTACGTGCGCGAGCCCGGCACGATCGCCACGCCGTGCGCGTGCGCCGAGGGCAGCCCCAGCAGCAGCGCGCAGATCGTCGCGGCCGCGGTTGCGAGGGCCGCGACGATCGATGAGGTCTTGCGTCGTGACATGAAACTTTCACCGCCTTGGTGGAGGGGACCCGCCCGTGCCGTCCCGGCCGGGCAGGCCGTCTGACTGGGGAAAAGCCATGCTCATGCCATGAGCGGAGGGTTCTGTGGGAGCGCTCCCAAGGCCCAAAGTAACGGGCGGTCAAGTGCGTGTAAACGGGGTGGCTCCGCGCGGCCGAATGGATCAAGTCCGGCTGGAGGAAGACGAGTTGGGAGTCCGCCGCGCCACCGCCCGCGCGGGTCCCGGTTCACGGCGGGCCGGTCCACGGCGGGCCGGTCCACGGCGGGCCGGTCCACGGCGGGCCGGTTCGCAGAGCGTCGACCCGATCCCCGTCCGGGGCAGACCCGTGAGCGGGATGCACCATGGACCCGCCCCTCCGCTGGAGGTGCCATGCCCGAGGGCCACTGGGTCAGCGTCTACCGCGCCGTGTCGGACCCGGAGAAGCCCGACCGCCCGGGCCGCAGGGCGGCCGGGTCCTCGCCCGTGACGGCCGGGTCGTGGCGCACGAGGCCGGACTCGCCGAGCGCACCGTCCTGATCGAGTTCGACAGCTTCGAGCAGACCGTCGCGGCACGCGAGAGCGCGGCCTACCGAGAGGCGTTGGCCGTGCTCCCCAACGGCGTCGAGCGCGACGTCCGCATCGTCGAGGGCCTCGACCGACCGGGGTCCGGTCGGACCTGCACCGGACATCCCCCCTCGGCGGCCCGCGCGTCGGCGGCGACCGCGCCCGGCACTGGCGCCGGGCCCGGTCGCCGTCAGCCCCGAGGTCACGCCGACGCCGACCCTCCCGTCAGCATCCGGCCGAGCGGGGCAGCCACCGTCCGGTCACGCCTGCCGCACCCGTCCCGCTCACCGTTCCCGTCGCACCCGCCGCCCCCTGGCGGTCCTCGTCCGGTCCGGAGCCGGTCTCGTGCGCGGCGGTGGACGTCCTCCCCGGGGCCGCCTCCCCCGTGCTGACCGGGTCTGCGCCGGGCTGACGACCCCGCCGGGAATCCGTCGACGCCGGGGAACCACCCACGGCGCACCTTCCGACCGACCCGCCGCACAATCAGGCGAGCTGCACTTCCTCTCGCACCCGCCGCCCCCTGGCGGTCCTCGCCCGGTCCACAGCCGATCTCGTGCACAGTGGTGGACATCGTCCCCCCGTAGCCGCCTCCCCCGTGGCGGCCAGGTCTGCGCCAGGCTGACGACCCCGCCGGGAATCCGTCGGCACCCGGCAGTCACCCACGGCGCACCTTCCGACCGACCCGCCGCACGATCAGGCGGGCTGCGGTTCCTCGCTGCCGTGGACGACCTTCAGCAGGAGTTCGGCCAGTTGGTCCGGCACGGTGACCATGCAGTCGTGGCCGCTCCTCAGCTGCCACACCCGCGACGGGGTGCCGTTGGGTTGCGTCGCGGGGACGGGGCGGCGGACGACGCCCTCCGGCACGCTGCCGACGCAGTGGATGTGGGTGCGGGGGATGGCGTCCGCGGCCGGGTCGGTCAGCCGGACCGGCTGCTGGAAGCAGCGCGCGGACTCGTCGGAGAGCAGGGTGCGCAGCCAGGCCGCGTCCGCCGGGTCGGTGACGCCGAACAGGCCGGCGGGCGGCGGCAGTTCCGGCAGCGGCGGGATGCGCCAGGGGGTGTCGGTGCCGGCGGCGAGTTCGAGCAGGTGCTCGGTCACGGGCATGATGTCGAGCGCGCTCTCGCCGTCGGCCGGAACCATCGCGTCGAGGTGGACCAGTGCGGCGATCCGGTCCGGGAGCCGGTCGGCCACGGCGGACGTGACCAATCCCGCGTAGCTGTGCCCGACCAGCACCACGTCGGTGAGGTCCTCCGCCAGTATCAGGCCGGTGACGTCGGCGACGTGGGTGTCGAGCCCGACCTCCGGGCCGAGCAGGTGCTCCCGCTCGCCGTGGCCGGTGAGCGAGGGGGCGAGGACGCGGTGCCCGGCCCGGGTCAGCAGGGGTGCCACCCGGTCCCAGACGCGCCCGTTGTGCCAGGCGCCGTGGACGAGGATGTAGGTTTCCGTTCGCGGTGTACTCATGTCCAGGACGCTACGCAGCCGACAGGTACCCCTTGGTACCTTTCGGCCCGTGCGCGACCCTGCGGAGGACGTCTTCCGCGCCGACTGCCCGGCCCGGCCGGCCATCGAGATCATCGCCGACAAGTGGGCGGTGGTCGTCCCGTTCGCGCTCAGCCGCCGACCGTGCCGGCACGGCGAACTCGTCGACCTGATCGGCGGCGTCTCGCGCAAGGTGCTCACCCAGACGCTGCGCAGGCTGCAGGGTTACGGCCTGGTCGAGCGCCGCGCGTACGCCGAGGCCCCGCCACGGGTCGAGTACCGCCTGACCGCACTGGGCACGACCCTCGTCGAGCCGATCGCCGCCCTGCCGGACTGGGCGCGGGCGCACGGGGAGGCCGTCGTCAACTTCCAGGAGGCGGCGGAGAACGGACCGGCGGCCGACGCCCGACCGGCGGCCCGGCGGCCCGGCCGCCCCGCCGCCTCGCTGCCCGACCGTCCCGCGCGTCGGCGACGTCCCGGGTCACAGCAGGTGCGAGTGGCGGCTCCGGTCGGCGCTCCCGGGTTCGGGGCCGTCCTGCGGCATCGGGCCGGTCCGGGTGCCCGCGGTCTGCTCCCGCGCGTGATCCGGCTCCTTGGCCAGGGCCTCGCGCTGTCGGGCGAACTCCTGGCGGTACGCCTCACGACGCTCCCCGCGGCGTTTCTCGCGGCGCCCCTCGGCCGACTCCGCGTCGGCGCGGGCATGCTCCTCGACCTCGGCACGTTCCTCGGCGCGGACGCGCTCCTCGGCGCGGGCATGCTCCTCGACCTCGGCACGTTCCTCGTCCCGGGCGCGCTCCTCCGCGTGGGCGTGCTCCTCCGCAAGGGTGTCGCGGCGTTCGCGGGCGTCCGCCGCCGCGCGGCGGGAGTGTCGCGGTCCGCGCCGGGCGGTCGCGCCGCGCCGGGCGCCGGCCAGCAGGAGGGCCAGGCCGAGCATGCCGACCGCTCCGACCACGACGCCCCAGAGGAACAGCATTCCGGTGGAGCCGGTCATGTGGTGTCCGAACACCGCGAAGGAGTCGGTGAGTTGGTGCGCGCTGCCGGTGTTGCCGAGGATTCCCGCCACCGCGACGACGGCCGCGACGACCAGGAGGACAAGTCCGAGGATGACGAGCATGACGTGCTCCCAAGGGGTCTACGTCGTATGCCTACAGTCAACGTCCGGACTACACTGGTGTCCACACCGGATGTCCACGAACTTTGCGTCACCGGTGCTCACCCCGGCACGACGAGGCCCGCCCGACGAGGAGGCGCCACGATGGCCGTTTCCGAGGCTCCCGCCTCCGCGCGGGAGGTCGAACCACCCGCCGTGGAGCGGCTCAGCCTGGAGCGGGTGCTGGGCTGCGCGCTGGAGATCGTCGACCGGGACGGCGTCGAGAAGCTGTCCATGCGGCGGCTGGCCCGGGCCCTCGGTCGCGATCCGATGAGCCTGTACCGGCACGCCCCCAACAAGGCCGCCCTGCTCGACGGCGTCGCCGACACGCTGCTGCGCCGGCTCACCGTCGACGCCGACGACCCGGACTGGACCGGCCAGTTGCGCGCCTTCGCCCGCGGTTACCGCCGACTCGCCCTCGACCACCCCAACGCCGTCCCCCTCCTGGTCACCCGTCCCCTCGCCACGCCGCTCGCACTGCGGCCCACCGGCACCCTCCGCCCGCTCGAAGCCATCCTCGCCCTGCTCGTCAGGGCGGGCTTCACGGGCACCGCCGCCCTGCACGCCTACCGCTCCCTGATCGGGCTGCTGCACGGTCACGTCCTCAACGAGCTGCAGGAACTCGTCGACAACCCCGACGAGACCGACGCCCTACTCCGGCTGGGCCTGTACCGGCTCCCGATCCGCGAGTTCCCCGTCCTGCGCGGCCTCGCCCCCGCACTCGTCTGCTACGACGGAGCCGCCGAACTCGAACGCGGCCTCGACCTCCTCCTCTCCGGCCTCGCCGCCGAGCCGCCCTGACCCCCGCCGCACCGCCCTGACCTCCGTCGCACCGGGGACCGCCACCGCCATCGAAGGGAACAGCACCGCCTCCGCCCAGCGGAGCACCGTTTCACCAGGGGGAACAGGAACGAAGGCCACCATGATCACCCTCGGAGTCATCCTCCTCGTCATCGGCTTCATCGCCGGCATCCCGGTCCTGTGGACCATCGGCATCATCCTCGCGGTCATCGGCCTCGGCCTGATGCTCGCGGGCGCGCTCGGGCACGAGATCGCCGGCCGCCGCCACTACTGGTGACCCGGCACCGTCCACCCGCAGCACGGACGGGGCGCCCGGTCACGATCGACCGGGCGCCCCGCGCCCACGAACGGCCCGTCGGCCGCCCCTCGTTACACCCGTCCGGGCCAGGCGGCGGCCCGGTCGCGGGCGACCTCGGCCCGTTCCCCGGCCGCGCCGGCTCCGTCGGCGGGCTCGGCGGCCGACGGCAGGAAGCCGGAGCGGGCCGCCTCCCCCGCCGGGTCGTCGTCCGGCTGCGCGGGCGCGGCGAGCAGCGCGCTCGCCGTCCGGACGTTGGCCGGGTCGGCCGCCGCGGTCATCAGCCGGGCCGCGTCGGCGGGGTCCGTCTCCGGCGGGACGACCAGCAGGTCCAGCCTGCGCGGGGTGTACGAGCAGACCCTGATCAGGTGCTCGTCCTGCTCGACGGTGAACCAGCCCGCGTGGACGACGTGCCCGGTGACCGGGATGCGCCGGGGGATGACGGGCCACTGCGCGGGGTTGACGGTGATCCGGGTGACCCGGCCCCACCGCCGGTCGAGTTCGGCGGCCAGGGAGGGCAGTTCGAGGAGGAGGTCCCGCGAGCGGGGCCACCAGGCCCCGTCCAGCCGGCCGGGCCGGACCCCCTGGGGGGCGAGGGAGAGCCGTGGGGTGGATTCCAGGGCGGTGGGCGTCGTCGCACGATCGAGCATCGCGGTCATGGCCAAGCACCTGTCTCCGGGCCTGGCCCGAACGGGCCGGTCCGGCATTGCCGTTCGCCGGAGACGACGCCAGTATCCGGTGCCGGCATGCGAAGTGCCTTCGGTGATCTCCAGGTTACTCTCCGTCGGCCCCGAACCCACCCTGTTTCCGGGGGTCAGTTTCCGGGGAGCGGTTTCCGCCCCGGCCGTGGGGCGCGATCAGCCTGCCGCCGGACGGACCCGGGCCTGCGGGCGGACCAGCAGCGCGGTGGCGTAGCAGGTGGTGGCGACCGCCATGATGCTGAAGCTGGGCGGCAGTCGGGGCACCGTGACGGAGAGGGCGAGTCCGGCCCACATCTCCAGGACGGCGAGGGCGGCGGAGAGGCCGAGCGCCCGGTAGGGGCGGTTGGTGAGCCGGACGGCGGCGCCGGCGGGCGCGGCGAGCAGCCCGAGCAGGAGCAGCGAGCCGACCGCCTGGGTGGCCTCGGCCGCGCAGGCGCCGACCAGCGCGAGGAAGACCAGGCCGAGCGTGCCGGTGCGCACGCCGCGGGCGGCGGCGACGGCTTCGTCGAGGGTGGCGAACAGCAGCGGGCGGGCGATCAGCAGGACGGCCGCGGCGATGACCGCCGCGATCGCGGCGGCGGTGGCGGCCCGGGCGCCGTCCAGGCCGTAGACGGAGCCGAACAGGACGCTGATCCCGGCGTTGCCCCGGTCGGCGCCGCGGTGGGTCGCGTACAGGGTGAGGAAGAAGGTGCCGAGGCCGAGGATCCAGGAGAACAGGGTGCCGATGACCACGTCGTCGGGTCGGCCCCGGCGGCCGAGCGCGCCGAGCAGCAGGGCGGCGCCGACCGTGGCGGCGAACAGGCCGAGCCGCAGGTCGTAGCCGCCGGCGAGGGCGGCCATGGCACCGGTGAAGGCGACGTGGCTGAGGGTGTCGCCGGTGAAGGTCTGGGCGCGCAGCACCAGGAAGTACCCGACCAGGCCGGAGGCGAGGGCGATCGCGGTGCCGGCCAGCAGGGCGTGCTGGAAGAAGGGCTGGTGGAGGGCGTTCATCGTTCCGGTGCTCCGAGGGGCGGGCGGCGGCCGGACGCACCGGGCGGCGGGGCGTCACCGATGGCGAAGGCGTCACCGATGGCGAGGACGACGGCGACGGCGACGGCGACGGCGACGGCGATCGCGGTGCCGGCCGACGGGGCGGGCCGGTGGAGGAGCCGGTGGCAGGACCGGCGGCGGGCGTCGGTCATGCCGGTGCTCCGGTGGGCAGCGGGCCGCGGGTGCGGCCGAGGGCGGTGTGCAGGGCGCGGCCGAGGTGGGCCAGCAGGTAGCCGGCGAAGGCGAAGGTGGTGACGAAGAAGCCGAGCGGGTAGGGCTGGTAGTAGGCGGCGAACAGGCCGAGCCAGCAGGCCGCGAGGCCGATCAGGGCGCTCAGCAGCAGGCCGAGGGCGGGCCGGGCGGTCAGCACCTGGGCGGTGGCGGCGGGCATCACCAGCAGGGCGAAGACCAGCAGGCTGCCGGTGATCTGCCCGGCCTCGGCCGTCGCGGTGCCCAGCAGGAGCAGGAAGGCGGCGCCGAGCAGCCGGACGGGGACGCCGCGGGCGGCGGCGACGTCCGGGTCGAGGGTGGCGAACAGCAGCGGCCGGGCGATCAGGGCCAGTGCCAGCAGGACGGCCGCGCCGACCGCGGTGAGCAGCACGACCTGGCCGGTGGTGATGCCCAGGAAGGTCCCGAACAGCAGGGCCTGCGGGCCGCCGAGCAGGCCCTTGTAGAGGGTGACGAAGAGGAAGCCGCAGGCCAGGGCGGACGACTGCACGGTGCCGGTGGCCGCGGACTCCTGCGCCGCCCCGGCCCGGCCGCTGTCGCGCAGCAGGGCGAGGCCGAGGGCGGCGGCCGTGCAGGCGCCGAGGTAGCCGAGCGGGACGGGCAGGCCGAGCAGGGTGGCGAGCGCGGCGCCGGGGAAGGCCACCACGGACAGGGTGTGCCCGGCGAAGGTCTGCCGGCGCAGCACCATGAACCAGCCGGCGGCGGACGCGACCACGGCGACCACGGCCCCGGCCCGGAACGCGTTGACCATGAAGAGGTAGGACCACATCTCCCGGAGGTCGGCGGCGAGGTTCCAGGAGAAGGCCGGTGCGGCGGTGTCGGCTAGCAGCACGGGCCACAGCTCCGGCAGTCCTCGGGCACGCCGACCACGACCAGTCGGCCGTCCCCGGTGCGCAGCACCTCGACGGGGGCGCCGTACAGGCGGCTGAGGGTGGCGGAGGTGATCACCTCGGCCGGCGGGCCGGAGACGGCCCGGCCCTCGGCGAGGTACACCACCCGGTCGAGGTGGTGCAGGATCGGGTTGACGTCGTGGGCGACCATGACGACGCACACCCCGCTCTCCCGGCAGATCCGGCCGAGCAGCGCGGCGACGGCACCCTGGTTGGGCAGGTCGAGGCTGTCGAGCGGTTCGTCGAGCAGCAGCAGCCGGGGGCGGGTGACCAGGGCCTGGGCGAGCAGCAGGCGCTGCTGCTCGCCGCCGGAGCACTGGCCGACCGGCCGCCGGGCGTAGCCGGTGGCACCGGTCAACTCGATGGCCTCGTCGACGCGTTGGCGGGCGAGGCGGCGGCGGGCCCGGGTGGCGGCGCGCAGTCCGGGGAGCGGGACGCCCCAGCGGTGGCCGTCGAGGCCGAGGCGGACGAGGTCGGTGCCGCGGATCCGGACGCCCGCGTCGAAGGTGCGGCGCTGCGGCAGGTAGCCGATGGCGGTGCGCTCCGGGACGCGGACCTCGCCGGCGGCGGCCGGCACCGCGCCGAGCAGCAGCTTGACCAGGGTGGACTTGCCGACCCCATTGGGGCCGAGGACGGCGGTGAACTCCCCTTCCCGGGCGGTGAGTTCGACGTCGGACCAGAGCGTGCGCCCACCGGCCCGGGCGGCGGCGCCGCGCAGTTCGAGCACGGGCCGGCGGACGGCGGGGCCGGGGTCGGGGTCGGGGCCGCTTCCGGCGGCGGGGCCGGGACCGGGGTCGGACGGGCGGGTCGTGGCGCGCTCGGCGGGTGCGGCGGTCACTTGCCGGTCGCCTGCTTCAACGCGTCCGCGATGCCCCGGAGTTCGGCGAGCTGCCAGTCCTGGAAGGAGGCGGTGGCCGGGTCCGGCGTCTCGGTGACGGTGGCGACGGGTATGCCCTGCGCCTTGGCGGCCTGGACCTGGGCCTTGATGTCCGGGGTGTCGTTCTGGCTGTTGTAGACGTAGATGCCGATCTGCCTGCCGCTGATCTGCCGGTCGGCGGTGGACTTGTCGGCGGCCGTCGGGTCGGCGCCCTCGCTGACGGCGTCGAGCAGGCCCTCGGGGGTGAGGAGCCGGAGGCCGAGGCCCTCGGCGAGCGGGGTGACGATCGACTCGGAGGCGCCGATCGGGGTGCCGGCGTAGGTGGCCTTGATCTGCGCGATCAGCTGGTCGTAGGGGGCGAGCGCGGTGCCGAGGAACTCGGTCCGGCGCTGGTCGAAGTAGGCGGCGTCGGCGGGGTCGAGCTTCTGGTAGTCCTCGGTGATCCGGTCGATCACCCGGTGCACGCCGGCCGGGGAGTACCACTGGTGCGGGTTGCCGCCCTCCTGGACGCCGACCAGGTCGCCGACCTTGAGCGCGGTGCGGTCGGGGGCGGGGTTGGCGGCGAGCAGCTTGTCCGCCCAGGCGTCGTAGCCGATGCCGTTGGTGATGACGTACCGGGCGCCGGCCACGGTGCGGCCGTCGGCGGCGGTCGGCTCGTAGTCGTGCGGGTCGGCGTCCGGGTTGCTGATGATGTCGCTCACCTCGACGTGCTCGCCGCCGAGTTGGGCGGCGAGGGACCCCCAGAAGCTCTCCGCGGCGGCGACCCGGATGGTCCTCCCCGCCGCACCTGCCGCACCCGCCGCCACACCCGCCGCCGCGTCCGCCGCCCCCGTGGCGGCGTCGGACTTGGCGGGGCTGGTCGAGCAGGCGGCGGTGGCGGCCAGCGCCAGCGCGGCGGCAGTGGCGGCGGCGAGCCGGACCGGTCGAACGGATCGGGCAGGTCGAACGGATCGGGCAGGTCGGGCGGGCGCGGAGATGCGCATGGCGGTGGTGCTCCTCGGCAGGGGGGTGCGAACCCCCTCACCATAGATGGAAACGGTTTTCATCACCACGAGTTCATGGCCGAGATGAAAATCATTGCCGAATCTTGACCTGCCGCCCGGCACTCCCCCGCCCGTCCCGGCCCGGGGACGACGGCCGGGACGGGCGGGGCGGGGAGCCGTCGGGATCTCGGTCGCGGCCACGGCGATCGCTTCCAGCGGGTGCGGCGGGCGGGCCCTCCCTCCGCCGTCCCGCCCGGACCCGCCCCCGGCGTCAGGGGGTGCACCCCGGGGAAGCGGCACGGTTCACCGCCCGGATCGGAAACGTTCTCCTCCCCGGGCCTGGAGCGGGACGCGGGCGCTGGCAGGATGGCCTGGTGCACGACGACACCACCCCCACCCGGGCCGAGCGGGTCCGCCTCTACCTCGACACCCTGCGGGCCCGGATGTCCCCCGACGAGTTCCGGGTGCTGGGCCGCCTCCTCGCCCCCGCGGTGGCCTCCCTCGCCGCCCCCGCCGAGGACCACGTCCTCGACCTCGCCCCCGAGGACCGGGCGCACCTGACCCGCGAGGTGGAGGAGGAACTCCTCGCCGTGCTGTCGATCGTCGCCACCGGCACCATGGAGCACCGGTTCGTCGACCTCGGCGACGGCGCGACCACGGTGCTGGACACCGGCGCGGCCGACGACCCGGAGTCCGTGGAGCGGATGCGCGCGTGGGCGGCCCGGCAGCGCGAGGTCCGGGTCGGCGCCGAGCGGGCCCCGCACGCCTGACGCCCGGCCCCCGGAGCCGGTCGCCGCACCGGGTCAGGCGTCGGGGGCGCGGTGGACCCGGCGGCCGCCGACGAAGGTCTCCAGGACGCGGGCCAGCGCGATCTCCTCGGCGGGGCGGGCGAAGACGTCGCGGTCGAGCACGGCGAGGTCGGCGAGCTTGCCGGGGGTGATGGTGCCGGTGTCGTCGAGGTGGTTCACGTGGGCGCTGCCCGCGGTGTAGGCGGCGAGCGCGGTGTGCAGCGGGATGCGCTGCTCGGGGAGGAAGACCGGGCGGTCGGAGCCGGGCTGGTGGCGGTTGACGGCGGTGTGCAGGGCGGCGATCGGGTCGGGGCTGGAGACCGGCCAGTCGCTGCCGGCGGCGAGGGTGGCGCCGCTGCGGACGAGGTCGGCGAACGGGTACTGGCGGGCGGCCCGGTCCCGGCCGAGGAAGGGGATGGTGAGCTCGTCCATCTGGGGTTCGTGGGCCGCCCACAGGGCCTGGACGTTGGCGGTGGCGCCGAGCGCGCGGAAGCGCGGGACGTCCGCCGGGTCGACCACCTGGAGGTGGGCCAGGTGGTGCCGGTTGTCGCGCCGGCCGTTGGCCCGGAGGGCGGCCTCGACGGCGTCCAGCGCCTCGCGCACGGCCCGGTCGCCGAGGGCGTGGAAGTGGACCTGGAACCCCTCGGCGTCCAGCGCGGTGACGGCCTCGGCGAGTTCGCGGGGGTCGACGAAGGAGAGGCCGGAGTTGCCGGAGGCGCAGCCGCAGGCGTCCAGGTAGGGGCCGAGCAGGGCGGCGGTGCCGTTCTCGGCGATGCCGTCCTGCATGATCTTCACGGTGTGGGCGTTCAGCCCGCCGAGGGTGAACTCCTCCCGGCGGCGCAGGAGTTCGGGCAGTTGCCCGAGGCCCTCGGACCGCTCCCACCACAGCGCGCCGCGGACCCGGGCGGTCAGCAGCCCCTCCCGCACGGCGCGGCGGTAGACCGGCGCGGCGTCGGGGGTGGAGGCGTGCGTGCCGAGCAGGGCGTCCTGCCAGGCGGTGATGCCGTACCCGTGCAGGACGGCCTGGGCGTGCAGCAGGCCGGCCAGCTGCTCGTCGGCGGTCACCGCGGGGACGTGGTCGGCAACCAGGCGCATGGCGCCCTCCTGGAGCGTCCCGCCGGGCGTGCCGTCGGCCTCGCGTTCGATCCGGCCGTCGGCGGGGTCGGGGGTGCGGCGGTCGAGGCCGGCGAGTTCGAGGGCCCGGGTGTTGGTCCAGGCGCCGTGGTGGTCGCGGTTGACCAGGTAGACCGGGCGGTCCGGCACCAGGGTGTCGAGCAGGTGGCGGTCGGGGGTGCCGCCGGGGAAGGACTCCATCGACCAGCCGCCGCCGGTGATCCAGGGGCGGTCGGGGTGGGCGTCGGCGTAGGCGCGGATCCGGGCGGCGCACTCCGCCGGGCCGGTGGCGCCGGACAGGTCGCACTGGCCCGCCTCCACGCCCGCGCCGACGGGGTGGACGTGGGCGTCCTGGAAGCCCGGGATCAGCAGCCGGCCGCGCAGGTCGACGACCTCGGTGGCCGGTCCGACCAGGTCGCGCACCTCGTCGTGGCCGACCGCGAGGACGCGGTCGCCGCGCACCGCCACCGAGGTGGCGTACGGGCGGACCGGGTCGACGGTGTGGACCGGCCCTCCGGTGAACACGAGGTCGGCGGTGGCGGCGTGCATGCGGGCTCCAGGACGGGGGTGCGGACGGACGGAGGGCGGGCGGAGGACGGGCAGAAGGCGGACGGGCGGGTCAGGCGGTGGCGTCCATGGGCAGGGCGATGGCGTCGGCGTCGGTGCCCCGGCCGGTGGTGAAGTACGGGGAGCGGCGGCGCCACTTGGCGACGGCGGCGACGAGCAGGCCGGAGCCGACGATCAGCGCCGGGATCAGCAGCATGAACCA
Source organism: Kitasatospora sp. NPDC090308 (assembly GCF_044769485.1). Lineage (NCBI taxonomy): Bacteria > Bacillati > Actinomycetota > Actinomycetes > Kitasatosporales > Streptomycetaceae > Kitasatospora > Kitasatospora sp. NPDC090308. The sequence goes on along the minus strand of NZ_JBIVXY010000003.1, from coordinate 31,735 downwards.
GCCGTTGTCGGGGGTGGCCTCGAAGTGGTCGCTCATGGTGGCGTACTGGTAGGCGAGGTACCCGCCGAGGCCGAACAGCACCAGGGCGCTGAGGCCGGGCACGATGACGCCGCGCAGGGCGGGCGACAGGCCCGCGCGCAGGTCGGCGCGGAAGCGGACGGCGCAGGCCAGGGCGGTCAGGCCGTAGTAGAGCGCGACGATCAGGCCGATGGAGTTCACGGCGGTGAGGATCATCAGGTTGATCTTCGGGATGCCGACGGCGAGGACGGCCACGGCGGCGGACGTCGCCATGATGAGCAGGGTGCCGACGGCCGGGGAGCCGTAGCGGGGGTGCACTCTGGTCCACAGCCGGCCGAGGGTCCGGTCCCGGCCCATCGCGAGCGCGCCGCGCGCGGTCGGGATGACGCTGGACTGGAGCGAGGCGAACGCCGAGCACATCAGCGCGGCCAGCGGGAGCGAGGCCCACGGCTCGGGGGCGAGCTTCGCGCCGAGGTAGGTGAGGGCCTGCGGGCCCTGGGCGACGAGTTCGTCGTTGCCCAGGATGCGCTGGAAGGAGATCGCGGCGAACACCAGCAGGCCGAGCATCGCCAGCAGGGCGATCAGGCCGCCCCGGGAGGCGTCGGAGGCGTTCCTGGTCTCCTCGTTGACGGTGAAGGCGGCGTCCCAGCCCCAGAAGACGAACACCGCCAGCACCAGGCCCTGGGCGAGGGAGCGGAAGGAGTCGATGGCGAACGGGTCGAGCCAGTTCCAGGAGAACGACTCGTGCCCGGCGAGCATCGCCCAGGTGCAGAACACCAGCAGCACGGTGTACTCGAAGGCGAGCAGCGCCCACTGCAGGCGGGTCGCGGAGCGCACGCCGGTCACCGCGGTGACGGTGACGGCGACCAGGGCGACCAGGCCGACCACGGTGCTGATCCCGGTGGAGCCCGGGTCGAGGCCGACGCCGAGCAGGCGGTGCAGTCCGGCCTTGTTGACGAACTGGAGCACCACCGAGCCGGTGATCGCGCTGGTGTAGGCCATGAAGACCACGTTGGCGACCAGCACCACCCAGCCGGTCAGGAAGCCCGGCCAGGCGCCGACCGAGCGGCCGACCCAGGTGTAGCCGTTGCCGCAGTTCGGCTCGGTGCGGTTGAGCCGGGCGTAGGAGAGCGCGATGCCGAGGATCGGCAGGAACGCGACCAGCAGCAGCGCCGGGGTCTGCCGGCCCGCGTACACCGCGAGCGCGCCCATGCCGATGCCGATGCTGGTGGTGGCGGCTGTGCTGGACGCCGCGATCGCCACGCCGTCGCGCACGCCCAGGGTGCGCCGCAGCTCCGGTGCGGGGGGCCTGGCGGGGATGCCAGCGGCCATGTCGGTCTCCTCGACTCGTGGGGGACCCTCCGCCCGGGCCTGAGCGGCGCGGGGCGGGCGGAGGGGGGTGCACCGATGAAACAACCCTGCCATAGTTACGTCAATAAGTTGTCGTAAGAGCGGACGCCCCGCAGCGCCGCCGATCCCGCCCCAGGAGCCCCGACGTGCCGGAACCGACGCGCATCCCCGCCGAACGCCGCCGCAGGCGCCCCACCCGCAACGGCACCGTGCTCACCGAGGAGCTGATCGTCACCGCGGCGCTCGACCTGATCGAGGCGCCCGGCGGGAACGCCCTGACCGTGCGCCGGCTCGGCACCGCCCTCGGCTGCGACCCGTCCACCGTCTACCGCTACTTCGCCGACACCGACGCCCTGCTGCTCGCGGTCGCCGACCGGCTGATCGGCGACTCGCTCGACGGCTTCGCCCCCACCGCCGACTGGCGGGCCGACCTGCGCGAGTTCGGGGTGCGGGTGCACAGCTCGGTGCTGCGCCACCCGCGGCTGGCCGCCGTCCGCGCCTCCCGGGTCACCGCCGGCCCGGCCGAGTGCCGCGCGGTCGACACCGGCATCGGCCTGCTGCTGGCGGCCGGCTTCTCCCCCGCCGACGCGGTGCGGCACTACCGCGCCTTCATCGACACCGTCCTCGCCCACGCCGCCCTCGACGCCGACGTCCGCACCCTCACCGCGCAGCAGCGCGACCAGCAGGACCGCTCCTGGCGCTCCGTCCACGGCAACCTCCCCGCCGCGGAGTACCCGCACCTGCACGCCGTCCGGGACCACCTGCCCGAGATGGCCGGCTCCGCCTTCCCGGACGTGCTGGACCTGCTGCTCGCCCGGCTCGCCGCGCTCAGCCCGCACGGCGCGGGCGGCGCGGACGGCGCAGTGGCCTGACCGGGCGGCCGCGGGTGGGCCGGTCGGAGGACGTCGGGCCCCGGCGGCCGGGGCGGGCGGCGACAGCGGGAACGGATGCCGCGCCGCCCGTGCCCGCGGGCGGCACGGACCGCCGGCCCGGCGCCGGTGGCGGACGAAGGTGAGGTGACGGCCCCGGTGGAGTCGCTCGTGTCGGTCCTGGTGGCGGTCCTCGTGGCGGTCCCCCGGGGAGTGCCCGTGCCGGACGGCGGCCGGTGATGCGCGCCGGGACGCGCTTCACCCGGTCGGACACCGCGCGGGCCGAGGCGTTCAGCGACGGGGTGTTCGCCATCGCCGTGACCATCCTGGTGCTGGACCTGTCCGACCCGCCGCACCGCAGCGGGGGTCTGGCGCACGCGCTGGCCCAGCAGTGGCCGGCCTACGTCGGCTACGCGGCCTCGTTCAGCTACGTGGCGGTGATCTGGCTGAACCACCACCAGGCGTTCGTCCGGGTGCGCTCGCTCGACCGCGGCCTGCAGGCCGCGAACCTGCTGGTGCTGTTCACCACCGCGGCCCTGCCGTTCCCCACCGGGGTGCTCTCCCGCGCGCTGCAGGAGGACTTCGACGGCGCGGACGCCCGGACGGCGGTGGCCCTGTACGCGGGCGTCGCCGCGGCGATGTGCCTGAGCTGGGTGGTGCTCTACCACTGCCTGCGCCGCCGCCCGGAGCTGCTCGCCACCGGGGTGGAGCCGTCCTACCTGCGGCACGGCAGCCTGCGGTCGTGGATCGGCGTGGGCCTCTACGCGGCGGCCGGCGTGCTGGGCGCGGCGCTGGCCCCGCTGGTCGCGCTGGGGGTGTTCCTGCTGGTGCCCGCGTTCTACCTGCTCACCAGCGAGGGCTTCGGCCCCGCCCGCACCGGGGCCGGGGGCGGGGCCGGGGGCGGGGGCGGGGCCGGGGGCGGGGGCGGGGCCGGGGAGCACGGCTGAGCGGCTGAGCGGCCGTCAGGCCCGGCCGTGAGCAGCGCCGTTAACCGTGCCGTTGCCCGGGGAGGCTTCCGAAACGCCTCCTTCACCCGGGGCGCGTCCGGCGGAAACGGCCGCTGCCTAGCGTCTCCGGCCATGGACACAGCGCTGTATACATCCCCGGACACACCGAGCCTCCCGCACCGCGAGCGGGTCCACGCGGAGCTGAGCGAGGAGCTGCTGTCCGGTCGGATCGGGCTGCGCGAACGGCTGACCGAGGAGCGGCTGGCGGCCCGGTTCGGGGTCTCCCGGACGCCGGTGCGGGAGGCGCTGGCCCGGCTGCGGTCGGACGGGATGATCGAGCGCGGCGACGGCGGCTACTTCCCGGTGGTGCCGAACCTCCCGCAGCTGCGGGACCTGTACGAGCTCCGCGTCACGCTCGAACTGCGCGGCGTGGCACGGGCGTTGGAGGACCCTTCGCTGCGGCACGACCCGGCGGTGGTCGAGGCGGAGCTGCGGCGCTGGTACGCGATCCGGGAGGCGCCCCCCGAGCCGGACCCCCGGTTCGTCGTGCTGGACGAGGAGTTCCACACCGCGCTGTCCCGGGCCGCGGGCAACCCCGCGCTCACCGAGGCGCTGGTCGCGGTCAACCGGCGGATCCGCCGGGTCCGGATGTACGACTTCCTCACCCGGGACCGGGTGGACTCCACCGTCACCGAGCACATCGAGATCATGGAGCACGTCCGGGACGGCCGTCTGGACGAGGCGTACCGCGCCCTGCACAGCCACGTCGGGGCCTCCATGGACGTCGTCCTGGAGCGCGCCCGGCGTGCCCTGACGCAGATGGCCCTGCACGCGGACCGGGTCTGACCCCGGGTCCGCCCCGTCCGCCCCGTCCGGCCGCTCCGCCCGCGCACCGCCCGTCGCCGCCGCGTGCCCCCTTCGCACGCCGTCCCGCGCACCCGCATGCCCGCGCACCCGCACCCGCACCCGCACCCGCACCCGCATACCTGCGTACCCGCGCACCCTTCCGCTCTTCCGCACGGCAAGGAGGCACCGCATGAACGTCGAGCCACGCCTGGTGAAAGCCGCCGAGCCCGGCCCCCCGCAGTCGGCGGCACCGGGCACCGGGCAGGCGGTGAAGGAGACCCTGGAGGACTACACCCTCCGCTTCGCGCCGCGCAGTTACCGCCGCTGGACCCCGATGGTGGTGGCCACCACCGCCCTCGGCGGCATCGCCTACCTGGCCGACTTCTCGATCGGCGCCGGCATCGGCCTGGCCCACGGCACCGGCAACGCGCTGGTGGCGATCGCCGTGGCCGCCGTGGTCATCTTCGTCACCGGCTACCCGCTGGCGTACTACGGCGCCCGCTACAACATCGACCTGGACCTGATCACCCGCGGCTCCGGCTTCGGCTACTACGGCTCGGTGCTGACCAGCGTCATCTTCGCCAGCTTCACCTTCATCTTCTTCGCCCTCGAGGGCTCGATCATGGCCCAGGGCCTCAAGCTGGGCCTCGGTCTGCCGCTCTGGCTGGGCTACCTGGTCTCCACCCTGATGGTGATCCCGCTGGTGGTCTACGGCATGAAGGCGCTCAGCCGGCTCCAGGTGTGGACCACCCCGGTCTGGCTGGTGCTGATGGTCTCCCCGCTGGTGTACCTGATCTCCACCGACCCGGGCAGCGTGCACCGCTTCCTGTCCTACCCGGGCACCGACGGCGCGGGCGGGGTCAACACCGCCTCGGTGCTGCTGGGCGCCGGGGTCTGCCTGTCGCTGATCGCGCAGATCGGCGAGCAGATCGACTACCTGCGCTTCATGCCGCCCCGGACGGCGGCCAACCGGCGCGGGTGGTGGACGGCGGTGGTGCTGGCCGGCCCGGGCTGGGTGGTGGTCGGCGCGCTGAAGCAGGCGATCGGGGTCTTCCTCGCCGTGCACATCCTCTCGGCGGTCGGGCCCGGCCTCGCGCCCGAGCCGATCCGGCAGTTCAAGGGCGCCTTCGACGCGATGCTGCCGTCCTGGCTGGTCGTCCCGCTGGCGGTGGTGCTGGTGGTGATCAGCCAGATCAAGATCAACGTGACGAACGCCTACTCCGGCTCGCTCGCCTGGACGAACTCCTTCACCCGGGTCACCCGGCGCTACCCCGGGCGGATGGTCTTCGTCCTGGTCAACCTGGGCATCGCGCTCGTCCTGATGGAGGCCGACATGTTCAGCTTCCTCAACGGGGTCCTGGGCTTCTACTCGAACTGCGCGATCGCCTGGGTGGTCACCGTCGCGACCGACATCGGCGTCAACAAGCACCTGCTGCGGATCTCCCCGCTGCGACCGGAGTTCCGCCGCGGCATGCTGTACGCCGTCAACCCGGTCGGCGTGGTCGCCTTCACCGCCGCCTCGGGCCTGTCCATCGCGCTGTACTTCCACGCCCTGGGCGACACCCTCCAGCCGTACTCCCCGGTGGCCGCCGCCCTGATCGCCTTCGTCCTCACCCCGCTGATGGCCGTCCTCACCCGGGGCCGGTACTACCTGCGCCGCACCGACGACGGCCTGGCCGAGCCGCTGCTGGACGACGAGGGCAACCCGAGCGCGGCCACCCTGGTCTGCCACGTCTGCCACCAGCCGTACGAGCGCCCCGACCTGGCCGCCTGCGCCACCCACGACGCCATCGTCTGCTCGCTGTGCCTGAGCACCGACCGGGTCGGCGACCACGTGCTGCCCGCCGCGCCCGCCGCACCCGTCACGCCCGCCGCGTCCGCCACCGCGTAACCCGCTCCGCCACCGGTACGGGGCGGACCGGCCCGCCCCGTACCGGCCCGCCCGACCCCGCCCGGCCCCGTCCGGCCCGCCCCTGAGGAGCCGCCGTCGTGTTCGACACCCTGCTCGTCGCCAACCGCGGCGAGATCGCCTGCCGCGTCATCCGCTCCGCGTCCGCGCTCGGTCTGCGGACCGTCGCCGTGTACTCCGACGCCGACCGCACCGCCCCGCACGTCCGGATGGCCGACGAGGCCGTCCGGCTGGGCCCGGCGCCCGCCGCCGAGAGCTACCTGCGGGCCGACCTGGTGCTGGCCGCGGCCCGCGCGACGGGCGCCGGGGCGGTCCACCCCGGGTACGGCTTCCTGTCCGAGAACGCGGCGTTCGCCGCTGCCGCGGAGGCCGCCGGCCTGGTCTTCGTCGGCCCCACCCCCCGCCAGCTGGAGGTCTTCGGCGCCAAGCACACCGCCCGCGCGGCGGCCGAGGCCGCCGGGGTTCCGCTGCTGGCCGGCACCGGGCTGCTGGCCGGACCGGAGGAGGCGCTGCGCGCGGCCGAGGAGATCGGCTACCCGGTGATGCTCAAGGCCACCGGCGGCGGGGGCGGCATCGGCATGCGGGCCTGCGCCGGGCCGGACGAACTGCGGGCCGCCCACGACCAGGTCACCCGGCTGGCCCGGGGCAACTTCGGCGACGGCGGGGTCTTCCTGGAGCGGTACGTCGCCCGGGCCCGGCACGTCGAGGTGCAGGTCTTCGGCGACGGCACCGGACGGGTCGTCAGCCTGGGCGACCGGGACTGCTCGTTGCAGCGCCGCCACCAGAAGGTCCTGGAGGAGGCCCCGGCCCCCGGCCTCCCGGCCGCACTGCGCGAGCAACTGCACCGCAGCGCGCGGGAGTTGTGCGCCTCGGTCGGCTACCGCTCGGCCGGCACCGTGGAGTTCGTCTACGACGCCGAACGCGAGGAGGCCGCCTTCCTGGAGGTCAACACCCGCCTCCAGGTGGAGCACCCGGTCACCGAGCAGATCACCGGCGTCGACCTGGTCGGCTGGATGCTGCGGCTGGCCCGCGGCGAGCGGGACCTGCTGGCCGGCGTCGGCCCCGACGGCCCGCCCGTCCGCGGGCACGCCGTCGAGGCCCGGCTCTACGCCGAGGACCCGGGCCAGGACCACCGGCCCAGCTCCGGCCTGCTCACCCGGGTCGAACTCCCCGGCGGTGCTCCCGACGGCGCCACCGGCGGTGCTCCCGGCGCCGGGGTGCGGGTGGACGGCTGGGTGGAGACCGGCCAGGAGGTCTCGCCCGCCTACGACCCGATGCTCGCCAAGGTGATCGCCACCGGCCGCGACCGCGCCGAGGCGTTCGCCCGGCTGGCCGAGGCCCTGGAAGCCACCCGGATCGACGGCGTCGAGACCAACCTCGGTCTGCTGCGCGCCGCCTGCCGCACCCCCGAGGTGCTGGCGGCCCGGCACACCACCGCCACCCTGGCCGGCGTCACCGACCCGCGCCCGCGGATCGACGTGGTCCGCGGCGGCACCCTCACCACCGTGCAGGACTGGCCCGGCCGCACCGGCCACTGGGACGTCGGCATACCGCCCGGCGGTCCGATGGACGACCTCTCCTTCCGGCTCGGCAACACCGCCGTCGGCAACCCGCAGGGCGCCCCCGGCCTGGAGTGCACCCTGGAGGGCCCGGCCCTGCGCTTCTCCCGGCCCGCCGTCGTCTGCGTCACCGGCGCCCCGGCCCCGGTCACGGTCGACGGCGCCCCCGCCGCCCAGTGGGAGCCGCTCGACCTGCCCGCCGGCGCCCTGCTGGAGGTCGGCACCTCCGCCGGGCCCGGCATGCGGACGTACGTGCTGGTGCGCGGCGGCCTCGACCTGCCCGCCTACCTCGGCAGCACCGCCACCTTCACCCTGGGCGGCTTCGGCGGCCACGCCGGACGGGCCCTGCGCACCGGCGACGTGCTGCGCCCGGCCGACCCCGCGCCCGCCGCGCCCGCGCCCGCCGCCGTCCCCGCCGCCCGGCGCCCGCACTTCACCACCCGCTGGCGGCTCGCGGTCTCCGAAGGCCCGCACCCCGCACCGGACTTCCTCACCCGGGCCGGCCTGCGGACGGTGTACGGCGCCGACTGGAAGGTCTCCGCCCAGTCCGCCCGCACCGGCGTGCGGCTGATCGGCCCCCGCCCCGAGTGGGCCCGGCCCGACGGCGGCGAGGCCGGACTGCACCCCTCCAACGTCCACGACACCGCGTACTCCGTCGGCGCCGTCAACCTCACCGGCGACACCCCCGCCATCCTCGGCCCCGACGGCCCCAGCCTCGGCGGCTTCGCCTGCCCGTTCACCGTGGTGGCCGGCGAGCGCTGGAAGGCCGGACAGCTGCGCCCCGGCGACACCGTCCGCTTCGTCCCCGTCACCGAGGCCCGCGCCGCCGAGCTGCGCCGCTCCCCCGCCCCGCGCACCCTGCCCGCCGACGGCCCCGACCCCGACGACGGCGTCCTCGCCCGCCGCCCCGCCACCGACACCGCGCCCGAGGTGGTCTACCGGCGCGGCGCCGACGACAACATCCTGGTCGAGTACGGCCCGATGGCCCTCGACCTGGCCCTGCGGATGCGGGTGCACGCCCTGGCCGGGCACCTCGCCGCGCACCGGCCCCGCGGCCTGGTCGACATCACCCCCGGCGTCCGCTCGCTGCACCTGCACACCGACCCCGACGCGCTCCCGCTGCGCACCCTGCTCGGCCTGCTCCAGGAGGCCGAGGACCGGCTCCCCGCCGCGCACGACCTCACCGTGCCCAGCCGGGAGGTCCACCTGCCGCTGTCCTGGGACGACCCCACGGTGGACGAGGCGATCTCCCGCTACCGCACCTCGGTGCGCGACGACGCCCCGTGGAACCCGTCCAACATCGAGTTCATCCGCCGGATCAACGGCCTCGACTCGGTCGACGACGTCCGCCGGACCGTCTTCGACGCCCGGTACCTGGTGCTCGGCCTCGGCGACGTCTACCTGGGCGCCCCCGCCGCCACCCCGCTCGACCCCCGCCACCGCCTGGTCACCACCAAGTACAACCCGGCCCGCACCTGGACCGCCGAGGCCGGCGTCGGCATCGGCGGCTCCTACCTGTGCGTCTACGGCATGGAGAGCCCCGGCGGCTACCAGCTGATCGGCCGCACCGTCCCGATCTGGGGCGGCCTGCGCCCCGGCCGGTCCTTCGCGGACGGCATCCCCTGGCTGCTGCGCTTCTTCGACCGGATCGTCTGGCACCCCGTCTCCCCGGCCGAACTCCTCGACGTCCGGGCGGACCTGGCCGCCGGCCGCCGCGCGCTCGACATCCGCCCCGGCACCTTCTCGCTGGCCGCGCACGAACGCTTCCTGGCCGAGAACGCCGACGGCATCGCCGCCTTCCGGGCCCGCCAGTCCGCCGCCTTCGCCGCCGAGCGGCGGGCCTGGGAGGCCGCGGGCGAACTCGCCGACCGGCCCGAGCCCGTCCCGGCCCCGGCGGCGGCGCCCCGCGCGCTGCCGCCCGGCGCCGGGCTGGTGGAGGCGCCGCTCAGCTCCAGCGTGTGGAAGGTGGCCGCCGCGCCCGGCACCCGGGTCGCGGCGGGGCAGCCGCTGATCGTGCTGGAGGCCATGAAGATGGAGGTCGTCGTCCGCGCCCCGTCGGCCGGCGTCGTCGCCGACGTGCTGGTCGCCCCCGGCCAGCAGATCGACGCCGGCACCCCGTTGACCGTCGTCCTGCGAGAGGAAGCAGCGTGAACCGCACCACCCCCGAGAGCGCCGCCCCCGCCGCCCCCGCCCCCGGGACCGCCGGGACCGCCGGGACCGTCACGGCCGCCACGGCCGCCACGGCCGCCACGGCCGAGGAGCGCGTCGCCGCCGCCTACCGGCGCATCGCGGAGGCCGACCGGCCGGAGGTCTGGATCACCCTGCGCCCCCGGGAGGAGGTCGCGGCCGAGGCCCGCGCCCTCGACGCCCGCGCGGCGGCCGGTGAACTCCTGCCGCTGCGGGGCCTGTTGTACGCCGTCAAGGACAACATCGACGTCGCGGGCCTGCCCACCACCGCCGCCTGCCCCGGCTACGCCCGGCACCCGGAGGTGTCCGCCACCGCCGTGCGGCGGCTGGCCGCCGCAGGCGCGATCGTGCTCGGCAAGACCAACATGGACCAGTTCGCCACCGGGCTGGTCGGCACCCGCAGCCCGTACGGCGCGGTGCGCGCGGCCCACCACCCGGAGAAGGTCTCCGGCGGCTCCAGCTCCGGCTCCGCGGTCGCCGTCGCGCTCGGCATCGCGGACTTCGCGCTCGGCACCGACACCGCGGGCTCGGGCCGGGTGCCCGCCGCGTTCAACGGCATCGTCGGCGTCAAACCGACCCTCGGCCTGGTCCCCACCACCGGGGTCGTCCCCGCCGCCCGCCCCTACGACGCCGTCACCGTCTTCGCCCGCACCCTGGCCGAGGCGCTGCCCGCGCTGGCCGTGCTGACCGGCCCCGACCCGGCCGACCCGCGCAGCCGCGCCTGGCCCGACGCCGTCCGGCTGGCGGCACCGGAGCGGCCCCGGGTGGCGCTGCCCCGCGAGCAGGACCTCGCGCCGCTGTCCGAGCAGGCCCGGGCCGCCTTCCACGCGGCCGCCGCCCGCCTGCGGGAGACCGGCGCGGAGACCGCCGCCGTCGACGTCTCGCCCCTGCTGGCGGCGGCCCGGCTGCTCTACGACGGCGCCCTGGTCGCCGAACGGTACGCGGCCGTCGGGGAGTTCCTCGCCCGCGACCCGGAGGGCGCCGACCCCACCGTCGCCGCCATCGTCCTCGCCGCGGCCGACCTGCCCGCCCACGCCCTCGCCGCCGACCAGGAACGCCTCGACCGCCACCGGGCCGACGCCGCCCGCCTGCTGGCCGGCTTCGACGCGCTCCTGCTGCCCACCACCACCGAGCACCCCACCCTCGCCGCCGTCCGGGCCGACCCCGTCGGCGTCAACTCCCGGCTCGGCACCTACACCAACTTCGTCAACCTGCTCGACCTGGCCGCCGTCGCCGTCCCGGCCGGCGAGGCGGACGGCAGCCCGTTCGGCGTCAGCGTCCTCACCCGCGCCTTCGACGACCAGGTCGGCCTCGACCTGGCCGCCCGCCTCACCGGCGAGGACCTCCCGACCCCCCTTCCCGACACCGGCATCGACCTGGTCGTGCTCGGCGCCCACCGCCGCGGCCAGCCCCTCAACCACCACCTCACCGACCCCGGCGCCCGCTACGCGGGCCCCGTCCGCACCGCCCCCGCCTACCGCCTGACCGCCCTCCCCACCACACCCCCCAAACCCGGCCTGGTCCACGTCGGCCCGGACGGGGGCGGCACGGTCACCGGCGAACGGTGGACCCTCTCCCCCGCCGCCCTGGGCCGCTTCCTCGCCGACCTCCCCGCCCCGATGTCCCTGGGCCGCATCCAACTCGACGACGCCACCTGGGTCCTGGGCTTCCAGTGCGACCCGCACACCGCGGCCACCGGCCCCGACATCACCCACCACGGCGACTGGCTCGCCTACCTGGCCACCCGGCCGCACCCCTGACCCCGCCGACCGACCGTCCGAACCGCCCCGACCGGTACCGGGGCCCGAGCGAGAACCGCCCGCCCCCAACCACCGCCCCCGGGCGGACCCACCCCCGAACGCACGGGACGGCCGGGCCGCCGCCGAACCCGGCTCCCGCCGACCACCGGGCACGGCGGCGCCGTCCACGGATCCGAGAGCACGCAGCCCCGGCCCCGGCCGGAACGGACCCGGACGGAACGGACCCGGACGAGAGCGCTCTTCCCGCACGGACGGAGCAGGACGGCCGCCGACACGGCGGCGAACTCAGCGGGGCGGGCATCCGACCTCCGGGCTGCCGCGCCCCAGGCCACCGATCGCCCCGACCCTCCCGCCGGGCGGACGCACCCCGCCCCGAACCCACGGGACGGCCGGGCCGCCGCCGAACCCGGCTCCCGCCGACCACCACCGCCACCGCCACCGCCACCGGCGGCGGCTGCCAGGGCCTCAGTCCCTCGCCGGGGCCGCAGTGCTGTCGCGCAGCACCACCTCGGCGAAGACCTCGCTCCGCTGGGCGGTCGCGCCGCGCTCGCGGAGGGCGAGCCGGACGGCGGACTCGCCCATCGCGGTGAGCGGCAGTCGGACGGTGCTGAGGGCCGGGGCCAGGTCGGTCGCCAGGGGGATGTCGTCGAAGCCGGCCACCGAGATCCCGGCCGGGACGGGGATGTCCCGGTCGCGCAGTTCGGCGAGCGCCCCGGCGGCGCAGATGTCGGAGAGGGCGATCACCGCCGTGGGGCCGGGGGTGCCGTGCTCCCGGGCGGTGTCCAGGATGCGCGCCATGGCCGCCTTCCCGCCCTCGCGGGTGAACTCCGTGTGCTGGACCATCCCTTCGGGCAGCGTGAGGCCCGCCTCGCCCAGCGCCTCCAGCACGCCCTCCAGCCGGTCGGCGGAGACCCGCAGCCGCCACGGCCCGGTGATCACCGCGAAGCGGCGGTGCCCCAGCTGGGCCAGCGCGTACGTCAGCGAGGCGGCGCCCTCGCGGTTGTGGACGTGCACGGTGTCGTACAGCGGGCCGTGGTCGCCGATCGCCACCACCCGGCCGCCCTGGGCCTCGTAGGCGGTCAGCGCCTCGTCCAGTTCGCGGACCGCCGTGACGTCGCTGTACGCCGACCCGGCCAGCACGATCGCCCGTACCCGGTGCGCGTGCAGCATCCGGATGGTCTGCAACTCCCGCCGGGGATCGCCGTCCGTGCTGGTGACCAGCGTGAGCAGCCCGTCCCGGGCGGCGGCGTCGCCCACGCCGCGGGCGATCCCGCCGAAGTACGGGTCCGCGACGTCGTGCAGCAGCACACCGACCGTCGTGCCGGAGGAGCGGGCCAGCGCCTGGGCCGGGGCGTTGGGGAGGTAGCCGAGGGCGGCGGCGCTCGCCCGCACCCGCGCCGACAGTTCCTCCGTCACCGAGCGGGCCGAGCCGTTCAGGGCCCGGGAGGCGGTGGCGAGCGAGACCCCGGCGTGCCGGGCCACGTCGCCGAGAGTGACTGCCACGGGTGCTCCTCGTTCCCTCGCCCTGTTCCCTCGCTGACCGAGGGAACAGGCTACCGCCTGACCGGAGCGCCTTGACCGGGGCGATCCGGCCGCCTAGCCTCAGTGCTTGGAAAGCGCTTTCCAGCACCTCTGAGGGCCATCCCGGAAAGCGCTTTCCATCTTGCCTCCGAACCTCCCGGACGCCACGTCCCGCCCCGGTCGGAAGCCGGTTCGGAGAGCGATTTCCGGCCGTCCGGACCCGGAGGCTCCTCCGCCGTCACCCCCTCTTCCCCCTCCCCGCCCCCTCGTCACCACTCAGACAAGGAACCCCCATGTCCCGCAAGGTCATCGGCATCGTCATGAACGGCGTCACCGGTCGGATGGGCTACCGCCAGCACCTGGTGCGCTCGATCCTGGCCATCCGCGAACAGGGCGGCCTGCCGCTCGGCGACGGCGAGGTGCTGTGGCCCGAGCCGATCCTGGTCGGGCGCAGCGCCGCCAAGCTGGAGGCGCTGGCCGCCCGGCACGGGCTGGAGCACTGGAGCACCTCGCTGGACGAGGCGCTCGCCCACCCGCTCGCGGAGATCTACTTCGACGCCCAGGTCACCCCGGCCCGGGAGGCGTCGATCAAGGCGGCGATCGCCGCCGGCAAGCACATCTACACGGAGAAGCCGACCGCCGAATCGCTGGCGGGCGCACTGGAGTTGGCGCGGCTGGCCCGGGAGGCCGGGGTCCGCAACGGCGCGGTGCAGGACAAGCTGTTCCTGCCGGGCCTGCTGAAGCTCAAGCGGCTGGTCGACGGCGGCTTCTTCGGCCGCATCCTGTCGGTGCGCGGCGAGTTCGGCTACTGGGTGTTCGAGGGCGACTGGCAGAGCGCGCAGCGCCCGTCCTGGAACTACCGGGCCGAGGACGGCGGCGGCATGATCCTCGACATGTTCCCGCACTGGCGGTACGTGCTGGACGGCATCATCGCCCCGGTCCGCTCGGTGTACGCGCACACCGCCACCCACGTCCCGCAGCGGGTGGACGAGTCGGGCCGGCCGTACCGGGCGACGGCGGACGACGCCGCGTACGGGGTGTTCGAGCTGGAGGGCGGGATCGTCGCGCAGATCAACTCGTCCTGGGCGGTGCGGGTCGACCGGGACGAGCTGGTGGAGTTCCAGGTGGACGGCACCGAGGGCAGCGCGGTCGCCGGTCTGCGCAACTGCCGCATCCAGCACCGTGGTTCGACGCCGAAGCCGGTGTGGAACCCGGACCTGCCGGCCACCGAGCGGTTCCGCGGGCAGTGGCAGCAGGTGCCGGACAACGACGAGTTCGACAACGGCTTCAAGGTGCAGTGGGAGCTGTTCCTGCGGCACGTGGCGACCGGCGCGCCGTACCGGTGGGACCTGCTGGAGGGTGCGAAGGGCGTGCAGTTCGCCGAGTTGGGGCTGCGCTCCGCCCGCGAGGGCCGCCGCCTCGAGGTGCCCGAGCTCAGCCTCTGACCCGGCCCCGCCGCTCCCAGCGCTCCCAGCGATCCCGGCGATCCCCGCGATCCCGCCGCTCAAGCCGTTCCCACCCCGCCCCCGCTCCCACCCCGGTCCCGCCCGCGCGGGACCGCCCGACCAGCGAGGTCTGACCCATGACGCATCTCGATCTGCCCGGCACCGGCCGGTACCGCCTGCGCGACCCGCAGCCGCTGGACGGCGTCCCGTCCGAGCCGGCCGCCTCCCGGGTGGCGTTCGCCGCCGCCCACGTGGTGGCCGACCCGTTCGGCGGCAACGCGCCGGGCGCGCCAGCGGCCGTGGACTGGGAGGCCACGCTCGCGTTCCGCCACCGGCTGTGGTCGCTGGGCCTGGGGGTGGCCGACGCGATGGACACCGCGCAGCGCGGCATGGGCCTGGACTGGGCGGCGACCCGGGAGCTGATCCGCCGCTCGGGCGCGGCGGCCCGCTCGGTCGGCGGGCGGCTGGCCTGCGGCGCGGGCACCGACCAACTGAACGGCACCGACGTCCCGTTGACGGCGGTACTGGCCGCGTACGAGGAGCAGTTGGCGGTGGTGGAGGAGGCCGGGGCGCAGCCGATCCTGATGGCGAGCCGGGCGCTGGCGGCGTCGGCGCGCGGGCCGGAGGACTACCTGGAGGTGTACGGGCGGCTGGTCGAGCAGTCGCAGCGGCCGGTGGTGCTGCACTGGTTGGGCGAGATGTTCGACCCGGCGCTGGCCGGCTACTGGGGCGCGGACGACCTGGACGCGGCGGCGGCGACGGTGCTGGAGCTGATCCGCAGCCACCCGGGGCGGATCGACGGCATCAAGGTGTCGCTGCTGGACGCGGGCCGGGAGGTCGCGCTGCGGCGCGAACTGCCGTCCGGGGTGCGGCTGTACACGGGCGACGACTTCCACTACCCGGAGTTGGTCAAGGGCGACGAACTCGGCCACAGCCACGCACTGCTGGGCGTCTTCGACCCGATCGCGCAGGTCGCCGCGGCCGCGCTGCACGCGCTGGACGCCGGTGACCCGGCGCGCTACGACGCGCTGTTCGCGCCGACCGTGCCGCTGGCGCGGCACCTGTTCGCGGCGCCGACGTTCCACTACAAGACGGGCATCGTGTTCCTGGCCTGGCTGTGCGGGTACCAGGAGCACTTCACGATGGTCGCGGGCGCGCAGAGCGGGCGGTCGGTCAGCCACCTGGTGGAGCTGTTCCGGCTCGCGGACGCCGCAGGGGTGTTGGGCGATCCGGAGCTGGCCGCGGGCCGGATGCGGGAGTTCCTGGCGCTGGCGGGGGTGCGGGCGTGAGCGCGGGGCGGGCGCCGGGGGCGGCCGAGGGCTGCGAGCGGCTGTCGCTGAACCAGATCACCACCAAGGGGTGGACGCTGGAGGAGGCGGTGCGCGGGTGCGTGGCGGCGGGCGTCCCGGCGATCGGACTGTGGCGGGACAAGGTCGCGGAGACCGGCGTGGCCCGGGCGGCCCGGCTGTGCCGGGACGCGGGCCTGGCGGTGAGCAGCCTGTGCCGGGGCGGTTTCCTGACGGCGGGTGACGAGGCGGCGCGGCGCGCGGCGCTGGCGGACAACCTGGCGGCGATCGAGGAGGCCGCCGAACTCGGCACCGACACCCTGGTGCTGGTGGTGGGCGGCCTGCCGCCCGGCAGCCGGGACCTGGTGGGCGCCCGCCGCCAGGTCACCGACCTGATCGGTGAACTGGCCCCGCACGCGGGGGACTTCGGCGTCCGGCTGGCGATCGAGCCGCTGCACCCGATGTTCTGCGCGGACCGCGCCGTCGTCTCCACCCTCGGCCAGGCCCTCGACCTCGCCGAGGCGCACCCGGCGGACCGGGTGGGCGTCGTGGTGGACAGCTACCACGTGTGGTGGGACCCGGAGTTGGCGCGGCAGCTGGCCCGCGCCGGGGCGGGCGGCCGGATCGCCGCCTACCAGGTGTGCGACTGGACGCTGCCGCTGCCGGCGGACGCGCTGCTGGGCCGGGGGCACGTCGGCGACGGCCACATCGACTTCGGGTGGCTGACCGACCGGGTCACGGAGGCCGGCTACACCGGCTGGATCGAGGTCGAGCTGTTCAACGAGGCGGTGTGGAACACTCCTGGCGCGCAGACCCTGGCGACGGTGCGGGAGCGCCACCGGACGCACGTCGTCCGGTGCTGACGGCGATGGGCGCGGGCAGGGCGGAGGCGGGCTGATGCGGGTCGTGGTGGCACCGGACTCGTTCAAGGGGACGATCGACGCGGCGGACGCGGCCGGTGCGCTGACCGCCGGGTGGCGTTCGGTGCGCGGGTGGGACGAGCTGCGCTGCCTGCCGATGGCGGACGGGGGCGAGGGCACCCTCGCGGCGGTCGTCTCGGCGAGCACCGGCACGAGCACGAGTACCGGCACGAGCACCGGCACGAGCACCGACACCGACGCGGAAGCGGCCCCGGCCCCGGGCGCGGGCGCGGGCGTACGGCTGGTCGAGGTGCCGGACGTGAGCGGGCCGGACGGCCGGCCGGTGCGGGGGCGGTTCGCCCTGCTGCCGGACGGGACGGCGGTGGTGGAGCTCGCGGTGGCCAGTGGACTGCCGCTGCTGGGCGGCCGGTTGCGCCCGCTGACGGCCACCACCCGGGGCACCGGGGAGACCGTCGCGGCCGCCCTGGACGCCGGTGCCCGGCGGCTGGTGATCGGCCTCGGCGGGTCGGCGTCGACCGACGGCGGCTACGGGCTGCTGGCCGCGCTCGGCGCGCGGCTGCGGGACGGCGCGGGCCGGGTGCTGGACGACGGTCCGGCCGGTCTCGACCGGGCCCTGGAGGCGGCCCGGGTGCTCGACCGCTCCGCGCTGCGGACGGCGCCGCCCGGCGGGGTGGTGCTGCTGACCGACGTGACCAACCCGCTGCTGGGCGGGCGCGGCGCGGCGGCCGTGTACGGCCCGCAGAAGGGGGCCGGTGAGCCCGAGGTCGCCCTGTTGGAGCGGCGGTTGGCGCGGCTGGCCGAGCTGCTGGGCGGCGACCCGGCCGCGCCGGGCGCGGGGGCGGCCGGTGGCACCGGGTACGGCCTGGCGGCCGGCTGGGGCGCGGTGGTCGAGCCCGGTGCGGCGGCGGTGGCGCGGTTGCTGGGGCTGCCCGCGGCGGTGGCCTCGGCCGACCTGGTGATCACCGGGGAGGGCCGGTTCGACGCGACCAGCCTGCAGGGGAAGGCGGTCGGCGAGGTGGTGCGGCTGGCCTCGGCGGCCGGGGTCCCCTCGGTGGTGGTGGCGGGTGCGGCGGACGCCCCGGAGGTGCTGACGCTCTCCGCCCTGGCGGGCTCGTCCGCCGCCGCCTGCCGGGAGCCGGCGCACTGGCTGTACCGGGCCGGCGCCGTCCTGGCGGCCCGCTGCGGCACACCGGCCGGCCCGTCCTCCGGCCCGTCGGTCTGCACACCGGCCGGCCCGTCGGTCGGCACACCAGCCGGCCCGTCGGTCGACTCCTGACCGACGCGCCCGCACGGCACCCGCTGCGCCCTCCCCGCACCGAAAGCAGCCGGGGCCGCTCCCCCTCGCGGGAAGCGGCCCCGGCCGGTGTCACGGGTCGGCGAACGGCCGGTCGGCCCGTCAGCCGAGCAGCCGCAGCTTCGCGGTGGCGCTGTAGTTGGCGGGCAGGGTGATCGCCGGGTCGGTGTAGTTGCCCCAGGCGAGGTCGGGGTAGTTGAGCTTGGAGCTGATGACGAGGTTGACGCCGGGCAGGGCGGCGTAGGGGTCGGGGGTGATGACCTCGAAGGCGTCGAGCACGACGTAGGTGTCGGAGGACGAGGCGTTCTTGGTGCCGGTGACCTTGATCTTCACCGTGTGGAGGCCGTCGGTGAGGCCGGTCTTCTCGAAGACGGTCTGGGCGAACTGCTTGCCGGCGGCGTACAGGTCGACCTGGGTGGGGGTGCCGCCGTCGACGGAGATCTCGGCGATGCCCTGGTTGGAGCTCTTGGGGGCGATCACCCGGATGCCGGTGCCGCGGAAGGTGGTGGTGGCGGTGTCGCCGTTCGTCCGGCTGAAGGACTCGGTGCGGGCCAGGTCGCCGGAGGTCCAGGACTGGGTGGCGTCGCCGTGGGTCCAGGTGCCGGTGTAGGTGACCTGGCCGGAGGCGTCGTCGATGACCGAACTGACCACCTTGAAGGCGTCGATCAGGGCGTAGGTGCCGCTGGAGGCGGTGTTCTTGGTGCCGGTGCACTCGACCTTGACGGTGTGCTGCCCGTAGGGGAGGTCGGCGCTGCGGAAGACCAGCTGGGCGGGGATCTTGCCGGGGCCGTAGAGGTCGACGGTGGCGACCTGGGTGCCGTCGATGGAGATCTTGACGATGCCGAGGTTGTTGGCGCGGGCGGAGTAGAGGCCGACGCCGGTGCCGGTGAAGGTGAGCTGGGCGTTGGCGCCGGTGGCGTTGCTGAAGGACTCGGTGGAGAAGAGGTCGCCGCCGGTGTAGCTGCTCGACGGGTCGGCGTGGGTCCAGGCGCCGGTGTAGACGATCTGGGACGAGGAGTCGTCGATGACGGCCGGGGCGGCGGGTTCCAGGCGGACCGAGTCGCTGCCGTCGGACTCGACCTGGGCGCCGGGGCCGGAGGCTCCGGCGGTGGCCTTGGCGAGGCGGACGTTCGCCTTGGTGCTGCGGAAGTCGTTGGTCCAGTGGGCGGCGCTGTCCTTGCCGAACAGGAAGTAGCTGTGGGTGTCCTGGGACCAGGGCCAGGTCGGTGCGGTGCGGTAGCCGTCGGTGCCGGAGGCCCGGGTCCTGGTGGCGGTGCCGGCGGCCCGGCCGATGTGGTCGTCGGGGTAGACCGTCCACTGGGCGTCGCGCTGCCAGTTCAGGGTGTCGGTGCCCTCGGCGAGGGTGTAGCGGATGCCGACGTCGCTGGGCGAGCCGGCGGGCGGGTTGGCGATGGTGTAGGTGGTGGTGAGCAGGCCGCGGCCGTCGATGGCGATCTTGACGGTGGTGTTGATCGAGCCGAACTGGCCGGTGAGGGTGACCACCGCCTGGCCGCCGGTGGTGGTGACGGCGGCCGAGCTGCCGGTCCACTGGCCGGGGGAGGTGCGGGAGATGACCAGGTCGGGGCCGCCGGTGAGGACGGTGGCGCTGCCCGCGGTGGCCTGGACGAGGCGGGCGGTGGCCTTGTCGAAGACGACGGTGAAGGGGGTGTCGACGCCGGTGACGGTGATCCGCCCGGCGGCGTCCTGGACGGTGGGGGTGGTGCCGCCGGGGGCGGGGAAGCTGGGCGTGGTGCGGGTGTTGAGCCACAGGCTGTAGTCGTCGACCAGGGCGCCGGAGCGCGAGAAGGTCAGCCGCAGCGCGTCGCCCGCGGACCAGGCGCCGGCCGGGACGGTGAGCGTGCCGCTCTGCCGGGCGGGGACGCCGACGCCGGTGAGGGTGCCGGACCGGCTGCCGATCTTCCAGGTGATGGTCAGTTCGGAGAGGTCGGTGTGGTCGTACCAGTTGGTGACCGGCACCGGGATCGCCCCGCCGGGGGTGAGCCCGGTCAGCACGCCGTCGGCGATCCGCACCGGCGAGAACGCCTTCTTGGTCAGCCAGAACTCCGGCTTGCGGCGGCGCCACAGGTCGATGACGCCCCACTCGCCGTAGCCGATCGGCCCGGAGTCGAGGTGGAAGACCTCGTCGATGGCCGCCCAGATCGCGCCGCCGACCACGCCGCTGGTGGTGCGGAACTTCTCGGCGTGCTTGGCGATGCTGTGGCCCCAGAAGTCCCGGGCGCCGGGGTCGACCTGCAGGGTGCCGGTGTTGTAGCACGGCACGTGGGAGAACTCGCCGTACTGGACGGGCTGGTTGGCGTTGCCGTTGGAGTTGGTCAGGGTCGGGTAGTGGCCGCTGTAGACGTCGGTCTGGGTGCCGCCGTTCTTCTGGCTGACGTCCTCGAAGACGGTGGGCCGGGACGGGTCGGTCTGGTGCGAGTAGGTGTTCTCCTGGGCGAAGTTGGTGCCCATCCCGCTCTCGTTGCCGACCGACCACTCCACCACGCAGGCGTGGCTGCGGTCGCGCTCCAGCATCTCGGCGTACTGCGTCATGTACTGCTCGGTGTAGTTGGCGTCGTCGACGGTGTTGTACTGGAAGCAGACCGGCGCCTCGACCTCGACGTACAGGCCCAGCCTGTCGGCCCACTCCAGCAGGGCGGGGGTCGGCGGGTAGTGCGAGGTGCGGATGAAGTTGCAGTTCGCCTCCTTGTAGAGGCGGGCGGCCTGCTCCTCCTGGGCGGGGGTGGTGGAGCGGCCCAGGGTCTCGGTGATGCTGTGGTGGCAGACGCCCAGCAGGTGCACCGGCTTGCCGTTGACGAGCAGCTGGTTGCCCTGGACCTTGACCTGCCGGAAGCCGATCTGCCGGGTGACGGTCTGGGTCTGCCCCTGGGCCTGGAAGGTGGCCTTGAGGGTGTAGAGGTCGGGGTGCTCGGCGTCCCACTTGCGCGGGGCGGTGACCGGGATCGCCACCGAGGTCTGCGGCGCGGTGGCGCTGACCGTGAGGGTGGCCGGGGAGAGCGCGACCTGCTGGCCGTCGGGGTCGGTCAGGGTCAGGGCGACGGTGCCGCTGGTGCCGGCCGGCAGCAGCGCGGCGGCGGCGGTGACGGTGAGGGTGGCGTTGGTGTAGGAGGAGTCGAACGTGGTGTCGGCGTGCAGCCGGGTGAGGTAGGCGGCGGGCAGCGCCACCAGCGTCACGTCGCGCAGGATGCCGCCGATGACGTGGTGCGCGTAGTCGGACTGCCCGGCGATGCTGGTGGGCCTGTCGGTGACGCCGAGGGTGACGGTGGCCTGCTGGCCGGGGGTGACCAGCGAGGTGATGTCGGCGTACCAGGTGGTGAAGCCGCCGTCGTGGGTGCGCACCAGGGTGCCGTTGACCCACAGCCGGGCGTAGTTGTAGACGCCGTCGAAGCGCAGCAGGACGCGGCGTCCGGCGTAGTCGGCGGGGACGGTGACCTGGACGGAGTAGGCGCACTCGGTGCCGGACTTGACGTCCTGGCTCTGTAGGGCGGGCTCGCCGGGGACGGTGACCTGCGCCCAGGACGAGGTGTCGGTGCCCGTGGTCCAGAACGAGGCGGGCGGGGTGGTGGTGTAGCGCCAGCCCGAGGTGATCGGCAGCCGGGGGGTGGCGACCCCGGAGACGGTGTCGGGCAGCGGCGGGATCTCGGGGGTGGCGGTGGCCGCGCCGGCGGGGGCGGCGAGGAACAGGCCGCCGGTCCCGACGGCGGTGAGCAGTCCGGCGGCGGCGAGGCCCTTCAGCGCGGCGCGGCGCGAGAAGCCGCCACCGGTGGAGTCGGACGGGGTGGGGGCGGTGTGGCGGGGTGGCGTCACCGGCGTGCCTTTCTTAGCAGCTAAGCTTCTAAGCAGATATAAGGGGACGCGGGCCCCGGCGGCAATACCCCGCGCAGCAGATGTTTCCGGCGGATTTCCGCCAACCCGCCACCCGCCCGCCGCCGTTTCCCGCCTCCCGCCCGCTGCCGGACCGCCGGCTCCCGCCGCCGACTGCCGCCCTGGTCGGAACGCGTGCGGGCATGCCGACGACCGCCGCGGCAGGTCGTGCGGCGCGGCGGTCGGCGGTGGAGCTCCCCCGGGGTGCGGGGGTGGTCGGCGCAGGCGTCGGGACAGGCGTCAGCGCAGGCGTCAGTGCAGGCGGAAGGCGGCGGCGGGGGGTGCCGCCGCGTCCACGGGGACGGCGAGCACCGACCCGGCGGGGCCGACGTCGCCACTCAGGCCCTGGCGGGCGGTGGTGACCAGCAGCAGGCCGCCCTCGGGGCGCAGGCAGACCGAGGTGGGCCGGGGGGTGGGCAGGCGCAGGACGTCGAGCAGGGCGCCGTCGGGGTGGTAGCGGTGGACGGCCGCCCCGTCCCAGACGGCCACCCACAGGCAGCCTTCGGTGTCGACGGTCATGCCGTCGGGCGCGCCGGCGGCGAGTCGGGTGAACTCCTCGGTGCCGGTGGGCTCCCCGTCCGGGTCGAGGGTGAGGCGGTGGATCGTGCCGAGGGCGCTGTCGGCGAGGTAGAGCACGGTGGCGTCGGCGTTGAAGGCCGGGCCGTTGGCGACGGTCAGCCCGCTCAGCACGCGGTGCACCGAGCCGTCCGGGTCGGTGCGGTAGAGCGAGCCCGCGCCGGGGACGGCACCGCCTTCGGACATGCTGCCCGCCCAGAAGCGGCCGGCCGGGTCGCAGACGCCGTCGTTCATCCGGACCGGGAACGGGCGTCCGTCCTCGGGCCGGGCCAGCCAGCGCACCAGCCCGTGCGGGGTGAGCAGGGCGATGCCCGTCCCGGCGGCGGCGATCCAGTGGCCGGGGCGGTCGGCGAGCGGCGCGACCGCCCCGAGGGGGACGTCCAGGCGCAGCAGTTCCCGGGGGGTGTGCGGGGTGGCGGGCGGGAGTTCGAGCAGCCGTCCGGTCGGGATGTCGACGAAGACCAGCCGCCCGTCGACCCAGCGGGCGCCTTCGGCGAGCTCGTGGTCGCCGGGGGCGTGGACGGTGCGGGGGGTGGGTTCCGGTGCCATGGGCGGTCTCCGGGTTCAGCGCAGGGTGGTGCCGGCGGGCCGGTCCAGCAGGTCGAGGTCGTCGCGGACGGGCAGGCCCTCCCAGTCGCCGCGGGTGGCGACGGCGAAGGCGCCGGTGGCGGTGGCCCGGTGCAGGCGGGCCGCCGGGTCGAGCCCGTCGAGGGTGGCGGAGAGGTACCCGGCCACGAAGGCGTCGCCGGCGCCGATCACGTCCGCGACCGGCACCCGGCGGGCCGCGGCGGTGACGGTGCCGTCGGCGGTGGTGACGCCGGCGCCGTCCGCGCCGCGGGTGAGGACCACCTCGCGGCGGCCCTGGGCGAGCAGTTCGGCGACCGCGTCGTCCTCGTCGAGGCCGGGCCGGTCGCAGACCAGGTGCAGTTCGTCGGCGGAGGCGACCAGGATGTCGGCGAACCGGGCCAGGGGCCGCAGCACCTTCCCGGCCCGGTCCGGATTCCACAGCCGGGCCCGGTAGTTGACGTCCAGGCAGACCAGGATGCCGAGCGTGCGGGCCCGTTCGGCGGCGGCCAGGACCGCCTCGGCGGCGGTCCCGCTCAGCGCCGGGGTGATGCCGGTCAGGTGCAGGATCCGCACGGCGGGGTCCAGCGCGGGCAGGACGTCGTGGTGCCGGAGCGCGGACCCGGCGGAGCCCGCCCGGTAGTAGCCGACCCGGGCCAGGTCGCCGATGCCGTTCTCGCGGATCAGCAGGCCGGTGGGCCGCCCCTCCCGGTCGGTGCGGGCGTGGGTGGTGTCGACGCCCTCGGCCCGCAGGGTGCGCAGGACCAGTGCGCCGAACGCGTCGTCGCCCACCGCGCCCACCCAGGCGGCCCGGTGGCCGAGCCGGGCCAGGCCGATGGCGACGTTGGACTCCGCACCGGCCACGGACAGCTCCATCGCGGGGCCGAGCTTGATCGGGCCGGTGGCCCGCAGCGCGGCCATCGCCTCTCCGACGGTGACGACCTCGGGCGCGGTGGCGGCGCTCACGCGGCGGCCTCCTCGGCGAGCGCGGTGCGCCAGGCGGCGATCCGGGCCCGCAGCGGGCCGAGGTCGCCGGTGTCGGCGGCGTCGCCGATCAGCGGGGAGCCGACGCCGACGGCGACCGCCCCGGCGGCCAGGTAGGCCCGGGCGGCGTCCGCGTCGACGCCGCCCACCGGGACGAACGGGACGTCCGGGAAGGGGGCGCGCAGGGCGGCGAGGTAGTCGGGGCCGCCGAACGAGGCGGGGAAGAGCTTGACGGCGGTGGCGCCGTGCTCGACGGCGTCCATCACCTCGCCCGGGGTGAGGGCCCCGGCGAGGAGGGGCAGCGCGAAGGGCGCGGCGCGGCGCAGGTCGGTGCCCAGGCCGGGGGTGACCAGGAAGTTCGCCCCGGCGTCGGCGGCGCGGGCGGCGGCGGTGGCGGTCAGTACGGTGCCCGCGCCGAGCAGGGCGTCGGGGCCGAGTTCGCGGCGGGCCCGGTCGATCACCCAGGGGGCGTCGGGGGTGGTGAACGACACCTCGGCGGCGGTGATGCCCTCCTCGGCGAGGGTGAGCACCGTGCGCAGCGCGGCGTCGCGGTCCTTCCCGCGCACGATGGCGATCGTCCGGTACGGCAGGTCGGTGAGCATGGCGGGTCCCTTGGGTGGTGGCGCGGTGGCGGCCGGGGCCGGGCGGCGGGTGCGGCCGGAGGGTGGCCGGGGGCGGGCCGGGCGGTCGCGGACTGGCCGGGCGGTCGCGGGCGCGGCGGACCGGTGCGGGCCGGTCGCGGTGCAGGCCGGTCGCGGTGCGGACGGGGCACGGGAGGCCGGGCCTGGATGCCGGGCCCGCCGGTGCGCTGGGGTGCACCGGTGGGCCCAACCCCCTACTTATAGCTGCTTAGCAGCCTAGTTGCCAAGGGGCCTGCCCCGCGACGACAGGGCGCACGGTCGGCCGGGCGCGCAGTCGGCGGCGCTCACAGCAGGCCGAGGTCGCGGCTGGTCTCCTCCAGGTGGCCGGTCATGGCCGCCGAGGCCCGTTCGGCGTCGCCCGAGGTGATGGCGTCCAGGATGAGCCGGTGGGCCTCGACCGTGTCGCCCTGGCCGCTGCCGCGCCGCTGCCGGCCGCGGTAGCTGGCGCGCCGGGCCTCCAGCAGGGCGCCGTTCATGGCCGCCAGGATGAACGAGAAGACCTCGGAGGAGGCCAGTTCGGCCACCGCCTGGTGGAAGGCCAGGTCGGCGGCGACGAACGCCTCGCTGTCCGCGGCCGACTCGCGCATCACCTCCAGGGCCCGCGCGGCCCCAGCGGCGGAGCCCTGCCCGGCGGCGATCCGGATCGCGGCGCGCCGGGCGAGCTCGCCCTCGATCACCCGGCGGGTGTCCAGCAGGTCGCGCACGTCCATGGAGTTCTGGTTGAGCCGGAACTCCAGGATCTGCCCGAGCACCGCCGGACTGGGGACCGCGACCCTGGCCCGCCTGCCCTGGCTGGAGGCCAGCACGCCGCGGGCCACCAGGATCCGGATCGCCTCCCGGACCACCAGCCGGTTCACCTCGTGCCGCTCGGAGAGCTCGCCCTCGGAGGGGATCTCGTCCCCCTCCCGCAGCCGCCGCTGGGCGATCTCCCCGATGATCTCCCGGACGACGAGGTCGCTCAGGGTCTCCCTCGCGATGGTCATGAGGCCATTCCCCTTTCGTTCGAACGCGCCGGAGCGGGGTCCGAGCCTAGCTGCTAAGAAGTTATGAAGAGAAGCATTGACAGCTTAGCTGCTAGGTATCACGATCGATCCACATCCCCCGGCGGCCCACCGCCGCACCCGCCCCGGGTGCCGGCCCCGCCGTCCGCCGGCCCCCTTCCGCGGTCCGGACCCCGAGCACTTTCTGAGGAGGCGCGCACCGATGCGCCGACAGCACGCCGCAGCATCCCGCCAGGGCGGTCAGCCATGAGCCCCCTGCGCAGTTCCACCTGGTGGGACGACCCCGGCAAGGCGGGCTTCATCGCCCGCCACCACATGCGCCAGCTCGGCCTGACCCGCGACCAGCTGCGCGGCAAGCCCGTCGTGGGCATCTGCAACAGCTGGTCGGAACTGACCCCGTGCAACGCCCACCTGCGCACCCTCGCGGAGTCGGTTCGGCGCGGGATCACCGCCGCCGGCGGGCTGGCCCTGGAGTTCCCGACCATGTCGATCGGCGAACCGCTGATGCGGCCCACGTCGATGATGTTCCGCAACCTGATGAGCATGGACGTCGAGGAGACGATCCGGGCCAACCCGCTGGACGCGGTCGTCCTGCTCGGCGGCTGCGACAAGACCCTCCCCGCCCAGCTGATGGGCGCGGCCAGCGTCGACCTGCCCGCCATCGCGCTGTCCGGCGGCCCCATGCTCACCGGGCGCTTCCGCGGCAGGACGGTCGGCTCGGGCACCGACATCTGGAAGATGAGCGAGGACCTGCGGGCCAAGCGCATCACCCAGGACGACTTCGACGAGTTCGAGGGCTGCCTGGCCCGCTCGGCCGGCCACTGCATGACGATGGGGACGGCCTCCACCATGGGCTGCGTCACCGAGGCGCTCGGCCTGTCGCTGCCCGCCGCCGCCGCGCTGCCCGCCGCCGACGCCCGCCGCGCCCAGCTCGCCGAGCAGTCCGGCGCCCGCGCCGTCGAGCTGGCCCGCGAGGGGCTGCGCCCCTCCGACCTGCTCACCCGGGAGGCGTTCACCAACGCCGTGGTCGTCAACGCGGCCATCGGCGGCTCCACCAACGCCGTCCTGCACCTGCTCGCCATCGCCGGCCGGGTCGGCGTCCCGCTGGCCCTGGACGACATCGACGAGATCGGCCGCCGCGTCCCGCTGCTGGCCGACCTGATGCCCAGCGGCCGCTTCCTGATGGAGGACTTCGCCTACGCCGGCGGCCTGCCCGCCCTGATGGCCGAGCTCGGCGACCTGCTGGACCTCGGCGCGCCCACCGTCACCGGCCGCACCCTGGGCGAGAACCTCGCCGGGCACCGGGTCTGGGACCGCGAGGTGATCCGGCCCCTGGACAACCCGGTGCAGAGCGCCGACAACGGCACCGCCGTGCTGCGCGGCAACCTGGCCCCCGGCGGCGCCGTCCTCAAGCAGTCCGCCGCCTCCCCCGCGCTGCTCCACCACCGGGGCCCGGCCCTGGTCTTCGACGGCATCGAGGAGTACCTGCGCGCCGCCGACGACCCGGAGCTGGCGGTCGACGCCGACACCGTCCTGGTGGTGCGCAACCTCGGCCCGCGCGGCTACCCGGGCATGCCCGAACTCGGCAACCTGCCGCTGCCCGCCAAGCTGCTCGCCCAGGGCGTCACCGACATGGTGCGGATCTCCGACGCCCGGATGAGCGGCACCGCCTACGGCACCGTCGTGCTGCACGTGGCGCCCGAGGCCGCCGTCGGCGGCCCGCTCGCCCTGGTCCGCACCGGCGACACCGTCGAACTCGACGTCGCCGCCCGCACCCTGCACCTGGACGTCGACCCGGGCGAACTGCTCGCCCGCCGCACCGCCTGGACGCCCCCGCCCCGCCCCGCCCAGGGCGAGCGCGGCTGGACCCGGCTGTACGTCGAGCGCGTCCTGCAGGCCGACCAGGGCGTCGACCTGGACTTCCTGGTCGGCCGCAGCGGCGACCAGCCCGGAAAGGCCCCCTTCTGATGAGCGCGACCGACCCGACCGACGCGACCGGCCCGGCCTCCACCGACCGGCCCGGGGCCGCGAGCCTGCTGCGCGGCGTCATGCCGGTGCTCGAAGTGCCGTTCACCGACGACGGCGACCTCGACCTCGAGGGCTTCGACCGGGTGGTGCGCCACGTCCTGGACACCGGCGTCAGCGCCGTCATGTTCCCCGGCTTCGCCAGCGAGTTCCACAAACTCTCCGACGCCGAACGGGAACTGCTCACCCACCGGCTGCTCGACCTGACCGGCGCCCGGCCCGACGTGGCCGCCGTGGTCTCGATCCCCGACCACGCCACCCGGCTGGCCGTCCGGCGCGCCACCGAGGCCGTCGGGGCGGGCGCGGACGCGGTCAACCTGCTGCCGCCGCACTTCCTCGGGCCGTCGGCCGCCGAGGTCCACCGGCACGTCACCGCGGTGCTGGCCGCCGTCGCCCCCGTCCCGGTGATCCTCCAGTACGCGCCCGCCCAGACCGGCTCCTCGTTCACCGCGGACGGGCTGCGCCGCCTGGCCGACGAGCACCCCAACCTGGTCGCGGTGAAGATCGAGACCGCGCTGCCCGGCCGCCTCGCCGAGGACCTGGCCGGCGGCACCCCCGCCCTGCGCGCCTTCGTCGGCTACGCCGGCCTGCAACTGGCCGACGGCCTGCGCCGCGGCATCACCGGGGTGCAGCCGGGCTGTTCCTTCACCGAGGTCTACCAGCGGATATGGGAGCTCTGGCACGATGGGGCGCACGACGACGCCCTGCGACTGCACGCCCGGCTCACCCCCTACCTCGCGTACTGGATGCAGGAGGTCGAGCTGATCATCGCGGTCGAGAAGCTGGTCTCGTTCCGCCGCGGTCTGATCGACAGCCCGTACTGCCGCCGCCCCGCGCGCGCCCTGGACCCGCAGGAGACCGCCGGCGTCGACCGGTTCCTCGCCGAGTTCGAGGAGTTCCTGCACCCCGTCCGGAACGGAAGCACCACATGATCGACCTCTCCGGCCACACCGTCCTCGTCACCGGCGCCGCCCGGGGCATCGGCGCCGCCATCGCGACCACCCTGGTGGGCGCCGGGGCCCGGGTCGGCCTGCTGGACATCGACGGCGACGGCGCCGCCCGGCTCGCCGACCGGCTCGGCCCGGCCACCGCCGCGGCCGCCTGCGACATCACCGACGAGGCGCGGGTCGCGACCGCCGTCGCGGCCCTGCGCGAGCGGCTCGGCCCCGCCACCGGCCTGGTCAACAACGCCGGCCGCAACTCCTACGCCGACCCGGTCGCCATGACGGTCGACCAGTGGGAGGAGGTGTTCGGCGTCGACCTCAAGGGCGCCTGGCTGGTGGCCCGCGCCGTCCTGCCCGACCTGCTCGACCGCGGCAGCGGCTCGATCGTCAACATCGCCTCCATGCACGCCTCGCTGACCTGCCCCGGCATGTTCCCGTACGCGGCGGCCAAGTCCGGCCTGGTCGGCCTGACCCGCAGCCTGGCCCTGGAGGTCGGACCCCGGGGCGTGCGGGTGAACGCGGTCAGCCCCGGCTACATCGAGACCGACCTGCTCGCCGAGTACTTCGCCCAGAACCCCCCGCAGGTCCGCCGGGAAGCGCTGGACAAGCACATCCTCGGCCGCCTCGGCACCCCCGGGGACATCGCCGCCGTGGTGGCCTTCCTGCTCTCCGACCTCTCCGGGTTCGTCACCGGCGCGGACTGGCCCGTCGACGGCGGCGTCTCCGCCCGCTTCGCCTGAGCGCCGCGCCACCGCCGCCGCCCGGGCCCCCGACCACCTTTCCCCCGTACCGCCCCTTCCACTCAGCACCCCCACCCCTCCTGGAGCCGAACATGTCCCTCACCCCCACCACTCGGAGAGCCGCCGCCCTCGGCGCCGCCGCCCTGGTCGCCTCCCTCGCGCTGACCGGCTGCTCCACCGGCAAGGAGTCCACCTCCTCCGCCGGCAGCGTGGCCCCGGTCAACGGGAAGATCTCGTTGACGTACCTGCAGAAGCAGGGTGATCAGGAGTACTTCATCGGTGAGGCGGACGGTGCGAAGGCGAAGGCCGCGGAGTTGGGGATCGACCTGAAGGTCGTGAACCTGGGCAACGACGCGAACAAGACGATCAGCGAGGTGCAGTCGGCCATCGCGCAGAAGAGCAACGGTCTGATCATCGTAGTGCCGGACCCGGCGGTGGGCCCGCAGGTGGTGCAGACCGCGAAGGACGCGAAGGTGGCGCTGCTGACCTCGGACGACCAGATCTGCGCGACCGGCCCGGACCCGTCCTCGTGTGACAAGGCGGGGCTGATCGCGCGGATCGGGTTCTCGGGCCAGCAGATGGGCGGGGAGGTGGGCAAGCGGGCCGCGGAGGAGTTCAAGAAGGCGGGCTGGAGCGCGGCCGACACCCGGATCGTCTCGGCGTGGAAGCAGGACGTCACCGTGTGCGGCGACCGGGTCGGCGCGGCCGACGCGGCGTTCGCGGCGGCCGCGGGCGCGCAGGTGCAGAAGATCGACGTGGCCACCGACAACACGCCCACCGGTGCGCAGGACAAGATCGCCGCGACGGTGACGGCCAACGCGGGGGTCAAGCACTGGATCGTGTGGGGCTGCAACGACGAGAACGTGCAGGGCGGTGTGACCGCGCTGGCCAACGCCGGTTTCAAGGCCGACGACGTGATCGGTGTGGGCCTGGGCGCCTACCTGGCGTGCAAGGACTGGCAGAGCGCCGCGCCGACCGGGATGAAGGCGGCGCTGTTCATCAACGGCAAGGACGTCGGCGCGCTGGCCGTCCAGACCATGTACGACAAGCTCAAGAACGGCAAGGACTTCCCCGCCGAGGCGTTCGCCCCCACCACCATGGTCGACGCCACCACCTGGAAGAGCGCCGGCGCCTCCTGCAGCTGACGCTCCCCGCGTGACCGCCGGTGCGGCCCCGTGTCCACCCCTTCGCGGGCCGCACCGGCACCCCTTCTCCCTCCGCCCCACCGCCCAGACTCTCCAGCGAGGCCCGCCATGACCACACCCGCCGAGAGGCCGCCCTCCCCCGCCACCGGCAGCCCCGGCAGCGGCGCAGGCGTCGAGAACCTCGTCAAACGCTTCGATGCCGTGCAGGCTCTTGCCGGTGTCACCCTGGATTTCCCGGCCGGTCGGGTGACCGCGTTGATGGGGGAGAACGGGGCCGGGAAGTCGACCCTGTTGAAGATCCTCACCGGTGACCACCAGCCCACCGAGGGCCGGGTGCTGCTGGACGGCGAGCCCGTCCAGCTCTCCTCGCCCATCGACGCCCGCCGCGCCGGCATCCGGATCATCCCGCAGGAACCCGAGATCATCCCGCACGTCTCGGTCGCCGAGAACGTCTACGCCGGCTCCCTGCCCCGCGCGGCCGGACGCCGCCTGGACCGCGCCGAACTACGCCGCCGCATCCGCGCCGACCTCGAACACCTGGGCTTCGCCGGCGTCCTGGACCCCGACCTGCTCGGCTCCCAACTCACCCCCGCCCAACGCCAACTGGTCGAGATCATGCGCGCCCTGACCGGCCAGGCCAAGGTCATCGCCTTCGACGAGCCCACCTCCTCGCTCTCCGACCACGAGGTCGAAGCGCTCTTCGCCCTCATCCGCCGCCTGCGCGAAAACGGCATCGCCGTCATCTACGTCTCCCACCGCATGCAGGAGATCTTCCGACTCGCCGACCGCATCGCGGTGCTGCGCGACGGCGCCCTGGCCGGCGTCCTGGAGACCGCCGCCACCCACGAGGGCGAACTGGTACGCCTGATGGTCGGCCGCGACCTGTCCGCCATGTTCTCCCGCGAACACGTCGCCACCGACCGCATCGTCCTGGACGTCCGCGGCGTCAGCACCGACGACGTCCACGACATCGACCTGCAGGTGCGCGCCGGCGAAGTCGTCGGCCTGGCCGGCCTGATCGGCGCCGGCCGCTCCGAACTCGCCCTCGCCCTGGCCGGCGACCGCCCCATCCACACCGGCACCGTCACCCTCGACGGCCACCGCCTGCCCTCCGGGAAACCCGGCGCCGTCATCCGGGCCGGCCTCGGCCTGGCTCCCGAGGAACGCAAAGCCCAAGCCCTGTTCCTGCACCGCTCCATCCGCGACAACACCTCCACCGTCGTCCTGCAACGCCTGCGCCGCCTGCGCTTCGTGCGCCGCGGCGCGGAGCGCGAACTCGCCCGGCACTACGCCGACCGCCTACGGGTGCGCACCCCCTCCATCGAGACGGAAGTCCGCAAACTCTCCGGCGGCAACCAGCA